>CAZGPI010000001.1:0-318463 GCA_964527595.1 uncultured Pseudomonadota bacterium
CACAATCTGGGCGAGCTTTTGCTGCAAAGCGCTTTTGGTAAAAATTGCCCAAGCCGTCGTGAACATATCAGCCTACGCCCTACGCAGTTACGGCTGGCACACCAGCTAATGACTAAAAAATAATTCCGATAGCAAAATTGAAGCGTCGGGACAGTCCGCCTTCGTTCCATACCCCAATAAAACCTACCCCGGTCGCACAAAAGACCTGAAGCAAAAAAAGCTGTCCACAACTTTGGCAAATCTGTTTATACCGCCAAAGAATATTGGTCGTGACGCTTAGATGGTTACTCTGGGTCTAGTGTGCCATCAATTAGATCCCGCAGCTCGTAACGAATATCCCAGTTTATTTGCGCACACGACGACCAAAAATCGTCGTCCAACCATGCCAATGCCTCTTCATGATTCTTCTCTACGCCAATTCCATTTTCATAACAACGACCAATTTCCCGCCGCGCCCTCCAACAGTCTTCATGAGCTGCCTTAAAAAAGTATTCAAATGCCTTTTCGAAATTTTTCTCTACGCCTCGACCATTCTCATAACAATGCCCAACTTCCAACCAATCATGATCTCTCAATGTCCACTCAAAAGATTTTGCAAGATCCCTTTCCACACCAATACCATTTTTATAGCAACGAACAACTTCCTTCAGCGCCGATTCATATCGTTGTTTAGCGGCTCTTAAGAACCATTCAAAGGCCTTTTCTAAATCCATCACCACACCATCGCCATGTTCATAAGAATAACCTATCTGACACTGCGCCATACAATGGCCTTGTTCAGCAGCTTTCAAAAACCATTCAAAAGCCTTCTCCTGATCATTTTCTATACCAACCCCATCTTTATAGGACTTACCTATTTCGTACTGCGAACGATCATCTCCCTCTCTGGCAGCTTTCAAAAACCATTCAAAAGCCTTTTCTGGATTTTTTTCTACACCTTGGCCAATTTTATAACAAGTAGCCAAAATACTCTGGTAACCTACTGAAGCATCATCCACTTCAGCTTCAGCCTTTTTCAATACACCTCTAAAAAAAGATGTATCTTTCTCCATAGGAAACACATTGAAAAACGAACATAATAGCAATGTTAACATCGTGTTTTTTAAATTACGAAGCATAGACCCCTTTCCTTTCTTTAAAATTGTAACTTATGAAACTTTTGACATTTATATTATAAGACGCTTAAATGTTTTTATTAACAATTTTTTACGAGTTTGCTTATATGCTTAAGATGCAAGTGTGACGCTGTCTCAAAACTTTGCAAACTAATGACCTTTGAATTGTTTAAACCAATGCACAACTACCGCTGCCAATAACGTCTTGAATTCTTTCCAGCATAAGGTTATCATAGATGAAAGTTCTAAGATCATCCAGGATGGCCCATATTACACTTCCCAATTCTCTTTTATTTCTATTTTTTCCCTTAATGCGATCATCCAAGACAACCATACTGTACAAATTTTTAGTTGTTATACCAATAGAGAAAATTCATGCTAAAGAAATTTTTTTTAGTTATTGCATGCTTATATTCAACGCAAGGCTTTGCAATGCATCCCCCTTTGATTCGTGATATTGATCTTTATCAACGTCATTGCATTGCCATTATGGGATGTTTATTTGATGAAGCGCTGCGTCCTCATTATTCTTCGAGCATGGACAAATTCAGCTTAAATGAAGATAAAATCTGTTATTTTCTGAACAATAATTCGACTTTTAATTTATCTATTTATGACAACTCTGATGTTCTTTCCTTTTTCCCTCCAAAAGAATGGAACCGTGAAGGTAAATATTATACATGGATCGCTGATAAAACCGGGTTACCCGTAACCCATCCATGGGATGATTTTCAAGATTCTTATAGAGAAATTTTTACAAAAATGAGAAAAGGTTGGCTCCTTCTTTCATTTTTACAGGGACTTGATATGCGTGACGACTCTAGACCTGATGTAAAATGGAAATATTGTTGTTTTGCTAAGGAAATGGATTTCAATGGAGAAGCAAATGCTATCCTAAACATGATAAGCAAAACGGTCTTGGCCAAACATGCTACGTGTACCGATGATGGTTGCAGCTATAGGAATCCGAGTATTTATTCAAAGCCACCTGGAAAAATCTACCTTTGTATTGAAAAAGACTTTGTCGAACGATTTGATCGTATGTTTAAATTTGAACTAACGGGCCCTATCTGCAGTCAAGGCAAAGAATCAAAATCCAAATAGCTTTCCACAAAAACCTGTTAAATGCTGTCAAAATAATGTATAACATAATGCTATAGACCAGGGTTTGTTCAAAAAAAACAATAATTACAATTAGGCACGCTGGGTTTTTAATTTTAGGGAGTTAACCATGTATAAGAAACATGAGCATATTCACTTTATGGGCATCGGTGGTATTGGTATGAGCGGCATTGCAGAAATCTTACGCTTGCAAGGCTATACGGTAACAGGATGCGATACCTCAACCAACAATAAAACAATCGACCACTTACGTAGTATCGGATGCTCAATAGCCCCGAACCATGATAAATGCCATATTATCGATGCTGATGTTTTGGTATACTCATCGGCCGTCGACCACCAAAATCCAGAAGTTGTTGCCGCCCTTTTAAAAGGAATCCCCGTCATCCCTCGCGCTCTCATGCTTGCCGAACTTATGCGCACAAAATTTAGCATCGCCGTTTCGGGCGCCCATGGAAAAACCACCACAACATCGTTAATTTCGCATATTTTTATTGAAGCACCACAAAATCCAACCGTGATTATTGGTGGAATTCTCAAAAACATTAACAATAACGCCCACCTTGGTGATAGCGATATCCTTATCGCCGAAGCTGATGAAAGCGATCGCTCCCTCTTATATCTCAACCCAACAATGGCCGTTGTTACCAATATTGACGCCGAACATTTGGACACCTACAAAGATATTGATGACATCAAAAATACGTTTAAAAACTTTTTGGCACGCCTACCATTTTATGGCAAAGCTATTTTGTGTATTGACGATAAAAACATTCAAGATCTTTTGCCACTTCCTCACATTAACGTCGTTAAATATGGCTTAAATGATAATGCCGATATTATGGGTGAAATTTGCGAGCTTAATCCATCATCATCTATCTTCAATATTTACTCAAATAAAGTTGATCCTATTTCAAAGACAAAACATAAAAGACTCCTTGGTAAAGTTACCATCAATATTCCAGGCGTTCACAATGTACTTAATGCACTAGCCGCAACGGCACTTTGTTTGGAATTTGACATGCCATTCATTACCATTGCAACCGCCCTTGGAACATTTAAAGGCGTTGAACGTCGCTTTGAATTTAAGGGGTCATATAATGGGGTTGATATTTTTGATGATTATGGACATCATCCAACCGAAATAAAAAACACCTTAATTATCGCCGATCGCAGAAAACAAAAACGTTTACACGTGGTATTTCAACCACATCGTTTTACCAGAACACAAAAACTTTGGGATGATTTTGTTGATGTCTTTGCCACCACAAGTGACGCTTATACTATCGAATCTCTTTACATAACCGACATTTATCCGGCAAGTGAACAACCAATTGCAAACATTACAAGTGATCGACTAGTCCAAGCAATTAAAGAAAAAAATCCAAAGCTCAAGGTTTACTACATACCAACTTATGCGGAAATAACACAAAAAATTCAACCAACACTCGCTGACGGTGACCTGCTAATTACAATCGGCGCCGGCAAAGTTAATCAGGTTGGAGAGGCGCTGCTCGCACAATAATATGCCAAATTATCCTGCAAATATTGAGCTGTTGGCCGAGCCTTTAGTGCTTTTTCAACAGCTCTTTTTCCTACATCATATTTTCCAACATACCAAGCAGAACGACCCAATAAATCATGGCGCTCGACATCATATAAATTCTTCTCGATGAATAAAACATCATTTTCAGGGTATGGTAAATCTGCAGCATATTGCGCAAACAAACAACATAATGCATTATCCCCGGCTTCCCAATAATGCCGGGCTAGACAAACTAATGGTTCCGCTCGCCATGGACGCAAAGAAAACGCCCTTAAGTAATTAAGTACCACTTGGTCGCCATTACCCAAAGCTTCATAAACTTGTGCTAGCTTATAGTAGGCCATAAAATTTTCTTCATCCCAACCCGGCATTTCAGTACGTCGCTCATACCACAATCGCGCATTCTCCCAATCCCCCAAACAAGCATATGTTTGGGCTAAATAGAAAACGGTACGAGGATCTGAAGGATTAAGATCATGTTCCTTGAGTAAAATTTTGCTATCACGAGTCCAACGTTTTCGCGATTTTTCTTGCCCATATTCGGTAACCCGCAACTCAAAAAAACAATCGGCCGGAACTTTTCCTTTTGAAACCTGGTTAAGAACTTCATGAACAGGTCCAACAAAACGGACATTGGATCGACATCGAATAAGGCGTGCTGTGTAAAAATCAAGATTAGTGCCGATAATACGCACTAAATATGATGCCTCGGTTTCATCTTTATGTAATGCGCAAAATTTCACAAGACTATTAACGTTATGCATATACCATTCTGCATCAAGCATAAGCATAAAACATGCTTGAGGAAAAGCCTCTTCTGCCAATTGCAATGCTCGATTGCGCGATATTGAAAAATCAATAAACGGTTCTTGTTTGATTACTGCGTTTGATAGATGATGTTTTTCAAAAAATTTTCTTGTCACCGCAACGGTATCGTCCGTTGAACCTGTATCAAAAATTAAAAAATCACCAAGCCCCTCATCAATAAATGGCTGGAGCGTTTGGCATATAACCGATGCTTCATCCTTAACCATAAGCACAATTACGAGAAGTGGATCTTTTGTTACGCCTGTATTTGGTTGTAACCCGTGAAACGCTATGAAATTAAAAAACACCAAGAAAAATGGATAAAAAGTTTTCTTCATATGCACCCTTTATAAAAAGTAGAGACGCTCATAGACTATAACAAGCGCCTCTACTTTAACCTAGGGAGTTAGTTATGCCAATCGTTCAATTTCCAGTGATGCATTGCAACATGGACCAAATAAGCAAACCGACTGAGTTCCCTCGTGGGTAATGTTATGGAGCTGGATTTTTGTACATGCTGGCAATGTTGCAGTGAAAAATCCATGATCAACTCGTATCTTATTACTTGAATCGGTACATTTAAGATCAAGCATTTTTGTGTCACTTGAATATTGAGAGCCCATCAAAGGGACGCCATTTGCTAGCAACTCAAAAACCAAAACATCATCTTGCCCAATAAGGCCCGTACATCCTCGTACATAATATTCAAAATAATACGTTCCTGCATGCGGAAGAATAAATGTTGAACAATCATGCTTACAACCATGCCCTGAATGGTGTTCGCGGCCATGTTCACAATCATCCCCATTGTGGGTTTCACAACCATGCTCATGGTGCCCATCATGCTCGCAATGATCTTCACACCAATGCCCACCGTGATGCCCAGGTGGAATTATGCAATGTGAAGGGCCAATATTGCTAAAGCAAACAACTCCATCAGCGAGAATAATTGTTGTTGTAATATTGGTAGCAAAAGCGTATTCCAATAGGCCGGTTGCGCCCGTTGCTCCCGTGTGGCCCGTTGGGCCAATTTGGCCGGGAAATCCTGGCATACCTGCTTGACCTGCTGGTCCAACCGGACCAACTGGTCCCATAGGACCAATCGGACCTTGCGGCCCGGGGTGGCATTCATTTTGATGGCAACAATGTTCATCGTGTTCACCATGTCCGCAAGAGCAACAACATACTCCGGCTGGCCCCATTGGACCACAATCACCTTTAGGCCCAGTCGCCCCGGTATGACCAGTTGCGCCCATTGGACCAACTGCTCCTTGCTGGCCTGTTGCACCGGTTGGGCCAACATATCCCATTGGACCAAGCAATCCTTGCGGTCCAATTATGCCTTGCGCTCCGGTAGCACCGGTAGACCCCGTAGCGCCCATTGGGCCGACTGAACCTTGAGGCCCGGTAGAACCAGTCGCTCCTACAGGTCCGATTGAACCAATTACGCCTTGTGGCCCAGTTGCCCCTGTATTACCAGTAGCTCCCATTGGACCAATTACACCTTGTGGTCCTGTAGATCCCTGTGGCCCAACAATGCCTTGGGGTCCGGTTGCTCCGGTATTACCCGTAGGGCCAATTGAGCCAATTACCCCTTGTGGGCCGGTTCCGCCTGTATTACCAGTTGGACCCATCGGACCAATTATTCCTTGTGATCCTGTAGATCCTTGAGGACCAATTGCACCTTGTGGGCCAGTCGAACCGGTATTACCCGTAGGTCCCATTGGGCCAACCGAGCCTTGTTGACCAGTAGCACCGTCCTCACCTTCTTCACCTGCTGGTCCCATCGGCCCAATTGAACCCTGAGGACCGGTAGAGCCAGTGTTGCCTGTAGGTCCCATTGGACCAACTATTCCCTGTGCTCCGGTAGGACCTTGCAAACCAATTGCACCTTGAGGACCAGTTCCTCCAGTATTACCCGTTGGGCCCATAGGACCAAGCAAGCCTTGTGGGCCAGTCGCACCATCCTCACCTTCCTCACCCGCTGGTCCCATCGGCCCAATTGAACCCTGAGGCCCGGTCGCTCCCGTATTACCAGTCGCTCCTTGCAAACCAATTATACCTTGTGGTCCCGTTCCGCCAGTGTTACCCGTAGGCCCCATTGGACCTATTATTCCTTGGGATCCGGTAGATCCTGTATTACCGGTAGGACCTTGCAAACCAATTGCACCCTGCGGACCAGTTCCTCCAGTATTACCCGTTGGGCCCATAGGACCAATCGATCCTTGTGGGCCAGTAGCGCCATCTTCACCTTCTGCACCAGCCGGCCCCATAGGACCAATTATCCCCTGAGGCCCTGTTCCGCCCGTATTGCCTGTAGGTCCCATTGGCCCTACTATTCCCTGCGCTCCAGTCGCTCCTTGCAAACCAATTATACCTTGTGGTCCCGTTCCACCAGTATTACCGGTTGGTCCCATAGGACCAATCAAGCCTTGTGGACCAGTTGCGCCATCTTCACCTTCTTCACCTGTCGGACCAATTAAACCCTGTTGACCAGTAGATCCTGTGCTACCCGTAGGTCCTAATGGACCAATGGGCCCTTGAGGCCCTGTTCCGCCCGTATTGCCTGTTGGTCCCATTGGTCCAATAATTCCTTGTGAGCCCGTAGCTCCTTGCAATCCAAGAGGTCCTTGCGGGCCTGTTCCTCCGGTATTACCCGTAGGTCCCATCGGTCCAACCGATCCTTGTGGGCCAGTAGCCCCATCTTCCCCTGAAGGACCAATTAAACCCTGCTGACCAGCAGATCCCGTATTACCTGTAGGTCCTAATGGACCAATTGGTCCTTGCGGACCTGTTCCGCCAGCGTTACCCGTTGGCCCCATCGGACCAACAATTCCTTGTGGGCCCGTTCCTCCGGTATTACCAGTGGGTCCCATCGGACCAACCCACCCCTGTGGACCTGTTCCGCCGGTATTACCCGTTGGGCCCATCGGACCAATAGGACCTTGTGGGCCAGGGGGACATTGCCCACCCTGTTCACAATGTCCGCCATGTCCGGCTGGTCCACCATGTTCGCCACATTCACAAGCCGGCCCCATTGGGCCACATGGTCCCGTTGCACCGGTATTTCCAGTTGGTCCCGTATGACCTATTGGACCACATGATCCAGTTGCCCCCGTACTACCGGTTGCACCAGTTGATCCGGTAGCTCCAGTCGCGCCCGTTGCACCTGTATGACCGGTTGGGTAGCATGTATTTTCAGGTTTATTTGGCGCGCAGGTTAAACCGGTTGCACCGCTCGATCCATTCGCACCGGTTGGCCCAGTTAGCCCATATTTGCCATAAAATCCATTAATAATATCATTTTCAGAATATTGCCAATTTTCGGCATGGTCACGATCAGTGTTATTGTCAGAATTACTATTTTGGCTAGACCCACCGCCCAACCAAGACCACCAACTTCTACCCAGGTCAGCGCTTCTGTCGTTTTGATGGGAACTCATTTCTATATCGCGATTTTTCAATTCTTTATCATATTCTCCTAGATGCTTTTTTGCTTGCCCATGACCGATTTTTGCAATTTCTTTTGGCATCTTGGCGAGCATCCATTCATAATCGGTAATATGCCCCCCGGCCTTAAGATAGTTGAGCCAAAAAGCATCTTCACTATCATGGCCCGAAAATTCATGTGCTTTTACCATGATGTTGCGTATATTATCTGGCACATAAGCAAATCGAAGACCAGGAAAATCATTGATAAACTTAATTTCCTCTCCTGAGAGTATTTTATTAACAATCGGTTGTGCATTATGTGCGCTAAGATAAAAACCTGGTGTTATCAGCAAAAGGACGAATACCCATCCTTTCAAATTCAAACGAGGCTTCATAACGAAACTCCTTTCATTAAAAGTTAATGAGCCAACAATCCCCAAAATACAGAATCCTACATCCAAAAGCTTAATTTGGGTTTTGCAAAACAACCACCAGCAAATTTTAAATTGTAGCTAATATCAAATTACCTCGAAGCCTTTTTGGCTTTTCACGCCCAGCAATCAAAGCTCTTTTAAAAAATAAAAAAATAGAATTATTGAAGATATAGCGTTAAATAGCATTAATCGGCTTACAGGGCATTCGAGCCCTCATAACCAAGCCCAAAATTGCCTTGTCGAAAAATTAATGTCATGTAATATGAGTCGTCATACACAGGAAAACCAGGCGATTATTAACCAATAGAAATGATTATGCAGACACATGCTAAAATTTACTCTGCAACCACCATTGGCATCGAAGCTCATTTAGTTGAGGTCGAGGTAGACCTTACATTCGGGCTTATTAAATTCCTTATCATCGGACTTCCCGATAAGGCAATTAAGGAAAGTTCCGAGCGTATTCGCGCCGCAATCAAAAATAGTGGATTTGGCTTGCCCGAACGCACCATAACGGTCAACTTGGCACCAGCAACGCTCAAAAAGGAACAAATTCTTTTTGACGTTCCAATCGCCATTGGTATCCTTCAAGCGGCAAACTTCTTAACTTTGTCTCAAAAATTTATTGATGAAACCTTATTTCTTGGTGAATTATCACTCGACGGAAATATCCGTCCTGGCCGCGGCGTCTTATCAATTGCTCATAGCGCCCTTAAAAACGGAAAATCTCGGCTCATTATTCCTAAAATAAATACCCAAGAAGCAAGCCTTATCAAAGATATAGAAATTATTGGCGTTGAATCGCTTACCGAGTTGGTTGCTTACCTGCGCCATGAAAAACATATTGAACCAACACCATCAAGCTTTGACACCATAGCTCACCAGCATCGCCACGTCCTCGATTTTGAAGACGTAAAGGGACAACTTCAAGCAAAACGCGCATTGCAAATTGCAGCGGCCGGCGGGCATAATATTCTTTTTATTGGACCACCCGGATCTGGCAAAACAATGCTTGCAAAACGTCTGGCTACGATATTGCCACCACCATCATTTGATGAAGTTATTCAAACAACAAAAATTTACTCGGTCGCTGGATTGCTTGGCAAAGAATCACTCGTCACCCAACGCCCATTTCGCTGCCCGCATCACACGATATCTCAAGCAGGTTTGGTTGGCGGTGGATCAAGCCCGCGCCCCGGCGAGATTAGTCTTGCAAATAACGGTGTTCTTTTTTTAGACGAACTTACCGAATTTCGCCGCTCAACACTTGAAGTATTACGCGAGCCGCTTGAAAATAAGCACGTACTCATTTCACGTGCCAGTGGATCAATTGAATTTCCGGCCTCTTTTTTACTTGTTGCCGCACTCAACCCATGCCCTTGTGGTTATTTTGGCGACAAAAAAAAATGTGTTTGCACGTCAACACAAATTACAAAATATTTGGCAAAACTATCCGGCCCACTCCTCGATCGTATTGACCTTCACGTCAATGTGGCATCAATCCATTATGAAGACCTGAAAAAAGCATCTCTAAAAAGCAAAAACTCACAAGAAATGTACCAAGAAGTTACCGTCGCCTGGGACGCTCAAATTAAACGACTTGGTAGTATGCGTAATGCCGCAATGACTTCCGATTTAGTTGAAAAACATTGTGCTCTCACCCCAGAAGCTGAACAAATAATGAAGCTCGCCTTTGATCGCTTACACTTAAGCATGCGCGGATACCATAAGATTTTGAAAATTGCCCGCACCATCGCCGACCTTGAATCAAGTAACGCAATTGATCGTACGCACATCCAAGAGGCAATTATGTATCGATCGCTCGATCAAAAATTGGAGCCAATTCTATGATTACCGGAATAGGAACAGATATTGTTGAAGTTACACGCTTTATCCCGTGGATAACTGCACCGGCTAGTCAGCAAGGCGCCATCTTTTCTGAACAAGAGATAGCCGATTGTATTACCGAAAAAGCAGATTCTCAAAATATTGCCGAACGTCTCGCAGCTCGATTTGCAGCAAAAGAAGCATTTTATAAAGCATTAAGTGCAACGCTCGGCAACCTTTCTATTACACCCAAACAACAATTTTCACTTATGTTTACCGCTCAACATATATCGGTAACTACAGATAAACTGGGAACACCAACTCTTTCAATTTTCTGGGAACCTTTTTTTGAAAAAATAGGCCAACCTCTTCCACTACTTACAATCCACCTATCTATCGCTCACGAAAAAACACATGCACTTGCGTTTGTCGTGATTTCGCGACAAGATTAGGAATTGAAAAACCCAAAAAACGGATTTTGTGCTATGACTCGAAAACGCCTCGGCCATATTTTATCAGGATCGCTCGTTGAAGGATTAATCATGCGCCTTGGCCATGATTGCTCACTCGAAGAAATTAAAACAGGAAAATTTGTTTCAATCGTTGGCGAACATCACACTTTTTTTTCACTCATTACCGACCTTGAACTTGAGGTCACCCACCCAGACATTCTTCTTTTTCCACCAACAGAACACGAAAAGGTTTTAACAAGCCTTCTAAAAAAACGCGACATGTACGCCAAAGTAACGTTGCGACCAATGCTTATGCTCAATAAAGAAAAAAATCATATGCCGGTCAAAACAATTCCCTCCCATTTTGCACCAGTATACGAAGCCAGCGCTAAAGAAGTTGCAGAAATTTTTGGCGATGAATCACTTAATAATAAATACTTTAATATCGGCGCGCCATTGGATATGAAAACACCCGTATGCCTTGATTTGCACGCATTTACCGAACGCAGTAACGGCATTTTTGGCAAAACAGGAACCGGTAAAACATTTGTAACCCGTCTCATTTTGGCAGGCCTTATAAAGAACGATAAAGCGGTCAACCTTATTTTTGATATGCATAGTGAATATGGCCACCAAGCCCGCAAAGAAGGCGAAGGCAAAACATTTGTAAAAGGCCTTAAAACGTTATTTCCAAGCAAAGTCTCAATTTTTTCCCTCGATCCAGAATCAACCCGTCGACGCGGATGTGCACCTGATTTTGAGGTGATACTTGGGTACCAAGATATTAGAGTCGAAGATATATTGACACTTCAAGACGAGCTCAATCTCCATCCAACGGCACTTGAAGCTGCTTATTTAATCGCCAGCAAATACCGCCATAACTGGCTCAAGGTGCTATTGGAACAAGAAGGTACCGTTAAAGAATTTGCCGAAGATGTTGGCGCACACGCCGAATCTGTTGGCGCACTTTATCGCAAATTTAAACGGCTTGAACGTTTTTCCTTTTTGAAAAAAAATTACGATGGCCCATCGGTTATTGATCGCCTTATGGAAAATCTCGACCGCGGCATTAACGTGGTTCTTGAATTTGGTAATCACACCTCAATGCTCTGCTACTTGCTCGTTGCCAATATCATAACGCGCCGAATCCATGAAGCTTATGTTGGTAAAACTGAAAAGTTTTTAGCCAGCCAAAATAAAGCTGATGAACCACGTAAGCTTATGATCACCATTGAAGAGGCCCATAAATTTCTTAATCCTACAACGGCACGGCAAACAATTTTTGGTACCATTGCACGCGAAATGCGTAAATACTATGTATCACTTTTGGTTGTTGATCAACGCCCATCGGGCATAGATCCAGAAATTATTTCACAAATTGGCACAAAAATTGTTGCCCTTTTGAATGATGAAAAAGATATTCAAGCGGTACTCACCGGCGTCAATAATTCATCAGGATTACGCTCAATATTGGCAACGCTTGATACAAAAAAACAAGTATTGGTTATGGGGCACGCAGTACCAATGCCCGTGGTTATTAAAACACGTGAATATGATGATGAATTTTATAGTGCCATGGGGGCAATAATCTCAGCAACACGCATTCAAGAAACAATAAATGAGATTTTTTAGCAACGCCTTAACGCTATTGATATGCTGCACCTCAAGGGTTGACTGGTCCAAATAAAAAGGCTACGATAAGCCTCGGAATAGTAAAGATTTTGTTGGGTTATTTTTCTTAAAGGAGTTTCGATGAAAAAGATTTTGGCAATAGTCGGTACCGGTTTTGTATTTGGTTTTTCGTTAATTGCAGCAGCACCAACCTCGCTTGTTTCAATTGATAGTATATCCATAATGCAAAACTCAAAAGAAGGAAAAGAGATCACCGCGTTCATTCAAAAAGATATTGAAAAATTTCAAGATCAAGTAAAAATCGCGCAAAAAACGCTCGTTGACATGCAGGACGAAATAAACAAAAAAGCAAAAGTTCTCAGCCAAGAAGCAATGCAAGAAAAGACCGCGGCAGTCATGAAAAAGAAAAATGATGTTGAACGCGATCTTGCTGAAAAAGAAGAAACTTTACGTGGCACAATTCAAAAAAAACAAATTGCCTTGCGTGAAAAACAACTCAAAATTGCCAATGATATATCTGAAAAAGAAAACTGGGGATTGGTCGTTGATAAAAACGCACCTGGCGTATTATTCGTTTCAAGTGCTATAGATAAAACCGACATGATATTAAAAGCAGTTGATGAAAAATATCTTGCAAAATCGGTCAATGCAAAAGCAACCACAGCAACAGTCAAAACCGCAAACAAAGATGTAAAAAAAGAAATCAAAGTTGCATAACAAATTTCAAGGGGAGCCCTCAAGCTCCCCTTTTTCTTCACCATGTTAGGACAACATATGAACCTTAATCTTTCGGTAAAAGAACTCGCAACTTTAGTCAACGCAACCCACCCAAACACCAATCAAGATTTTATTATCAAAAACATTTTGTCGCTCGAATCGGCTGGCCCTGATGACATGGCAGTCATACTTGAGCGTGGCGATGCCTCTGTTTTTGGTTCTCTGTCACTCGAAAAAATCAAAAACAGTAACGCCGGACTCATATTAGCATCTAGCCCAGTTGTCGACGGAAAAGATTACCTATTGGTTGATGACGCATTAGTAGCATTTACTAAAATCGTTGATCATATTCAAAAAGATACCAATCCTATTGATGATTTTTTAGTCACACCAACACACGCATATATAAGCAAATCAGCAACCATTGCATCAAGCGTAACAATTGGTGTCGGAGCAGTAATTTGCGCCGATGTTCATATTGGCGAACAATCAAACATCGGAGCCCAATCTTTTGTGGGCAAAGGCTGCCGCATTGGAGCCAACGTACTTATTCATCCTGGAGTAAAAATTCTTGATCGTTGCATAATTGGAGATGGTACCATTGTTCATTCCGGCACCGTTATTGGGTCGGATGGCTTTGGCTATGAAGTAACGCATCAGGGGTTACGTAAAATTCCACAAATCGGTATAGTGGTTGTTGGTAAAATAGTAGAAATAGGTGCCAACTGTTCAATTGACCGCGCTTCGTTTGATAAAACAGTAATCGGTAATGGTGTAAAATTAGATAACGCTGTTCACATTGCCCATAATGTAATCATTGGCGATTGCACCGCTATTCTTGCTCAAACCGGTATCGCTGGCAGTGCCAAAATAGGTATCGGCTGCCAAATCGGTGGACAAGTTGCCATCAAAAATGATGTTGTCATTGGCAATGGAGTAAAAATCGTTTCAAAGAGCGCCGTATTGAATAATCTCAATGATGGCGAAACAGTCTGCGGGATACCCGCCATTCCGTTTATGCAATGGAAACGCTTGCATGCACTAAACTCAAAATTGCCAGAATGGAGCAAGCTCGTAACAACAATCAAAACAATCATTGAACGACAAAATCAATCGATTTGGGAAAAAATAAAATTTCTTATAAAGAGATGAGGATACCATGGCGGGGCTGGTTGTTATTGGACAAAAAAAATCACCAATCGTTGAAAAAATTTCCACCACCCTTAATGCTCCCTTTATTGAATTTCATCTAGACTGGTTTGCTGACACCGAACCCTCACTCATCATCGGCCATCAAGAAAAACTTACGAATAAAACGGCTATCATGGTATTTCAAATTGATCTCATGTTTGAAAATGATAGAGCGCTTCACTCAATTAATGATCATATGGCTGGTCTACTCCATTTGATCTCAGCCATAAAAAATGCCGGCGCACAATCAATAATAGCCGTATTACCGTACTTACCTTATGCCCGCCAAGAAAAAGACGTGACGGCAAAACACCAAGGGCCCTTAACCATGTGGGCTGCTGTACTAAAAGTGGCAGGAATCGACCACATTATTACCTGCGATATACATTCACCTGAAGGCGCAACGTGTCTTGGCACCATGCTTTACGAAATAAGTGCCGCACATTTTTGGGCAGAGAATATAAAAAAAATCGTTCCCCATGGACTAGATATATCAAATAATTTATGCGTAGTCTCACCCGACAATGGTGGGCTCAATCGCGCGCGCATAATAGCAAAAGAACTGGGATGCTCACACGCCTTTATTGATAAAACACGCATCGCAAAAGACAATACCGTCGCCACAGAACTAAACGGTAATGTTCATGGAAAAATAGCCATAATCGTTGATGACATTCTTGGAACCGCAAAAACCGCATCAAATGCATGTGAGTTACTACTCAATCACGGCGCACAATCGGTAATTGGCTGCTTTACTCACGCAATTTTTTCACCCGGGGCAACTCAACGCTTAGCGGCCGCTGGATTTGAAAAAGTTTTAATCACCGATACACTAACCTCAGCAATCAAACAGGAAAATGCAACGCAAAAGCTGTTTTCAATCGATGATTACCTGGCAGAAAGCGTGTGTAAAATCGTTAAAAATCTGTAAGGAGCGCGCGTGGAAACAAAATTTTCGCTTACACCAATCAAAGCAATTATTGGCCTAGGCAACCCCGGACAACAATATGCAAAAAACAGGCACAATATTGGATTCCGTATCATTGACGAACTTGTTACACAAGCAGGGACTTCATGGCGCACAACAGGAAATATGATGGTCGCCGAAGGACAATTATCAACAGTCGACGGGCTTTTATCAATTATTTTTATTAAGCCACAAACCTACATGAACAATTCTGGGCAAGTAACCCAATTTTTACAAAAAAAGGGCATCAAGCCTGAACAGATCCTGATCATCCATGATGAGCTTGAGAAATCTTTTGGCGCTACTCAAATTCGTCTTGGCGGAAGCGCCCGAGGACATAACGGCCTCAAATCACTTATCGGCACAATGGGAGAAGGATTTTGGCGCTTACGTTTTGGTATTGGCCGTCCAACAGACAAGGCTGAGGTACCAAATTATGTGCTGACCAACTTCAATCGCGAAGAAGAAGATCGGCTACCAGAACTTGTGCAACAAGCGTGCAATAATCTCACACCCTCAATATAAATCTTTCAGACTGTATTAACATTTTCTTATGATAACTCAACCCCAAGATCGACGCATTTACTCGTATCAACTTGTATGGTATCCTTTGAGATAATACCGTAATTCATTCAAGATTTGAGGGTAAATAGTTGCAAAACTCTTGTTTCTATATTACCTTTGTTACCCCAAGCCTTGGTATTACATGTATCAGTTGCCGGTTTTGCTTGGTAAATATTTTAAGTTAAAAGGATTATTCGTGATTTCAACATCTGATTTTCGTAAAGGATTTACAAAAATTCTATGGAACAAAGAACCATGGGTAATTGTTGACTGGATGATGGTTAAGCCTGGTAAAGGCGGAACCTATTACCGAACAAAAATCAAAAACATGATCACTGGTCGCTTGCTTGAAGAAACATTTAGATCGGCTGAAAAATTTGATGAACCTGACCTGGAACACTGCCAAATGCAATACCTTTATGCCGACGATCTCTACCACTTTATAGACCAATCGAGCTACGAACAAGCAGACTTCAATGCTGAACATGTCGAAGCAACAAAAAAATACCTTAAAGAAGGTATTGTCTACGAAGTTCTCAAGTTTGAGGGAACCCCAATAATGGTAGAACCTCCAACATTCATGGTCCTACAAGTTATAGAAACCGTTCCCGGCGTTAAGGGCGATACCGCTCAAGGCGGCAGCAAGCTAGCAAAACTTGAAACTGGACTTGTCGTCCAAGTTCCTCTTTTCGTCAACGAAGGCGAAAAGGTTAAAGTAGACACTCGAGAAGATAAGTATATTGAACGCGTTGAAGACCGAAAATAAGGCCCGCTTGTATGAATCACACGCATGATGAAGAAATTAATCAGACACCCGTCGACGCTGAACTTAATCAAGAACAACTTGATCAGGTAATTGCTCAAGAAGAAAGCATCGACATTGAAGAGATAATCAAAAATCTTAAAGTTACTTCACGCCGCGATGAACGTGTTTTGGCTTTTTTTCTTGTTTATGCCGTCGATCGCTTTGATTACACCGTTTCGCTTGATGATGTTCTTGAGCAATTTAAAGTAGGTTTTGATGTTGATATTGCACGTGATTCGTTCGCTGTCGAACTAGCTCGCGGAACCATTGAGACATATAAAGATCTTGATGAACAAATTAAGCCCAATTTAAAGAACTGGAAATTGGAACGGCTTGGATGTTGCACAAAACTCATATTGCGGCTCGCCTTATGGGAATTACAACAACAGGAAGCGATTCCATCAATTGTTATCAATGAGGCAATTGAACTTGCTAAAATGTTTGCCGAAAAAGATGCCTATAAATTTATCAATGGCATTCTAGATGAAATTTGTAAAACATTGGGAATTATTATAACATCAGCGCCTCAAGAACCAGCACCTGGAACCCCGCCAAAAGAAGCGTAACCAAATCGTCCAAGCAGGAATAAGGGAGTACTCATGGCTTGTAACACTTTTTCATGGCTCAAAGAAATTGACGGTAACTCGTCACCCCTTTTCTTTATTTTGGGTCCATGCGCTATGGAAAGCGAACAACACACGCTCATGATTGCTGAACATCTGAAAAAACTATCAGAAAAATTGCATTTTAACCTTATTTTCAAAAGTTCATTCGATAAGGCAAACAGAACGTCGCTGGGCAATTATCGTGGTGTAGGAATCGAAAAAGGACTTCAAATTTTAGAAAAAGTTCGCCGTGAATTTCACGTCCCAGTAATAACCGATGTGCACGAAACATCTCAGATGGCATCAATAGCAGAAGTTGCGGACATTCTTCAAATACCCGCCTTTTTGTGCCGTCAAACAGACTTGTTAGTAGCAGCAGGAAAAACTGGAAAAATTATTCACGTCAAAAAAGGACAATTTGTTGCTCCAGAGGTAATGCCATCAATTTTTGAAAAAATCGAATCAACTGGCAACCAAAATATCTGGTGTTGCGAACGTGGTTATACCATGGGATATGGTAATCTGATTGTCGACTTCCGCAACTTTCCCATCATGAAAAGTTTTGGCAAGCCAGTAGTTTTTGACGCCACGCACTCGGTTCAAAGGCCTAGCGGCCTAGGATGCTCATCAGGTGGCGACCGAGCTTTTGTTCCACCACTTGCAACGGCAGCCGTTTCGCTTGGTATCGCTGGCGTCTTTTTGGAAGTACACGAACAACCAGAAAAAGCACTCTGCGATGGTCCAAATTCTATTCGTCTTTCTCAAGTAGAAAATTTATTACAATATCTTATTGATCTTGATGCATGGGTTAAAGCACGGCCTATACCGCAAGCTTCATAAAAGTCATAAAAAAACGGGCTGTAATTTTGGAAATTACAGCCCGTTTTTTATATATTCTTTTTCAAGTTTCGTATCAAGAAATCTAGCCTAAGCGTTGGTATCTATAAACTACCTTACCAATTACTCTAAAATTATCTTTACCACGAATTAATGCAACTGGCGAGGTCTTATGGTTGACCGACTCAAGAACAATAAAGTCTTCCATATAGGTCACTTGCATAATTGCCTTGGTTGTATTTTCATTACCATATTCAATTGCTGCGATATCACCTGAACGAGTCCACATCTCAGGGGATATGATCAAATAATCGCCCTTAACAAAATTTGGTGCCATTGCATTGCTCTCAACACAAAGACAAAACATTGCCTCATCTGAGCTATTGAAAACCGGAACAAAGACATCCTTATAACCAGTTGTTACTTGTGTCAGTTGATTATTATAGGGAGATGGATTTGCAGGAACGTCACCCATCACTGGAACAATTTTTAGTTGCAAATCAACGGTCGTTGTTTCAGGCATTTTGACGGCCGTTTCTAAGTTGTCGGTTCGGCTTTTGCGCTGGGCAAACATATCAACTGGATGTGCGCCAAAAGCTGTGGCCAGTTTTTTTAGAGCATCTTCATTCCACCGACGAGTTCCATTCTTTATATGAGTTAAATAACTTTCTGACATACCCGTTTTTTCTGCTAAAACCTTGGTTGTCCATCCGCGCTCACGTAGGAGCTCTTTAACTCTTAATTCTGTTGAAGACATCGTCTACCCTTTCACTTGTACGTCGTTAACGCGACCACCCGCTTAATTTCATCCCATTAATATAATCCATGTCAACTTGAATTGCTACTAAAATTTCAACATGAATCTTTAAAAAAGAAATTTCTTTATGGCAAATCTACAAGAATAAAATCAAAGAAGTATTCTTTATATTACTATATTGAAAAAACGTATGTTAGAATATTAAAACTATGAAAAAACAAATCAAAATTCCTCATAATTTTTTTGAAAAAAAAGCCTGGGCAAACAATAATTATGTTTGCGGCATGGACGAAGTTGGTCGCGGCTGTCTTGCCGGACCAGTCGTCGTTACTGCCGTTATTTTACCAATCGGAACAAAATGCCGATTTAAGGATTCAAAGCTTTTGACTGCCAATGAACGAGAAAAAGATTTTATTTGGATAACAGAAAATGCATTTTATTCAACAACCATCATCAGCCACACGCTCATCGATAAAATTAACATTTACCAAGCAACGGTCCATGCAATGAAACGTGCCTACTTACAACTTATCGAGACAATACCGTTTGAATATCAACTACTGAAGTATTTAGTTACCGACGCCGTTGCGCTCACGTTTGATAAGAACCATACCCACCGCAACCTTGAAATTAATCATTTTCCGTTTGGTGAAAGCGTCTCAACCACAATCGCCGCCGCATCTATTGTTGCCAAGGTCACGCGCGACCAGCTTATGAATAATATGACCGAAATTTTTCCTGCCTTCAGTTTTAACAAACATAAAGGGTATGGAACAAAACAACATTATGCAGAATTGGCCACCTCAGGAGAATGTATTATCCACCGTAAAACTTTTCTTAAATCACTCAAATCAGGTCACAACGATGAACTCCAAAATTCTCTCTTCTAATAATGCTTTGCCTTCCAAGGCCTTTGCTGAAGTTATCGAAAGTAACCTCGACCACTTTATCGCCCAATGTTGGGAGTGGGACCAATTTCCATCATTCGGAAGTCTCCTTACTATCACCAATGATTCACTAACATTCATCGGATGTGTCACCCAAATTCACACCGGTTCTATGGACCCCATGCGTTATCCATTTCCCTACCAAAAAACGGAAGCTGAGCTACGCGCCGAGCAGCCACAAATTTTCGAATTTCTAAAAACAACCTTTACGGTACAAATTATTGGTCATAAAAATGATGAATTAAATGCTTCATCGTTTTCTTATTTTTTGCCACCAAAACCAGCGAGAATTCATTCTTTTGTAAATTATGCATCGATGGACACCTACGCAAACTTTTTTCAAAAACCACTTTATTTAAATGTTCTTTTTTCCTTTGCACAAACCATTCCAAATCTTGATGAACTTCTTTTGGCAATACTGAACAATCTTTCACAACGCCAACTGCTTAATAAGGAAAATCTTGAAGCCTTCTGCGAAACATTTTCATTGCTAACCGGTAATGACTATCGCAGGCTTAAATTATTCTTAAGCCGAATTGAAAACCTATAAGAAAGCGCCTAAATACTGCTTGACGTTATCGCTGGTGCAAAAATAAGCGTTTTTTCCAGCCTGAATACAAAAAAGCAATATTTTTACGCCTAAAAAAACAATATCCAAACTGCACAAAATAGCTCCAAAAATGTTTTATAAAGCATTGCATATTTCCTAGGGAGCGCTATATTTCTCTCGTGATCAACAGGATGACTATAATAACAATGTTGCAGAGAAATGAACCAATGGAACACACCAAAGCCAAATTTGAGCAACCCGGCATGCTTTTAACATATCATCAAGGTTATGAACCCATTTACAACGCCAATTATGAATTCGGATTTGTTTTTATCGATGAAGATGAAGTTGATGATGAAGATAGTACAGAATTTTACGACGATAATGGCGACACATTAACCATCCATTAAAAAACACATACTAGGAATTATAAAACTATGAATAATTTTAGAAAAAAATTTTTAAGTTTGACTGTAGCCGCCTTTGTTGCTTGCTTCGCTCCATTATCTCCAATGGGATGCTCAGAAGAACCAGATCAAGGTGCCGCAGATATCTATCAAGATGAACAAAATCAAGATGCCACCGATATCTACCAAGATGAACTATGTACCGATCTCAAGTTTATTGGCCCCATAACCGACGCTGAAATTGCAGAATATGTAAGCCACAGTCCACTCCTTGTTAGTACCTCGTTTTCTTACTGCCACCATATAACCGATGCTAGCCTTCAAGCAATCTCCGAAAACTGCCCATTACTGCAAACCCTTAGCCTTACAAGTTGCCCAAAGATAACGGCCGCTGGTATTGCTGAATTTCAGCTCTCACTTCCTCTTTGCCAAATAATAAGATAACAAAAAAAACGTTAGATTCTAAAAGAGGCCCGTAAAATTACGGGCCTCTTTTCCTGAACTTAATCAAATTTATAAGCTATTTACCCTTCCCCGGCAAATATCCCATAAGATATTTAATATCATCATCACCAAATCTTAGACCACCACCAAAAAATGGATTAGCGCTATTCTTACTACAAACATCATCAACACCAAACGATGTATATAAATTCTTCAAGAAGAATAACTTATTCATCCACTTAACGTGAGGACGCTTATCATTCAATCGATTAACTCCGTTAAAATCATATGCTTCTAACGAGGTTATCCAATGAACATAATCGGTTTCAAGTGGGACGTAATAATCAACACCAAAGCCAACCGAATTTTCCATCAATCCAAGACGTAATGCCAAACGATCAAAGCGCTTACCAAATTGTAAGCCAAGCAAGATATCGTTCTTCTTTTGTTTGGTTGTTTCAACAATAGGAGCCAATGCCATTTGTGTATATTGAGTTGGATCCACTGCCGTACTTGGATCAATAATCTTACCATTTGAATCGCGACGAGTAACGTAACTCGTCTCACGGGATATACTTCCCTTCTCTGCGCTGGTCAATTGCATTAAATAGAACACATCCGAATTTGGTCGTAAGCGTATTTCAAAAACACCCTTTGAATTTGGTTGGCGCAACATAGACTCACTATGCATATCAAAATTCAACATAAGCGCCTGAGTACGTCCGACATAATCACGAAGTCCTTTAATGGTCTTCTTAAGGTCGCCATACGTTTCATCTTCGTTGATCAGCTTACCAATCACACCCTTACCAGTGTTAACCTTCTCCATAACCTGGCCCGTTTCACGCATGGTATCTTTTGCCTGGATTGCCGCATCTTCAACATGCTCAAATGCACTACCAACCTTTTTAGAGGCGCCAGAAAAATCTTGGGTAACCAAATGCACATCATCAATAATCGCTGGCACGCCACGCTTAAGTGACTCGGCAGTTGACTTAAAGTCGGCTAACATGTTATTGATATTATTTTCATTTCGTTGCATGGTTTTGAGCAAAATCTCAGAAAAATCGGCAAGCTTATCGGTTGCTTTAGCCACCGAATTAAGTGCCATCCGCATATTTTCTTCTCCACGATGAGTGGCAAAAACATTTTTAAATGCCGATGTTATATCTTGCACAGTTGTTGCAATATCGCGAAATTGATCGAGCAATTCACCAATACTTGCCGGCGTTCGTCCGGGCATAGATAATGTACTTCCTGGCATCAAAATTCCGGTATCGGGAGTCCCCGGATCAATTTCTAAAGTTTTTGTTCCAATCAAACTATCTTGATGAATCATAGAATAAGCGTTTTTTGCTAATCTATTATTTTTGTTAATACGTATAACCACTTCAGCCTTGCCATTATCCAAGAGCTCAATAGTCTCAACCCAACCAACCTCGACACCTGCAATTTTGACCGGCGATTTTACCGCCAACCCGCCTGTGTCGTCAAAATAAGCCTTGTATGTGTGAAACTGATGTTTATCAAATCGCAAGGCCTTGATGTTAATACTTAGATAGAGAAATATACCAATGGCCACCAAAATAAATAACCCAACTCGCGTTTCTGTATTCACTAACGCACCCTATTTAAAAACTAAAGCCAATAAATTTTCATTATTTTAAAGTAACGTTTCTTTTCCTTTTTTTCGTCTTTATCCTGCGCTGGCTTCTCTGGCTCAACAGTATCTGAATCTTTTTTTTGATTATCTTGTGGTGCTTCAGATTCTTTCACAATCGCCAACACTCGTTGCTCAACTTTGTTAACCTTCCCATAAGATAACACAGAATATACCTTAGAGTTAAAGTTTTTAGCAAAAACATCCTTTAAAGGCGCCAAAGCCTTAGGTTTTTCTCCATAAATAGGTTGTAAAATTTTCCAATTTCCATCCCAATCAGAACCAAGATCTTTTTTAAAAGATGTCGCAAATGTTTTAAACTCTTCCTTCATGCGATATGCATCATCAGACCGCGGACGCCTCATCCCAAATATTGCACATAAAGCATCTGAAAATACGATCGGATCAAGCGTTGCATCTTCAGTCCACAAAGTAAAAATGTCACAAAGGTACAAATCTTTATTCGGTTCGGTAGCATGTTTTTTTTGTGGCCGTTGCGGCGGATGATAAAAAATATCAAGATTTTCAAATCCAGCGACGCTCATTATTTCTGATGGATCGTACATTTTTTTGCCACGTTTTTTTAAAAACTCAACTAAGCGCGTATGAAATTCACCCAACGGAATTTTGCCAGGAATTTCGAGTGTTTTAAGGAGTATTTCATACTCCTTTTTGAATTCTTGTTTTTTGAAATCGAAGGCTCGATTAAGATTAATTTTGCCATGTTCTGATGACAAGCAAATCCCAACCTCACCATCAACACCATCAATCATCGAATCAAAATTGAAAACCTGCCAGCGATTGAGATTTGAAACAAGATGAAGAATAAATTTTTGCATTGGCGCCAATTCATCTTTTTCACCACTTGTGCTTTGTTTTTCATCAGTTTTTTCTTTTTTTTGATCGGCGAGTATTCCTTGGTTCAGCTGCGCAATTGCAATATTAATACCACCTAAAGCAAGCATTTCGGCGTGCTCGCGATCGATCATTGTTTTGACAAAACTAGATCCAATTATTGTGCTCCGAATAAGTTGCTCGGTCACAATCGCAATCAACGAAAGCATCATTAAAGCGAAAATAATTATCGATCCATTCTTGGTATATTTCATGGTTTTATTCCTAATGATGGATTCGCACCGCTAGCATTGACCTCTGGAGATCCTGGTTGCGTTGGTGCTTGCACCGCTTTTTCTCCATCTTTTTTATCATCTTTAACCGCATCATCCTTCTTTTCTTCTTCCCGAATAGTAGGATAAGAAAAAACAACAAATGAAGCATGAAATGCATGGCTCTGACGTAACTGACTATTCCAAAATTCTATAAAAACATCGGCACGAGCAGGCACAACGCCCATGGTCTCTTTGCGATCCCCCCACGAAAAAAACCGCTTCTCTTTTTCTTTGCCTTTTACTTTTAAAATATACTCAACGTAAAAATTTTTAATATTATCGGCAACAAGATGCATGCGTATTGGATTCGCTTTTTCTTTTTCATTTGGTGCTGCAAATTCATCGATCTTCATTTTGACATTATCAATATCGGTTGTTTCCTTACGCCATAATTGATAACTCTGAACACCGTCTCGGCTTCTTGCTTTATCTAGCTTTAATTCATACATGATCCGCGCTAAACGGATCCGCCGTTGCCCATAAACCTGAAGCGGATTGGTGTTAATCATCACCACGCTTTTAAATGGATAAACCGATCTGGCATCATGACGCCGCACATCCTGTTCATCATAAGACGCCATAAAATAATTTTTTAATATTTCCAATTCTTTCTGTTTTTCCTTGGCTTGCTCTTCTTTGCTCAATATTTTCTTGTCCGCTTCCGGTTCTTTTGCAGCATCTTCTTTGCCAGCATCGCTACCCTCTTTAGACATGTTTTTATAGATAGGGGGAATAAAGGCGGTATTAAAATCGCGTTCGATTTGATTGAACAATAAACAAACTTGGCGATTAGCCGTAAGAATATCACGCACCTTATCAAGGTAAGAAACCAAATTTCGATACGCTTGCAGCATACCGAAAACCACCACGCAAGAAAGCGATAGGGCTATCATCAATTCAATAAGAGTAAAGGCACGCTTTTTTTTAATCATCTTAATAACATTTTCTCATTTAAACTCTTTCTGATGCAGGCCGTTCCCTCCCGCACCCTCCCTAAAGAGTTTTTTTACTACTTATCTTCATCTTTTTTGGTTGGCTTAAATACAACGCTCATCATCGAAACATCATGGTATATCGAATCTTTTTTCCATGCTGCTTCGGTTTTGAGTATTTTAACAAAATCTTTTAAATCTTTTAGAGCCGACTTGGTCTGGATATCAATCGTTTGAGTGGTTAAGGTGACTTCAGGATTTTCCAGCCGGTTAACCATTTTTTTTCCATCTTCTGGTGGGGTTATAAACCCCTCATAAATATCACGCTTAAGCAAAAAGGTTCGTTCAATTTCGTCCCGCTCGCGCAAAACTTTGGTTAATGCTCGCGTTTGTAAATTCGCAATAATAAATACGCAGCTGGTTAGAATGGTCATGGCCAATAAAACTTCGATAAGGGTAAACGCAAGTTCCTTTCTCTTCATCCTTTACCTTTCTGGCCTAACAAAACCATCATGAAGTTCAAATTTTCCAAAAAATGGTGATAGTGTAAAGCTCACCGGAATTTCGGTTCCATTTTCCTTATTTTTACGCACTACATGAATAAGGATATCTTGAACCAAGCCATCGGGTATAACATAACAATATCCCTCGCCCTTATTTTCGGCTAAGGATTCATACTTACCATTAAAAAATGCTTTAATTTTTACCGATTCATGAAAGGTATATTTGGTACTAAAATAAAACGATGTCGGGCTATATATCTTCCTACCTGGCTTTTCAGGATCATCCAATTCTTCTTCAACAAAAACCGTATCTAATTGATCGGCCGATATTTTAAAGACAATGCGATGAACCTTTTGAGTTGATATTGCTTCTTGGCGAGCAAAAAAAACAATATCATTGAGATCGGCAAGAATTGTCGGCCACTCTGCCTGCGGAGTCCTAAATGCAAGGCGTGGAATAATGATGGCCGCCATAAATGCCATAATGCCTATGACAACCATCATTTCAATTAACGTAAATGCACTACGTAATTGTTTCACGTATATTACGCTCCTGCGTCAAATTTAGGTTCGTCTTCGGTTCCAGAGCCAACCCAAATGATTTCAAATTGTTTGTATTTGTTTTTGTATTTTTCAGGTGGACAGTTGTAAATAAAATCAACGCCAGTGAAATCTTTTATGTCGTCTTCTGACGCAAATGGCCATTTATCTGATTCACGACGATAACGATCATCATTTGGACGAGGATTTTCTACTAATGCTTTCAAGCCCTCTTTATTCGTTGGATAACTACCAAAAATAAGCTTGTAATTGATCAACGCTTCTTTAAGACTTCCAATTTTGAGCTCTACCTTTTTTTGATCGGTCTGCCCCATATATCTAACAATACGTGGACCAAGGAATGAAAATAAAAATCCGATAATCGTTATCACGATAAGTATTTCGATTAAGGTAAATCCGGAACTTCTTCTTATATTCATAGAGAATCTCCTTTGAATTAAATTTTTCACATCCCTGCCATATCACCCATACTCATGATAGGTAAGAATATCGCAGCAACAATAAATAACACAATAACCCCCATAACCATAGTCATAATTGGGTTAATTTTAGACGTCAAATTTTCAGATAAATCGTTCAACTCATTTTCATAGTCCTCCCCAACCGTTAAAAGCATTTCAGCAAGCTTGCCCGATTGCTCACCGGTACTGATCATATAACTTGCAATATGGGGGAAGATTCCCGTTTCTTTAAGATATTTAGCGATTTTACCTTCTTTGATAATTTTATCACGAGCCTCGAGCAATTTCTTTGTTAAAACATTATTTTCAACAATATTGCACACAATATCCAGCGCCGCCGATAAGTTTACGCCGCTTTCCAAAAGCATGCCGAGTGTTTTGCTAAATTGAACCACCGCCTTCGTTCGCGAAAAATATGCGGTCAGCGGTAGCTTTAAAAAAAGCTCATCCATTTTAAGCTTGCCCGATGGCGTTGATTTCCAATACATAAAAAATAAAATTGAACCAACAAAAGATCCGCTTGCCAGCACAAAATGATTTACGACAAAATCTGACATCGCAATTAATACCCTTGTTGCAATCGGCAGCTCGTGTCCCATTTTGCTAAAAACGCCTTTAATTTTAGGAACAAGACCAACCAATAACCCAACAACAACTAAGCCAGAAAATGATAACGTCATTAGCGGAGCTGACATTGCCTTTTTGACGTTTTTTTTCGTTTTGGCAGACCGCTCAAGATATTCGGTTAAGCGCAAAAGGATGGTATCTAACTTACCACTAGCCTCACCCGCCCTAACCAATTGCACATAAACATTAGTAAAAATCTTTGGATATTTCCCCAACTCTTTTGCTAGCGATTCACCCGATTTTACCCCGTCCTTGATGTCCACTAAAATGCGACGAAATGGATCATCAAATTGTTCAATCAATAACTCAAGTGCCTGCAAAAGCGGAACCGACGATTTTAATAGAACCGAAAGTTGTTTCGTAAAAATAATAATCGTTTTAAAATCAACCTTTTTTTCGAACAATGACGACAAAAAGGACCGCGCTCCGACCGTAGTGGCTTCAAAAATTTTTACCGGCATCAGTCCTTGCCCTTGAAGTATATCTTTGGCCGTCTGAGCTGAAGTTGCATCGAGCGTACCCATCACCTTGGCACCGCGCCGACTATATGATTCATAATGGAAAAGTGGCATATGTCCTCCCAAAAATCGACGGTGCTCACGTTTTTCTTGCTAATTTTTTCAAAACCCTGTTATTGTCATAGCGCATGTCAGTACATAGTAGTAATATGATTATTACAAAATACTTTATCAGAAAGGATGATGTAATGAAAACAAAAAAAATGTTTTCTCTGTTCTTATGGTTGTTCCTTGCATATGCCCACTTCTCACTCTCCAGCGTTTCAGCCGAAAACACAAATTTTCAAAACCAAGATGAGGCTCTTAGGGCAATTGTTGAATTTGAAACAACGCTTGATAATTCAACCCCGATGCAATTAAATCTTCAAAGCTTTAAGTCCATGTTTACCGATAAAACGATCCCAACACTTGCCCTCCGCGGCCGACCAGAATTAGCTCAATCAAAAACATCCTCATTTAATAAGTCATTTGTTAAATACATTAAGGACATCTATAACGAACCAACATACGCAGAAATACTTTCTCAAAATGGAATTCACCTTATAGAGTTTTTAGAACTATCCAGTGAAATGGGCCTTAATAGCGAAACAACCTATGTTTGCTTCCGCCTGTTTTATAATAAAATAAAGGCGAGCGAACTGGTTGATGACACGATGCTCAACCAAATTCTTCCATGTTTTCCCAAACACCTTGACCGCCTTTTTTATTCAAAAGATAGGGACGCGAAAAAAATCAATCTTACTTTTATTAAGCAAAATCTTGAATCAACACTTCTAAAAAAAATCACCGAAGAACTTCCGGAATTCGAGTCAAAACCAGATGCTTTTACACAAGCTCTTGCCAATGAAATTATCACCTTCATCAAAAAAGAAACCGATCGAGCAGAAAAATCTTTAAGCAAATTTGAAAGCCGTGAACGTTTACGTCAAATGATTATTCGGTTCCTTGAGCTTTCGCTGAGCAAACTCATTTGGAATCCAAAAGCGCCTGAAAGTGTTTGGCAATCATTTCTTTTATTAGCTAACAATCTCCAACTACTTGGCGTTTATGATATCATTGAACAGATGGACGATATGGACGACCTTTTGTGGTCGCTCGTCCACCGTTTCTGCTATTTCCTTGATCTTACCGGTTCGATATTGCCGCTTGAGGTATATGAAGAAATTGAACATGACCTGCAAACCGGCACAGTCTCCTTCCTTGAATCACAAGAACAAGATTTTGGGATAAAAACGAAAAAAGAAATACTTGCCACCGCATTATTGAAGGCAAAAACAAAGGCTTATGCTTACCATAAAAAAGGGTTATTCACCCAACCATTTTAAGCCAAACTTAAATAAGTAACTAAATAACTATGAGAAAGGCCCGCAATTGCGGGCCTTATGTCTATATTTCATGCACCATTGGACAAATTCGATATTGAATGTAGAATTTGTCCAATGCTACCCTTAAGCTTATCTAATAGGAGACTTTTTATGATAAAACGTGAAATTACCACAGATATTTTAGAGGGGGCGCGTTATTTTCCGGTCGTTGGTATTTTGGGCCCACGGCAATCGGGTAAAACAACCCTAGCCAAAGATATATTCAAAAACCATATATACCTTTCTCTTGAAGATTTAGACTTACGAGCGATGGCAAAAACTGATCCACGAACTCTTCTACAGGCAAATCGCAACGATTACGGCATCATTATTGATGAATTTCAGTATGTCCCTGAACTCTTATCATACATTCAAACTATCGTTGACCAAGACCAAAAGCCCGGATATTTCATTTTGACCGGTTCGCAAAACTTTTTGATGAATGAGGCGATCACTCAGTCTCTGGCCGGAAGAATTTCACTTCACACGCTTTTACCATTATCAATATTAGAACTCAAAGAAAGTAACAATCTGCCGCCAGAAATCGAACCAATGCTTTACAAGGGTTGTTATCCAGCTATTTATTCAAAGGATATCCCGCCAGAAAAACTCTATAAAAACTATCTGCAAACGTATATTGAACGAGACGTTCGCCAACTCACTAATGTTGGCGATTTGGCAACATTTCAAACGTTTATCACCTTATGCGCGGCACGCGTTGGCCAACTGATTAATCTTACAGCACTCAGCAACGATGCCAACATAAGCGATGCAACGGTCAACCGCTGGCTTAGCATTTTAGAAACAAGTTACATTATTTTTCGCTTGCGTCCTTATCATGAAAATCTGGGAAAACGCGTAGTCAAAACAGCCAAACTTTATTTTTACGATCCCGGCCTTATCTGTGCGCTTCTTCAGATTAAACAAGAGGATTTGGCGAATCACCCAAACAAAGGTAATATTTTTGAGTCGTTTGTCATTGCTGATATTCTCAAACATTATCATAACCAAGGCACCGACCCACGAGTATATTTCTGGCGTGATAAAACAGAACATGAAGTTGATTGCATTATCGAAGATAGGCAAAAACTTATACCTATTGAGATCAAATCGGGCAGAACGTTTAATGCACGATTTCTTGATGGCCTAAATTACTGGGAGGCCTTGGCGCACGAAAAAAGTACCCCAGGTTCTATTGTTTTTGCGGGCTCATCATCACAAACACGTGCCCACAAATCACTTGTCAGTTGGCAATCAATTGACGACGTTTTTACGAATGGATTATAAGGAAAGGGCCCGCAATTGCGGGCCCTTATTTACTTCAGCATCATTTGGATAAGTTCTTGTAAGACTTTTGGATTCGCTTTACCCTGCGTTTCCTTCATTGCCTGCCCAACAAAGAACATAAAGAATTTGGTATTACCAGCTTTGTATTTGGCAACCGATTCTTGGTTAGCAGCAAAAATGCGTTCAATAATCGGCGTTAATACCGCCGGATCTTCAACCTGCGTTAAGTTGCTTTCTTTAATAATCTGCGTTGGTGATTTGCCTGTTTGCATCAATTGGGTAAATACATCTTGGGCAACTTTGCTATTAATAGTTCCGGCGTCTAATGCAGCCACTAATTCGGCTAAATTTTGCGGAGTTAATTTGGTTTGCTCAAGTTCTTGTTTGTGTTCTTTAAGGTAACCCAGAACTTCGCGGAGGATTAAATTACAGGCGAGTTTAGGATTATTAATGCAGGCCCCCGGATCAAAGTCCGGGGCAGGCTCACCCTCCTGCACCTCCCTAGGAATAGTTGGAACATTTACTACAGCCTCAAAAAAGTTTGCCAATGTCTGACTCTCGGTCAAATTGTCAGCTTCATATGCTGAAAGGCCATATTGCGTTTGAAAGCGCTTGATTTTGGTATGGGGTAATTCTGGTAATGTTTTGGCGATACGTTCAATCCACGCATCATTGATATCCAATGGTGGAAGGTCGGGCTCGGTAAAATAACGATAATCTTGTGCTTCTTCCTTAGAACGCATGCCAATCGTTTTTTGATTTTTGCTATCCCATTGACGCGTTTCTTGGGCAATTCGTTGGCTGGTCATAAACATATCGTATTGACGGTCAAGTTCATACTCAATAGCCTGAGCAACAAATTTGAATGAGTTTATGTTTTTTAGCTCAACCTTGGTGCCCAATTCTTTATCGACCTTTTTTTTGATTGAGATGTTGATATCGGCACGAAACGAGCCTTCTTCCATATTGGCATCACTAATGCCCAAATATTGGACCAAGGTGCGCAAACCCTTCAAATAATCGCGGGCTTCTTGCGCTGACGAAAGATCGGGATAACTTACCATTTCAAGTAACGGGGTCCCCGCACGATTCAGGTCAACCAAGCTATATCCTAAACTTGTATGTGAATTTTTACCCGCATCTTCTTCCATATGTATGCGAACAAGCCGAATATGTTTTTCAGATCCATCGGCTCGGTCAATAGTGATATACCCTTCTTGGCAAATTGGATCTTTATCTTGAGTTATTTGATATTTTTTAGGCAAATCGGGGTACATATAATGCTTACGAGCAAATCCTGTTTTGCGCGTAATAACACAATTGGTCGCCAAACCTAACATAATGGCATAATCAACCACCTTGCCATTAAGCACCGGTAACGTGCCGGGATGACCAGCACAAATTGGACAAATATTGGTATTTGGCGTGCTGCCAAATTCATTTTTGCAACTACAAAAAATCTTTGAATTTGTTTTGAGCTGAACATGAACTTCGATACCAATTGTTGCTTCATAATCGGGATGAAGCTCAAGAAAATCTTTTGTTTGCTCTGCCATGGTATGTCCTTAATACGTATTTTTTTAAATTTATATAACCATTTTCATATTTTGTCATGCTTGGGCTTGCCCCGAGCATCCATCCTTCGCCAAGGTTTTTGCTCGGCAGGCCATCATAAGATTAAAAAATATTAGGATGGATCCTCGGAGCAAGTCCGAGGATGACAGGCAAAAGAAATTGGTTATTTCAGCACTTCGGACAACTGAAACGTGATTCAGGATCCATCCTGATAATAATTCTTTAAACCAATCTAGTCGACTAATTTCTTGAATAAAAGATGGACCCCGGGTCGAGCCCGGGGTGACAAATTTTGATGTATTGGGTGACAAGACTGAAGATTTGGCAAGATAAAACAAGCCGTTATTGTTCACGGGTAAGTTTGTGAACGGTGCACTGATTATCATCATAATCTTCGCGGCTTTCAAGCGTTATTTTGCAGTTAAGCTGCTTTTCAAGCGCTAAAATCGATGTATATTCACTATGCAACAGGTAATCAAATATGCGATGCGAAACAGCAACCAAGAGATTGCCCGAGAGACCTTTTTTTGTCACTTCGTCACGCAATTTGTTGAACAAAGTAAAGCTAATTGCCCACGTTGACTTAACAAATCCATGGCCGCTACAAGTTGGACACGTATGAGTCAATTGCTGCAACAAATTTTTGCCTGAACGTTTACGCGTCATTTGAACAAGGTTAAATTCTGAAATCTTTAAGGTAACGGACTGAAATTTATCGCGCTCCTTAAGCGTTTTTTCTAAAAATCGTGATAATTTTTGTCGGCTGGATGACATCGCCATATCAATAAAGTCTATAACGATCAACCCACCAATATTACGCAAACGTAATTGCGTAACAATTTCATCGGCCGCCTCGAGATTGGTCTTTAGAATGGTATCTTCCATACTGCCTGAACCGGTAAACTTGCCGGTATTAACGTCAATAACAGTCATCGCTTCGGTTGTTTCGATAATAACCGACCCGCCCGATTTGAGCGCAACCTTTTTTTCAAGGGCTTTTTCAATTTGCTTATCAATCTCATAACGATCAAAAAGCGTTGGAGGTCCCTGATAAAAACGAATCTTGCTTACATATTCAGGCGTAAATGACTTAACAAACTTACAAAGTGCCGCTTGGTCTTCTTGATCATCGGTGATAACCATTTCGACATCTTCATCTAAATGCTCGCGAATGGTACGCAAAGAAAGCGTTATATCCTCGTGGACTCGTTCGCCGGCCTTAGCCTTTTCATACTTTTTCTGGATGGTTTCCCAGGAATCAATAAGGAACGCCAAATCTTTTTTGATATCTTTATCAGGTCGCCCCTCGGCCGTTGTACGGACAATAACACCCATTCCTGTTGGCAAATTTTGTTGCATAAATTCTTTAAGGCGAGCTCGCTCGTCTTTATCTTCAATCTTTTTTGAGATCCCAACTTGAGGAATATTTGGCATAAGCACCAAAAATTTGCCCGGCAACGCAAAACACGTGGTAAGCTTTGCACCCTTTTCGTGAATAGGTTCTTTGATAACCTGGACCAAAATTTCCTCACCCTCGTGGAAAATCTTACCTACATCAAGCGAGCTTTTAATTTCACGCTCGGTTAATGGTTCATCAGAATCTTCGATTTGCAGATAATCGTTAATTTTTTCGGTCGCCATTGCGCGGTCGATTTCACTAATGTGCAAAAAACCGGCTTTGGGTTGTCCGATGTCGACAAAAGCCGTTTGAATCCCAGGCAATACCTTGGCAACCTTTCCCTTAAAGAATGATCGCTCAAGCTCAACCTTGCTTTTGCTATCAAAATAAATGTCTTGAAGTTTGTCGTTATCGCCTAAAATGGCAACACGCGTTTGCCAAATTTCGTTGTTAATCAATATTTTTTTCACGGTTAATGCCCCGCATGGTTAGAAATATAAATATTCATTTTTCAGATGTGGATTTTTAATTTTTTTTCAGTATTATTTTATAGTATAAACAAACTGCGGAGGAATGAGTAGAAAATTCACAGATTATATGCTAATGTATGGAGGAAAAAGGGAAAACCAGTATTTTAATACATCTAAAAATGAATACTTCCGTGAAACCTGTATAAGTCATCGATTTTTGAAGGAGATTCTCATGAAAAAGCTAGCTTTACTATGTGTGTTACTTGCATTAGTTGCTTCCGGTTGTGGCAAAAAAAAGGCAACAGCCCCAAAAAGCAAAGATGTAACCAAATCACGTTCACTCAAAACCAAGAAGAACAAAAACCTAGCGCTTAACGATTCTGAATTTTTTGATAACGACGCCGTTTCAGATTTCGCCTTTGTTGATGACGAAGAAAAGAAAAACGCAAACAAAAACCTCGCCCTTGCTCAAAATGACAATAATGACAATTTAGGCAATGACGATTTATCGGGCGACCAAGACGAATCAGGCGTTGCATTTAAAACCGTTCATTTTGACTTAAATCATAACAAGATCCGTTCTGATCAAAAAGAATTGGTTACCGAAGATTGCGGACTTGCCAAAGAAATTACCGAAAAAGGCAAAAAGGTTGTTGTTCACGGACACTGCTGCCAATTAGGCTCACATAGCTATAACATGGCCCTTTCCCAACAACGCGCCGAAGCCATTAAACAAGAAATGGTTAAGAATGGCATCGAAGAAGCTGATGTTAAAACAGTTGGCTATGGAAGCGAAATGCCACTTGTTTGGTCAGAAAAGAAAGACCGTGGAGCTTTGGTCCAAGAACTTGCAGCAAACCGACGTGCAGAAATAATGGTTAACTAATTCAGGACAAATTGGTTAATCATCTAGAATTTAAAAGAGGCGCGATAATATCGCGCCTCTTTTTTTTCGACTTCGCTCCGAGCTCTACTTGTTTTTAAACGTTTCGACATCTCGGTTTGGTTCAATTTCTGCTGCACCATTGCTTTCTCTAATTGATAAGCAATAACACGCTTTATTGCCAGCGCCTCTGTTTCATCAAGAATATTCTCTTCCTTCAAAAAAATATCAAAATCTGAACCTATGTATTTGTTTTTCTTCATAAATTAACCCCTTTTTTTAAGCAAACGCCCAAAGCATCCGCATTGGGCTACCTCACGTTCGCTGGCAACGGCCAGCATCATGAGCATATAGTTTATGTCTTGGTGCTAGCCAAGGCTAGCGTTAGTATGGTAGCCCAATGCGGATGCTTTGGGCGATGCCCTATCTACAAATCATATCTTGACTAAAAAACTAATTTATCTGCCGCCAAGGCTCTGCATTCGTCAGCATAATCTTGCTGTTGATGATGTGCTTTTTGCCCATCAATATAAGACTGTAATCGCACCAATGAGTCGGTGGTAAAAACGCCATATCCCTGCTGCCAAGCAAAATCTGGCCATCCTTCCTTGCGAATAAAACGGCAAGAATTTGATTTAATGCGAGCAACAACATCGGGTAACTCTTGCTTAACCGACAACTGCACAATAAGGTGTATATGATTTTCGGTACCTCCAATTGCGCGTAGGTGCCAATCTCTCTGTTTGCATATTTGTCCGATACTTGCGTATAATTTCCCTTCAACCTCAGCCGTAATAAATGGCTTACGGTCGGCGGTTGCCCAAACAAAATGATACAACAATCTTGCGTATGAATGTTCCGAATGATGTGACATATATGATTCCCCAAATACCCAAATTAGTTTTCCATACCCCGTTGGAGAAAACATTAACAAACCTTTTGGCTTAACGCAAAGGAAAAAGAAGCAATGGCCAATCTAACGCCCAACGCACCCGCATTGGGCTACCCCACGTTCGCTGGCTTCCGCCAGCATCAAGAAAAAGATGGATCCTCGGGGCAAGCCCAAGGATGACAAATGTGGATTCGACTACGCTCACCACGAACGATATGATGGACCCCGGATCGAGCCCGGGGTGACAAATTATGAGTTATCTCTTGGTGCTAGCCAATGCTAGCGTTAGTGTGGTAGCCCAATGCGGATGCTTTGGGCGATTCTGGCTCCGTCGGATGCTTTGGGCAATTCGACAGCCCCCATAAAAAAGGGGCCGGCATGTGCCGACCCCTTCGTGATCTCTGCTTGATATTGTATTACCCGGTTTAAAACTTGACGTTAAATCCGGTGAATACTTCGCCTTCACATGGAACATTTTGTCCCGCGAAGGTGTACTTGCCGCCAACTGACATGCCCAAGTACTTACTGAATGCGTAACTACCTTCTACATAACCACGATGGGCGATGCCTTCGGTACCTTTACGCGCTTCTTTATTGCCAAGAAGCTGTTTGTTTTCTACAAATTCGCCAACAGCAGTGGCTGTTGGTTCAACCCACGCACCGCCAAGGAAGTGAGCCATGCTCTTATCCTTGAAGGTTATGCGGTCTTCGGTCTTGTAATAAAGTTCATAACCAATTGTTGTTGCAATATCCTTGGTCTTTGGATGATACAATGTTACGTCGAGATTACCGGTAAAGTAACCCCAGCTTACATCTGCATCGGCTCGTGGACCGATATTCTTAACCGTTGAACCTGCAAATACGGCCATACGTTTTTCTGTAGCATCAAGCACAAAATTGTAATGCGCATCGGCTTTGATGGTTAAACATTTTGTGGTTGCGCATGCAATCTTGCCACCAACTTTGATTTCAAAGTGGTCGCCGTTGCCCAAGTTCATCTTATATGGGTTGCCATAATACTTATCGCCAGCACCGGTTGGGATTTTTACGCCACCATAAATTTCACCGTTCCAACGATCGGAGAAATTGTGGCTGTAAAACAGATCAAGGTCTGCATCGCCAAGACCGGTAAGGTTATATGTTTGGAATACATAAACTTGTTTGCCAAGGAATGCCGTTACGTCTTGTTGGTAATTGGCTAACGCGGTATCGATAGTGGTTTTTGCTTCGCCTGATTCAGCAACTGGAGTACCATTTGCACCATGGATCGTGGTTGCCCACAAATCACCAGGAATATCGGCAACCTTATTACTTACAACAGGATCTAACGATAATACCTTAGCTACACCAGCACCAACTGCATTTGCGGGGGCGAGGGTGATCGCTCCGCCTGCCACAATGTTACCAGCTACGCTCATATCTGCAGGCATATAAGCAACACGGGTATCGGTAGTAAGTGCATTTGCATATGCAGCAGTACCAGGAGCAGCACCAGCAACACGAGTATCATACAATACACCGCCGCCTTTGCCAATTGGAGGTGTTCCATCTGCATTACCTTTTAAGATAAGCATAGGAATCATTTTAGCTGTTTTGCCAATAGTACCTTTATCTCCGGCTGCAACATATGGCTTGCCACCGATTTTTACGTTTTGGCCATCAGCATCTGTGCTATATAATGTAACTACTTTACCTGCGCCATCCAAGCCTTTTATGCCGGACAAATACTTAAGGTTGTAATAACTAACGTTGGCCATGGTAAGTGGTTTAAGATCAGCAGCAGCACCAGCGCCACCAAGATTAGCATCGGTTGGATTAATGTATCGCATATCACCCGTAATCGCTTTACGTTGATCACCAATATTGGCGTGTTCCATCTCGTCGTCTTTTTCCATACGTACCGAACGTAAAGGCAATGAGCCTCTCAAACCAACACGGCCCTTATTTGCCCAAACGGGATAAGCCAAAGATGCACCGAGCACCATACCGCGTTCAGAATAAGAAACGCGTGGAGCTACCATTACCGTTGAAAGGTTTGGGTTTTGGTTTTGCCAATAGCTATCACCAACTGTTGCATTTGCAAAAGCTTCTGAAATCGTAAATTCAGATTTACCAAAGATAAGTGCGGTTAAAGGATGAGTATTAAAACCGTGCTTCATATAAGCTTTATCGGCTTCGCGCATATAACCGGTTGTCCAGCAATTAAAGATGCTCTTGTTTTTTTCGATTTTTTCAAAATCGTAGCGTAATGGGCCGCCAGGCAATGGTGCGTGGAAGTCTGTTGCAAAAACGCTGCCTCCTGCCAAAGCAAGGGCTATTAAACTACTTTTTACGATTTTTTTGTTCATTATGCTTTCTCCCGTTTGTCATCCTGAACTTGATTCAGGATCCATCTTCATCTTATTTATTTCACTTATGCAGGCCCCCGGACCAAACTCCGGGGCAGGCTCACCCTCCTGCACCTCCCTCTTTGTCATCCTGAAAAAGAGGGGGCGAGGGGAATAACCCCCTCGCGTTTATTGATTATTGAACTACCGTAAAGCTTGTTGGATTAGCATTACTATCTGCACGAGTTGCTAATACACCAGACTTCAGACTGTCTTCAACCTTACCCGCAATAACAGCAGGACTGGTAATACGATAGATTGTTGGCAAGAATGTTTCTACATCGCCAACAAGCACATCGTATTTCTCACCAGCTTGAGCTGCGTTTACAAAGTCCATGGCTGTACTGAATTGCGTTGCGCCCAAGTTGACGTAACGTGAACCAGCTTGTGATCCAAATGGTTGATAGGTTAAGAAATTGAAGAGGTCGGTTGAATTAGCAAGTACCGTTGAAGCACCTTGATTGAATGCTGAAACAATAGCTGTTGAAGCAACATTTTTACCAATCACTGGCGCACTGGCTAATATTCCGTATGTTTCGCCAAAGCTGCCATTTTCTTCGCTAGCTGCAGTTGTACCAGCAAAATCCCATAGATTGACAGGGATAAAGCTTGTGCCGGCCATCAAGGCAGGAACCATCATGACGTTACCGCCACCACGGATAATAGCACTTGTGCTTGCATTAAGCTTAATGGTACCTGTTCCACTAAATGGACCAAATGCCCACAAAGATGCGTCGCTGCTCGAACCATTAGCAATGCTCTTATGTTCGATGATACCGTTTGTTACGGTAACGTTAACATTAGCAACGTTGCTTAATGGAATGATTTGCCATGCGTTGCCGCTAGCAAATTCTGCACCTTCTTCACCAACAGCTGGTACACCATCTGCGCTGAATACAGGGAATCCACCAACAATGCTGGCTTTACCATTAACCACTTGAGGGTTATTGGTAACTGAAGCATTACCGTTCATCTTGCTACCAGGTTTATTGATAATACCTGCGCCGAGGCCAAAGAAGCCTTCACGGTCTGTATGGAATGTCGCATCAGCACCATTGATTAACAACAAGAAGTTAATGCTTGAGTCTGCTACAGGTACTGTATTACCAACTTGGAATACACCGCCAGGCATATTAGCATCACCAATCACGAATTGTGATTGACGTTGCATGCTGATGGTGAAATCGGTTGTTGGGGTTGTTGCATCTGCTTGGACTGCAACTGAAGCTGTTCCAAATACCTTGATCTTGGAGTTTTTGTTCAACCAAATTTGGCCTTTACCAAAGATCTTGATACGATTTTCATCCGATGTTGCGGCTGAATAATAACGAGACGAAATGGCTTCGTTAATACCTTCAAAGACCAATTGAGATTCGTCGTTGAAGTATAATACTACGCCGCCCTTACCAGCAACATCTTCTGCTTTAGGGAATCTGATACTAGCGCCTTCTTCAAAGACCAATTTGACCTTGCCACCAAACGCAATTTCTTGACGTCTGTTGCCTTGACCAAAACCACTCAAATCAAGAACTGTGCCAGCAAGAACACGGACTTCGCGTTCTGTTTCTGAACGGATTGTCATACGATGATACAATGCACCATTAGGATCGGCTGCAATTGCTGCATCGGTGAAATCACCAAATCCATAACCAACCGCGCTCTTGCGCATCATTGGCATAAATGGAAGATCGTCTGCAATAACTACATCTTCGTTAACGTCGATAGTACAGCTGCCCAATGGAGCGATGGTGACATAATCTTCACCAAGTACATTCCATGCATTAAGGGAATTTGAATTCCATTCTGTGCTACCAAGGCCAAAGCGACCGCCGAATTCAGCAAAGATAATACCATGCTGACCTTCGCCGATGAACTTCTGAGCACGTGTTGAAGCTAATGAAGAGAATTCACGAACACGAGCTACTTTAGGACGAGCACCGTCGCCACTAATATCCACATTGAATGGATCGTTAATGGTTGCGCCTGAAACGCGCATTTGTTGAACATCGCTGCCTGCGCCAACATACATTATGTAATCTGGACGCATTGAAGGAATACGGCTCTTGGCTAATTGTCCAATAGCAGGATCACGATAGAACCAGCCAATATTCATTTCTTCGCATGTTGGTAAACGTGTAAATCCAAGTGCATCAACATTTGAACCAATCATATTTGCGGTCAAGCCATATGGTTGGATACCATAGTTGCCAGCAAAGGTGACTTGGTTGCTTGGAAGGTTAACGTCGCCGCTGAAGAACGAAAAGCGTACAACACCGTCAATATCATAATCATTCCATGTTTTGACAGGAATGTTGGTATTGATCCATGAAGTATTGAACGACTTGGTTGTAAGACCGGTACGAACATCAACCGGTGACTCTGTAATGGTCATTTTGCCGCCAAAGTCGACATAAACGTTGCCATTATCGCTTTCATCTTTGACCGGAATAAAGGCGCCAACACCTGCGTTATTTTGAGCTGTTACGCAGATACTGTTGCCTTCGATGGCCAATTCAGCATGAGCCGCAGGAAGATCTGCGTCTATTGCATTAAGCTTGAACCAATAAACGTCTTTATCTGTTTCGCTAAAGACTTCATCTTTATATGGATACATACGTGAATCGGCAATTGGGAAGTCAAATGTATCACCATTAAGCTTACCAACTGTTGGCCAACCAACAAACATACCAACTTGAGCTCCGGCTACATTTGTAGGGATGCCCATAAAGATTGTATGCGTTGAACGTTGACGATTGCGATCAGCAGACGAAACACCAACTGGGAATTCATTGCCATTACGCAATGCCAATTTGACTGTTGATGAACCGGTAGGACCGACTGGCTTATTGCGTTTGAATACGTTAATAAACGCGCTTTGTGTTACATAGTTTGGACCAGCAATTTCACCTTCCATAAGGTTGAGTTCTGAGCCAAGCATGAATAAGCGGCCATAACCGGTATTCAAACCATCAAGTGCTTCGCCATGATCATAGAAGCGAATAACACTTGTATTGCTTCCAGCTGTTGCTGGAACAAAAGGAGCATCCATCGCAACAAAACGTACGCCTGATGCGCAAAGTGTTTCGTGCAATGCTAATTCTGAGTTAAATAAGCGGAACTCAGGGAAACGATAACGATCTGCATCTGCTTGTTGGAAGGTAATAGCATCTGAACTATCAGTTGCTGGTAAGAATTCTGCATAACCTGGATATTGCTCGGTTGTGAAGAACAAGCGTTCGCCACCCGTAATTGCAGGTTCAGATTCTTCTGTTTTACCGTTAACAAACTTGGTTGCATCGGTATGAGCAAATGTTGTATTGAATAACGACATTTTGTCGTTCATAAACAATCCAGGGGAATTGTAACGAACATATTTATCGGTATCGTTATAAAGCAATGGACGAGTAATGACAACTGGAGCTCCAGCTTCATCAATATTGATTTCGCGGCCGGCATAGTCTGTCAACACACTAGCCAAGGTTATAACACCTGAACCAATTGCTGATAAAACTGTTCCGTCAGCTGCCTTGCTTGTAACCGTTAATGGGCCTTCAACATCCAAAGCTATTTCGCCTTCACCTGTTTTGGTGAAAAGGATGCCGGTTGCGTCATCAACAAGGTTTTCAAGTTGATAGCCATCATAACCAGCTTTTTGGAGTGAACCATCGTCGTAAATTGCTCCAAGAGCGAGCGCCTTATTAAAGTCGATGTCTGCATCGGCAATAGCATCAATGCCTGAAATTTCTGGATAACGAACCCAGAAATTGAATAAATAACCATTACCAAATCCGCTAAATGCATTATCTGCTGTCATATATGGGGATGTTGACACTGAAGCATTTTTGAACATTGCTTTTGCATTACCACGAAGAATAATTTGAGGGGAGAGTGCGGCAGCGCCACGGGCAGCGGCGTCTGCACCAGCAAAAGGATGTCTTGCATTTGCATCTGCATATACAGACTGATCAATTCCGTCAACCATAAATGCTGATGGGTTATGCTTCTTGATATAAGTAGCATCAAAATCGGCAGCGGCCAAATAATCAACATCATTTGATGCGCCACCAACGTAATCTACAAAAGCATTGTCATAAACATCAAGTACGCCATTTACACCCAAAACAAAGCCTAATCTGACGTTCTTGTCTATCTTATTAAGATATGCCCATTCGGCGCCAAAATTTTCGGTACCAAAATCCTTGTAAGGATCTGATGCGAATTTGCCCATATTTTGGCAATCATTAATAACTAACAAGCCACGAGGACCAGCTTCAATAGTCTTGGTATCTTTTTTGCCTTTTTTCACAGCAATTTTAACTGCTGGATCAACCTTAATGACACGCAAAATTGCGTTAACACCGGCAGGTGCTGAGAAATTATAACCTGAAGCATCATCAAGAGCAGCTGTTCTAATGGTTGCTGCGTCAAAGTCTGTGACTGAGTGACCTGCAACAACAATTGCACCGTCGTTAAATGGATACTTTTCGGTCATTTGTGGGAAACGAGCAGCGTCATCTTCGCCACCAGCAAAACGGGTTGTATCGGTTTTGTATGCACCCTTAACAAAGAGCACCATACGACCGGTACCAACTGTATTTGATGTATTGATACCAACCGCGGCATTATATGCACCAACGGTATTAATACCATCGTCGGCTGTAGCATTGTCTGATAAGTACGTAAATACTGAGTTTGGACCAACGTAAATCATTGTACGTTGCATTCCGCCAGCATCATTCTTACGTTCAAAGACAACTTTATTTTCGCCTGCATCAACTTGTTCTTTGGTTTGATCCATAAGAACAAAGACTTTTGTTCCACTAGCATTTGCTGAGTATGTAGCGTCTTCTCGAGGCATAATTAAGCCGGTTGTTGGATCAATTACAGCTGGGGTTGAGGTATCCGTCTCACCGTCAAACTTAATAACGGTACCATCAGCCATTTTAAAGATTGTTTGGCCTGCACCCTTGAAAACAACATGAAGGTCCATAGGCGCTGGTTCACGTGTATCTAAACCACGAAATGTTAAGTCATAATCAACATTAACCGTGATTTTTTTTCCGGCCGTTGTTTCAAAGGTAAGCGACGCGCCTTCAGCGTTAGCATATGGCTTCATAACAACTGGCGTATTAATATTAACGGTCAAATCTTCATCTGTACCCGTACCAAGTATTACATCGCCACTGATCTCTAAGGGGATTGGAAGACCATCTTGATCCAATTCGCATGAAATATCAACAACATCTGGGACCGTTGGCTCACCATCGTCACCGGCCAAATAAGAACCATTAGATGTCAACCCGAGTTCTGCACTGATAACACTATCTCCTCCGCCAACATTCGTCCATTCAAATGCCTGTATTCCAAAAAAAGGCATTGCTAATAGCGCTGTGACGAGGAGTTTCATTCGAAGTTTATTCATTATTCCTTCTCCTTGGGGATGAAAAATTAAACTTCCTAAACTGTTACTATTTGTTTTTGAGATTGTTTGAATCGCCGACCTCCTTTCTGAAAAAAAGCTTACCGAACCTCACCTTCCGATGAATTGAGTAAAAAATATTTTAAACCGATCCCTACGGCCCAAGAATGAGTTCAAAATGAAAGAAGTAATTTGTTTTAAAAAGACTGCGATCCACTTGTTGAGACCGCTTAAAAGAAAAAGAAGCAAGGCAAAACGCCGAGCTGAATGGCAATATCTTCATGACTTCTCCTTTTTTAAGCTTCATTCTACTCTTCCTGAGGATATGCATCTATTCAAAATTAACTTAACCATTGTAGCCTAAAAGTCAAGGTGTAATTTAAACCAAAACTGGCTGTAAAATTAATGATTGGCTATCGTTTTTTTTCAAAAAAATGCCGAGGAAACACCGCTTACAACACACAAAATCTATTTACATTACCACTACGTTATGTTATCTAAATAGAGCCTAATATTTAGCATCATAATATAATCGAAGTGACCCCATAAAAGTAAAGACTTTTGTAAAATTAAAAAAAGGACATTTGTAACATGCAAGCTGTACAGTTTTTCTCACTCGCTCGCCAAATTAAAAGCTTAGAGACCGAATTACAAAACACCGTTTCTCAGGTTATAGCTAGCCAGCAATTTATTGGTGGAACCTATGTAGAAGCCTTTGAGAAGAAAATGGCTGGTTACTTAAACGTAAACCATGTCATCGCTTGTAACTCTGGAACCGATGCCCTATGGCTCGCGCTCAAAGCATTAAGCATTCAAGAAAATGCCATTGTTTTGACCACCCCATTCTCATTTATCGCTTCCAGCAGCGAAATTGTTGCTCATAATGCTAATCCAGTCTTCATTGATATTGACCCAGAAACATTTAATATCAACCCAGAAAAATTGAAGTTTTGGCTAGAAACAAACGCAAAAGTCGTTAATGGCAAAACAATCCATACCGAAACCGGATTGCCCGTTTCTGGTATTATCGCCGTTGACCTTTTTGGACAATGTGCCGATTATGCCGCGATTAAGCAAATTGCAAAAGAGTGGAACCTTTGGATTATCGAGGATACAGCTCAAGCAATTGGCGCTTTGTATCAAGGTAAACAAGCCGGAACACTTGGCGATATTGGTTGTTTCTCCTTCTACCCTACCAAGAACTTGGGCGCATTTGGCGACGCCGGATGTTGCTGTACCAATGACCCTCAATTAGCTGAAAAGCTTTTACGCCTACGTAATCATGGCCGCAAAACACATTATGATTATGTTGAAAAAGGTATTAATAGCCGTTTAGATGGTATTCAAGCGGCCATCTTAAACCTAAAGCTCGACTACTTAGCAGCATGGAATAGCCGCCGCAATGCAATCGCCACTCGTTACAACACGGCATTTGCCGGGCACCCATTGATCAAAGTTCCTCGCGAAATCGTCGGGCGCCATGTTTACCACCAATACTCAATCCAATTGAGCAACCCTCAATTGCGTAATGAGCTTAAACAGTATTTGACCGAGCAAGGCATTGGAAACAACATTTTCTATCCAAAATCACTTCAGGATATTGAATTCTTAAATCCAAATCCTATCCTTGCAACCGAGTGCCCGATTTCTGGCAACTTGTCGGCAACCATTTTGGCATTACCTATCTGGCCAGAACTTACCGACCAAGAAGTTGAACATGTTATCCAAACAGTTATCAATGCTCCTATGCTTGCTGCGTAAATAAAGCGATAAAGATCAAAAAAAGGCCCTGCACGAAAACTGCGGGGCCTTTTTTTGACTACGAAAAATCTTCAGTATAGACTTAATTGATTATTATCAGGATGGACCCCGGATCGAGTCCGGGGTGACAAGGAACGACAAAAAAGGTGAACGGTATGAATAAAAAGTATCCAGGCAAGCTCATTTCCCTTGAAGGCATTGACGGTTGTGGCAAATCAACCCTGGCAAAAGCATTGACCGAAAATCTTACTCAAGCTGGTTATACGGTTGTATTGACCAAGGAATCTGGCGGAACACCGCTTGGCCAAAATTTACGCACACTCCTTCATGACAGAAAAGATCCAATGGGCAGCAAAGCCGAATATTTCATACTAGCTGCCGACCGAGCTCAACATTTTGAGCAGGTTGTTATTCCAGCATTGCAAGCGGGTAAATTAGTGATATCTGATCGCATGAACGATTCATCAATGGCCTATCAGGGATACGGTCGCGGCCTTGACCTTGAGATGATCAAAGTGATCAATACCTGGGCAATGAGTGGCATAACCCAAGACCTTGTTTTGTTTATCGATATTGACCCTCAGATAGCCATAAAAAGATATTTGGCACGCAAGGAACAATTAACCGCATTTGAACAAGAAAAAATCGATTTTTGGCACCGAGTCAGCTCTGGATATCATGAAATCTTTAAGGGCCGTCCCGAAGTAGCCACGCTCGATGGAAAATTATCCCAAGCCGAACTACTAACCCAGGCTCTGATGATTATAAAAGACAGAGGGCTCGTAGAATAATGGCGACTATACAACTCAAGGATCTCCTTGTCCCAACAATCCTCATCGAAGGTGCAAGCGCACAGGCACAAGAACACGCAACGCAGCTTTTGTGCCAAAATTTTTGCAAGTTTAGGGAGGTGAATGAGCCATCAGGTTGCTTTTGCATAAACTGCCGACGAATACAACAGCACGAACACCCTTACATTATATGGATTTGCCCTGAAAAGGATTACACCATTGATGAAGTTGATGTGATTTTTGATAAAATACGTTTTGCCCTCGAAGATAACGAACAATTTTTCTTTGTGCTCGAAAAGGCACAAACCCTCAACCCAGCAACCGCTAATCGTTTGCTCAAGGTCCTTGAAGAACCTCCTCGCGGCTACGTCTTTATTCTGCTGACAACGAATAAAAATGCTATCTTGCCAACCATTCGTTCACGTTCATATATCATCGAACTTGGAGCGGCAACTCGCGGGGAACAAAACAGTTTATACCTTGACCCAGTCATGGAATATCTCGTGGTACCATCAAAACTTGATGATCCGGTCGGCTTTGAACAAGAACTTAAGAAGAAAAAGTTTTCTGAAAATGAAGTTGTACAACTATCTTTTGATCTTCTTGAATATTTGACGCAAAAAATTGCACAAAACCCAAATGATACGGCATGGGCTTACGCCGCAATTGAAACGGTCAAAGACCATTTGCATACACCGCCAGGTCCTGGTAGCGCCGAATTTTTCTTAAAGCGGCTCTTTTTACACATGCCTCGGCCATGAACTTTAGCCGAACCCAACCTTTTTTTATAAAAGCAAAAAAATATCTGCTCAATTTCCTTCAAACCCAACTCATCCTCACCATTATCGCCACGCCAATATTAGTCGATTGGGGGCTCCCCTTATCACTCATGACGTTTGTTGGTAACCTCATTTTTACCCCGGCGCTTACGATTTTCCTCATTCTGAGTTCATTGGTCTTTTTTACCCAACTTTTACATATCCCCAACCATCTTTTGGCGCTTTCACTTGATAGATTCACCCAAGGCTGGGATGATATCATTGCCCACGGAAGCCCTACTTGGCTTATCGAGTTTTGTCGACCGCCAACACTAATCCTTTTTGCAATTCCGGTCATTACTTTTGGCGTCTTACAAATCGGCAAATTTAAAAGCCACGGCACCCGTATCATAGCCATGTCAGGAATCCTTTGCGTTAGTTTGCTTGGATTATGGGGATGGTCATTTATCGACCGACCACCAATTAACCAAACAACGGCAACGAATATACCGCAAGTCATCCACCTTACCCCAAAGGGCGAGCAAAAAGAATTGGACTTGCTACAAAAAAACCAAAAGTTGGATATCCATCAAGAACCCGATGGTAGGCTCACGATAACCGACGACGGATTTTTCAACCGCCGGCACTCTCCAGAAAAGGCACTTGAATTTGAACTCAAGCCATATCTGGTAAAACGATTTGGGAAAATTCATCTTAAAGAATTGGTCATCACGCGCCCCGGCCAACGGACAATGGCAGGAGCAATTGCTTTTTGCACCCTATTCACGGTTGATAAAGTAACACTCCCCTATTTCAAAAAGAAGCTAAGCAAGGGCGGATGGCGGACATTTTTTGGACTTAAGCGATTGCTTGAAGAAAAAAAGATTGAATTTAACCGGCCAAATTCACTTGAAAGTTAGATGGTTTTTAGTAAATAACACACTCAGCACTCATTAACTGGTCAAGCACCGAATTAAACGGCTTCCCTTGAAAAACAAAATCATGCGTTCCTAAACACAAAGGAAGCGAAAGCTCATGCCGATCGGCAAGCTTCTTAACAACTTGCAACGTATTAACACCTTCGGGTAAAACAGGAAACTGTTTTGTAAGATCTGACAATTTGGCGCCCTGCCCTAACAATCTGCCAACCTTAAAGTTTCTGCTCAATGATCCGGTGCAACATAATACTAAATCCCCAAAGCCAGATAACCCGTAAATAGTTTCTGGTTTTCCACCCAAAGCTATGGATATTTGCGCCATTTCATGCACCGCTTGAGTCATAAGATAAGCAACGGTATTTTCGCGACATTGAGCACCATTGGCCAGACCAAGAGCAAGTGCCATAACATTTTTAAACGCTCCGCCGACTTGGACACCTATAACGTCGTCCGATCCATAAACTTTGAAAAATTGATTATCTAACATTTTGGCAATATCAAAAATCATGGCGCGGGATGCCGAAGCCACAACCGTTGCCGTTGGTACCTTTTGCGCAAGCTCATGAGCAAAATTGGGGCCACCCAAAATAGCAATTTCATGTTGAAACCCAAGAGCCTCGGTTATAATTTCAACCGGTAACCGTAATGAATCTGCGTCAACGCCTTTACTCAAAACCACAATTCGGTGCTCCGGAGTCATCCATGTTTTTGCCGAAGTAAAAACTGAGTTAAGACAGGTAACTGGAACGGCTTCAAATAACCATGAACTTGATTGAACCGCCTCTTGAAGGTTGGCCGTTGCTCTAATGTTTTTTTGCAGCTTGATCCCAGGCAAGTAGCGGCTATTAAGCCCATTGCGATTAACATCATCGGCTACATCTTGCTCATAACACCACATCGTAACGTCGTGTCCATTTTCTGCCAACAGGGTTGCAATTGCGGTTCCCCATGCACCAGCCCCAAGAATTGTTACTTTATTCATCATATTCATCAATTTCTTATTTTCCAAAATTTCTTTTCACATCATTAAATTCATCAATACAGTTTTTTATTGTTTGCTCCGAGACCTCGGGCCAATAACAATCGAGAAACTTAAACTCGCTATAAGCGGCTTGATACAACAAAAAGTTACTTAGCCGCACAATACCGCCAGTCCTTATAATTAAGTCTGGATCTGGCATACCATCGGTCCAAAGTGAATGGCGAATACTATCTTCGGTAATCTGGTCAACCTGTAAATCCCCGGCCAATACTTGCCGAGCTATCTTGCGCGCAGCAAAAACAAGTTCTTGTCTGCCACCATAACAAAACAAAAGGCTCAACGTAAGACACGTAAGGTCTTTAGTTTTTTCGTGAATTTCTTGTATTGTAGGCCTAATTTGTGGAGGGAAAAACTGCTCATCCCCTAAAAATTGAACCCTAACCCCTTTTGCTATCAATTCGGGCAATTTTTTGAGAAATTCTTTTGGAAGCACCGAAAAAAGGTACCCTTTTTCAACTTCACTTCTATTGAAATTTTCTAAAGAAAACGTGTAAAAGGAAAGAAATTTAATATTATTATCGATACACACCTTGATGGCCACTTGGAATACATCCATTCCTTTATGGTGTCCAAAATGGGTCTCTAGCTTGTGATTCGCCGCCCAACGACGGTTTCCATCAGGAATTATTGCAAGATGCTGCATAATAACGTCCTCTCCGTATCTTTAAGCTTTTTATTGCTCTCATACTACCTAAAAACACATAACTTTCAATAGGAAAATCAATGCAAACGATGCAACCCATACTTTTCTCTCATTAGATAGAACAAAAAAACATAATATCTACCCGGAGCCGGATACTCTCAAATTTCTTTACTATTTGACATATATATATTATGTGATAGACTTTAAAAATAAGAATCATAAACTATATACTTTTGCTCATGAAAATTCATACACTGATAAAAAGGAAAATCTTAATAACCACCGTTTTCCTTTCTCTGCGCGGACAACAAGGCTTAAGCATACTAAATAACAATCAATTTAACACCTTAGGAAAGGGGTTATTATGAACGAAATAAAGAACAAAATCAAAGCGGTCATATTTGATATGGACGGCACCATTATAAAAACCGAACATATTTGGCGTAATGTTTCAGTCAAAGTCCTTATGGAACAATGCAAAATCACTGAACTTACAGAACACCACGAAGCATTTATGCGCTCACTTTCGGGCATGGGGCTTGAAAACGCAGCCATATCTATGAAACAAACATTCGACTTAGCAATATCTACCGAAGATCTTATAAAACGTAAGATCGAATTAGCGGATCAAGCGTTTGATCATACCATCGAATTTATAAGTGGTTTTGAGCTATTTCACAATCAATTGCAAACACATGTTATTCCAACAAGCATTGCAACTAACGCCGATCAAGCAAACTTGAACCAAATAGCAAATTCGCTTAATTTTTCACGATTCTTTGGTGAAAATATGTATTGTATCGCCGATGTTAACTTCAAAGCAAAGCCAGATCCAGCACTGTTCTTACACGCAGCTGAAAAACTTGGCGCAAAACCAGAAGAATGCGTCGTCTTTGAAGACTCTGTTTATGGGTTTCAAGCGGCTAAAGCTGCTGGCATGAAATGTATTGCTATCAAAAATCAATTCAACCACAAACACTTTGACCTTGTAGATCACGCAATTGATGATTATTCTCAAGCAGAAGAAGCGCTTAAAAAGCTCATTCTTCTGTAATCTTCAGGCTTTCGGGCATCGATTTTCCCATTCTTTACCACAAATCTTATCTTTTTGACAAGATCCCCTTGCTGGATATACTGAAACCTACGTAATAACAGGCTAAAAAGTTATCCATTGGGGCTAATCACATGCATATCAACGCAAAAAAAGATCTTATTTGGTTTAAAAAATGCTGTGCCAATAAATCACTTGTTAATAAACTCAAAAAAATCAAACTCATCATCAGCGATGTGGATGGAACCTTAACCGACGCCAGCATTTACACTTCGGAAGAAGGTGAAGGTGGCCGTTACTTTTCGGTCCAAGATGGATACATAACTCAGCCAGCAATTCAAAGCGGCCTACACATAGCCTTTGTTAGCGGAAAAAGCAACTTATCAACTCTCAAGCGAGGCCTCAAGCTTGGCATACCAGAAGATATGTGCATCGGTGGCGCCAAAGAAAAGATTTCTATCGCCAAAAAACTCCAAGACAAAGTAAATGTTACCATCGATCAAACAATGATTTTTGGTGATGATTTTCTTGATGCAAACGTTAAAGTTAACAAAGCCGTTGGCCTTTATATTTGCCCCCTCAATACACCATTTTATCTTCAAAATATGGCCGACTTAGTTATTCCAGCAGCTGGCGGAACCTATGCCTTTAGATTACTCCTTGATCTTATGCTTTTTTTGAACAAAAAACACTTTGCCCAAGCACTTATTGAAAAAGCGCTTAAGACGAAATAAAAAGCCATTATGAATCGCAAAGTTTTTTACACAATAACGGTTGGTGGTATCATCTTGATACTTGTTATGGTTTTATTAATGCTTTGGTATGCCGCAAGACCACAAAAGAAAAAGCAACCCAGCACCAAACCTGTCAACACCGAGTCAATAGCCACTGGCCAAAATTCATCTATTGAATCAATGGCAAATATTACCATCAAAGACCTAACACTCAAAGAGCTTGAAAAAAAGAAGGATATCGAAGTTATTGTAAACGCCAAAGAATGCAAATTTCTTCAATTTTCCGACACCGTTGAGTGCTCTCAAGTCACTTGCACGCTTCTCGACCACAAAATACCAAGTGCTCAAATTACCACGAATAAAGCGCTCATTAATCGTAAAAATAAAAACATCTTTTTTGCTGGAGTAGTACAAGGAACCATGAAAAATTTGGCTATCACCGGCGCTGATATAAACTATGATTTTGCTCAGCAAATTCTACAAACAAACCAAAATGCCCTCTATACACACCCAGACTTTAAAATTAGTTCGCAAAAAAGCTTTATTGATATAAAAAACAATCGTATTGAATTTTCAGGCGGTGTTATAAACGAATTTAAAGTGCACGACAAGCAACAATAGCCGTAATAGATAACGGTTCGTAAACAAGAAGAGCCTTGGCCGCGCTTTTGATTGTTGCTCCGGTGGTGTAAAGATCATCAACCAAAACGATATGTTTGCCCTTAAATTGATTTCCACCCATCATGCGATATCGCCAACTAATCCCAAAAGCGTCGGCTAGATTATCTTGGCGCTCTGCACCCCTTAACCGATATTGAAATATTGTACGCTTATGGCGCGCAAGAATCGGAATAACCGGAGCCTTAATCGTTCGCCCAATAACCTTTGCCATCTCGGTTGCTTGGTTAAAACCGCGCCCAGCATATCGTGTCCAATGTAATGGTATTGGCACCAAAATGTCACACGGTATCACAGCAAAAGGAATCATCTTAAGCATAAAAGCACCCAATTGCTTGCTTGCAAGAATATCTGACCCAATTTTTTTCAGCACCATTGGGCGCAATGGATCTTGATAGGCACCCGCAGCATAAACCTTGAGTACATATTTTTTGGTTATTGGAACATAAAGTGAAACAACCGGTTTAACCCGAGCCAAACAAGAACAGCACAAAAATTCTTGTGGCGGAATTAAATCGAGACAAGATCGACAACGGGATGGATAAAGAAATTGAAGTAGCGATGTTAGCAAACCCGCACCCTCCCTAATGAGCCATCCACCATACAAATTGTAAAAAGATGTTTACTAAAAAGCCAGCGGCCAAATCAACCCCAAGCAATGCAGCAAATAACGGCCATCGCTCAAGCTCGCACCCAAAAACTTTTTCCACTAAAGCTGGAATAGCATATTTGGCTAAGTAAAAAAGCAAAAACCCAATGGCCGCAAACTTAATGGTTAATGGAATATACATGAACACAATAAGCATGCCCAAAAGATTTTGAATCACAATGACACCCGGATGTTGATCGCATTCACACGCCAAAGCCCCATAAATAGAGGCCGCGCCAAGAGTAAGGCAAAGCACCGTGCTAAGATAAAACACAAAGGGGCTTGCCACCGATAACCATCCAAAAACAAAAATCGGGGGAAACGCAGACAATGCGGCAACTTGTGCTCCAAATGGCAGGTACCCAATAGCTCCTAAAGACGCAATCTTAAGGCACCATTCTTTAATCTTAATTTTCATGAGGGCCCATCATATTTTTAATCAGCAGACCAATAACACCACCAACAATAAACGTATCGGCAACATTAAACGTTGGCCAATACCATGTCCCTATATGAAGTTGGATAAAATCAATAACCCCACCAAAAATCAATCTATCAATAAGATTAGAAATAGCCCCAGCCAAAATGATTACTTCAAAAAAAATATTGGTCTTGTTTTTGTATAACTGGTGGTAAAAAGCATAATAACTAAGCCATAGAATAACAAGGGTGATAAATGAAGTCAGAAGGTAAAAGCCATATACTGAAGCACTATGAAAAATACCCCAACTTACACCGCGATTCCACACTAAGGAAAAATTAAGAAGTGGAAAAATCTGAAGATCAATATCGTTAGTCAATGCCCACCATTTCGACCAACGATCAAACCCAAAGCTACATAAAAACAGGAGTGTGTATGTAATAATTTTCACGCATTCTCCGCTGTTCGTAAAATGGCACCCAGCTCGGTAGCAATACCAACAACCGTCGCCCATACCGCATCTATCTCATCTTTTTCTAAAGTTTTTTCAGGACTTGATACCCACGCTCTAAATGTTAATGAACGCTGATCTATCCATTCTTTTTTTTCAAAGAAATCAACAAGCTCTATTTTTTTAATCAAAAAACTCGCCTGGGCAAAACGCTCTTGTAATTCTGCAACGGTCAAGGTGAGCGGAACCATCAGGCTCACATCAAAATAAGTATTTTGAAATTTCGATATATGTTCATAATGCTTTTCAAGCGGGGCGAGCGAGCACAATAAATCACCATTCAATTCAAAAATAAACGCATTGCTTTCTGGTAATGCATCGAACTTTGATAAAAATGATCGATCAATTGTTCCGGCAAAACCAAGAACCTGTTGCCCATACATAAGCTGAACCGTCTGATGTGAAAGATACCATGGAGAAGGAACATTTTTTGCCTTCTGCCAGCTAACCATTTTTTCATCAAGCCCCAAGAACCTCAAAAGTCCTTGAATTTCAGACTTGCTTACGTAAAAATCAACAGCACCTTTTCGCTCAAAAAATATTCCCGCCAAGCAATTTTGCTCTTTAACGTTACCGTCATGATAAGGCCAAATCTTTCCCCACTCAAAAATAGGCAGACTATCACGATGCGTTTGATTTTCGCGAAGATTTTTTAATAGGCCCGGAATAAGAGAGGTAATGAGCCGACAATAATTTTCAGATACCGGGTTAATAAGCGGCAGCGCCTCAATATCACGGAGCCCCAAAGAGACAAGATTTTCTTCATCAAAAAATGCATAACTTTGAAATTCTATCATCTTTGAAGAATGCGCTAAGAAGTGTTTGATTTTACGCACGCGCATCATACTTTGCATATCGTATGGAGGCCGAATAATTGGAGGCAGAATATGTGGAATTTTTTCAAAACCATAGCAACGAATAACTTCTTCTAAAATGTCTTCTTTGATATTGACGTCCTTATTCGCTCGAAATGTAGGAACCCCAATAAGATAGACTCGCTCTTTATTCTCTTCAGAAATGTAGCTTTGTAGCACCTTAAATCCAAGCTTAGCCAAAGGCTTGACCACATCATCTTCGCGCAGGGTAATTCCGATACGTTTTTCTAAAAATTTATGGCTAACCTCAATAACCTGTTCCTTTATCGCGGGAATACCAACGGCGATAATTTCATCGGCAACGATTGCCTTTATGCCACATTCTTCAAGTAGTTTTAAAAAACGAAAAATAGCTTCGATAGCCGTATTTGGGTCAAGCGTCTTTTCAAAACGAGCAGATGAATCGGTACGCAACTTGTGGCGTAATGAAGACCGACGAACGGTCGCCGCACCAAAATTTGCACCTTCAACAAAAATCGATTTTGTTTGGGCACTCACCGAGTCACCGCGGCCACCCTTTACGCCAGCAAGGCACATTGGGCGCACGCCATTTGCAATCACCAAATCACTGTCAGCTAATTCTATCGATTGACCGTCAAGAAGATCAAGTTTTTCACCCTGATTGGCCATGCGAATAATAACACGTTTATCACTTATTTTATCGGCATCGTAAACATGCATTGGTTGCGACCAATCACAAGAAATGTAATTTGCCAAATCAACAAGCGCGTTAATGGGACGCAACCCAACCCGAAGCAATCGGCTTGCGATTAAAAGGTTGGATGGTTTATTTTCAACAGTTTTAATATAAAGGCCCGCAAATCGTTGGCATGCACCGCCCGATTTGTTTTCGACAATAATCGGCGTTGTTGCCGTCACCGGGGAAATATCGGACGAATACAAAACATGGTGTCTTTTCAAAAATTCATCATCGCACAAAAAAGGCAAATCTAAAAAGGCGGCAATTTCACGAGCAAACCCGCGATGCCCCCACATATCTGGGCGATGATTAAGCGATTTATTATCAACCTCTAATAAGATATCTTCAGCCTCAAAAAATGATCGCCAATTGCCTTGCAGCAAATGTTCTTCTACATCAAAAGCAGGCAATAGCCCTTCTTTTTCTACGCCAAAATCACTCAAGGTTGCCCAGGCAAAATCTTTGCCTGTTTTTTTTAACATGAATATTGGATTAGGTACTTGAGCGCTAATTAAATCATCATTTTTGGCGCGCATCAACAATGTTACATTTTGAGATAATTCTGGAATCGAAAGTATAACCCCGCCAGCAGATTCGCTCTCTTTACGCGCTAAATAAAACTGCCCGAGATCGGTTTTAAAACGAGAAACATGCTCAATTTCGGCAACAATAGCATTAAATTTTGATGCTATAAGATTGATATCTTGATCTTTCCAATCAGCTTCGATGTGATCAAAAATCCAGGCAAGGGATAATTTCATGAAGACACCCCACTCGCAATAAGTTCTTTTTTAAACACAATACTTGTAAGATGCCCAAGAATACGTCGAACGTCAATGAGAAACCACTAAGCAAACAATCGCAATGCTATGTTACCGTAGTAAAAAACCACAGAACCTGCAAAGGTAATATATACCAATGGCTTGGTCCAACAAAAACCGAATAATTTTTTTGCTGTGTTTCCTAACGCTAGGGCAATAAGAGCCGGATATCCAACAACGACAACAGGCTCAATAACGGCCATAAGTCCGGAGAATCCAAGGTTGGCCATTGCAAAGATAATCGAAACGGTAATAAGCAATGCGTGAATATAACGCACCTTGCCCTTGAAAATATCGGTACTTAAATAATCGGCAAAAACGGTTGTTAAGGCCATTGCCGTTATTAAACAAGCAATTGCAACGGTCATATTTGCTAGAACGCCACCCTTGTGACCAAGAATAAGTGTCGCCAATGCACAAAGTAATTTCTCTTGCGGAACATCATAAACATGTGAGCCATACATTGCGGCGATAAAGCAAAAGCCTAAATACACAACACCCAATAATCCGCCGCCAATAAGCCCGGCCTTGAGGCCTATTTTGGCAATTGCTTTGCCATCAACATCAGAATTAGAATTTTTTTTCATTTGACTATGGATAGAACCATAAATAAGACTAGCAAAAAATATCGTCCCCAATAAATCAAGAGTATAATAGCCTTCCTTCAGCCCTTTAAAGAAAACGCCAGCTGATGAAATAGCCGAAGGCTCAAGCCATAATGGTGATAAAAGCCCAAGAATTATAATGGAAAAAAGAAGGACAAGTTTTAACGGTCCTAGCACTTTTCCAAACAATCCAACAACGCTATTTTTTCTCAAGGTTAGAACAAATATAAGAATTGTCGTTAATAAGCTAAACAAAACCAAAGGACAATTGGGCAAATACCAGCTCACGGCTGAATATGAAAGTACAATACATCGCGGCGCCAAAACAGGCCCAAGTAAAAGCATGCAAATAAAACAAACAACCACGCCGGCTGTTTTTCCCATCTCGGCCAAAAACAACTTGTAATTCCCCTCAAAAAGCATTGCCGAAATCAAGCCTAGCAAAGGAACAAGAACGGCCGTGATAAAAAAGCCCGCAATTGCAAACCAAACTTTGTCGCCAACATCTCTTCCAAGAGTAAGTGGGAAAACAACATTCCCCGCGCCAAACAACATGGTAAATATGGCAAGACCTAATGGAAAAACCCTCGGCTTATGTATCACGAATATCCTTTTACTGTTTATAACGTATAAATCACTCTTTTCGGCTATTTTATCAAAAAATACCATTTAATCCAAGAAGAATATACAGGACAACCCCATTCCGGCCATTTTCTTGACCATTTGAAAAAATGCTTTATAATTAAGGTATCTTGGGTCTTTGAAAGTTTGGGGGCGTAATTGGTCTCGACGTAATGTCGGATGTTCTGAGTGCATGTCGAGGTTTTGAATGAATCTCGTTAAAAAACATTCACAAAAAAAACAAATGCCGGTTTTATACCAGCCGCTAATAGCTACAACAGCAGCAATGCTCACGTAGCTTTTGCCTAATCGCTCATTGAGTAATTAGGATTAGTCTTGTAGGCAAGGGCGCATCTATCCGTTCTGCTTACTCGTATAACCCAAGATAGGACTTTCGAGCTAGGATTTTTAGTTGTGTAGCTCGTTTGTATCACACAACTGGCTCTTATTCATTTTGTGCTCTCGAGGAGGAGTAAGAGTATATTCGAGGGATAAACATGTAGTGCTTGGTGCATGTGGTATTGCGGACATGGGTTCGACTCCCATCGCCTCCACCAGCCTTCGCCCAGGTGGCTTCGGCTGGCACGCCAACCAGCTAAGGCATAAAAACATTAAACAGAAAAAAAGACGTAGGCTGCGCGCCGTAGCCTTGGCAAAGGCGGGCTTCCCTATATTAAAAAAAACAAAAAATATGTATTACGTTTATTTACTTCGTTCAATAACATCACCAGACAAAACTTATATTGGTTATACAATAAATGTTAAGGAACGATTTGAAAAGCACAACACCGGCACATGTCTTTATTCATCTAAATACAAGCCATGGCAATTAGTTGCGTGTTTTGCTTTTCGATATAAAGCTCGAGCAATATCTTTTGAAGAATATTTAAAAAGTTGATCAGGCAGGGCTTTTGCTATAAATCATTTTTGGTAATAAAATTCTTATTGGCCCTATTCCTTCTATTTATTTTATTTCTTCCCCAGTCTAATAGCTAATGCTTCATCCCCATCTTCCGTTCCAGAAGTAAGGTTTAACACTTGCGGCAAAGCCAGCTTAATGTTATTTGCCTTGAATGCTTTCATCGTTTCCATGCGGATTTGTGCCGCGATTTCCCATTGATCTCTTACTCGTCGTGCGCTAATAAATGCACGAACCAAAAAATACAGTGCGTTTTCTTCAAATCCTTCAAGCCGTACAACAATTGCAGGAACTCGCAAAACAACCGGATTACTTTGCACGACGCTCATCAAAACACGTCTAACCAACTCAGGGTCAGAATCATGAGCAACCCGCACATCCATCTCAAATCCAACGGCAAATCTTCCATGGCCCCAATTAATAAATGTTTTCTTCAGAAGCTCCCGATTGGGGATAACGACAGAATGATTTCGCGAGGTAACAAGCGTTGTCGTTCGTGCAGAAATTTTATGTACCGTTCCCTGTAATTCATCAATTTGTATAAAGTTTCCAATCTCAATTGGCCGTTCAAGTAAAATCAAAAATCCACCGACAAAGTCGGTCAAAACATCTTTCAACGCCAAACCTAATCCAACGGCCAAGATACCGCCAATAGACAAAATAAAATAAGAATCGATGTGAATAGTCACTAACCCAAACAATAACGCAAGACTTACAAGTATATAATGCAACATGCGTGAAATAGTATTTTGCAACCCAGGCTCGGTTCTTAATATATCAAACAACTTATTGAGAATAAATTTGTACACCAATGACGACGTTAAAAAGCCACCAAGAATGAAAAGTACCAATGTAATAAATTGTACAAAACCCAGCTTATTACCCGAGCTCAATTGAATAACCCACGTTTCAGACAATAATTGCCATAAATCGGTTGGCATCAAATCGAGTCCCCAAATGCGGGCAAGAATAACGACGGTACCAAAAAGTAAAAATAGAAAACTCACAATAACTAAAAAGCCATAGTACGTTTTTGCATATTCAAATTTATCACGAATTTCATCTTCATCTTCTTGCATAAACAGAAAAACCGAATACTTACGGATAGAATGGTGCACAAGAAACAAAACATAAAAAAGCGCAATTGATAAAGGTACGGCAAACGCAAGGTACCACGCTAAATTTGAATAACCAATTGAATGGTTAGATAAAATCAATAATCCCATCACAAAACCAAATACCGGATAATAATATTTCTCAATTTTTCTTTTAAGCCAAATGAGAAAATTATTATTTGACGGGATTATCGTAAGTACATCTTCTTTGCTAAAAAACAATAAAATTATTACCAAGACGAACAAAGAATATGCCGCAAGCAAAACCCGAGCAAAAAGAACCGGTTGCCCAGCGCCATAAGCCAAAAAAGCAAACCGTAACGGAATCAAAATCGCCGTTGAATAAAAAAACAACGAAAGCAAAAGAATGAAACGGTCCTGAAGTTTTTCAGCAAACAATAAAAAGCTCAATTTCCTGTTCAATTCCCTTAATTGCAGGATTAAAGCATTGGAAAGATATACAAGCACTGGAATAGAAACAGTATAAAATAATGCCAAGTAATAGGGAGTAGCAAAGCTTTTTAATGAACAAAAAACATATCTAAAGTCAAACAGTATATGTAGCGACAAAAAGACGAGAGGGAACCAATAAACAAAGAATTTTTGCGCAAATGATATTATTGCATGTGCGATATTAAAATATAGAGTAAATGTCTGAGAAACCGGCAAAGTAACCAATCTCGATATTTTCTCAAAAAGTCTCTTAATCGCAAACCTTACGCCAATAAAAGTTACTAAAAATAAAATCAAAAAGAGTAACAAATACAATACACTTTGCGTCGTTGTCCCAAGAAGCCCCTGTAACATTACCATTGGCGCCAAGTTAGCCGGGGTATCCCAAAAGAATTTTTTACCTATCGCTTCAGCTTCACTTAAAGAGGCGATAAAAGCACTAAGCGATATAGCCCGCGATGAACGCTTCCAAATATTTTGAGTCATTTTGCGTGACTCTAGGTCGCTAACAATTAACTCATAAGAACTTACAACAATCTCCTGATGATTAATCAAATCGGAACAAACGGCCAAAAAGTCTTGTGTTATCTGAGTCAATTGTAATAAATCGTGTCGTACATCATTGTAATTAGCGATTATGGTTTGAAGTGAGGCTTCTTTGCCCTTGAAGATAGCCGTTTTTTTTGTTTTTAACTTATCAACTTTAAGCTTAACGCGCTCCGCTGTACGCTTATTTTCAATTAATGAGTAAACAGCTTCAAGCCGCTTTTCTTTAAAATTCTTGTAATTGGCTTGTTCTATTTCGTGCTGATTTTTAAAATTGACGAGAAGTTCATCAAAATTTACATGCTCTTCTCGTAATCGATAGCGAACCTCTATCATTAAATACTGCATTTCCTTATGCTTAGCCAATGCTTCTGCAACGTCTTTTTCGGTATCGAGCAACAAAATTTCTCGGTCAAGGCGCTGCTGTTGGACATTGAGTTTTTGCGCATTTGACTTAGCTAGCTCACTTTCAACATAGTCTTTTTCACCACGACCTTTCATTTGTTTTAATTTTTCGCGCACAAATTCAAGATCCAAATTAAGTTTTTCTTTTTCAAAGTTTTTCGCTTCACGCGCCTTTGCTATTTCTTCTTTTGTTTTTAATGCCTTTTTGGTCTCTTCTTTCCATTCTGCCTTTGCCAGTTCAACATCTCTGTAATCAAGTAATAACCGGCGCTCAATTTGGCCAAGAAAGTTCTTTTCATCAACTAGTTTATTTTGCAAAATGGCAATTTCATCATCCTTGTATTTTTCTTCAAAGGCCAACTTTTCTATCTTTAGCTTCGAATATTCAATTTTTTCATTAAGTAACCCAACCTCTTGCTCAAAAAGATCTGTTGCATTTTTCACCGCAGTTATTCTTGCTGCAGCCGTTTTTCCAGCAATATCTATTTGCGTAATCTTCTCACGCTCTTTCACCTTAACATCCAGTTGTTTTTGTTGCGCGGAGAGTGATTCTTTTTCGCTGGCTAATTGCTTCTTAACAATCTCTCTTTTTCTTTTTTCCAACGTTATTTGAGTCAGATGTTCGGCCTGTTTTGTTTGGGCGTTTCTAAAATCATGCCAAGAATAAGCGGCACTAGGAATAGCCTTTGGGCCCAAACGATATTCTTCTGATGCTTTGAGCAATGCTATATGTTTCTCAATGAGTTCAATAAATTCACGCCATAATTCTTGGTGATTCATCAAAAATTGCTTACGGGTATTGAGTATCGATCCCTTTTTGTTTAAATACTCAAAAGCAGCCTCATGCGAAATTTTCAGCCGTGCTTGCGAATCTGCAATATCGGCATTTATCTTATTAATTACTTTGATAAGCACCTTATTTGAATCGTCAGATTTTTTCTTGCTTGCAGCAAGCGTATTATTGAGACCATCTAATAGCGAAGCCTCTGGTACACCTCCCCCCAAAAAAGGAAGATTTACCACCGACTGTATATCATTTTTGCCTGGGAATAATGCCTGAGCATTATCTCCCACAAAAACCATAATTATTAAAAGGCTTAAAAAATTTATGTACCCCTGCATCGCGATCCCCTTTTTTTTATATTAATAATTAAAGGATACTGTCTTAAATAAGTGAAACATAGGATGACTTTTCAAACAACTTAAAATCCATTCATCCATAGCTCCAAGCTTCACCAAAGCTAACCTTCGTGTTAAAAAATCTACTTTTTGTTCATTTGTAAAGTCAACAAACAATTCAGATAGCTCTTGAAATAGCGCTAGATACTCCTGAATATCCTCACGCTTATACGAACCGATCAGGCTCAAGAATTTTATAACGCATACTTTTTTAACTATCGACTGGAGTTCATCATCAACCATAGAGCTCTGGCAAATCAAGCAACAACACTTTTCAAGGAAAAAAAACACATCGGCCGCTGGATTCTCCAAGGGTAAAAAATAATAGCAAAGCTCTAAAAGATGGTGTAGCCATATCAAATTACCATGACTTTGGTGAATTGGCGCGTACTGGATAGCAACCTGACTAGCAACCCAAAAATTACCGTCATGGTTAAGTGTTCCAGTCAGTACCATGCCTGGCCACAAGCGAGCGCATAAATCATGTTGCTTAAGAACAACATTAATGCGGCCATGTGAACAGGTTAAGAGGGCAACTTTTTGGCGATGCGGAAAAAAACGCTTTAGAACATAGGCAACTTCTTGATTCTGTTGCAACATAAACTCCCCCGTCCCTTCTTGAGTCATGCGACCGCTTATACCTTGTTGAGTAATAGTAGCATAGCATGGTTAGCGCAAAAACTTACCAAATATCCGCATTGTTGACGATCAAAAACATCCTTTGATTAACTAAAATACAGAGATAATAGCCAATAAATTCCCAGATAAAGGATTGCGATGATTTATCATCTTATTGTATTCTTGTTGTTACTTTCTCCCAGCCTTCGTGGTTTTCATATAGATAACGTTAGCTCGGTGGCCAATCGCCCAACGCAACCATCGTACATAACCCCAGAATCGGGCAAATTTTTCACACAAGTCAAAGCGCCTTTGCTGCATGAAAAAATTGCGACATCACCACAATCATTACTGCAAGCGGCAAAAGACACTTTATTATACATAAAAAACAAACATGGAAAATATTGCCAAGTACTAGAACCCTACCAACTTAAAGACATTATCTCATTTAAGCGGGTTGAAGAAACCCTTAAATTTATCATCGAAACTATAGAAGAAGATAAAAAAACAGGAAAATATCGCATATTAAATCCCGCTTTTATTAATAAAAATTTTTCCTTTATTAAATGGAAAGCGGACAAAAAAACGGCATTAACAAATAACGCAAAAATACCAGCCAATGGAAATATTCGGTTAACCAATTACGTTATTTATTGCGTCCAGGGCAACACAACAAAAACTGCCCATTACAACTGCGCACTTTACGGATTACTTGATAAAACACTCGCAAAAAAATTTACCAAACAACAAATTTTAACCGGTATTTTTGAAAAACCGACATACAAAAACAAAGTTAAACCACTTGTTTGGCTCACCCGCAATGATTTTGAGGAGGTATTGCTTCAAGGGACAACGCTCGTAAAAATGCCCGATCAATCATATAAAATTTTCATGGTCGACACATGCAACGGCATAAGATACGTAAAAGGTAGCATAAACCCACAAAAGCAGCAGCGTTACTGGTTCTGCCGCGAGGCAAAAAGCAATATCCAAACCATAGATGCATTCAGAAAAAGGATTCAGCTTCGAAAAAAGGTTATTTTTGCTGGCGATATCAATAACATAGGAATTGGCAAAATCATAGCGATTAAGCACATAAATCCAACAACAAAAAAATCTGAAGTTCACTTGGGCATTCTCGCCGATACCGGTGGCGCCTTTATCAATAATCTTTATCAGCTCGATTTATTTCTCGGCATGTACAGCGATAAAAAACAACTCAAAAAACAGCAATGGCAATTTCCAAACAGTACCCAAGCATTCCTTATGTATAAACGGTCACGAGATTAATTGTTTGTTCCCCATAATTTCTTCACGCCATGCATGAGTGCCAATAATCGAATCAATTGCATATTTCCCACCCCATTGCAAAAATTTTGATTGCTCTGGGTATAAGAAAAAAAGAGTTGTTAACAAATTATGTGCAACTTCAACCGGTTTAATCACGTCACGATCAAGAACGTGAATAAATACGCTTTGGCATAACTGGTCTAGGTGTTTTGGGTTTTCTGCAACACCCTTAATCTTTGTGGGCTTAAACTCAACCGGCTCAAAATAAACACCCGGCAGATGTTTCTCGTTTAACGTTTTTGCCACCAATTGAGCATTAATCCATGGTGCGCCAATTTGCTGAAATGGAGAACTTGTCCCCCGCCCTTCAGAATAATTTGTCCCTTCAATAACCACGGTCATGGGATAAGCAAATAATGCATCATGTGTTGATAAATTCGGCGATGGTGCCCGAAAATTGGCACCAAAATATTCGTCGCAAGTTCCAATACAATCAAGTACCGAAAGTTTAAGGTGATGTTTCTCGTTCACAAATTTAGCCAACCCTCCCATTGTCTGACCATGCACGAAAGGAACCGATATTTTACCTAAAAAAGATTCACATGATGCATCGAGCATCGGCCCCTGAGCGCCCAATGCTTTTAATGGATTTGGTCGATCGAGCACAATAACTTCTATGCCTTTTTTGGCCGCAGCTTCTAATGTTAATGCCATGGTGCTCAGATAGGTATAGCAGCGCACGCCAACCTCTTGCAGATCAACCAATAAGAGATCAATACCGTCTAGCATCTCATCGGTCGGTTTTCTGAATTTACCATGCAACGAATATATCGGACATCCCCATTTACTCACCGATTCACTTTCAACTGATGCCGCCGCTTCCTGTGAACCAAGCAATCCATGCTCAGGACTAAAAAGAGCAACTAAACGTGTACTATCATCTTGCTGCTTAACCCACTGCAAAAGAACATCAGGAAGAAATAACTCATGGCCTTGCTGTTTAATGTAACTACAATTATGGCATAACAAAGCAATGTGTTTCTTTTTCAAAAAGCGCTCAGGGTTAAGCATAAGCCGTTCGGCCCCGGTTAATGCTGGCGACGCAAATAATCGTTCACACGCAACATCAATATCAGGCATATGAAAAGCCCCTAGATTTATTATACGCGCCAACTTACCAAGCACCTGTTGTTCTCGTGGATGACCCAATGAAAAAACAATCAACCGATCGCTCAGCGCATCCAGTTTTTTTAGCCACTCTTCTTGATTTTTATTCCACTCGCCTTGACCATAAAAAAAAGTTTGTAGGATTACAACGTCATAATAACTCTTTTTGGCAAGCGCAACTAATTTAGCAATACTGGCGACACTCGAATTATCTTTTGCATCACAAATCGCTTCAAGAAAATGAGAAACTTTATTTTTTAGTAATGATCCTAAATAACTATTTTTTTGTGATATAAACCACGCTTCACTTGTCCTAATTTTTGGCAAATCAACCGTAACCAAAAGAACTCTTTTATTTGCCAAACCATCTATTGAAACATGCTGAACATTAGCCTTTGCCGCCAATTCTTGGGCTAATTCCTTTTCATCAAAATCCCCTGACGCCTCGGCCTCTTTTACTTTATATGTTTTTTTTGCTGTGTTTATTTTTTCAACTATAGCATCATGGTTAACCAATTGGCGCTGAGCCTCCAAATCTTCCAACGCCTCAACTAACGCACATTGTTTTTCAGGCAGCTCTGAGAAAATCAAAAGATGAAATCCAGCCTTAAGTGAAGTCATAACATCATCAAGAAAAGATTTACTCACCTTAATCTTTTTTTGTTCGTTATTAAAAGCCAGCATGGCTATATCATCGGTTATCAGAATCACGTCGGCGTTATGATCCCTCAAGAAATTAACAACCACTTCAGACTTACTTGCCGATTTATTATCAAAATTTGAGTACTCGGCATGGCTTACCATGACAGCTGGCAAATTTTCATCAAGCGCCTTAATAAAGGGGGATACATGCTTCTGAAAATCGGCTTCTTTCAAATCTATCTTTACATCAACCAAATGCGTATCGCCTAATCCACACCCAAGCCCAGGAAAATGTTTTATGACCGGCATTACGCCTTCACTTATCAACCCTCGAGCAAAAGCTAATCCGCATTCAAAAACCTTTACAGGGTCACTTGATAAACAACGCGTTGCCAAAACATAATTATTCGGATCAAATAAATCTAATGATGGCGCAAAAACCATGCTTGCCCCAACTGACCGTAACTGCCTTCCGATAAGTTTTCCAGTCAAAAAGCAGGAGCTTCGTCCTCCCTGGGCAAAATTATAAGGAGCAGGAACCGACGCAAATCCTCCGGCCTCATTGGCCCGAGAAACAATGCCGCCTTCCCAATCGACCGCCACAAATAAAGGGGGGATACCAATTTTAGATGCAAGCGCCTGAAGATTTTCTATCGTTTCTTTAATCTTTGAACGATTACTCATGTGCCACGCCTCAAGCATTACGCCGGCTGGCTTTGTTCGTTGCAGCCATAATTCAAGTGTCGATTTATCATGGGTTTTTGGTAAAGAAAAAATAAAGCGCTGCCCTATTGGTGTTTTTTTAGTAGTAGGTGCTTGAGCATATAATCCAAAACTACACGAATAAGACACTAAGACAAAAATTATTTTTTTAAAAAACTTGCTCACCAGCTACACTCCTTTTGGCTTCTAATATTATAAGTCGATTCTCTTAGGAGTGTATCACCGACAAAAAGTTTCTGTAAATTACTCAGGAAAAATAATTTCTCAAAATCGTTTTGACCACATCTATTGATATGCATGTTATGGTTAACGATGTCAACGCATAGAAAGCACCAGAAAAGCTAAAGATAAATCCAGCAAGAAGTATTACCATCAAATTCAAAATCATAAACAAATGAGATAGCTTCATCTTTGTATAATCATGCATAATTATTGATAACAAACTGAATCCACCAGCAGAGCCTTTACTATGAAATATCAAGCCAAGGCCAACCCCAAAACCGGCACCACCTAAAATTGAAGCTATTAACATGTTATGACTAAGGGCAGGAAAGCCTTGAGTAAGAAGAACAAACAATGGAAGCACAAATGACCCAACGGCAGTTTTGATGCCAAAACTACTACCAAGCCTTTGCACCCCAATAAAAAACAATGGTAAATTAATACCCCATTGAACATATGCCACATTAACTTTAAACAGCTTGTAAAGCACAATAGATAAACCAGGAATTCCACATGAGGCAATTTTGTTTGGGCAAAGAAATAAGTTAAAACTAATCGAAATAATTAAGCACCCAATAATTAAAAATAGGTACTCTAAAAATTCCAGCGATTTAATATGCTTAAAAAAATGTTTCATGCAATATTTCCTTCTGGTCATCAAAATATAAGGGCGGCAACGTTATGCATTGCCACCGTTATATTTTATCACTTTTTCATAATTAAATCATCGCAATCAATATTGGCTGCGACGATTTAATTTCATGCAGAATATACAATCATATTGCCACGGCCAGCATGCTTTTCATCCTTGATTATTTCAATCTCCCCTCGAGCATTAACCTCTGGCTTGTAGGCACGGCAAGATAAATGCTGAAGCGTTATATTTTTAAGAAATGGAAGTGGATAAGCCGCAAAAAATGGCATATCTGGAAAAAATTGTGCAAAAACTTCGGCCAGACATTCGGCAAATACTCGGACAATGGCAACATTGCCAACATTGTCATTAACCTGACCATACAACAATGCAATGTGCTTTTTGCCGAAAAAGCATTCATGGTATTTATAAAATGCGTACTTAAGCAAATTACTATAAATACCATGGCCACGATAATCTGGATGGGTATATGCCGAACCATGATAAAGATATAGGCATGAATCAAGTTGATTATTACAAATTAAGTTTTTTTCAATTGGGCTTAATAGGTCGTTGGTTTCAACACAAGCCATATCCATTCGTTTGAGGGGTACGCTAAAATCACGTACCCGTTCAGCAGGAAAATAATAACAAGCATCGTCGATTAATGGCGACCCAAGACCAAAACAAAGCTCTTCTGTTAAAATAACACCAACATCTCTTGGATCAACAACATAAAGCTTCAAAAAGCTTATTATCTGTTTTGACGCTTTATCGCATGCAACAAAAAAACGCCCTTTTCTAACATTTTTAAGAATCTCCTCTTTTTGCATATCGGGTGGAAAAACTAACAATTTGTTTTTATCATCTTCAGAAAAATGCTCATACAACGAGACTATTCCATTAACATCAACCTCAGAGGCCTGCCGATATTTAATCCCAGCAAAAACACAAGGCACACAACACAATAAAAAACATCCTAAAATAAAACGTATCGTTAACATTTTCATAATATTCCTTAATTAAAAATAAAAATTACTTACTAAATTCAAATCAATTCTCTTAAATACTGTTCATAAATAGATTTTAGCGTTATAAGACTACTTAAACTTACCCACTCATCGGCACAATGAATATTCCCGCCAACTGGATTCATTATTAAACAGGGAATGTTTTTTTGGGTAAAAAATCTTCCATCCGAAGCAGAATGGCACTTTATCACATCAATATCTTTACCGATGGCTGACCGACAAACATCAATGTATTTTTTTACATATATATTATCTTTGTCTACATTAAAAACTTCTCCGCGCGCCAATACCTCAATATGTACCGACTTATCTATCTGCTGCATAAAATCAATAATGCATTCGGCTTTATCAAGATAAATATGCCTAATATCAACAAACATCGAAGCTGAACTTGGCACCTTATTTACCGAGTCGCCACCTTCAATTTTTGCAATATTAAACGACGTCTTCCAATCTAAATGATCTTTTGGGTTTGGAAATTCAGCGATCGCCCGATTAACAACATCAAAAAGCTTCACAATCGCATTTGCACCCTTCCATGGCTCTGAAGAATGGCAACCGATTCCGGTTGTCGTTATCTTTAATTGAAGCACGCCTTTTGCCTCAGAAACTAATGAATAGCCAAATCCGCCATCAGGAACAATTGCTACATTGCCCGAATAACCCAAATCACCTAACAATCTATTAACACCATCAAACCCACCACGCTCTTCATCCGATGTCAAAAATAGGGCAACTTTTTGGCCAGAACCCTCTTGCGCCAATTGCTTGATTAATTGCATCATCACGGCAACCTGCCCCTTCATATCGGCAACACCTCTCCCATACAAACTGTCCCAATCTTGTCTTAAGGTAAAAAGTGATTTTGAAGCAGGAACAACATCAATATGCCCACAAAAAATAACATCAAATTTTGTTCCAATATGGGTTGATATAACTAACGATTTTGATTGGTTATATTCAAATTCTTCAATGTGCAAATTACAATCTTTGAAGTAATTCTTTATGTATTCAAAACAATTGGCCACCTCTGTTGTATTAGGATAAACCGTTTCAAATGCAACTAAGTCGGTTATTGTTTTTAAAAGATTTTGCATATCCATAAGCCTAAAGTCCTTTCGAATCCAGTTTTTTTAGGACTAATAAGGCCACGTCAATAAAAACGCAGGTTATTATTAAAGATATAAGTGCATAAAAAGCTCCGGAAAAATTGAAGGTCAAGCCGGCCGCCAATATTACAGCAAGATTCAATATCATAACTAAGCTCGAGAGCTTAATTTTTGTATAATCATGCATAATCTTTGCGAGCAAACTAAAACCGCCAACAGACCCGTTGCTCTTAAATACAAGGCCAAGACCAAGCCCGACCCCAGCCCCGCCTAAAATTGAGGCTACTAATACGTTATGGCTAATGGCAGGAAACCCTTGGGTGAGCAAAACAAACAATGGAATAACGAATGAACCAAGCGCTGTTTTGAGCCCAAATTTTCCCCCACACCGCAAAACTCCAACAAAAAACAAAGGGACGTTTATGCCCAATTGAATATATGCCGTATTGATGCCAAGTAACTTATGAAGCACAACCGACAGCCCTGGAATTCCGCCAGAGGCAATGTGGTTTGGACAAAGGAACAAATTAAAACTAACCGAAATAATAAAGCAACCTACAATTAAGATTAGGTACTCTAAAAATTCTAGCGATGTTATCGCCTTTATGATTTTTTTCATAAATCTCTTTTTTCTTATTTGATAATTACGCTTTACCCTTCGATACGATTTTTTCGCATATGCTCAAAAATCACTCAGGGCGAGCGAAATCATAACTTGTGTCGCTCGTGGTGAGTGTTTTTCAAGCATATTTTATATGCGAGAAAAATGTATCGAACCATGCGACTCAAAAAACCGACACAAAAATAGATACTGATTTGTAGTCAATAATAAAAATGAGGCGCTTTAGCGCCAGGTGATAAAGAGAGAAAAAGATTTTTGAGATGTGTGGATTTTATAAAAAACAGCAAGTGATGGGGTTTGATACCCACCAAAAGACGCTGACTGTTTTTTAAATTCTATCTTCATACAAATAACACATCGATATAAACATTAAAATTCTGAAATCCACTGGAATTCAATATATAGGATAAACTTAAGGTTAGCAAGCGGCTACCTGAAACCAAAATAACAGTTTAAAATAAGGGTGCAAAATGCATTGCCAAGAACACATCCCAAAAACATATGGGCCATTTCACTCATTTTTTCCTTCTAAGGTAAAGTCTTCTTCCATATGTTACTAATGAATATATTAGAACGTACAGTATAAAGTATTCATACCAAAACAACATAATTACACCTTCTTAAAATAAAGGCGGCAACGTTATGCGTTACCGCCTTTATAACTTAATATCACTCGTTGCGAGTTTAGATCATAACAAGCAATAAGGACAAAATTGACGTAAGTTTAATCAAGATGTTAAGCGATGGACCAGAGGTATCCTTGAAAGGATCGCCAACCGTATCGCCAACAACGGCCGATTTATGAGCAGGTGAGCCCTTGCCACCAAAATTTCCCGCTTCGATATACTTCTTAGCATTATCCCATGCACCGCCGGCATTTGCCATCGTCAATGCAAGAACAATACCACATAAGGTTGCGCCAACCAAAAATCCACCGAGCGCCAACTTACCTTGATCGCCAAAACCAAAGCGAATCAAAACAGGAGCTGATAACAAAATAACACCAGGCAAAATCATTTCGATCAATGCTGCACGGGTACTAATACCAATACAACGATCATAATCAGGTTCTGCGGTACCTTCCATTAATCCAGGGATTTCTTTGAATTGACGGCGTACTTCAATAACCATTTTCCATGCAGCCTTGCCAACTGATTTCATGGTTAAAGCGGAAATCAAGAATGGAAGAACGCTGCCCAAAAATAATCCGGTAATAACGGCAGGGTCAATCAAATTGAGGGATGGAAGATGTGCTTCCTGACAATAAGCGGCGAATAATGCTAACGCTGCAAAAGCTGCTGAACCGATAGCAAATCCTTTACCAAGGGCGGCCGTCATATTGCCAAGCGAATCAAGTTTATCGGTAATTTTACGAACCGAAGGACCAAATCCTGACATTTCTGAAATTCCACCAGCATTATCTGCAATTGGGCCGTAAGCGTCAACGGTCATGGTAATACCAACCGTTGCTAACATTGAAACGGCGGCGAGTGAAACACCAAACAATCCACCAAAAGAATGGAATGAAAAGTATACAATCATCGCAATAGTAACAACCGGAATAACGGTCGACTCAAAGCCTAAAGACAAGCCAAAAATCAAATTGGTTCCTGCACCAGAATTTGATGCATCGGCAAGTCTTCTGATCGGTCCACGGCTGGTGTAATAATCGGTTGCAATACCAATAACAATACCGGCAAAAGCGCCAAGGATAATTGAACCAAGTAAGTTCATATCAATACCCAACCAGGACATATAAAAATATGACCCAAGGATAAAGAATCCAATAGCAATTGCGGTTGCTTGGTGAAGCAGAAGGGTAATTTTTGATCTAAACACAAAAGCTGAACCTAACCCAATAATCGAAGCAAGCAAACCAACGCCGCACAAACCAATAGGCAATGCAACGTAGTGAATATTGTTTGCGTACTGGGAAATGGCCAAAATCATTGAACCGATCATTGCACCAACATATGATTCATAAATATCGGCACCCATACCGGCGGTGTCGCCAACACAGTCACCAACGTTGTCGGCAATAACGGCCGGATTACGAGGATCGTCTTCTGGAATACCCATTTCAACTTTACCAACAAGGTCGGCACCAACGTCAGCAGACTTGGTATAAATACCGCCACCAACGCGTGCAAAGAAGGCTATAGAACTAGCACCAAAACCAAAACAGGTTATAAGCTTGCCAAATTCGTGTGCTTCGTTTTGACCAAAAAAGTAGAATAGAAGGCCAACGCCCAAAAGACCAAAACTTGCAACAACAAAACCCATGACTGAACCGCCAAGCAATGCGGTCAAGAACGCGGAACGTTCGCCTTTATCACGAGCATCAATGGTTGTTGATTCGTTGGCGCGGGTTGCCGCCTTCATGCCAATATAACCGGCAAGCATCGATGATAAAGCACCCAATGCATAGGTCAATCCGCACATGAAATTAAAAACAAAATACAAAATCGTAAAAATAACGGCAATGACAACGGCCAAAACCGAATATTCTTTGTGCAAAAAGGTCATCGCGCCATTACGAATAAGCAATGCGATATGCGCCGATTTTGCATCGGTATTTACGCGCCCAACAACTCGAGCGTAGATGACAGCGGTCAAAAGAAGCCCCAGGCCCCCAATGCCACAAAACATAAGTAAATAATGAAATAACTCCATGAAACTCCTTAAATGTTATGGATGTTTGTGTTCTATAATTCCAAAGACAAGGACAATAATAAGAAAAAAGTGCAAATTTGTCCAAATTCATTGCATCAAACGGTAAAAAATTGCAAAATTTGGGGAGGTGCAGGAGGGAACGGCCTGCAATAAAATTAATAATTCCTAACCCAAGGATTGCCAATGGCCTTCATAATTAAGGGAATAATTATCTCCAGCAGCTCAACCAAACAGCTCATTGTCTATAATCCTGGGTTTATGGTCGTTAATGACCAAGGAAATATTCAGGAAGTAACAAAAAACAATCCGCGCGCCACTTATCCAACACACGCCTTTTTTGACCATAGTACCGACCTTATTATTCCGGGGCTTATTGATCTGCATAATCACCTCCCCCAATTTGCTTATGCTGGACTTGGTGACGGCCAACTCCTTGAATGGCTTAATAATTACACCTTTCCTCGCGAACAACAATTTGAAGATCCTCTTATCGCCCAAAAAGCCGCATCTCAATTTTTCTCATCACTCGCCGCCGTTGGCACCACAACCACCGTTACGTACGCAACGGTACACGAACAAGCAACCGACATCGCTTTTGCGGCAGCAGAAAAAAGTGGGTTACGTACCATTATGGGCAAAGTCATGATGGATCAAAATGCGCCGAAGAAGCTTCAAGAATCACCAACCGAATCACTTGCGGCAAGCGAACGCCTTATGAAAAAATGGCACGGTAAAAACAATAAGCTTTTTTATGCCGTTACCCCTCGCTTTGCGATTACCTGTTCGGCCGAGCTGCTTAAAAAAGCGGCATCTCTTGCTCATAATTATGGCACCTATATTCAAACACATCTGGCCGAAAATAATGGTGAGATTGAAATGGTCAAAAAACTTTTTCCCCATAACAAAAATTATACCGACGTTTACCATCAGGCAGGATTATTGGGCCCAAAGACACTTATGGCTCACTGCATTTACTTAAGTGATGAAGAACAAAACATTTTGCATGAAACCCAAACTACCGTAATTCATTGTCCAACATCAAACCGTTTTCTTATGAGTGGCATTATGCCAGCACGAAGCTATATTGAAACCGGCATGCGCATCAGCCTTGGCTCTGATGTTGCCGGCGGCTACAGCTTATCGATGCTCAATGAAATTCGAGAGAGCCTTGAAAACTCAAAAACATTATCGGTATTTGATGCAACGCACGCGGCACCACTTACCCTCGAAGAAGGTTTTTATTTAGCCACACTTGGCGGCGCCACGGCCCTTGGGCTTAATGGTACCATCGGCAGCCTCGAGGTAGGCAAGGCGGCAGATTTTGTCGTCCTTAATCCACAAATTGCTGATCCTTATGTATGGGCAAATGATTATCATGAACCACGAAGCCTGCTTGCTAAATGTATTTATGCAACGCTTGGCAATCCGGTTATTGCAACTTATGTTCAGGGATCGAAAGTTACATCTACCAACACATAAATCCAGTACCCCATTTGCACAATCACCAAAATATTTTTAAACTCCAGGGATATTTTGGACAATATATAAGAAAGTTTTTATGAACATACCATTCACCATATCATCTCTACAATCATTCATCCGAACGCAAAAAACCAAAAACACATTGGCATATAAAATAGGTTTTACGATTGCATTATCGTGGTTATATGCAGCCTGTTCACAAATTATTCTCCCGCTCCCCTTCAATATGGTTCCACTAAGCCTACAACCCCTTCCACTTATTCTTTGTGCCGAAATTTTTGGCTGGCCCGCTATATCTGCGTATCTGCTTTACCTAATGCAAGGGGCGCTTGGGGCACCATTTTTTTCTCATTTTGGATGTGGTCTGCCTCACCTTCTTGGACCTACCGGCGGATATCTCATTGGTTTTTTGGTCGCTATGACCATTACTAAATTGATTAAAACGCAATCGACAACCGAAAAATTACTCCGCTATTTGCTTGCCACCATTGGTTACTTTTGCTTTGGGTTGGGACAACTGGCGCTGTTCATCCCATCAAGTAAACTTTTCATTCTTGGGCTTTTTCCATTTCTCATCGGCGACTTTATTATCAAGCCGCTACTGTTTATAATGCTTACAAAACATAACTAAAACCTTCCCGCAGAACACAAAACATTTTAGGCTTTGTGTTATAATAGGCCAAAGAGTAACCACAAGTTGAAGGATATGTGAATAAAAATGAAGAAAAACACGGTAAAAAAAAGTGATAACCTTGCATCAAAAGCATATGTTAAACTTCTTGATCAACTTAAAAAAGATATACACCAAACACAATTGCTCGTTGCTCTTGCTATAACAAAAGAACTCATAATGCTTTATTGGCGAACAGGCAAAATGATCTCAGAAAAAATCACCAGCGAAAAATGGGGCACAAAAACAATAGAGCGCCTTGCTAAAGATTTACAAACATCTTTTCCCGATGTTTCTGGTTTCTCTGCGCGTAATCTAAAATACATGCGCAAATTTGCTGATTGTTACCAAGAGAATAATTATGCAGCAGCTGCTGCACAAATACCATGGGGTCACAACATGGTCATAATGGATCGAATCAAAGATCAAAACCAACGAGTTTGGTATATTCAACAAACAATTGAAAATGGCTGGAGCCGCAGCATGTTAAAACATTGGATTGAATCAAATCTATACAAGCGCCAAGGGAAAGCTATTACAAATTTTAGGCAAACGCTACCTTCTCCTCAATCTGATTTGGCAGAACAGCTTCTTAAAGATCCATATAATTTCTCTTTTCTTGCTTTGGATAAACAATATCGAGAAAGAGAGCTTGAAGAAGGGCTTATTAATCACATACAAAATTTCTTAATAGAGCTTGGCGATGGATTTGCGTTTATTGGCAGACAATATCGCATTGAAATAGATGGTGAGGACAATTTCATTGACTTGCTGTTTTATCATCTCAAGCTACGTTGTTATTTTGTTGTTGAACTTAAAACAACCGACTTTGATCCGAGAGATGCGGGACAAATGAATTTTTATTTATCTGCAGTCGACTCTCTCCTAAAACATGCAACCGATAATCCATCTATAGGCATCCTACTCTGCAAAACAAAAAGCAAGGTAAAGGCTGAATACGCATTAAGAGATATCAATAAACCAATCGGTGTCGCAAGCTATGAAACAAAGCTCGTTGAAAGCTTGCCAAAAAACCTCAAAGGAAGCCTGCCAACAATTGAAGAAATTGAAGCCGAGTTAGAACAAATAAACAAGAAAAACTGAAATGAATATATAATGATCGGTTTTATTGGCGGCGGCAAAATGGCCGAAGCATTGATTAAAGGCATTATCACACAAGGCGATAGCAAAATCTTTGTCTCAGAAATATTAGAAGATAGAAGGCGTTATCTTAAAGCCGCTTATGGAATTAAAACGTCGGCGGTTAATACTGAAATAACAAAAAGCTGCGCCATCATAATCTTGGCCGTTAAGCCACAAGATATGAACACGGTACTTGATGAAATTGCAGATTCAATAACTAAAGACAAAATAGTTGTCTCAATAGCGGCCGGCTTAACCATAGAATATTTTCAGAACAAACTTAAGACAAAAAAAATTGTAAGAGCCATGCCCAATACTCCGGTTTTGGAAAAAGAGGGGATGACCGCACTATCGTTTAGCAAATTCTGTACCGAATCAGACACGACAACGATATTGGAACTTTTTATGTCGGTTGGCAAAGTTCTCATACTCCCTGAAAATAAAATGAATGCTATTTCAGCGCTTTCGGGCAGCGGCCCCGCTTTTATCGCATTATTTTTGGAGAATCTTATTGAAGCCGGCATACAAATGGGTCTATCAATTGAACAAGCAAATCAAGCTGCCATCCAGACAATTATTGGAACGGCCGCCCTTCTAAAAACCGGAATGTCACCAGAACAACTTCGTATCATGGTAACTTCCCCAGGAGGGTCAACAGCCGAGGGCCTTAAGGTATTTGGCAATCAAGGATTAAAGGATATGGTAACTGAAGCATTACTCGCAACGCGAAAAAGGACAGAAGAGCTAGGATAAACAGTAAATCTGGCGTTACGGGCTGACTATGCTATAATCGTTTTGATTTTTATAAATTTAATGACAAAAGGAATACAGCATGTCAATGGTAAAAAAGATAACACCCCCGATTGCAATACTAATTTGCATAAACTCAATGATCGGCAGCGGCCTATTCATCAACCCAATGCCCCTAACCCAAATAGCCGGTCCGCTTGGTTTTATGGGCTACGTTTTTTCATCATTAATATTTGTGCCCATTATCCTCAGTATTGCAACCCTCGCCAAACTGCACCCGGTTGCTGGAGGTCTTTATGTTTACTCAAAAACGTATGTGGGACGACTCGCCGGCTTCTTAGGCGGCTGGAGTTATTTTGTGGGTAAAACAACAACATTAGCACTTATAATGCATAAGGTTGTTCAATTTTTTCAGGGCTGTTCACCATGGCTTGCGGGGTTTTCAACGCTCACCATTGACTACACGCTTATATTTTTCTTTGTTCTGATAAACATTCTCGGCGTACAAGTTGGAAGCAAAATTCAGTATTTATTCACGGCGCTTAAGGCAATGCCTATTCTTTTCACTTTCACCGTCGGGGCACTAACCTTTGACGCTTCATTTTATGCCATTAACGCGCAAAATATTTCCAATAGCTTACTCACCATTTCAACGGCAGCATTTGCACTTCTCAGCTTTGAAATCATTTGTTCTATTGGTCACTTAATTGAAAACCCAGAAAAAAATATCAAGCGCGTCATCATTACGGCATTTGCGATAGTTGCTACGGTTAATATCCTTTTTCAGATTTTTGTATTTGGCGCTATCGGGCCATCACTTGCCAGTGTTAATGTACCGATTTTACTACTCGGCCTTAAGGCGTTTCCAGACTACTTCTGGGTTGCCAATATCATTAACGGCGCCGTTTTTGCCGCAATGACCGCCGCATTCTTTTCGATCTTGACCAGCAATTGTTGGAACCTTCACACGCTTGCCGCGAACAACCATTTGCCATTTGCTAGCTATCTTACCCGATTAAGTAAAACGAATGTTCCTTGGGTAAGTCTTATCGTCCAAGGCTTTTTGGGGTGCCTTATTATCACGATAAGTAGTAATCAGATTGCGCTGCAAAACATGTCTGTTTTTGCTCAAACCGTTTCATTTTTATTGAGCGTCATCGCTGCATATATTGCCGCGAAAACATTAGCCGATAAAAAACTTTCACGCGTAATACCGTTGCTCGGTATTGCAAGCTGCGCATTTATTATTGTTCTCTCATCTATGCGCATTATGCAGTCCGGCGTCTCTTTTCCATTTTTATCTATTTTCATGATTGGTGGAATTGCAGCAATTGTAAAACACGTAAGGCCGTAGAAAATAGTTAAAAAACTTTTTTCTGCTCCATAACATCGGGAACCGTAAGGCCGAGATGTTTTAAAATTGTTGGTGCAACGGAGGTAAGTCCATGCATCGGTGGTGTAAACTCAAGTTCGCCATTGCCATCGGCCCCGCACCGATGAGCCTTATTTACCATAACAAATGGTACTGGATTTGTGGTATGCGCCGTTCGTGGCTGACCTATTTTATCAATCTTTTCTTCAGCATTACCATGATCCCCAACAATAAACATCGTGCCACCAAGTTGTTCAACAACAACATGATAAAGTTGTTCTAATTGCTGATCAATAACTTGGCATGCCTGAACCGTTGCTTTAAAATCTCCAGAGTGGCCAACCATATCGGCGTTGGCGTAGTTAATTAAATAAAAATATGCCGGATCTTTTTCAAGTGAATGCATTACATATTGGGTAATAAGCGGCGCCGACATTTGAGGGTAATCGGCATAACCTTTCATTTTGACCGATGGAACCAATACTCGCTCTTCATGAGGTAATTGTTTATCAACCATCCCGCGGAAAAAATAGGTAACGTGCGCATATTTTTCTGTTTCTGCAATAATGAAAACTTTGTGTGAATTTATTTTATTATTGCCGGCCGTTCCCTCCGGCACCTCCCCAAGCGGATAAACTTGGGTAGCAATCTCGTCGAGTAACGTATGCATTACCAACTCTCGCTTAAAAAGCACATCATTTTTAAACGCCGTAAACGCTTCTTTATACAAACTAGTTGTAACGAAAAAAGTAAGACTATTGGTTGTACTACATAAATCATCTGGAATAAATTCCGAAAAATTAGGATTTATAAAACACTCTGTTAGTTGTTGTGCACGATCGGGCCTAAAGTTAAAAAATACGATCCCGTCATCGCGCTTTATTGAACCTTCTGGCACCATAAGTACGGGCACCACAAATTCGTCATTCACGCCTTGTGCATATGCATGACCAAGCACCTCGGACCATGAAATAGGTGCCGTAGATTCCTCAGCCCCAACCAAACAACGATAACTCAGCGCCGTGCGTCCCCAATTTTTGTCACGATCCATGGCATAAAACCGTCCATGAATACTCGCCGTCACACCGCATCCAACAATTCGATAAACATCATCAAGCCGTTGCAAATAGGTTGCCGCACTCCGTGGCGAGACATCTCGTCCATCAAGAAAAGCATGAATGTAAATCTTCTCAAGACCACATTGCTTGGCCAACTTAATCAGCGCATGCAAATGATATTCGTGGCTATGCACGCCGCCATCAGAAAGCAAACCCATAAGATGAAGCGCACCTCCATTTTCCTTAAGTTTGGCAAATCGCTCAAGCAAAATTTTATTGGTAAAAAAGCTTCCATCATCAATGGCGTCATGAAAACGCTTTAACATTGATTTAACAATTCTACCTGCGCCAAGGGCCAAGTGGCCGACCTCTGAATTTCCCATGTATCCTGGCAATAACCCAACCGATTCACCAGATGCATGCAACAATACGTGTGGATAACTGTTTACCAACTTGTGCCACATCGGCATATGCGCATGAGCAATAGCATTACCTTCACGATTAGAGGTATACCCAAAACCATCCAAAATAACTAACATGGTCGGCGGCTGCATACGCATTTTATTCATCAATTTCCTCAGGTTTTACAAACAAGCATTTTTTAGTACAATGGATATTCCTATCACTTGGTATCGCTTGGGTGATATATACTGTAAAAAAAATGACGCCTTTTTTAAATGATTTAACAAAAATACCTGCGGAGTACGCATGCTTAAAAAATTCTTATTGATATTTAGTATCGTCTTAACTTTTGCAACCCAGGCATGCGCAAACGATTTACCAATAAGCGAAAATCGTGAACAAGATACATCAATCATCGACATTAGCGAATTAGATCCAGACCTCTATTTGCCGCTTGCCAATGAGCCAGAACAAACAGTTTTACTCAAGCTACAACTCCTTAAAGAATATCTTCTTCTTGAAGTTGAGCTTGCTAAAGAACATATTATTGACCACAAAAAAGCCTATCTTGTCGCCGGTTCAATTGCTCTGCTTGGTGCGATATCTGGCGGCGCAATCTATCTCACAAAAATCAATAAAAAATCATAGCCAACATGAATAACCACGAAAAACATATCTTTGCACTTCATTGTTCTGGGCTCAATGTCGGACAAACATTGGCGCCAGGTAATTTTTTTGAAATTACCGATCAAGCATTATGGCACCGCATAACCCATATTCTTCGGTTAAGGGCAAATGAATCTATTATCTTATTTGATGGAGCCCAAGAAATAACCATAGAGTTGTCAGAACAAACATTCACAAAAAAAAACAAACTTTCTGGCGTCGTTGTCGATGCCAAACTTAGCACACCGATTTCGCCAGCGATTACCCTCATGCCAAGTTTACTCAAGCGCGAAGCTTTTGAGACCGTTATTTACCTGGCGGCGCAAATGGGTGCAACCATCATACAACCAATTATTGCCTCAAAAACACACCGATCTTGGAACGGAGACAAAGAACTCGTACGCTTGAAAAGTATCATGATTTCAGCTTGCGAACAGGCAAAAAACTTCATAATTCCTGAACTCAAATCCCCAATCCAATTAACCATGATCAACGATCAACGGGCATCAATTGCCGGCATCTATTTTGAAGAAACGGGTCAGCCGTTATTAACGATGGCGCAAGAACTCAGGAATATGAACGCTCAAAACATTTCTCTTGTTTTTGGGCCAGAGGGTGGATTAACCACTATCGAACAAGAACATTTGGATACCCATGGGTTTAAATGCTGCGCACTCACACCAACAATTTTACGCGCACAAGAAGCGGTTGCCGTTGGACTTGGAAGCATCAGAAGTTTATTAAAATAATTATTTCTTTACTGCGAATAATTGCGTTTTGAGATAAAGCGGCGTTATTTGTTCAACGGTCTCATGATTAGTTAACCATTGTTCATATGCTAAATGGCCAATAGCAACAGCTGAACAAATGCTAATAAATGGATCAATCAATTTCACCTTTTCACCTAATACGTTGGCGATAAGATCTCGATGCACCTCAACGCCATTACCGGCCAACCATATCTGATAATCATTTGATTTGGCAGCAAGGTCGTCAAGAATATCATCTATTTTCTTACATCCAATCCATGGTGTTTCATTTCGCGGTGATAACAAATAGTACACATCATTATTGTAGGCATTAAGAAGGCATGCAACCATCGTTGGGCGGGCATCGATATCAGAAATTGATAATGATGCTTGATACGCCAAAGCATCGAGGCTACTAATACCAATCAAAGGAAAGCTGCGAGCAAACGCCAAACCATTGACCGTGGCAATAGTTACACGAAGTGACGTAAAGGCACCAGGCCCTTTGTCGACCGCGATAAAAGATAAATCACTAAGATTAAGATTGTTTTTTTGCAGTAAAGAATCGAGAAGCGGGATAAGATGGGAACTTGCTTTAAGATCTGTTTTGGTCATAACTTCAACACAAGTTGTTTGATCAAATAAAGCTAATTCGATTTTGTTGTATGTTCCCTGGATGCTGACAAATTTACAAGACATATGGATCAATCGTGCTGCCGTTTATTTTTTTGACGTTGATAGAACAAACTAAATGCATCGTCCTTAATAGTGTTTTCACGTTTTTCAATCACTTTTCCACAGTTAAGGCACTTCCACCCTTCAAAATTTATAAAGTGGTCAAAAAATGACTGTAAGACCAATAAGCCTCCGCACTTTGGGCACTTCATAAATTCATCCTTCTCATCAAGTACACGCCTCCCTTGCATAACATGTACAAATTTACTTCTCCCCTTTGACCAAGGATAACATAGTATCAAGAAATTCGAAATAATTTTAATAATTAATAAGAAAAACCAATTTTTTTATTAATTATTTATCAAGCAGCGTACTTACCGTCGTGATTTGATCGTGTTTTTTCTCTCTCAGCTCCGCGTTCAAAACCTGCAGATTGGCATTCTCGGTAACAACTCGAGCCGAACCCTTGAGCACATCGATTTGTTGGTATGCGCCAGTCAATTGCAACCCAAGTTCAAGATTATCTCGTTCTTTCTCTTCTAGCTTTACACCAAATTTACGGTTCATGCCTTCTTGAGTTTCATAAGCGACTTGCGCTTTATCAGCTTCGGCTTGTTGACGCAAACGATCAAGTTCAAACTCCAAGCGCTTTGCCGTCAATTGATGCTCATGTAGTTCCTTGCCTTGTTCTTCAAATTTTTGCTTGAATTGATTTTTTGTGGAATTTTTTTCTTGGGTTACAACATCAACCATCGTGCGCAATTTTTTAACCTCAACATCATTGTCGGTTGACGGAATCCCAACAGCAAGTTTGGTTACGGCGCTATCGACAATATCTTTAAAGCCGGGGTATGCCGACTTAACACGGCCAGTTACCTCATCGGCAACTTTGAGCACAAAGTTCCTAATCACCTGGCCGCTAAATCTAGACGTCGCCTCATTTTTTTGTGCAAATGCATTCAATTCATATAGCGCAAGTAAGCGAACCTTTTTGAGCTCATGATCACTAAGTTTTAAATTTTTGGCAACCTCAGTGAGAAACGTATCGGCTTTTCTTTGTGCTTTAACAATTTTTCTTAGCTTAATCTGTTTATTAACCACTTGATTATAATTTGGATCATCAACCTTTTGAGTTCCTCGTAATGTACGATCAAACCAAACTCGCTGATCATTGAAACGTTGTAAAAAATCTGGCAACTGTTCGGCGTCCTCGCCCTCCATTATGATCTGCTTCATAAGCAAGGTATTGGCATCAAATTCATTACACATCGCACGTCGCCACTCACGTGTTACATTATTCTTGTCCTTATCTAAACCATTCGCCAAACCAGGCTCAACTTGCATATCTTCACGATGCTGATGGGACAGTCGACGAATAATCGCATCTTCGCGTTTCTTTTTACGTAATTTCAGTGATTCTTCATCGGCCTTATTGATAATATCAATGACCTTGAAAGCCGCATCTTTTTTAAGCTGAATAGCCTCTTTTTCAATTTTTTGAGCTACAGCCGCCGCTTGCTCCGATGCTTGCTTGAAAAGCTTATCGGTCTGTTGCTCGGCTCGCTCTCGAATTTTTTTAGCCTCAAGCTCAGACTCTTTCTTAAGTTGTTTTGCTCGATCTTCAATATCTGCCTTGAGATTAACTATCGATTTTTCAGCTGCCTGCTTTAAAGAAGAAACTTTAGAGTCAACATCCGATTCAAGCCGCCTGGCCGTTTCTTCAGCCTCTTGAACCAATTGGTTAACGCGCGGACTACTTGCAACCTCAACACCCTCAAGATCTGCCGTAACTTTAAATTTATCTTGCCCTGGTCGATATCCTTCTGGCTGATAAATCTCAGGCTGATTTTCTTTGAGCATTTCTTCGGGTCCCGGCATATAGGATTTGCCAGCACCCAAACACATAGTCATCATAATCATCAAGCACAAAGCCTGATTTACGCGACGGAAAAAACATGTATTCTTCATTTTCCTACCCGCTCGTTACCCACCCAAAAATTTTACGTTTGCGTTTATTTCTGCTGTTGCAACTTCCTTTTTTATTCTCCATGTAAGCTATTTCTATTTTTAGTTTAATGGATTTTTAAAAACTAATTCAACTAAAATACTCTTTTTCCAAACAAACGCCGTCAAAATGCTCGCATCACCTATCGCTAATAGCCCAAAAAATTCATGCTTTGGCTAGATTCTTGCACCACCCCGCTACAATTTTTTAAAGTAAGAGGAGCATTTATTGATCGTTTTTTACGCAAAGGGGAGAGATGGAACAAAAAAACAGACATTTTTTATGGTTGGCTTTGTTGTGTATAGGTCTTGGAACCGCAACATGGGCAACCCGCAAGCCGATTCTTACTTTTATAGGCAAAACTTTTCAAAACCATGAACAACAGATAGAAAAATCGGATGAATGGATAACCGTATTCGTTCACGGAACCTTTGGTTGTTACTTTGGACTCCTCAGCCTTCCATCGGTAATCACCGATACCGTTGGCAAAACGTTATACAAAAAACTTGTTGAGTCAAAACGTAAAGATCCGGCCAATTTTCTTGATCAGGCAATATTACAACGCGGATTGATAAAAGTTCAACCAAGCTACGACCTTCATGTAACCAATGGACAAAGATTTTCGGCATATCCGTTGGCCCAGGCATTTCAGGATATCTCTAAATATAGTTCTCCTGGCCAGAGCAGTGATACCTTTTACACATTTGGCTGGAGTGGGTTATTAAGCCAAAAGCAACGGCGCGTTGAAGCCGTTCGTTTTTACAATTCCTTAAACTCTGAACTCGAACGCTACCACTGTATTGGCAAACACCCTAAAATTAGGCTTGTTGCCCATAGCCACGGAGGAAACCTTTGCCTCAATTTCGGCGCTATAACTGAAATACTTTCATTATCAACCTATGACAATATAGATAACACAACACCAGACGCTGGCACCAATGAATCACTTACCACTATGCTTAACTATATTAAAAAACTTCCAAACAAAGAAAGCGTTGCTTATGCAAAGAAGCTTAAGCACCTTGACCATGTCCCGACAACCTCTATTACCATCGACGAATTAGTGCTGTTTGGTACGCCGGTTCAAGTTGAAACCGAACCATTTTACTTTTCACCAACATTCAAAAAGATATATCACTTTTATTCAGAAGGGGATGCTGTCCAGGCAATTGACTCTATTAGCACAAAAAAAAACAGCAACCAAATAATTAATCGAACTACGGAAAATCTACCGCTGGCTCGAGCATTTCCTGATCTTGTTCAGTGCAAAATCATTATGAATCACCACCGTAAAACTAAATTTCGTAAAAACAAAAGCGTCGATTTTTATAAACAATATGACCTGGGCCATAAAGACTTATGGGCAATATCATGGCACCAAAGCAACAACCCTATCGCACCGCTCCCTGTCTTTGTACTGACACCGCTCATTATAGCGGCACTTAACAAACAACCAGCACCCAATGATAACGTTGATATTAATATAAAAATCACCACGAAACATCTAAAAATTCAGGTATCACCGCACGACGAAGAAAAACTTTATACCCGCACGTCAATTTCTCGGGACAATTTGGAAAAAATGAGAAAAAACCTCAGACGTTGGGACCCCTACCACACAGTGAATTTGTAGTTGTTTTACCGTTTTTTTGGTTTTCTTCTTTAAAATTCCTCATTTGCTCAATTATCTGCTATTATGGATGGGTATTTAAGAAGTTTTTATTTTGGGGTCAGTCACGAATTACCGTAAGGTGTATGATATGGAAAAAGATAAAAAAATTCCTACTGGTGTTCAAAAAACGTCTGATTATACAGCAAGTTCCATTAAGGTTCTTGAGGGTTTGGAGGCCGTTCGTAAACGTCCCGCTATGTATATCGGTTCAACAAACACAGCAGGACTTCATCACTTAGTTTATGAAGTTGTTGATAACTCTGTCGACGAAGCTATGGGCGGACACTGCGACCATATACAAGTCGTATTGCATGCCGATGGCTCTTGTTCGGTTGACGATAATGGACGCGGAATTCCGGTTGATATCCATCAAACCGAAAAAATATCTGCCGCCGAAGTTGTCATGACCAAGTTACATGCCGGTGGTAAGTTTGAAAAAGAATCATACAAGTTTTCTGGCGGATTACATGGTGTTGGCGTATCCGTTGTCAACGCACTATCTTCCAGGCTTGAATTGCGCATTTACCGTGATGGTAAAGTATACGACCAGGTCTATGAACGAGGTGCTCCTCAAGCTCGCCTTAAAGAAACAGGAACCGCTGACCGTGGTGGTACCTATATTCGTTTTTGGCCCGATGGAGAAATTTTTGAGGTATTGGAATTAAGTTTCGATACGCTGGCTTCCCGCTTGCGCGAGCTTGCTTTCTTGACTAAAGGACTCAAAATTGACCTCAAGGATGAGCGCTCAGGACAAGAACACACCTTCTTTTTTGAGGGTGGTATTGCCTCATTCATTGAGTTCATTAATACGAAAAAAAATCCGCTCTTCCCCGAAATAATTACACTTTATAAAGAAGATGGTGTCTACGCTCTTGAATTTGCTTGTCAGTATAACGATGGCTATAACGAACAAATGTTCAGCTTTGTAAACAACATTCGAACCATTGATGGCGGAACGCACGAGATTGGTTTTCGTTCAGCTTTAACAAAAATTTGTAATCGTTACGCCCAAAAATTGAATCTCATCAAAGAAGGTAAAGACGAGCCGTTGTCGAGCGATGACGTTCGCGAGGGCTTGGTCGCCGTTCTTAGTATCAAAGTCCCAGAACCACAATTTGAAGGTCAAACCAAAGGCAAATTGGGAAACAGCGAAGTTAAAGGGTTGGTCGATTCATGGATGTATTCATTTTTGGATCATTACTTTGAAGAAAGCCCATCGATTGCTAAAAAAATTCTACAAAAGGCAATCTTGGCGCAACAAGCTCGTACCGCCGCCCGCCGCGCACGCGAACTGACTCGACGCAAAAGCATCCTTGAGGGCGCAGTTCTTCCAGGGAAGCTAGCCGACTGCTCAGAAACAGATCCAGCAAAATCGGAACTATATATCGTTGAGGGAGATTCTGCAGGTGGTTCAGCCAAACAAGGCCGTGATCGTTTTACTCAAGCAGTTTTGCCACTCAAGGGTAAAATTTTGAACGTAGAAAAAACGCGCCTTGACAAAATGTTGGGCAATAATGAAATAAAGGATTTGATCACCGCCATTGGCTCTGGAATTGGCAATGACGAATTTAATGCCGAAAAAACACGCTATCACAAAATTGTTATAATGACCGACGCTGACGTCGATGGTGCACATATTCGCATATTGCTCTTAACGTTCTTTTTCCGTTATATGCGACCACTTATCGACAAAGGCTTTCTGTATATTGCACAACCACCACTCTATAAAGTTAAGGTTGGCAAATCAGAACGTTACCTTAAAGATGAATCTGAGTTTAAAGGCTTCTTGTTTGATTGGGCGGCGATAAGCACGCAAGTAACCGTTGAGGGTAAGACCCTTGATGCCGTAGAAATGCGTGCGCTTTTAACAACGATTTTAACGTATCAAAAAGAACTTGAACGCATAAGCCTACTTCTTGAACTTGCACCATTTTATGTGCATGAGTTAATCGTATTTCTTCATACTATTTCTTGGAAAAAAGATACATTAACAACGCCGCAGGTTCTTGAAAAAATGAGTGAACACTTCAAGCGTTACAATATAATTCATACCATCGAGCAAAGCGCTGATGCCGGACTTGAAATTGAAGGTACAGCCACAAAACAAAAATCGCTGTTTATTTTTAAAGAACTTAAGCGCACCTGGGAAGTTCCAGAATCATTTTTCCTTACCGAGGAAACCGAAAAACTATTGTCCTTCTTTGCTCCTATCAGCAACCTTGAGCTAAACACATGGACATTTGCATTAATCGGTAAAGAAACCACCCAGTCAAACATCGGTGCATTGGTCTTGGCTGATACAATTATCAATGCTGGTAAGGAATTAATGACAATCCAACGCTACAAAGGTCTTGGTGAAATGAACCCAGAGCAACTATGGGAAACAACAATGGACCCAGCAAAACGTAACTTCTTGATTGTAACCATAGAAGATGCATTAAAAGCAGATCAATGGTTTGCATCGCTCATGGGAGAAGAGGTCGCAGACCGCCGTAACTATATTGAAAAACATGCGCATTTTGTTAGAAATCTCGACGTTTAAGACGGATTATTTACATGAAAAAAATCATTAAAGCAGCGCTTGGATTTTTGGCGCTATTAACGGCTGGATGTGATAATGGCAAGCATTGTTGTGATTCTTGTTGTCATCACGATCATCCGTTGATTCAGTTCAAAAATGACGCTATTTATAAAATAACTCCAGCGGCAAATTTTGATAAATCAAACGCCGATGATTGCGTAATATTGATGCCAATTGATCAACAATCAGGGTTTATTCATACAGCTTATGGAAGCCAAGTCATTAAAACACTTAATAAGTTTTTTGCTGACGCCAAAGACATATTGGTTCTCGAACTTGATAGCAGTATCCTGAAACAACGGGGAACCGATATCCGGCCAGAAGCTAATAAGCCCGGTGGCGATATTTTCCCTCATTTGTATGGAACACAAAAGATTCCAGTTGCCGCCATCAAAGAAATAAAAACGCTCAAAAAAAATAAGCACGGCGAATGGAAAGACGCGCATAGCTTATAAAATAGATTCTATATGTCTTCAAAAAGTACCAAAACCATGCAACAAACTGTCAAAATGTGACAGTTTGTTGCATGGTTTTGACTTGTCTCTCAATTTTTAACAAGCTTTAAGAAAGTTTATTCAAACCGTTTGTATTGGAAAATATTGGGACAATATAATGAAAACAAAAATTTTGTCATTTTTTTTCTTTTTATCACTTGCAACCACCCTGGATGCAACAAACAAAGATGTTAAGAGCTGGGAATATATTTGTGAATCATCAAAAAATGCAGTCATTCAAATCTTAACCTTTTCAAAAAGCCCCAATATTCTTGAACCGTTCAGATCGCCAGACCGCCGCCGCTGGCGCGGATCCGGTTTTTTTATAAAGCCAGAAGGTTTTCAAGAAGGCTATATTCTTTCCAATTTTCACGTTGTCGAAGAAAAAGAGTTGTGCTTTATGCAGCTCCCAGCTCTGAGCAAAGAACGATTTCTTCTTGACGTTGTTGGCAGTTGCCCTGAAAAAGATTTTGCCCTCCTTAGGCTCGGTACCAAGGATTGTGAAACTATTAAGCAACTGCTTAAAGTCAACGAATTACCCTACTTAAACTTGGGCGACTCGGACACGCTCGTTGAAGGTGAAACAGTTATGGCTCTTGGATATCCGCTTGGAATGGAAAATTTTAAAAGCTCAAAGGGTATTGTTTCTGGTCGCGAAAGTGGCCAGATCGGTGAATGCATACAAACTACCGCAGCAATAAATCCCGGCAATTCTGGAGGCCCGGCCGTTGATAAAGCCGGCAATGCAATGGGCATAAGCGTCATGAAAAATGTTGCAACTGATGTTGAAGGAATTGCATTCCTCATACCTATCAATAACGTAAAAAAACTTCTTCCCCAACTCAAAGACGGCAAAATTATTCGCATGCCTTTTTGGGGAATCGAAATCAATCCAACGACACCCTATCAATTAACAAGACTAAAAGCACCGACCAATGGCGGCGTTTACCTTAAAAAGGTTTTTAAATCATCCTTATTTGAACAAGCAGATTTGCAAAAAGGCGATATTTTATATCAAATCAATAACAACACAATCGATCGTTTTGGCAACCTTGAGGCTCCATGGGGAACAGGAAAAATTAAATTGATTGATCACCTTAATCGCCTGGCCATAAATTCAAAAAATACTATTGTTAGCTATCGTAACGGCAAACAAAGAGAATCTTCCGTGATCGTCAAAGAACGCACGCCATTTAAAATTGACAGAATTTATCCAACGTACGAAGTGCTACCTCCATATGAAGTAATCGGTGGACTCGTTGTCAGTGAATTGTCGTTAAATCATATTCAAGAATTTGCCACACGCTATCGAGAAATGCTTGATCCATCAGAAGACGCAACCGCCGGTTTTCTTCGTTATGCTAACCCTAATAAGCGCCACGAAAATAGACTCATTATATCATCAGTGCTTCCAGATTCGCAGGGCGACAAAACTCGCTGTTTTGATGACACAATTGATCGCATAATCAGCAAAGTAAATGACACTGCTATCAAAACCATTCAAGAATTTCGTGACGCTGTGGGTAAATCAAAAGAAACTGGATCGCTTAAAATTGCCACCGAAGGCGGAACTGTTATTGAACTTTCAGTAGCTGCAATTGTAGCCAACGAAGAAACATTGCGTGAGCGAAACGAATTTTATCCACGTTCAACGCTTATTGATGAACTTGAAAAATGTGAACCGCTGTCCTCATAGGCGACAACCCCCCTGTTTTTTGCTACATTATTCAGGCGTATGGGTTATTAATCTTGGGGCGATGCTCCAAAGAGCAGGTAAAAAATAGGGCTTTTGCATGGAAATGAATAAAATTTACGAAAGTGCCGCTTGTGAAAAGGCAGCACAAGAACTCTGGGAACTAGAAAAAATTTATCAATTTCAAGCTCAAGAAGATAAGCAAACCGTAAGTATCGATACACCACCTCCAACGGTATCCGGATCATTGCACATCGGCCACGTATTCTCATACACCCATCAAGACCTTATCGCCCGCTACAAACGCATGCGCGGATTTAATGTTTTTTATCCCATGGGATTTGATGATAATGGCCTGCCAACAGAACGATATGTTGAAAAAAAACACGGCCTTAAAGCCCATATGCTCAAGCGTTCTGAATTTATCGCCCTCTGTTTAAAAGAAACCGAAATTGTTGAAAAAGATTTTGAAAAATTATGGCGAAGCCTTGGGTTATCCATCGATTGGACAAAGCTCTATTCAACTATTTCCGATAAAGCGCGCAAAACCTCACAATACTCATTTATCGATTTATATAAAAAGGGTTTTGTTTACAGAAAACAAGAACCATCACTTTATTGCACCACATGCCGCACCTCGGTAGCTCAAGCCGAACTTGATAGCGCCGATGTATCATCACAATTTAATGACATAACCTTCACCATCAATGGGCAACCGGTTACCATCGCAACAACACGCCCAGAACTTCTACCCGCCTGCGTCGCCGTATTTTGTCATCCAACTGACGAGCGATATCAAGCATTAATTGGCACCACGGCCACAGTCCCTATTTTTGGCCAAGCCGTTCCAGTATTAGCTGACGAAAAGGTTGATCCCGCCAAGGGGACCGGATTGGTTATGTGTTGCACCTTCGGCGACCAAACCGATATTTTTTGGTACAAAAAACATAAATTACCATTTGTGCAAGCCGTCGGCCTTGATGGCAAATGGACAGCTCTCAGCGGACCACTTGCCGGCCTTGCCGTCATCGATGCTCGTAAAAAAATTATTGAATTACTTAAGGAAGCTGGATTGCTTATCGGCCAAAAAGCAATCACTCACGCCGTCAGTATTCACGAACGCTGCCGCCAAGAAATTGAGTATCAAATTCTTTCACAATGGTTTGTGAAAATCTTGGATTACAAAGAAGATTTCCTAAAACGTGGCGACGAAATTTCTTGGTACCCAGAATTCATGAAATCACGTTATCGCGACTGGGTTGAACATTTAAACTGGGATTGGTGCATTTCGCGCCAACGATTTTATGGCATCCCATTCCCTGTTTGGCATTGCGGAAAATGTGAACATGTTATACTTGCTGAACGAGCACAATTACCCGTTGACCCTCAAGAACAAGCATATACGGGCGGCGCCTGCCCAGAATGTGGCAGTACCGACATTAGACCAGAAACCGATATCATGGACACCTGGAACACCTCATCGCTCACGCCACAAATTAATATGAACTGGCCCGATGAATCTCCTGATCAACTATCATTGCCCATGACCATCCGTCCTCAAGCGCACGATATCATACGAACTTGGGCATTTGATACCATCGTCAAAGCTCATTTTCACCACAACACTATACCTTGGAAAGATATTGTCATCTCAGGCCACGTACTTGCCGGAAAAGAAAAAATTTCAAAATCAAAAGAAAACAGCAAGATGGCTCCCGAGGTGCTATTGGCAACCTATCCAGCCGACGTTATCAGATATTGGTCGTCCAGTGCACGATTGGGAACCGACACCGCATTTAGCGAAAACCAACTTAAGATTGGTCAGCGATTAATCACCAAATTATGGAATGCCCTCCGTTTTTGTTCGCAACATATCGCCGATTATCAACCCACCAAAGAACAACCATCGCTTGACCCGATTAATCAATGGGTACTCCATAATCTTTCGTTGACGGTCAAAGAATACATCAAGCGATATGATGGCTATGAATACAACAGCGCACTTGAATGCGTTGAGCAATTCTTCTGGGGAATTTTTTGCGATAACTACCTTGAACTAGTGAAAGATCAATTCTTCAATCCACAAAATTACAGCGAACAACAACTTGCCGCAACGCGATATACTTTACACCACGTTGGTTTTGGTATTTTGCAATTATTCGCACCCTTTTTGCCTCATATAACCGAAACGTTATATCAACTGTTGTTTAAACAACACAATGAAAGCGTTTCACTGCATGTCACCGTCATTGACCCTGCTCGCTATGCGTTTAATTTTGTCGATGGCGCAGCGCTTAGTGATAAAGTGGTGGCTATTGTCGGAGCGGTCAGAAAGCTTAAAAGTGAAAGCCAATTATCGCTTAAAGCGGACGTCAAAACACTTCATCTTCATAGCGACGATGCAAAATTACTCGATGATCTTAAGGCTCTTGAGCGCATTATTATTGGCATCACCAAAACAGGCGAACTTGCTTATAACGCAGAACCAATTAATGAATCATCGATGGTTGAAGAATCGGGAGTATTAATTGCTCACGTAAAGGTATAGGAAACTGGTTATGGTCTTTATAAAAAACCGCCAACGAAAAATACCAATTAACGCCCAGCATTTGTCCGATCAAGTGCAAGAGATGCTCACCATAATTGGGTATCCAGATTTTGGCGTAAGCGTTTTATTAACCACCAACCGTAGTATCCGCAAATTTAATAAGATGTTTAGAGGTAAAGATAAGCCGACCGATGTCTTATCATTCCCCTATTATCCAAAGCTTAAGCCAGGAAAAAAAATCAACGCTCGAACCGAAGAAGAAAAGTATTTGGGCGACATTATTATATCACTTGAATATGCGCTGGCCGATGCACCAAAGACCTGGGCTCGACCATTTAGGGAACATCTCGTTGTGCTTATTGCCCACGGGGTTGCCCATCTTCTTGGTCATGATCATTTGACCGATGAGCAATGGAAAATCATGCAAAAAGCTGAAGCGAAGTTACTTGCTGGTCCAAAGTAGCTTCGCTTCATAATATTAAACTTGATTAGCGTTCGTCTCGCATTCGACGAGCAAATGCTGCATCATCGGCCACTTGTTTATTCTTCGCATCTTCTGCAGCCTGAAGACTTCTTGCTAGCGCAAAATCAGCAGACTCCTGTTTCTTTTTTTGAACCAAAGCTGGATTAAGAGTTTCGCACATTTCGCATTTATTATCTTCAGCCTTGTTTAAAAATGTACAAGCCGGACAGACCCACTTACCATCTACTGGCGCCGTAGCGGCGCTTGCTGCCGGTCGCTTACGAGCTACCTTCACCGGCTGCGTTTCGCTTGCTCGCGCAGCACCGAAACTTTTTTTGGCACAAATATACGTAAAATCTCGTATCTGGCCACTACGCTTAACCAAAGCAGGATGTATTAAGGGGTATGATATTTCTGCATTGTTTCTAATTTCTACCGGAGAAAATCCAGCCGAACGTAACAAAAATTGTGCATAGCGATTAAGATATTCTTCTGATGGAAACCTAAAAACTTCCGTTTTTTCGACAGTCTCAGGAATGCCAGAGCAAGCCCCAATCACTTTATAATCGTGGATCAAGTTATTAATATGAAACCTTTCTATAAAAAGTTTTCCAGAAGCATCGTTTTTTTTATCAAAACCTGGAGAAATAGTTATTGTTTTAAGTCTTCCGTCTATCAACAGTGGCCCAAAGCTTATAGGCCTATCGATTGGTTGACTGCCTAAATTTAAATATGTATCGTTACGCGAGCCCGTATAAGTATAAAATTCTCCATCATCTCGAAGAGCACTGCAAATTACCCTTAATTCAGCCACCGTCCATTCAACATATTTCGTAACAGAGTAATCAAATATAATTCTTTTAAATTTTCCCTTGAGCTTGTTTAAAAAAGTTAAAAAAGATGATGTATTAAAATCAAGAGGGACAAGAAATGGGCCTTTTCGTTGGACTAATTTCCCCTCGTCATCTATCTTCAATCTATCTAAAGACACATGCGGAGATACCAAAAAAGTATAACCCTCAAGTCGTGCTGGGTCTTGATCACCTGCACCAGCACCAAGCACCATTGTTAGATTGTCTTCATCTTTAAACTTTTCCACCAAAGCGTCCAAATAATTGATTACAAATACCCTATGGCATATTCTTTCATCAAGAGCAGGCTCTCCTTCTCTAGACCATGTTGAGGCAATCGGCCTATCATCAATCATCGCAGCATTCACCAAGGCCATAGAGCTAATGCCAATTAAGCAAACAAAGCTAAACTTAATTAGAAAATTACTCTTCACAAAACCTCCTTAATTTTAAATTATTTCAAATGTTAAATTAACTGTAACTTGATTTTGAAAATAAAATCAAGAAGAATGTATTTGCAATAATGTGGGCGAATGAAGTAACCTATGTGGTACGAAAAAACAACTTATTCGCCGAAAGAGCTTTATGAAGAAAAATATATTGGTTACGCTCAGCCTCTTTTTTACTACAATTGCCACAATATATAGCATGGAACAACCTCTCCCAATTGTTTACCATCATGAGTACAATATTGTAAAATCACACCTTGTAGGTAAAGTGCTTGGTTTATTAGCGTCACCATTCATTAATAAACTTCATCCATTTGATTCAGAAAAATATGGCAAGGTTTATAACAAACTTTGTGAACGTTTTAATCTCAGCGCCAAAGATTTTTACCAACCCTATGACATTGCAAGCATTCCAGATGGCTTTGAATTTGATGAATGGTTAGATCGAGAATTAATTGAGTTGAATATACATACCCCTGAATATCTAGCCTCATTACACAATCCGGTCGTTATTCAAAGTATCGCTGAAGTCCCAGGACTCGCTTGGCTCTCAAACAAAACATTGCAAGAGGTTATCCTTCATCCTATGCGTTTGGCAACAGCTGGGACCTATATGGCTTGCACGTTAGCGCTAACTCATCCGCACCATTGGGCCATAAATCTTTCGGGTGGTTATCATCATGCTAAATCAAATAGCGGCAGCGGGTTTTGTTATTTTGCTGATATACCATATGCCGTAACTAAACTTTGGCAAACTAATCCAAAACTTAGGGTTATGATTATTGACCTTGACGCCCATCAAGGCAACGGATATGAAGCTTTTTTTAAGTATGATCCACGAATTGCGGTATTTGACGTTTATAATGCCAATCGTTTCCCACGAGACTATTCGGCAGCACAATACATTAGGTATCGTTATGCACTCACACCGAATATGGATGACCCAATTTCTCAAGAATCATATATGGCTTTATTGCAAATAGAGCTACCTAAAGCTATTAATGAATTTCGCCCAGAGTTAATAATTTATAATGCAGGTACCGATATTTTTGACGGCGACCCAATTGGCGGAATGCACGTATCGGCTGAGGGCATTAATGAACGAGATCTTTTTGTTTTTGATCAAGCAGAACAAAAACACATTCCAATTGCCATGATCCTCTCTGGTGGATACACACCAGAGAGCGCTGATATTATAGCGAACTCTATAACGGCAATCTTAGGGAAAAAAGCTTTAGAAGAATTTAATAATTAATCGTTATCGAATGGGCCAGGGAAAACCCAACAGGCCACCCGCCCATAACAATGGATCATCCCCTCTAACTAAACGTTCTACGTTCATCCATTCTCCCATAGCCCACTGCCTACGAAGACGAAGATCGTGACGCGGATATCCAAATTCTTCACGTTTTGCTAGAAGATCAGTAAAACAATCTCGCCACAAAACTGCAGCGTCCATAAGGTCTTGGTTATTTAGATATTCTACGGCGCGATGGTGAGAAATCTCATAAAATTCAATTAAAATTGGGCCAACCATTTCATCATATAAAAAATCAAGAACCTCTCTTTGCCCTGGCCGCGCTTGCTGCACTTGCTGAACGACATTGTTTATTCTCTCTTGAACTTCCTGAGCAGCCAAAGCAGGATCTTGTTCTGGTGGAAGAACCATGAAACGAAAAACATCCGGAAACATACTAAAACAAGGCGATATTGTTGGTAATAATAATATCGCTAAAACAAACCCAAAATGAACAATTCTTTTCTTTGTAATCATAAAAACCTCCGAATATCAAAACTATCAAAATTAAACTAGACTAATAATGCTGCTATGTGATCAATTGGCGCTAAAAACAATGAATGCTCTTAATGTGCGCGAGAATAAAACAGCCTATTTGAAAAGAATGCCTTGAGCTCGACGATCAACCATTTCTTTTTCGAGTAATGGATTAAGAAGGTCATCAAGGTGGCCCAACATAACCATATCAAGTTTTTTAAGCGTAACGTCAGTTCTATGGTCAGTCACACGGTTTTGTGGAAAATTATAAGTACGAATCTTTTCTGCCCGTTCTCCACCACCAATTTGCTGTTTACGCGCAACACGCTCTTCGGCCTCTCGTCTTTCTCGTTCAGCTTCATATAAGCGTGCTTGCAATACCTTCATGGCTTTGGCTTTGTTTTTGATCTGTGAGCGTTCGTCTTGGCAAGTTACCACAAGGCCTGAAGGAATGTGTGTAAGCCGAACAGCAGAGTCGGTTGTATTAACGTGCTGGCCTCCTGCACCACTTGAGCGATAAACGTCTACGCGTAAATCACCTGGATTAATTGATACGTCAACGTCTTCGGCCTCAGAAAACACCGCAACGGTAACCGTTGATGTATGGATCCGCCCAGCTGATTCAGTTTTTGGAACACGCTGAACACGGTGCACGCCAGATTCAAATTTAAGAAACCTATACACATACCTACCTTCAATATAGGCGATAAGTTCTTTAAATCCTCCAAGGTCGGTTTGACTACACTCAACAATTGAAACTTTCCAGCCTCTGGTCAATGCATAAGCGCTATACATTTTGTATAAATCTAGGGCAAATAATGCAGCTTCCTGTCCGCCAGTCCCTGCTCTAATTTCTAAAAACACTGAACGTTCGTTACGTTCATCGGTTGGATACAGAAGATCTTCCAGCTCTTTTTCTAGGGCTGCAAGTTTTGGCTTGTTTTCAGCAATTTCATCTTCATAGAGCGCTCGCATTTCACCCTGCTCTTTTTCAGCATTAAGCTTACAAGCTTGGATGGACTCCTGAAATTCAACAATTTGGTTATGAAGATCAAGAACGGAGGCATAATGAGAAGCTTTACGCTGCATTGTTGCACGAGTCCGTTGGTCGAGATTCTGATTGTTCAGTTTTTCAGCCAAATCATTATATTCATTTTGAATGACAACCCAATCTAACATATCAATATCCCACGTTTTAGAACTCATGCCAAAAGAAAAACCTCACCGCCCAACCATTTTAGCAAATGCTGTATTTTTTTCACTATCGATTTATTAGAACACTTTAATTGATGAGTTCCAATTTTTTAAAAATTAGAGCCCACTCATTCCTCATCTCATCCGTTAAGCTTGATGATTCTGGTGCTGACAAAAAGAAATTTTTGATATTTTTTTCATTCCATGGCTCTTTAAAATCATCGGTCTTATTCATAACTACCAGGGTATAATCAAGTTGAGGATATTTTTCGGTTATAAGATTACGAAGCTGAAGTGCTTCCTGTTTTGTGATGACAGCCCTAAAGAAAAAAAGCTTCTTCTTTGATTTCAATGCATTACGAAATCGACTTATGCGCCGTTCGTATTTTGCTTTATTTTCATCATAATCTAACAAAAAAACTTGATCGCCCACATCAACTTTGAAGTCGTGGATGAATTTAATCTTATAAGTCTGATCGATTACTTCGCGATATTTTACCGGAGGCGCAACAAGAACTTCAAGAAAACCCTTAAAATCATCGCGTATAGCACGATAAATCGATTCATATTCACTAAAACACCAGTCAAATGGGAAGTATGCTCCAGAGAGATTATTCGCTTGAAAGTGTCGCGCGGCTCCACAATTAAATCCAAGGCTAATTACAATTTTTTCTTCTTTAAATTCGGATTGGTCATCCCAGCCCTTAGCCGTCCACTCCTCAAATCCTGGTATTGGTTGCTCAAGTTCTGGCTGCTGAGTTATTTGCCCAAAAGATAAAAATGTATACAAAAAAAATGAGCCCAATAAAACTCTAGGCATCACAAAGTTCCTTTCCATTATCTTTTAACACACTTACTCATTATGTTTTTTTACGATAATAGTGGTAATAATAGCGCAACAATATCTTTGTTACCATTTCGCATAGCAATACTATAAGCTCTCCATACTTGATCATGAGCTTGTGGGCTAAATCCTGGTGCTGCAATAATGGCCTTAACAATTTCAAGATCCTTATAACAAACAGCCAAAATGAGCGCCGTGGCATCAACCCAGCGATCGCATCCATTTACGTCAGCCCCTTCATCTATAAACCTACAAACAGCGGCAACAAGCCCTTGATAATAAGCATTAAGACGATTTCTATTCGTTTTTTTAAGAAGCGTTATATCAGAAGGTTTAGCGTGAGCGGCGGCAATTGCCTCAATTAATTGCTGCGCGTTGCAAGCAATTGGCGGCATGTCTGTCATGGTAAAAATGGTATTGTATTGAACACTTGAGAGAATAACTAAAAACATAAAGGTCAATTTATCATGAATCTTCATAAATACTCTCTTGGAAGATATTTGGTTAAGCTTTATATAAGCGTATCAAAAAACGGGGATTGCTCAAGACTCGATTAGCCCAACCACCCGTTTGACTACGACAATTAATTAATTTATAATGGTCAATAAGCACAGGGTCCCATTAGCTTAATCGCTATTTTAAGCAGAGGTTATTATGAAAAAATTCACTTTATATTCTCGAATTGTTTTTGCGCAACTTCTGGTTGTAACAATGCCCATGGTTGCCATGGAGCAGGCTCAGACACCTGAGGTATCAAGCTCATTGCCCACAACAGATCAAAGCCACCAATATCATTCTACCTATCTGCCAAAGGCTTCTGCGCTATCGCTTCTATGCAGTGGAAAAATTCTTGCCGACCATGAATTACCACACCAAATGATGGACCGTGTAATTTATACACTGTTTTCAGTCGAAACAAAATTTAACACATCTCCCGCCGAAATAAAGCGTTTAGAATGTGAACTTGGATCACTATTAGATGCTGGCGATTGTGTAATGAGTACGCCTATTTTGACCAACGCCGGCAGATACTGCGAAAAGCCTTTATCTGCATGCACAGTCCCTCTAATCGATTTGCGAGAAGATATGTCAAAAATTAGGGTAGTTATTGATCGCTTGCATCAAGATGGCATGGGCACCGGATTTAATCTCGATGAATGCGAAGACCCTGTAGCAACCCTAAGACTTCTCAATAATATTGCCGTGCAAGGAGCAAGGAGTGGCAAAGAAGATCGTCCAGTTGGAAACATAGCCGTTCTTTCAGTGGGGCATCCTAAAATTCTCGAATTTATTAATGCAAAAAATCAAGTCGACACGCTCGGCGAGCAATGGATATTTAACATATCGGTTAACATTGACGATGCTTTCATGGACGCATTTTCGCGTAACACAACATATATGTTACGTGATGGGAACGAAGTATTGGCGCAAGAGCTTTTGGGGCAAATGGCCAAAAGCGTATTTATCTGTGGCGATCCTGGTATTGTTTTCATAAATCGTCTTAATGAGGGCAATCCAACGCCAGGTGTTGGTGATTATATTGCCGTTGCTCCCTGTGGAGAAGTTGGGCTAGCCGCTGGAGAAAGTTGTCAGTTTGGTTATATCAACGTAGCAAAATTTCTTAATAAGGGACAAGAGCAATCTCTTGATATTGACTTTGAAAGATTAGCGCAAGCAACACGATTAATGGTAAGAGCACTCGACAATGCTTTAGAGTTAAGCATTGACAAATACGCCTGTGAGCAACAAGGAAGTATTATGAGGGCAAAACGCAAGATTGGTATTGGCATCTGCGGACTTGCCGATCTTTTCATGCTATGTAATATTTCTTATGCTGATGAACAAGCTAGAAGATTAGCTCAAGATATTGTTGCCTTCATCAATTATACTTCAAAATTAGCATCTCATGAACTTTCAATGACAAGAGGCTCATTTGAAGCAATGGCTCTTGGAGAAGGTTGCCGATACAATAATGATCCTGGTTTTATTGAGCAACGATTTGGAAAAATTTCAACGCCTCATGTATCCACCGCAATGTGGCATGAATTATCACAAAAAATCAGAGAAACCAAATGCTTACGAAATGCGTCGACTATTGCATTACCACCAACAGGGAGGAGTTCAATGGTCATCAATGCCTCAGCTGGAATAGAACCACAATTTTCTTTGGTTGAAGCACGCGGGCTTAACCCTATCTTGGAAAAGGCTCTTACTGATACTGGAATAATTGATCCAAATTTAATAGAAAACATAATGAAACTCGGCCGCATTGGTAAATTATCAGAAATTCCTGCCAGCATTCGCCATATCTTTTTAACCGCACTGGAGATATCTCCTGCGGATCACCTAGCCATGATGGAAGCGTTACAATTAGTCGTAGACGAATCAATCTCAAAAACGGTTAATGTTTCACCAACTATCAGTGAGCCCGAAATTGTTGATATTTTTCATCAAACGTATTTACGAAAACTTAAGGGCATAACCATCTATAGAGATGGAAGCCGAAACAGTCAGCCTAAAAAGCTTGGGGATAGTTAGCATTGGCTGCAAAGCCTAAGACGTTATTCAACGTTCTTCAAGCCAGATTCTATGACGGCTAAGAATGCCTTTTTACTGCCTGAATCATCTCTTCTAGTGCCCGTAAAAAATGAGAGCGGTCACGCGTGGAAAAAGTGGCATTATAACTTGGAGCTATTTCTGTTTCACGTAAATAAGCACGTAAGTCACGCATTGCTTTTGCATTTCCTATATTATTATTATTAAAAATTTTGCCCTTTGGGCTCACGGCACTTACACCCTTTTTTAGGCACCGATCTGCCAGCAAGATATCTTCAGTAACCACAATATCACCAATCTCTATATGTTCGCTAATCCAATTATCTGCGGCATCTGGATCAGACTCAACCTGTATTTTATGCACGTTTTTATTAACGACTATATTAAGACGACTATTGCTTACTAAGTAAACCTGTAAGTTATGCCGCATGGCCACTCGAAAAACTTCTTCTTTTACGGGGCAAGCATCGGCATCTACGTAAATAATTAACATTCATAAACTTTCTAATTATAAAAACGTTATTTTTAAATTAATATCATTTTTGTAAAACAACTCGGCAAAAAAAACAATGTGTATATTTTTGCTATGACCAGAGGCCATCGATCTCTTATTCACAATACAACAAAAGAAGAGCGTATCATGCTGCGCAAAGAATGAGCCCATGAGAAGTCAGAGGCATTACATACTATTCCGCGTTTTTTCTGTTTTCATACTGCAAGAGCATTGTTATGATATCCTGAACCAGACGAAGCTGCGTAGCAGCGAAGATTGGCGTCCCCAAGGGGATTTGAACCCCTGTTACTAGAATGAAAATCTAGTGTCCTGACCAGGCTAGACGATGGGGACGCATTTGTTCTGTAAAATATGGTGAGCCGCGTTGGAATCGAACCAACGACCCACAGCTTAAAAGGCTGTTGCTCTACCAACTGAGCTAGCGGCTCGTGAATTTCACGCGAACATGCACAAAATTTATAGAAATAAGTCTTTTATGTCAAGTTTAAATCATTGAATTCGCGTTTTATTACAAAAAACGGCTACAAATAAAGCAATAAATCAAAACACCCAGAATATCCATAAGGGTCGCCAAAAAAGGCGTTGCCGAGTGCGCCGGATCGATGCCAAGCCGTTCAAGCATAATCGGAATGAACGCGCCCATCAAAATTGATGTAATGACAATCAAAAACAACGAAAAACTTATAACAACGGCATACAATAAGGAATGTGCGGTAAAAAAGACCCGCATAAAGCTTACAGCCGCCAATATAGTTGCCATAATTAATGACATGCCAAATTCACGAATCAAGATTTTAACGCCATTTTGACGAGTAATTTCTTTTGTCGTCAGACCACGAATAACAAGCGTTGCCGACTGGTTTCCAGCATTGCCACCAGTTCCAACAAGCATAGTTAAAAAGAAAGTAATAATTGCGTACTGATTGAGTAAGGCACCATAATTTGAAAGAATAAGACTTGAAAAGCTTTGTAACAACAACAAGCCAATAAGCCAGGGTAGGCGCTGACGAATAAGGATCCACCACGGCGTGGCGAAATAGCTGTGTTCCATGGGAGACAATCCAGACATCTTGTAAACGTCTTCACTGCCTTCTTCCCTAATAATCTCATAAACATCATCGGCCGTTATTATGCCTAAAAAGTGATGCTCTTTATCGACTACCGGTGCACAAACCAATTCATAATGTTCCATCTGGTTAACAATATCTTCCTGGTCTTCATCCACATATACAAGCAGTTCGTTTTTTTCCATGATTCTTGCAAGAACAATATCGGGCTTACTGAGAACTAATTTATCGAGCGTTATAAAGCCAACCACAATATTTTCGGCATTTGTTACATAGATACGATGCATAATTTCTTGTGTTGGGCTTAAGCGTTGCAATAACTCAATGGTTCGCTTAACGGTAAAATTGTCTTGCAATGTGACCACATCGCTCCGCATACGTCCGCCAGCGGATGATGGGTCGAAACTCAGTAACGATATGATCTGGTTGCGCTGCTTTGAATGGAGTAGCTTAAGATATTTCTCTAAATCTTCATCTGAAAGATAATCGAATAAATCGGTCAATTTATCTACTGGCAGGTCCTTTAGGATGATCGCTGCCGCTTCGCTGTCAAGATTAACCAGCAGATTTGCTTGAACATCTTCAGGTATTTTTTCAAACACCTTAACACCAAGTTCAAGCGGCAATTTTTTAAACAATTTAATCTGATATCCAAACTCCAATTGACCAATAAGCATGGCAACGTCGGCCGGATGTTGTTGAAGCAATATGTGCCACAAGTCTTTCCCGAGCCCAGAGTCTTCACTGATAATTGTCTCTATATTATTTTCTATCTGTAGAAGGATTTTTTTTATTAACAGCATCTTCACCCTTCCGGATCAAAAAACGTTTTACCCTACCACCCAATTGACTTAAATCTACTGGAAAATATACTATAAGAGAATGGTTCCTTTATATTATCCCTATTTTAGCAGAAATTAAAGATTTATCATGAATGGCAAAACAGAAAAACTTATATGCACCGTCGATCATATTGGCTCGCGTTTAGATAAATTCATCTTTACCAATTTTCCCGATTATTCGCGCACCTATTTTCATGACCTTATTCAAGATGGCCATATCACCGTAAATGACAAACCGGCCGCTAAACCAAGCTATACATTAAAAGCTGACGATGTTATCTCAATCACGTTCCCACCGGTCAAAGCATATGACCTCACCCCAAAAAAAGTTGATTTTGAAGTAATCGATGTCCAACCAGATTTTATCGTTATCAATAAACCTGCCGGCCTTGTTGTTCATGCTAGTGACAGCAATAAAGACGAAGTCTCCTTGGTAAATGGCCTCCTTTATTATTTTCAAGAACTCAAGGATCTTCTTGTTGGTACCGATGATTACCGTCCCGGGATTGTTCATCGTATCGACCGCGACACATCTGGGCTCCTTATTGTTGCGCGAACGCAAAAAGGTCAAATTGCACTCAGCAAGATGTTTCACGACCGCTACATTCACAAAACCTATCTTGCTGTTGTTGAAGGACACTCGCCACACGATGGACGTATTACACTATCAATTGGACGCGACGCAAAAGAACGACACAAAATGTCGCACGCTGGCATATGCAGCCGCGACGCTTTAACCAACTACTCAACACTTGCATATTACCCAGAAAATTCATTAATAGCGGCCAATATCATTACCGGTCGCACACATCAGATAAGAGTTCACTTTTCAGCCATCGGTCACCCGCTCGTTGGCGACCAAACATATGGCAAAAAAAGCCACTTTATCAGTCGCCAAGCGCTCCATGCTTGGAACATGTCCTTTACATATCAGGGCAAGGAATATACCTATCGATGCCCAATGCCTCAGGACATGAAGCTTTTGGTTGAAAAATTAAAAACACTTCCTATATAAAAAACAAAATCACGAAATCCAAGCTCTTTTTAGGAATTTATCATGTTCAAACGTTTGCATACTGTTATTTTCGTTAGCCTTTTTCTCATCACTACTACACCAATAATGATTAATGCTATGCCTTCGGCATCACCGGCGTCATCAAAAGGTGCTGCTGCCTCAATTACAAAGGGCGTATTAAGCGTCATCGTTGCTGGTGGCTTTAATATGAACACCCAAGATGAAAATGGAAGCTCGCCATTGCATTATGCGGTGCGCACGTCCCCACTTCCTGTTTTTAAAATAATTCTTGAGAGCGGAATTAACGTCGATCTTATAGATAAAAATGGCCAAACAGCTCTGCATCTTGCTGTAATTGCCAACGAATTAAAAAGGGTTGACGATCTCCTTCGCCATGGAGCTCGCGTTGACATTAAAGATAACGACGGTAAAGATGCTCTTTATTACAGTCACGGGGAAGTGAGACTCCTTATTCAGCAATATGTTGATGTTTCACCGCACGATATTGTTATCACTTTTCCAGAAGATTACCCGCCTATTGCCGACGATTCCCGTGGTTGTATTGTACAATAATTAGTTAATGGGGTTTACAATGTTCAGATTTTCACGCGCCAACGTTATCAGCACAGCCTTATTCATCATTTCAATGTTGGCTTTTCTAAGTGCAATGGAATCCCAGGATCCAAGAATTCCAGATTATATTCTTGCCGAAGACAATATGTTTGCTCTGGCGCGTTCTTTTTACCCAGAATTTTGTCCAAAATCAACAATGGTTGATTTTATGCGCATAACAGAATCGCTTGCCGAAAAATCAACCGCCCTGGCAACAACTGAAGCTCAACGGCTTCTTGCTCGGCTAATCACAAAGCCAGAACAAATTGAACGAGTTGCGCACCCCGCCGACCCACAATATGCTCTTGATATTCGCATACATCACCCAGCACTGTTTGCCGCGGCCATTGGAAATGGTTATTTAATTGAGTTTATTGGACTAGAAACAATTCCGCTTAATAATTTCATCAATCCATATAATGGCCTTTCGGTTTTTCATTATGCTGCTTACTACAATCAACCAGGCATGTCATGGTATCTTGCAACAATAGATGCCCTCGAACGAGAAGAACCAATTGACTTAGATATTATGGATGGCCAAAGCAATACTCAACTTCATATCGCCGCAAAACAAGGTCATGCTCATTATGTGAGGCAAGCGCTGATAACCGGAGCCCGAGCCAATGCGCGTAATGGCACCGGCCAAACACCATTTGCGCTAGCCGCCAATGAAGAAACACGCAACGTTATAACTGAACATCTTCAGAGTCTTACGAGTGGCGATCAAAGCAAAAAAAACGCCTTTGCGACAGGAAACACATCTCGAGATATGGCTTTTATTCGCGCAATTGAAATAAGTGCAACGGACCAGGAAGCGACAATAAAGACAGAAAAGCTCTTGAAACAACACGACCTTAACGTCAACGCTCAGGATATTAATGGGTGCACCGCTTTACATTTGGCTGCAAAAAAGAATTTTGAATCAACATATCAGTGCCTCCTTAAACGAAAAGATATCAATATTAACGCCCGAGACAATGAAAATCACACAGCCAAAGACTATGGCCTAGAAGAAACAAGACAAGACGTCGCTACAGGGCTGGTTAACGTACAAACGCAAACAGATCAAGAGACAGACATTCCGCAAATTGATGACCTTCAAGAGCTCGTTGTGTGTTCTGTCCAATAGATTAATTGAATAAAAAAACAACCGGACAAGAGTCCCAAATAAGTTTTGACTTTTATTTAAAAAAGCGGCAAAATGTAATCGTTATTTACTAGATTAATTAAGGAGAACTCGTATTTTTCTGCCTAAAACGCACAAAAATCAGCTTCTGGGTTAAAAGTAATGAGAAAATTAGGAAAAACGGGTTATTTCATTCTAAATAATAAGCAGTAAGGATTTAGCATGGCAACGAGTAAAGGTGGCGGTTCTACAAGTAACGGCCGCGATAGTCAAAGCAAACGTCTTGGTTGCAAGCGTTTTGATGGTCAAATCGTAAATTGTGGCACCATTTTGGTACGTCAACGTGGAACAAGACATCATCCAGGTAAGAATGTTAAGCGTGGAAGCGACGATACATTATTTGCAGTGGCCAATGGCATTGTTAAATATCATTCAGGATTAAAAGGAAGAAGGTTTGTTTCTATTTTTCCAGCAGAAGCAAACTAATTAGGTGAGAGATAGAAGAGTAGTGAATAATTAAGTCATTTTTTGTGGAGAGACGATGCAATTTACAACCGAGTCTGTAAAATATCGCTTTGATTTTTTGAAGTTACGTTATGTATGGCTAGTTGTTTCAATTGCATATTTGGTTGTCGGCATCGGCGCTTATGTAATGTTCGGTGGTTTTAAATACCACATCGACTTTACTGGTGGAGCCGAAATCCGTCTTTCTTTTGAAAAATCTGTCGATATTGTCCAACTTCGCGCAGTTATCGGTGAAGGTGGCTGGAAAGACTCAGTTATCCAAGAAACGGGAACAGACAAGCGCGACTTTATGATCCGCTTGGGTGGCGATCTTGATGCTAACCTCGAACCAAAAATCGTTGAGGCTTTAAAGACCGGCATTGCTGGCAATAAAGCAACAATCGTAGGCATGTCCAAGGTTGGCGCCGAAGTTCGATCTGAAACAACGTGGAATGCAATAAAGGCTGTTTTATTAGCCATGTTGATTCTGTTGCTTTACATTGCCATTCGCTTTGAGTTTCGCTTTGGTTTAGGGGCTGTGGTTGCCTTGGCTCACGATCTTTTGGCAATCCTTGCGTTCTTAGTTTTAACCAGAACACAGGTGTCGTTGGATGTTTTGGCCGCCATGATGGCTATTCTGGGATATTCAGTCCATGATACCATCGTTATTTTTAGCAGAATACGAGAAAACATGAAAAAGTTGCCGAATCTATCTGAATATGATATTGTCAACTTGAGTATTAATCAAACATTGAGTCGTACTCTTCTGACTAGTTTTGCAACATTGCTTTCGGTTGTTGCCATTTTGATTCTAGGTGGAGAAACGTTACGCGGCTTGTCACTCATTATGTTTGTCGGTATAATCGTTGGTACTTATTCATCGATTTACATTGCAAGTCCTGTAATGTTGGCTGCTCGAGCAAAAAAACAAGCAAAAATTGAATCGGTATAAAGAAGCGAACATTCTCTTCCCCAAAAAATCCTTGTCCTTTTGAGTAAGCTGTTATCGTAATTGATTTGCTTACTCTTTTACAAATTGTTTAATGTCATCTTTCTTAACCTCTTAACATTTTTAATATTATGGCTGCTCAAAATAAACTCGATAAAACGGTCGTAGCTGCACCAAATGACGCTCTTAAGAAGGATGTTCATGCCTCAAGCAAAAGCACTCCTCCTGAGCCAGCTGTTGTTGCTAAAGAAACAATAAAAGAACCTCGTGCAAGCAAGGAAGTCTCGGCTCCCGCACAGGCAAACAATCAATCGCGTGTTTCTTCTGGTGAAAATCAAAAAGCCGCACCGCAGCCAACAACCCCAGCTCCTCGCGGTGGTACTTCGGCTCGACCTGAGGCGCGTACTCCCCAAGCACAAGCTCCCGTAGAAAATATCGTTAAGACGTCTATGAATGTTCAAGAACTCAAAGAAATGAACATTACCAGCCTCATTAATTATGCTCAGGGATTAGGACTTCCCGAAGTTGCAGCATTAAAAAAACAAGAAATTATTTTCAGAATTCTCGAATCACAATCCGAACAAAGAGTTGAGATTTTTGGCGAAGGAATTCTTGAACGATTACCTGATGGTTTTGGCTTTTTGCGTTCAGCTAAATTTAGCTATGTCCCTGGTCCAGATGATATTTATGTATCGCCAGCACATATTAAGCGCTTTGGGTTAAGAACCGGTGACGTTATTAAGGGTACAATTCGCAAGCCAAAAGAAGGCGAAAAATATTTTGCATTGCAGCGCGTTGATGCGGTTAACTACCAGTCGCCAACGTTGGCTCCATGCAGAACTGTTTTTGAAAATTTGACGCCACTTTTTCCTAATAAGCAATTTAACTTAGAAGCTGATCCTACCGTTATATCTACTAGAATGATGGACATGTTAACGCCTGTTGGTAAAGGCCAACGTGGCTTAATTGTTGCCCCACCTAAAACGGGTAAAACAACACTTTTAAAGGAAATCGCCAACACTATTTTGGCCAATCATCCTGAAATTATCATGATCATCCTTTTGATTGATGAACGCCCAGAAGAAGTAACCGATATGGAACGTTCGGTTAAAGCGGAGGTTGTAAGCTCAACATTTGATGAATACGCAACGCGCCACGTACAAGTTGCCGAAATTGTGCTTGAAAAGGCAAAGCGCTTGGTTGAAAGTGGTTGCGATGTTGTTATTCTCCTTGATTCGTTAACACGTCTTGCTCGAGCCTACAATACCTTGGCGCCATCGTCTGGTAAAGTGCTTACTGGCGGTATTGATGCCAGTGCCTTACAAAGACCAAAACGCTTCTTTGGTGCCGCTCGTAACGTTGAAGAAGGCGGTTCATTAACGATTTTGGCAACAGCTTTGGTTGAAACTGGTTCCCGCATGGATGAAGTTATTTTTGAAGAATTTAAAGGTACGGGTAACATGGAAATACATCTGACCCGTAAATTAACCAATCGTCGTGTTTATCCTGCATTCGATCTACAGGCATCCGGTACGCGTCGTGAAGAACTTATGATGAGTGAAGATGGCGTTAAAAATATGTGGGTATTGCAAAAATTCATGTCAACAATGAACACCATGGAAGGCATGGATTTCTTGATTGATAAGATGCGCAAGACAAAAACGAACAGCGAGTTCTGGGATTTAATGTTCAAGAAAAAAATCGATAAAGATATTAAGTAACAAGTAAAATCAGCCGCCGGTAGAGGCGGCTGATTTTTTTAAGGTTTTTGCTATGTTGATTCTTGGAATTGAAACATCGTGTGACGAAACAGGCGTTGCTGTTTATGATACTAAACAGCAAAAAATAATTTCGCATGAACTTTTTTCACAAATCAAAGAACATGAACTATATGGTGGTGTAGTCCCTGAAATTGCATCACGTTCACAACTTGAAAAAATTCATCCTTTGGTTACCACCGCCCTCGCTCATGCCAATACACAAATCGCTGATATTGATGTTGTTACCGTAACATCATCGCCTGGTCTTGCCGGTGCTTTATTTGTTGGCTTATGTTATGCCAAGGGAATTGCATGGGCATTGAACAAAAAATTGATAGGAATAAATCACCTTGAAGGCCATATATATTCGTCGTTTTTGACCCCCGATGGTTCGCTTGGCAATGTTCCATTTCCTCATATTTGCTTGTCCGTTTCTGGTGGTCACACAGCCATGTATTTGGTCGAAGGTTTTAATGAATACCATTCGATAGGCCATACTATTGACGACGCCGCTGGCGAGGCATTTGATAAAATCGCCAAAATTCTTGGGTTTAGCTATCCAGGTGGTCCGATGATTGAACGATTAGCCGAGACTGGCGGTTTTATTGATCACTTTAAGTATCCACGAACAAAAAATCTTAATGACGAAATATTTTTTAGCTTTTCTGGCTTAAAAACTGCCGTTTTATATGACCTTGTAAAACGTGGTGCGTACGACTTTAAAGCCGGAACTATTGTACAAGTAATGACACCAGAATTGCAGCAAAAGGTTTCCAGCTCACTCCTCATATGTATCGCCGATATTTTTGAAAACAATGTGCGATGTGCTCTGAATAAATATCCGCAAGCAAAAGCGGTAACCTTTACCGGTGGAGTAGCTTGCAATAAATATTTGCGCGGTAGACTTGAAACATATTGTCATCGAAGAAATAAAAACTTTGTTGCAGCGCCTATGCGCTTTTGCGGCGATAATGGAGCAATGATTGCTTTAGTCGGTGCATTTAAAGCCGAACAAAATCTATATGATGATTTCTTTATTGATATTCAGCCGTAACTTTTCTACTGAGCAAGCGTCAGCTTTACCTTTGCCGACGGTTGCTTAACTTCTTCTCGCACTTCTTCATGAAATACCATGGAATCTAACGATGTTAATAGCGATTTTGCAGCAGCGCGATCAGTTGTTTTGTTTTTTATTTCTTTTTTCAAAATAATTTTCGGTAGTTTGATAAAGTTGCTTGCTAGATTAACGTTCCATGTATCCAGGTGGTCAACATATTTTGGATCAACAAGAACAATAATTGCATTGGTTGGTATGATTAATTGTTTTTTACTTAAATCTTTTTCGCGTTGAACCCAAGATCCGCCAAATGATCCTCTTTTTTTAAAGGTATAACATTTATAGCTTTTATCGGCAAAAAGACGCAGACCGTTTACGTTATTATGCTGATCAAAATCCTGCCTGAGTGTTTTTGCTATAACAAGCGTATATTTTTCAAGCTGATCCTCTTCAACGGGGATTGAAAAAAAGCCATCTTCATCGCTCATTGTTTCCTTACCTTCAAAACAAACTCTAAATTTAGGGAAGTTTTTGTTATAAGGTTCCTCACTAAAGGCAAGACATCCCTTTATCATAAGCGGTCCGTTTCCGTGACAAGATCTGAATATTTTTTTTGGTTGCTCGGCTTGATGATTTACCCCTGGATTCGATTGCGGTTGCGGCGTTTGTTGTATGTTTTTTAAGAATTCAAGTGGAGTAAATGCATTACTTGTAGCAAATATTACAAATAGGCAGATCGTAACCGAAATAAGCGAAGTTGAGCGACTCATAAGCCTCTCCTATTTTTATCTAAACATGTGATTTCTCTTTTCATATATGCTATCTTAATCTTATGATTTAATAAATCTTTTGTTTACTATAGAAGATATAATGGAGTTGTTTCAATGTTTGGGGAAAAAAAATTACGCGAGCTTTTTAATAAAGCGTTACGTGAAGGATGGACACCTAAACAACTTGCCTTGTCGGTGGCGGTTGGTCTGTATGTTGCATTTTCACCATTTCCTCTTTTTCACACCGTTTTGATGATTGGTTTAAAGTTTCTTTTACGTTTAAATTTACCTATTCTTTTTATAGCAACATCGGTCAATAATCCATGGACTATGGTCCCCTTGTATACATTGGATTATGCCTTTGGTTATTGGTTGGTGCATCATGTTCTGGGATGGACTCCGCTATTGACCATTTCGTTGGAAAAAATATTTGGGTCGGGGTCTGTTTGCGTCTGGTCATTTTTAATTGGTGGTAATATTCTTGGATTGCTTGCTGCTGGAATAAGTTACCCAATATTTCGTGTTATTTTTGGACGTATTGTTGGCACTAAACAAACCGCCGACATTGGTATTGTCCCCGCTTTTCGTGAGCCTGTAGTCGTTGATATTAATGGGGTCCATAATTCTGAGAATCATAACCAAGATATGAGGTCGCTATGATGGTTATAGCTTCTAATAAAAAAGTATATTATGACTATGAAATAATTGAAACACTTGAAGCTGGCCTTGTTTTATCAGGAGATGAAGTCAAGTCAATTCGCAAGCGCCAGGTTACGATTAACGATGCCTTTGCAACCATACACAATGGTGAATTGTCATTGATTAACTGTAACATCACCCCCTACTCTCATGCCTACACCAAAAGTGAAGCCCAAGCCAAACGCTCACGTAAATTGCTTTTGCACAAAAAAGAACTCAATCGCTTGATTGGTGACATATCACGCAAGGGAATAACAATCGTTCCGTTAAAGATGTATTTTAATGATCGCGGTTTTGTTAAGGTTGAGCTTGGAATCGCCAAACATAAGAAAAAATTTGATAAAAAACAAGACATCAAAGAGCGTGATCTTTGCCGAGAAGCTTCTCGCGAGATTAAAGTCCGCTTGCGTTAGGGGATGGAATGGTTATTGGGTCAAAATTGTACCGCACTAAAACTTGTACAAACTCATTAATATGGGCACGTGAAAATCTTGATACCGCGCCAGATGGTTCTGTTTTCCTTGCCGATACACTAACTAATGCTTATGGGCGCCAAGGTAGAACATGGCACGTCCTTCCAGGTCAATTACTGATTACTATTCTCCTAAAGCCAAAATTACTCGGCAAATGTGGCCTTGATGATATTCCTGTCCGTTTGAACCAATTAAATATGGCATTGTCTGTTGGTATTGCCAAAGTGCTTGAACCATATGGTATTGGTATTAAATGGCCCAACGATTTTGTAGTAAATGATAAAAAGGTTGGCGGGCTTTTGGCCCATGTTGTTTGGCAAAACAATTGGCCCGCGGGCATAATTATTGGATTTGGTATCAATGTGAATACCCAATTTACAATTGAAGATTCATTATATGCAACGGCAACCAGTTTATCCATGGTAACCGGACATGTTTTGGATATGCGAGAGGTTTACCATAAACTTTTGGCAAGCCTTGACGAAGCCTATACTTTATGGGGAAGCGAAAAATTTGACGAAGTTTATCGGCAATGGAAGGCGCGTCAATTGTGCCTTGGCAAACGATTAACGATACACAAAAAAAATGGTGTCTTAATCAGTGGGGTTATGTCCCAGGTTATGCCAAATGGTGATATGATGATGGCCGTTGATGGCGCAGGGATTCAGATTATTCCATTTTGCGTGGTAAGTGATGTAAAGCCCGTGAGCGCTTCTTAAAACTAGATTTGATTATTTCAAACAAAAGAGCCGACGGTCTGAAAAGAAAGTCGGCTCTTTTGTTAATTTGAGTTATGTCTTATTGCAATGTCGGTTGGGAGCATTTTTGTTGCATAAGAAATTTGTTGTACACATCGCTAGCAAAACAGGCAAAGCTTTCAGCAAGTGAGCTTTTTGCATCAATGCCATGTTCTTCATCGCTACCCAAAAGGCGCATAAGGCCAGTTACTTGTTTTGGCTTAATGAATTTGATTTCAGTTTCTTCATCGATATTAAGAAGTCGTTTCATTTCTGAAACACCATCTTGAAATGATCCAAGCTTATCAACAAGTTTAAGTTTTAACGCCTGATTACCGGTGAAAATTTTACCATTTGCCCACGCGGTCGATTCTTTTTCTGATATTTTCCTGCAAGTTGCAACATCCTTAATAAATTGCTTATAGATGTCATCTGCTTGGCCTTGGAGGTAGGCTAATTCTTCCTCTGAAGCATCCTTTAATGGGCTGCCGGCTGTTTTATAAGCACCGGATTGAATGTAGCTAAATTTGACCTTCCAACTGGAAAGCAAATCCTTAACATTGGGTAACGAAAGCAAAACGCCAACACTGCCAACAAGTGAAGATGGATTACAGATAATCTGATTACCAGCTATGGCAATATAGTAAGCGGCCGAAGCGCATACATTTTCAACAACAATGATAACCGGTTTTTTTTCTTTGCATTTTTTTAATGCACTAAAAATTGCTTGCGCTGTACCAGGCATTCCACCTGGCGATTCTATTTTGACAATGAGCCCTTTGATATCGGGTGATTTGGCATATTTTTCAATTTTTTTCTCATAATATGAAGCGTCAAGCAATACCCCTTTAATAGGCAAAAGGCCTATTTGAACCTTGGGGGAAAAGTTGTCTTCGATGAAGTTTTTGAGGCCACCAAATACGACTGGTGCAAATTGTAAAACAACTAACAGAAAGAAAATATTTTTAATATATTTGAAAAAAAGATCAGACCGTGATGGTTGATTTTGAGGTGTTGATTTGTCTTCCATGAACAAGATCCTTTGCTTAAAATTCTTTAGTTTTGCTTTCAGGAAAATCGGGCACTCGGTCAGATTTTGTTTCCTGAAAAAGATCAGGCTTGACGCTGCAAACAGGACAGACCCAATCTGTTGGTAATTCTTCAAAAGGTATGATTATACCTTCTTGGTTTTTTTCTGCGCTTTCGTCATCATAAAGATAACCGCAGACTCCACATATATATGCTTTCATTTCTATAATCCTTAAGCTGCATTGCTTAAAAAACCTGGAGCAAAATCGACATATTTACAACCACAACGCTTGTTATTTTTTCGTGGATTTTTACTGATGATAGAAAGTTTGTTTTTCTCATGAGATTTGTAGATGATTTCTATGAGTTGATCCGGAGAATTTTGATTTGAATTTTTGAAAGAATATTTTTTGCAATCTGGTTTCTTGCGGTAATCGACATAAGAGGTTTTGATAGATGCTTTTAGCGGATTTTTACCAACAACTTCATAACGGCATGAAATACGATCGAGCGTTCCCTTATTTTCGGCAATCTGCTGGTTGATGTTTTTAAGTGCATCTTGAACAAGCTTTTGCTCAACAACAGAAAGGTCCGAGAGAACTTGACCGTCGATTTGCTGAATGCTAACAATGCCTAAAAAAAGTGCGGCTGTTATTAAGTGCTTGATATAACGTGACGTCATACGCCCTCCGTTTTTACTATGGTACTCTAAGTACTCTTTTTGTTTTCTTTGCTTGCCGAACCACCATGGTTCGTTATCTGACCCCCACTCCATAATACTCAAATAGAAATATCTATGTTAAGTTTTTGAATAAATGAGGCATTTTTTGCGGTTTTAAGCTTTGTGTGGCCATCGCTTTAACCTTTACCAATGTATGCTAATGAGACGGACTTGTCAAATGGTGGCATTGCTCTATTGGTGCGAGGAAAGATGTGAGTCTTTATTGTTCTATTGGAACGACAAGAGATACCCAGCGCTTTTTGCTTTGCATGTCCTTGTGAATCGTGTGTTCAGCTATATGCAATTCGCTTAGAAGTTGTTCAAGGTATATATCTTGTGCCGGACCAACTTCCAAAATTACGTTTGGTACCGATACCTTCATTTGTGGTAATTTTCGTAAATATTTGGATGCATGCTGTAGTATTTGACGATAAAATATCATACCATTATCATCGCCAACCAAAGCGTCGCGGTCTTCCCAATTGCGAACATCGGTATCAAGTTGAGTATATTCATCGAATGAAAGGTATGGAGGATTACTCACGATAAGATGACATGTAAAGTTTGTCGGTAAATTTTCATAAAGATCTGAAGCAATAAAAGAGATATTTGTTAACTTGTTTATGTGCTTATTTTCATTGGCCAGTACAATCGCTTCTTGCTTAAGATCAACACCAATAATAGTTGTGCCTGAAAAATGTTTTGCGATCGCAAGGCCTATACAACCAGTTCCGGTACATAAATCAAGGACGGCAAACGTCTCAATCCCCGATTTTTTATAGCAATCGATAAGCCAGGTTGTCCACTCTTCGGTCTCAGGACGAGGAATAAGCGTTGGCGGACGAACGTTTATAGTCAAACCGCAAAAGGGAACCGAGCCCAATAAGTATTGGAGCGGCTTGTGTTCTTGTACTCGTTGCATCACTAGAGCATCAAGCCGCTCAATTTGGGCTTGGCTAAGTGGTGCGGGGTTACTCAAGAGCCCGCTTTTGCTTTTATTGGTAACGGCCTCAACCAACCACCATGCCTCTTGTTCTGCAAGCATAGAATTTTCACAGGTAGGAAGAAGTTGTTGTATAAGTTGTTTGATATGTTTATTCATGACTGATTAGCCCATGAGAATTTCGTTAACAAAATTGGTAATGATTTGTAAGTTTTGCTTGAGCTTGCTGACGGTAAAAAGAAGCTCATTAAGCTTAATTGGTGCCGATGTTTTTTTTCCATCGCCTGTAGCTTTAAAGATTCGTGTTGTTAAGTCGGTAAGTTTTATTTCTTCATTACTAAGTTCACCCGCGAACACAATAACCGCACGATTATTATTTGGATATTTTTGAGAAAGTTCCTTTAATAATAAGGCTCGCTGTTCAGCTTTTGATGCCATTTTTTTTGTTTGTATTATTTCAACAAGGTCGCTGCGATTGCTCCAGTAGATATCTTTAATTTCTTTTTCTAATAACAAACCAGTATCGGTCGTTTGGGACGATTCGAATGAAATGATCTTATGCATTGTACCATTTGCATCACGCTCAATTTTCGCCGATTCCAAAAGTTCTTTGATATTTGATTGTGGGGTATTTTGTGAAATTGTTTCAATTTTGTTACGCAAATTTTCAATTCTTGGCATAAAGCTACGCGCAAGTATTACTGACGGCATTATGGTAATTGCTGCAAGTATGAATATATTTACATTCTGATTCTTCATAACTATCTCCCTTACTGGTTATTCAAACAATAAATCGTGCACATATTCTTTGATGTCGAATGATTTTACATCTTCGAGTTTTTCTCCAAAAGTTACATAAACAATTGGCAACTGAAGTTTTTCGGTAATAGCAAACACAACGCCGCCCTTTCCCGTCCCATCAAGTTTGGTGAGCACAAGACCACTCAGGGCCGTTGCTTCATGAAACAATTCTGCTTGGCGCAGTGAATTTTGTCCGAGCATCGAATCAATGATTATCCATGCGCTAACCGGCTCATTGGGGAGTTGCTTATCAATGATTTTGCGAATTTTTTCAAGTTCCTTCATGAGGTTAACTTTAGTTTGCAAGCGACCAGCCGTATCGATAATAATATGATCAAAATTTTCATTTTTAAATTTTGCGCATGCATCAAAAATAACCGATGCTGGATCCTGATTTTCTTTACCTATATATACAGGAACATTAACGCGTGATCCCCATTCAGCTAATTGCTGTGTTGCAGCCGCACGAAATGTATCACCAGCAACAAGGATAACTTTTTTGCCAGCCAGTTTGAGCATGTTTGCATACTTGCCGCCAAACGTTGTTTTGCCGCTGCCATTAATACCAACAAGCAGCACAATGCGTGGCGTAAGTTCTTGAGGTAATGCGGCCTTAAGATTTTCATTAAGAAGTTTTTCAAGCTCTTCTTTTGCTTGTTCAATCGTTGTGATTTTTGCCGATGCAATATCATTCGTTAATTGCGTAATTATTTTATTGGTCGTTGCAACGCCGGTATCAGCGGAAATAAGGAGCTCTTTAAGTTCGGTGATGAATTGTTCATCAAGTTTGTTACGGCTAAATATTGATACAACTTGGCTGGTGAACGTTGTATAAACTTTTTTAATTTTGTCTTTAATAAATCCAAACATGCCATCCCTACGTTTTTATATTTTGGCGCGATAAGCTTGTGCCAAGTATACTATAAAACTTTAGCAAGGGGTAGCGTGATGCTAAATGTTACAGTTTGTCGAATGTTCTACCAAACCATTTGTATTGAAGTTGAGTGATGGTGCCATCGGCCTTTAATTCATCGACGATTTTTTTGACAGCCGACATTAATTCTGTGCGCCCTTTTTTTATGCACATACCGGCGCCAAAACCCCACGGTTCATCAAGCTGCATTTTGAAGATTTTCACGTCAGGATCTTGCCGATGAAAGAAATCTGCACGAAATTGGCCCGCAAAAACAATAAGGGCTTTGCCACTTTTGATCTGCGATAAAAGGTCATTTTCGGTAGCAACCGATATGATATTTTTGATTCCATAATCTTGAAGAACAAAAAACCAAGAAGAGTTTTTCAGAACGCAGGCAAATTTATTTTCGGTCTCTAATATTTTTTTGAGGTCATGAATAGATTTAAAATTTTCTGGGATATTTTTCCACATAACGCCTGTTAAGTATGAGTGCGACACACCGTACAGATGTATCATATCAACGTCCTCCAAGCGCCTTTTCGTTATTGCCATCGAGTCACAGGTAAGGTCAATTTCTCCCGATTGAACGGCTTGTATTTCAGTGTCTTCGGTATATGTTTTTATAACGAGCTTGCGATTAAGTTTTTTCGCAATTTTTCTAGCGACTTCAATATCAAATCCATCAAAAAAGTTTTCTGGCTTCAAAATTGTTGATGGCGGTAATCCAGAGCGTCTCATACCAACAATAAGTTTCTCTTTGTGCTTTTTAGTATATTTTACCAGAAATGTAATGCTTGAAATTGCTACCAAAACAAGAGAAATAAGTAACCAAATTTTTGTCGTTGATCTCATGGATTTCCTTAAGGCTAAAACATTGAAAACGCAGCTTTTTCTGGAGTCTAAAGTGTCGTGTTGGTTTGTCAATAAACATTTACTGTTTTTTGTACCAGGTTAGAAATTTTTGCAATGCGCGCAGTCTATATAAATATTTTTTTGCCTCCGGCGTGTCACGCAGTTGCGCATACGTTTGCGTCGAACCTTGAGGAATAAAAATTGCATCAAATGGTAATGTTGGTAGGGCATTAAAAGCTGCCGGCTTGATAAGCGTCCCGATGCATTCGCCTTCAAATATTTCGTAACTATTTGGGCCATCAATATAGACCATATAAAGAAGAAATTTTGCCGATTCTCCTTCTTCAATAAGTTTCTTAATCCCTTCAAAGCCCAAGCCTTGCCAAATGTATTTGGTCAGAGCGCCGGGAAATTTATTATATTTATCAAAATAGATTCCAGCATCATCAATTAATAATGGCTTTCTGGCAAGATCCCATGCTCTTTTTGCCTTGTCAATTGCAATTGCTCGCTGGTCGGTTGTTTGTATTTCAGGAATATCGGCATCAAATTGTTTTATTGCTAAACTAGGTTCATGGTCGGCGATGAAATGTGCAACCTCTGCAAACTTTCCTTGATTGCCGGTGGCATACAAAATCTCTTTTAATTTTGGCATAAGCTCCTCATAAATGTCTCTCAGGAATGACCAGGGCTGATCGTTTTTACTTCTTCCCTGGGAATGGGTATTGGCTACCTTTTCGTTCCGCTAATCCATTATTGGTTTTAAAAATTGTGTTCGATGGCTTTGGTCAACATAGAAAAATTGAAGCAAAATGTAAAATATTGAAATGTGGGCCAAAAGATAACTATGATAATTATAAGTCTATATTCTTTGGGGAAAGGGGGATTCTATGATCGCTAATGTTTATGAAGCGCTTACTTCTACTTTGGCGGGCGGTAATGCGGCGGTGATTATTGGTTTGGCGTTTATTGCCGGCGTGGTAACAAGTTTTACTCCGTGCTTATATCCGATGATTCCTATTACCATGGGCATCTTACAAGCACAAGCAACATCGTCGATATGGTCAAATTTACTCTCAGCATTTAGTTATGTACTTGGTATGGCAATGGTATATGCGAGTCTTGGATATATAGCGGCAACGACTTCGGTTATTTTTGGGCGCTGGGCAGCTAACCCATGGTTTATTTTCTTTGTTGTGGTCGTTTTTTTGTATCTTGCATTTTCGATGTTTGGGTTTTATGAAATATATATGCCATCTTTTTTAACGCATCAAACCGATGCTCCCACAAGGCGAAGTTCATTAGTCAGAAGTTTTTTATTTGGCATAATTTCTGGTACCGTTGCATCTCCATGCTTGACCCCGCCCTTAGCAATTTTATTAACATTTGTTGCAAAAAAAGGAAGCCCTATTTTGGGCTTTGCTACACTTTTTGCTTTTGCGTTGGGCATGGGAATATTGTTAATGGTTGTTGGTGCATTTTCAAGTTCACTTTCCCTCCTGCCGCGAGCTGGAATGTGGATGCTTGAGATAAAAAAACTTTTTGGATTTGTAATGTTGGGCATGTGTGTTTATCTTGTCCGTCCAATAATTGGTGATCTATGGGCAATGTATCTTTATGGTACGGTTGGCATAACGATGATTACTTATTATCTCGTAAAAATGCTGCGTCGATAGCTTGATTTGTTTGAATTTTGTAAGAATAGCTGGTACCATGCATGTCTTCAGGTGATGGGATTTGTTTTTAGAAAGGGCTTTTCATGATACGCGGACGCTATTTTTTATTCATAGTTTTTTTAGGGTTGAGCAGTGGTTCTATTTTTGCCATGGAGCGTGAAGTTGATTCATTACTCCCCGTCTACCAAAAACGATTTTGTGGTATTGTTAGCTTTTATTGTGGTGCGAAAGGCCGAATAGCAGTTGCCTCAGCTGAAGTCAAAACAGCAATAGCTGAACGCGTAGAATCCTTGCGTGCCAGCATAAAGTTGAATGGGCTTCCAATTAGTGCCTTTGATTTGATTGTTAATCAAAAAGACGGCGAAGGAAGCAGTCTCCTTTCAAGCTCTTGTTTTTGGGGAAATCTTCCGGTTGTTCAGGCGCTTTTGGCTATCCCTGAAGTATGCGTTACAGAAAAAGATTTAGAAGCTGTACTTGCCGGCAAAAATGCAGCAATAGGACAACGACGCCTTGGCAAAACCATTAATCATGGCTTAGACAGTGATTATAGAGAAATCATTAAACTATTCATTCAGCATAAAAACATTGATGGTTTTTCATTATCTGATGAAGCGCTGATAGCCTTTTCGTTTTTTTGTCCCAACGATTCGGATAAAAATTTTATCGATTCTTGTTATAGAATTTATCGAAGCAATTAAGATAAATTTAATTATAAAATTGGGGCTTTCTTTGTTTCTTGCCAAATAAGGGGTTTTGGCTAAAATTAACAGCATGCAACACAAAATAATTATAGAAACCAAAGGAGCCATTAATGCAGTTTTTCAAAAGAACTCAGTGGTGTGGGCAAGTGGCAGAGCCACTGCTCAATAAAGAAATTTGTTTATCAGGTTGGGTGCAAAAGCGCCGCAATCTTGGTGGGATTATTTTTGTTGATTTACGAGATCGAACCGGACTAATGCAATTGGTTTTTGATCCAACACATCACGCTGAAGTAACCGAACAAGCGCAAGCATTACGATCAGAATTTGTTATATCAGTTAAGGGAACAGTTGTTTTGCGTTCCACTGAAGCAATTAACGATAAAATGCCTACAGGCCGCTATGAATTGCGCGTTGCTGAATTAGCAATTTTAAGCAAATCGGCCGTATTACCATTCCAAGTTGAAGATGATAATGTCTCAGAAGAGTTACGTTTAAAATATCGTTATCTCGATTTGCGCCGCAAAAAGATGCAAGATTTTTTACGCTTACGTCACGAAGTTATTTTTGCCATGCGTCAATATTTTAACGACCAAGAATTTGTTGAAGTTGAAACACCAATTTTATCCAAAAGTACCCCCGAAGGCGCGCGAGACTTTTTGGTCCCTTGCCGATTACAACCCGGAACGTTTTACGCGTTACCCCAATCTCCTCAAATTTACAAACAATTACTCATCGTCGGCGGACTGGAACGCTATTTTCAAATTGCACGTTGTTTTAGAGATGAAGCTTTGCGTGCTAACCGACAACCTGAATTTACGCAGCTGGACATCGAAATGTCATTTGTTGATGAAAACGATATTCAGTCAATTTGTGAAGGCATGTTTAGCGTACTCTGGAAGAAATTCTTACAGACTGAACTAAAATTGCCCCTTGTTCGTTATAGTTATGATGAAGTTTTTGGTCGTTTTGGATCAGATAAACCAGATATGAGATTTGGCCTAGAAATAAAGGATATCTCATCCCTATTTGAGTCAACGGCCATTGGATTTCTTAAGTCCATTATTGAAGAAAATGGCAAAGTCGGATCTTTGTGTGTTTCAGGTAAGCATTTTAGCCGCTCTGAACTTGATAATATCTCAAATTATGTTTCAAAAGAACTCGGCGCTAAAGGCCTTTTGTGGATTCGCCGCAAAGAAGATGGAACTTTGGACTCTGCAATCGCAAAAAACTTGCCGGCAGATTTTTGGCAACAAGCAAAAATTGTTATTCCTGAGTTGACCGATAGCGATACATTATTTGTCATCGCCGGACAACATGAAGATGCGTGGACAATTTTAGGCCAATTGCGCTTAACCTTGGGCAAGATGCTTAATTTGATCGATAAGAATAACCATCAAATGTTTTGGGTTACCGATTTCCCTATGTTTGAATGGAATAAAACAGAGAATCGTTGGGAAGCAAAACATCATCCATTTACGTCACCCCAAATTGGGTGGGAAAATATGGCGTTAGGCGACGTTAAAGCCCGAGCTTATGACTTAGTGTGTAACGGTGAAGAATTGGGTGGCGGGTCAATTCGTATCCATGACGCCGAAGTTCAGAGCAAGGTATTTAGTGCTATCGGTATTAATCCAGAAAGTGCCAAAGAAAAATTTGGATTCTTACTTGAAGCACAAACCTTTGGCTATCCACCAGATGGGGGAATTGCTTTTGGTATCGATCGTTTAATTATGATGTTGGCCGAAACCGATTCAATTCGTGATGTTATTGCATTTCCTAAGACAACAACTGGTTCATGTTTGATGATGCAAACGCCGGCACGCGTTGATGCGGCTCAACTTAAAGAGTTGTTTATCGAAAGTCTGTGGAAAGAAAAAAAGAGTGAGTAACTAAAAACATTTTGTTATATATTTGTTATCAAAACAAAAGAGCGGGCATTTTTGAAATGCCCGCTCTTTTGTTTTGATAATTTGTTTCAAGAAATTCTTAGGATAGAAGCTCTCTCAGTTTCTTGGTGACGCCAAGCTCTCCTAGCGTTTTCTTCCATCTTGGGCCTCCTCCTGCACAACCGCCAACCCTTACGATTTTAACTTCGGGTTTTTCGACTGATTTTACAACAGGAGCAGCGGCCGCCACCACTTCTTCAGTTTTTGGTGCTGGCTTTTTCTCTATCCACACCAACTTCTTGGCGCCAGAACGTTTTCTTGCGGCACTTTGCATGCTTTCTTTACGCTGTTTGTCACTATTTTCGGCCGCTTCTACTTTTTTTTTTGGAGCTTTGGCGGCAACGCTACGTTCTTTAGGATCTGATACAGATAACCGTGCAAAGTCTTCTTCTAGCTTTTCTGTCGAAGCTGCAACCGGCTCACTCCTTTTTTTTTCAAAGAGGGCTAAGCGTGCTGCTCTCGCCCTTAGCTGTTCTTCTGTTTCTTGACGTGGCAATGAAGCTGCGGCTGCTTGCATTGTTAGTGGTGCTTTATCGGTTTCTTCAAAATGACCTACTTTCTTACCTGAAGTTCCTAATTCTTTAAAATGCCTACCACTGACACCTTGCTGCTGGGCAATTCTTCTTTTATTCGTTTTAGGAGCTGCGGCTGATGGTTCTTCAACTCCGGGGGCAAGTTGGCGTGCGGCTTCACCTTCATTTGCCGGCTGCGCATTAACGACAAGATGAGCTTCATTATGCACTTGTTCCACTGGTGCGGGATCCACAGTTGGTTGCGTTGATAGCAATATTGCGGCTGCTTCATCAGGGTCAACAGCTTCAGGAATAATTACAGGATCTTGCGGCACAACTACATTTACTTGACCAGTCGGCAAATCGTTATGCACTTGTTCAGCTGCTTGAGGATCCACATTTGGGTGCATTGATAGCTCGAGAGCGGCCGCTTCATCAGGATCAATTATTGGATCTAGTTGAGCCCCTGTATTTGCTGGTTGGTTTGTTGCATCGGGCGATTTTTCATAAGCCATATATATAAGTGCAAGGGTAATGATAGTTGCAGCGCTTGCTCCCAACCAAATTGCTGTTTTCATGCGTTTATAAAATGATTGAGAAAGTGGTTGCGTCACTAAAAGATCTTCAAGTTGTTGGGCATTTCCTTTTTTTGAACCCAATAACAAAGCCACTTGATTAGGATTAAGTGTTTTAGCTAATTGAACGAGCTCTTGTTTTTCGCTTTTGCTATTTTGCGTTGCAATTACATCACTTGCACTATTAGCCTGAAGTGTTCCGAGTGCACCAAAAAAAATAGTGACGACAAAACTGATGGCATATCTTTTCTTTACCATAAACATAAAAAATCCTTAATGGGTTAACGATTGAGCTTCATAAAATGAATACGAATTTATTGTATAGATAGAAGTTTAATTGTCTTTAGAGAAAAAACAAGTTTTTAGGCTTTTGACTTGCCGCCCTTAAGCATTATTTCAAATGGTATTTTATTGACGCAGTCAAGGGACTCAAGTGAAATGGTAAGTTGGTTTTTGATGTTTTTTTGCGTAACAAAAATGATTTTCTTTGTTTTGCTAAAACTTGCGATAAGGGCTGGGTGTTGCGGATCGAGGACTTTGGTCCGAATGTTTTCGACCGAAAACTTATTTGATTGTTGCATATTAATGTTAAGCGTTGTTACCCCAAGAGCCGTGCCAAAGATGACGCTTGGCAAAACGGCAAAACCGATGCCTGATATAAGGATTGCCGTTGAGGCTATTGCCGTAACGATTGGAATAATAACTGGATTGGTTGTTACTTTGCGTTTAATCACCAAACTATTTTCAATCTTTATATCGATATTAGACTGCGCAAGAAGATATTCTTGAGCTGTTCGATTTTCAACGGTTATTTCAAGTGCTTGATAATACGAGGTGAGGCCTAGAATTTTTACTGGATTATAGCAGTTAAAGAGCGTTCTCATTTCAGCCGCCGATAAAGGGTGAACCGACAATTTAATGTTGTTTTTTTCCTGAGAAAAATCGGAATAGCTTTTTGCAGAACATTGAGTTAAGCCGATGCTTATGACAAAAAGCAATGCACCCAGGTGCTTAATTTTATTACATACATTAGCAGCTAACATAATAAGCATTGCTTGTCCTTGCCGTAATAAAAGCATTAAAGGTTGTTGTGGTGTTTGTTGCCGCGGTTGTAAAGGTTATGTTAAAGCGAGGTGTGTATTGAGTTCGTTTTACAAAAACAAGTGTATCAATCGATTCAAATGGCGGTATAACAAGTGTTTCGTTAAGAAATTTGGCATTGTTTTTAAGATATTTAATGGATCGTTCATGTTGACGAATACTTTGTTGGCAAGCACATGAACCTAAAATAAACACGGTTGGTAGAACAATTTGCCAACAAAAAATTATCCCCAAAACCGATGTCAAAACGCATGGGATAAAATTGATTGAGAAAAGCTTCGGTTCTTGTTTTTTAAGATTTTCGAGCGTTTCAATGGGTAATGAAATGTTTTTTAGGGGCATTTCTTGGGCATAAGCCGTTTTATTTTTTATGTGAAGGTGTATTGGTTGGTATTTTGAAAGATAGTTTTTGAATTCATCTTGATCAAATGCTCTGATCGTAAGATCTATATTGCTTTTGTGTTCTTCAAATGAGTAAATAATCTTTTCTTTGGGGACAATCCGTTGTGCCTGGTATTTGGCGCATCCAGGGAAAATGGCGAATGCTAAGACCCACAACAGGAATAGGGCATAAGGCTTTGTCTTTATGGGCAATTTCATTTGGTTCTTCATTTATGGTTGCGCGATCATTTATATTAAACATGGGCCAAGATGAATATTCATTGTAAAAAGATAGCAAATACAGATTACTAAAAACAATTTTTTAATAATTTTATATTCATTAAGGGGATGGGAGTTTAGTAGGGGGACATTCTTGGGGGGATTCACATGAAAAGTTTTTTGCTTTTTATCTTTTTCTGCTGTTGTTTTTTTAATACACATGCATCGCTGAGCACCTTTTTCAAAGAGTTTGGTCGATTTAATGAAAAAAACAAACAACATCTTGGCGAAGTTTTTGATAATTTCCATTCCGTTGAAGAAGGGCAATTTTATCGCTCTCAACAATTATCTCCGCTAGTTCTTGATAAACACATTAAAACAAATGGTATCAAAACGTTGATTTGTTTGCGTGGTGACGGTGATACTGAGTGGTGGAGAAATGAAAAAGCGGTTGCCGAGCATAATGGCACATTGGTTTTTTCTTTGAGCCTGAGCGCTGTTTACCTAACCACAAAAACCGATCTTATGAAAATATTAACGATTTTCCAAGAAGCCCCGCGACCAATTCTTGTCCATTGTATTGGTGGCGCCGACCGTACCGGAGAAGTTTCAGCCTTATGGGTTCTTGACCAACAAAAAAAAGATAAAAGCGAAGCCCTTAAGCAACTGGCTATAACGTATGGTCATCGAAAATATAAAAATTCGGCTAAAGATTTTTTAATCGAGATTTGGCAGGGACGCGACTGGGCCTTTAATGTCTATGACCACAAAAATTATCCATCGCTATGTAACCCTTCAGATTTGCGATAAAGGTACGTATCAAAGCTTGAGGAATAGGGGATATTTACGGGGAAAGGATTTCCATGAAAAGGTTTTTGTTTTTAGTATCATTTTGTTGTTGTTTTTCAGCACAGGCATCGCTAAGCAATATCTTCAAAGAACTTACCCAATTTAATGCAAAAAACAGGCAACATGTTGGCGAAGTTTTTGATAATTTTTATACGGTCGATGAAGGGCAATTTTATCGTTCGCATTTGCTGCCGCCACAAACGCTTGATAAATATATTAAAAAAATTGGCATTAAAACGGTGTTACATTTGTGCGGGGAATTAGATGGTGAATCGTGTGCCAGCGAAAAAGCGGTTGCTGAGCAAAATGGCATATTCTTTTTTTCTCTTAGTATGAGTGCTGTTTATCTGACCAATAATACCGACCTTATGAAGGTGCTAACTATTTTCCAGGAAGCCCCCCGCCCAATTCTTGTACATTGCATGGGTGGTGCTGATCGTACCGGAGAGGTTTCGGCTTTATGGGTTCTTGATCAGCAAAAAAAAGACAAAAGCGAAGCCTTCAAACAACTGGCTATAACCTATGGTCATCGAAAATATAAAAATTCGGCTAAAGATTTTTTAATTGAGATTTGGCAAGGGCGCGAATGGGCCTTTAATGTCTATGACCATCGCAATTATCCATCGCTATGCAGACCTTCAGATTTACGATAAAGGTATTTATCGAGGCTAGTAAGATAGATATTGTAGGTACCTTCGTCGACCGACAATGAAAATTTTATTGCAAAAAGCAACTCAAACTCGAGGCGATTTAGCCCTGCTGTTGATATGCCAAAAATTTTAGCATAATATGCATTATCAAAAAATTCGTCCTCTAAAAATTTTGTAGCAATGAGGAGCGCCGTTGCAAATAGTTGATGAATATTCGTTGGCGAAACACGATTGCCGGCCTGAGCTTGAATATAGCGATCTATGTAGATGAGCGCAAAAATATAGCATGATTCAGAGCATTGCGAGGATTGAACAATCCTAAGCAAGTAGTCTTCAAGGGATATATCAGGAATTTTTCGCAAATCAAAATACGTTAGTTTTTCGGGCAAACCGTTTTTTAGGGATTGTTTGGCAAGTCCATTTAATGCAACAACAATAGCATGTAATCGGCTTGGTGTTTGCGGGAATTTGCATAACTCAAATTTTGCGTGACGATTGGCATCGCCGCAAGCATCGCAAAGTTTCCCATAAAAGGAATCTTCCAATAAGGCGATCGCAGCCACTGGGTTTACGCTAACCGCTGACGCATCACAAGCGTCAGCGGGATTGATCATTGATTGTAGTGTTGTTAAGGATAAGCAAAGAAAAATTAGTGCTAAGCAACGTTGTAACATAAGCCTCTTTTATAGTGTTGGTTCTTGTGGTAAATCTTGTTGAATTGGCATATGCGTAACTTCTGTAATATCGTCTTTGAATATTCGTTTCTTATGTTCTTCTTGGCGTCCGCGGTTCCATGCCGATACCGGAGTAAAGTATCCGATAATACGAGTATAATGTTCTGTTATTGGCGCCGCGCAGATTGGGCATGATGGAACGGGTCCAGCAACGGTAATATGACTGTTTTTACATTTACAGAAATTATAGTTTACGGCAAAGTGATCACAACCACAGATAATTGCATAATCGATCAATTTTTTCATTTGATCAACCGAGGTTAACTTTTCACCAACATTCAAATGTGAAATGCCACCACCAGTTAAGGCACGAGAAAATGTTCCATCAAGTTTTACGCGGTCGACAATATCACAATCAACCCATAATGGAACGAATTGATTAGAGTATATTTTGTACTGCATATTGTAGAGTAGCTCATCTTTTGCAGCAAATTTAACTGCAAGGCTTTCTGCGGGTACTTGTTCAACGTTGAATGGAACGTTATATTTCTTACTGCATTCTGTTGCATAGTTTTTTATTGATTCAAGCAAATCATATGCAAGTCGTTTACCCTGCTCGGTCAAGATTGAATAACCAAGTTCTTCGAGACATTCATAAACACCGTTGATACCAAAGGTGCTGAATAAGCGGCTCATGGACATAATGTCATATTTAAAGAACGGTAAAAAACCTTCATTTACCCTAAGAGCAAGAAGCTTGCGGTGAGCATTTAATGCATCTCTTGATTGATCAAGTTTTACCTTAAGAAGTTCTAATAAATTTTCATATGATGTTGCAAGCTTACCAAGTCTGGCTAGATTTAGGGTAACAATGCGATGCGAGCCGAGAGAAATGCCGCCATTACCAAAACTATCACAGCCAGCAAGTTCTAGGTCATTAATGAGGCGGCAGCAACTTGCAATTTTATTTCCGGAGGATATGTAGATATTAAAACAGGCTTTTTCAAGATTTATTGCAGAAAAGTATTCAAGTGCTTCACGATCTAAGATGTTGCGATTTTCATCAATGCGCAAATTGAGGGTGACAACGGGAAATCGATAAGGTAAGCCACTTGAAGGATCACCTTTACTAAACCAGTCGCAGAATATTTTTTGAATTTCCATAATGGCATCAATGTCTGGTGTTGATCCATCAGGAAAAACGAGTTCACCAAATAGTTGGATTAGGTTTGGTTTATCAAAGATTGATAAGTTGGTAAATGGGGATTGATGCGACGGACGAAGTTTTTTGTTTAGTGTGTGAATCAATGACTGAAAATCGTTTTCGATTTCTTTGCGTACTCGAGGATCGCTTAGGTCAAGTTTGTCTCTTTTTATAAAGTAAGAATAACAAACAAAAAGATCGCCAATAGCAACGGCACCAGCAATTTGTTGGGCCAATTCTATAGTGACTTCTTTTACTTGATCAATAAATGATCGTGCGCGATGAGGAGGGAGCGACTTAAGTTGTCCCCAAAAATTTCCGCGATCAAGCAAAAAATATGATGAATATGCCCAGCAATAAGGGACTTGTATAGCGGTGCTATCATGGAAGTATAGATCACCATTCCACATAGAATGCATAATCTTTTCGGCCTGATCTTCGCCATACTCTTTTGTTAATATTGCATGCAAGTCATGATACCCGAGCAGCTTAAAATTACTTTTAGAAACCTCAGAAAGGTAGTTGCCATGAGATCGACCGTCATGCAGATTTGCATTATTATCAATTGATATATCGATTAATTGTTCGCCATAATAGCGATCAGACATAAGCGACATATCTAGTTGTTTTTCAGAGATCCCTTCAAATTCAAGGATCCGTGGATTTGTTTCGGCATATATTTTTTTGAAACTATCTGAAAATTGTGAGTAGTTTTTTAACATTTCCATTGTCCCGCCTCTTTTTTAAAAACCCTTTGATTTGTTGATGCTGGCCACCCGTTGACATGAAGTTCGCTACGGTATTGTCCACAGACAATTAATTGTAAATTTTTGAGTAAATCTTGAGGTAACACTTCAAATTCGCGACCGGTGTAAAGCGCTATTTCTTTAGAGCTCGTTGTGGTAACTTTTTCACAAAGAGCCTTGAGAAAATCGATTTGATCAGTTGGTTCGCCACCTAAAAAAACTACGGCATCTGCCAATGGATGTTGCTGTATTTTTAGCAAAACATCTTCGATTGGCATAAGGAGCCCATTTTCACGTTCCCATAAATCTTTGTTTTGGCAACCAGAACATCTGATGCTGCACCCTGAAAGGTAAATGGCAATTGCTGTTTTGCCTGGGTAGTCGATGAATGACGTGCACATGCGTGCGATGTAACCCTGCATTGTCCCCCCGTGAGTTTGATGACCCTAATTTTTAACTTGGTATATTTTAGATGAAAAAAGAGTAAGAAGAAAATGATTTTTAAAATTATTCTGTTGGTATTTTAGCCAACAATAAAAACAACTAACTTCTTACGCGAAAAGATTAAATATTGTTTATCTAACAAAATTAAGCGTCATAAGATTTAAACTCTTTCGTGAGTTCTTCCCATTGGGCCATGTTTTGCACGAGAGCCTTCTTGACTTGATCGGTCCTGTCCTGGTTTTTTATAAACTCTTGTGAACCATAATCCAAAAGTCCAAGCGCTTGCAATAGCTCTACTTGTTCTTTTTCTAGGGAACTAATTTTGCGCTCAACACTGGAGATTTTTTTCTTGAGTTCATAAAGCACCTTGCCACTCCCTGCAACCTTGGCTGTAGCAACTGGAGTCTTGGGTGTATTTTCTTTTGGTTGCGCTTCTGGGTTGAGCATCGCTTCTGCTTGTTGCTTTTGGTAGTGATAAGACTCAAAGTTGCCCGAGTAAGAAACGATACCGGTTGGCGTAAGCTCAAGGATACGCGTTGCCAAACCGTTAAGAAAGGCGTGATCGTGAGAAACAAAAAGAATGGTACCAGGGAATTGTTGTAGTGCTTTAAGTAAGGTTTCTTTCGAATCAATGTCCAAATGGTTAGTTGGTTCGTCAAGGATGAGGACATTTGATTGTTGTAAGAGCACCTTGGTCATAGCGACACGGTTTTTTTCACCACCGCTGAGCACCGCAATTTTTTTATCAACGTCATCGCCAGAAAAAAGAAATGCACCCAAAAGAGGACGAATGCGCAAGCGCATTTCGGGCGTTGTACAAATTGATTCAACTTCTTGAGAAATAGTTTTTGTGCGATCAAGAACAGCTTCTTGGTCCTGTTCAAATACAGCAACCGTTGCATTGTGCCCAAGCTCAATAGTCCCGTGCTGATTAGGTAATTTTCCAGTAATGATGTTAATTAACGTCGTTTTACCAACACCATTTGATGCTACAATAGCGGCCTTTTCGCCACGTATAAGCTCAAATGAAACATCTTTAAAAATTTCACGGTTATCAAATTTGAAGGCAACATCGCTTACCTTAAGAACAATGCGTCCAGGTTGTTTCATGTTAGAAAAATTAAGTTTAATTTTTGGTGGTGGTGGTACAACCTCAACACGTTCAACTTTATCCAGAGCGCGCAACATGCTTTGAGCGGTTGATGCTTTTGAGGCCTTGGCTCTAAATTTATTGATGATTTCCATTTTGTGCTTGATCATGCGCTGTTGTTCTGCAAAAGCCGATTCTTGTTCTTCAAGTTCAGTCTTTTTTAGCTCAAGGTAGGTTGAGTAATTACCACGATACAGCTTGCTTCGTCCGCGATCGAGTTCAAAAATATTTGTACATAGCTCATCAAGGAAAAAACGATCGTGGCAAACAAGCATAAAACCAAATGGTGCGTGCTTGAGAAACTCTAAAAACCAGTCCTTAGCCAGAATATCCAAGTGATTTGTAGGTTCGTCAAAAAGATAAAAATCTGCTTTTTGTAGCAATAATTTTGCGAGCACGATACGCATTTTCCAACCGACGCTCAAGGTTGAAACCGGGGTATCAAATTGTGCCTGCTTAAACCCAAGCCCCAATAACATTTTTTTTGATTCGATGGTAAGTTGCTCAAGATCGTGTTCAGCAAGAAACTCATGCAATTCTGCTATGCGTTCAATAAGTTCATGGCTTTTTTCTACGTTATGTTTATGCGAAATTAAATCTTCTTCGTGTTCATGGAGCTCGGCTTTTGCTTTAACAACATCTTCAAAAACAGAAAGTGCTTCATCCAAAACCGATTGCGAAGAGGTGAGAACAACTTCTTGCGGTAAATATGCAACCTTCTTACGCTTTTCAATGGTTACTTGGCCATAATCAAGCCCTTGTTGCCCATTGATTGTCTTGAGAAGCGTTGTCTTACCACTGCCGTTTCTACCCACAAGTCCAATACGTTGGTCGTGAGCAATGGTTAATGAGATGTCGTTGAAAACAACTTTTCCACCAAGACTAAGCGAGAGATTTCGTAACATAATCATAAAAAAAATCCTTTAAAAAACTTTTATTGTTTTAAATTATTGTTTTAAATTAACGCATAGCATTGCTAAGACAACTTAAAGATGCGTTAATTTTGTCGAGGGTAATTTCGATAATTTATTGGCAAAATGGATCATGAAAAAATTCAACGTTATTTAACCCCACAACATCAGTCTAGCATAATTATCGCTTTACAAAAAGGATGTTTATGACATAATTCAGCTTGAATAGATTTTGAAGGCCAGAAAGGAAGATAATGAAGGTTCCGCTCGGACGAATAATTCGATACAATCTGTTGGTTTTAATGATTCAACTGCCTCTTCTTTTTTTTAGTTTATATACAGTAGATTATGTTAATGCTGGCGGCATGTTTAGCTCCCCCGAACCGGAACCATTAACCGGTTTTCCCAAAGAAATTGAGGAAGCCGTTAAAGAGTTTGCCCCTTACAAAGCAGAGCCTCAGGGCTCTGTCTTTTTTGATATCAGTTCAAGACTATTGGGCAAGCTAAACGATGGCATGGAACAATCTGCGGCCGAATCTAGCGTTATAGACGATTGGATAATCGGGATTGAGCATGGCCTATCAGAAAAATACACAAATTCTGACGCGAGGCACAGAGCGCTGGCAATGATTCGTTGGCGCATCTCATATCTTCCAAGTTTGCGCTTTTTTTTGAAAATGGGCTCCCTTGGCGTTCGATACTCGATCGAAAGAATATTGCGAGGAGTGCTTCAAAAAATGGATGCTCAATTAAAAATCATCGTTTGCTTGGATTCTTAAGGCCCCTGATTGCTCAAGGGCCATTTGCCTGCTTTTATTCTAACAAGTTATTCGACAATAACCGGCGTTATGCTCGGTTTTACCACTCGGCCTATTTCATCGCCAAGCGATGTTTTTTTATAAAAATATTTTGCGGCAAGCTTATCTTCATCTGCAATAACCGTTTTAGTTGATAATACCATAAACTTTTTATCCTCAGCCTTGAAGGTCATAAATTCTCCGCTTTGGCGAATGCTTTCTCTAAAGTCATCAAGGGTTCTAACCTTTTTGTTGTTTACTTCAATGATAATGTCACTTATGCCAATAACGCGTGCTTGTTGCGTTTGCGAATGAGGAAACACATGGGTGACAACCAAACGCGATTCATACTGATTTTCTCGCTTGCGATACTTGACCAGATCCGGGTCAATTTCTTCAAGTTTATCTAGATGATTAACGGTCAGTTCCATGACCACCATACCGCCAATGATTTCAAAATCTGTTTTTTCATATTCTGAATAATACGTTCTAATCGGTAATGGCTCCGTGTGTGAAAAATCGACCAAAAACTCTTTTTTCATGCCTTGGCGATACAACTCAATCTGAATCTGTTCGTCAAGCACAAGGCGATTAAGCAGAGCGGCAAGAGGAACCTTGTCCTCACTCCACGGAACATTCATTTCGCCATAAAGGTCAACCTTGTACCCATTAATTTCATAAATCATATCGCCCGCGAGTACCCCCGCTTTTTCAAGAAGCGAATGTTTGTAGACTCGTGCAATATATAGCCCACCTGGCGGAGGGTTGGCTAAAAAGCTAACCATTGGCTTGTTACCATAATTGAATTCACATCCCAAAATTGGCTTTCTTAATAACTTAACCTTATAAAGGTCTTGAATGACGCTTTTAACATCGTCAATCGGTATAATGTAGCCAATGTTTTGGGCCGTTGGAATACGTGCCGTATTAATACCGATTACCTTGCCGGCGGTATTAAGCGATGGGCCGCCCGAGTTTCCGGGATTGAGTGCCGCGGTAATTTGGATATAAGATTCACCCCAAACGTGTTCACGTCCACTGACAATACCCTGGGTGCTTTTGACCTTTTCTTGGCCGAGCGGATAACCGAGCGCCAGAATTTCTTGTGTTCTGACCACTTGGTCAGAAGAACCAAATTCTAGATAAGGAATTTTACCCATTGTTTTAATTATTCGCTCAAATGAATCTTTTGTAAGTTTAAGGAGCGAAATATCACGGTCTGGGCACACACCAACAACATCAACGTCAAATTGTTCCTTGCCAAGCGATGGAATCTGGATTTTTATGGCAACGGTTTCATCAACAACGTGAAAGTTTGAGGCTATGTGGCCTTGTTCATCAATAAAAAATCCGCTACCGAAAGACTTATTTTGATGCGGTGATTTATATGGTTCAAGCCAGTTAAAGGTTGCCGTTTGTACAAAAACCTGCACAACGGTGTCTTTTGCTCGATCTTGAACCTGGCGCCAGACCGATGAACGTTCGACAATTAAATCGTCTGTTGCTATGCGTTCGTTCGTTGTTGGCAGTATCTTGCTATTTATACCATTTGCTTGTGAACGCATTGATCGAGGTGCCTTGCTTAAACGTACGGCCCTTTTGCTTTCGGCGCTTTGGCCATCTATCGTTATCGCAGTGGTGTTTACAGCAAAAAACAAGCAAGACCATGTTGCAGCCATCAGGCTTATAATACGGGTGAACAGTTTCATACCCCCTCCTTAGTCTTTCGGGTTGTCAGATATTAAGGTCTAATCTACTTCACCCTTAGTTAAGCACAGTTAGCAATTAAATTTCAAATATAAAGAAAAAGCGAAAGAATGTTGAATTGAATGGCGGTTTTTTGATTTGGCAAAAGCGCGAACACGAAGAAGGCCTCGAGCTTTTACACTCAAGACCTTCTTCGCTATTTTGGCAACTTTAGCCATTTTTTGTTAACTGAACTTACTGAACTTTAAGATGGAAGAACACCATATTTCAAGTACGAAGCTATGATTGCTACCGCAGCAACGCCAGCAACCGCACTCATATTCCTACACATTGTATCTGGCTTCTGAGTAACGGGTGGCTGAATCGGCTGAGTTATTGTTACCGTGGCAACTTTTTTAGCTTGATCAATTTTTGGTTGATCTCCACCGCCGGCTAATCTTTTTGCTAGTACAGGGCTAGCAAAAGCTGCTGCTCTCGGAACTTCTTCATTGATGGCACTGATTAAATGAGCAACCCATGGCCTGTCTACTAATGGTTGGTTAAATGAGTCAAAAACGAAAAGCTCAAGTGCTCCGCCATCTGATCCTCTCATAAGTGCGGCCGCCAGCCAATGACCGCCAGATAAAATAACAAAAGGCATTGAGTCAATTGTACCGGCTTTTAGTTGACGCACCTTCTCGGGGATGTTTAGATAATTAACGTTAGCACTAAAATCATCATTGCTTTGATCAACGGATCCATCAATATTTTCACGAATAGTAATTATTGATAAAAATTGCTGATTTTCTTTAATAATTTTTTGCATTTCGCCTAGTTCGATATTGTTGTATAACTCAGTATCAGTTGCAAGGGGATCACTTGCTGCAGCTAATATAGCATTGGCAGGATCGTCCATGTCAATTGCAGCAGATGCATCATTACTCATTACTAACGCTTTAATTTCATCAGCATATTCGCGTCGGCGCTCGACCGTTGCCTGTGGTTTAAGCACTTCTTGCTCAAAAGCATGTCTATCATTAAGAGCATCTTTTAAAATATCATTTAGATTGCCAGCGCCTTGGGCTACCTGAATAGCAATAATGTCTGCCGCCTTATATGCATTATAAAGTGCGTAATAACCACAAAGTCCTCGCTCATTATAAACGTGAGCAAGTTCGTGCCCACCGGGCATTTCTTCAGCTTGATAAAGAACGTTAATTTGTTTGACCATAACCGTTGACACTTGACGATCTTCGAATATAGTGGGATTGGCTGCCGAACCAGTTCCTGGTTCAAATGCAACCGTAGCAAACAGCTTCATTACGTCTTCATCAGATGTACTATCCGATACAGCGCCCCCTGTGTTTGGAGCCTGTTTTATAGCAACAATAGGAGTTGCTTTGATTGCTTTAGGTATTGACTTTTTGGCTGCTGCTGGCTGATCGGCACCACACATTTCACACTTAACCTTGTCTTGGGTATTTTCATAAGTACAGTTTTGACAGATCCATGTGGCACTTGCCGCTTGCTTTGAATCTTCAATAGCTCTTTTAAGGTCGGCTTCTTCTTTGGCTACGGCCTTAGGATCTACTGTTGTTTTAAAAAACTCGAGCTCCTCGGCCGTGAATTCTGGCATCGCTGCTTGTATATATTGTGTTTGTCCCGCAAAAAATAGCAAAATTAGTGAAAAAATGACTTCTATAGGATTGAAACGTTTAAAATGCTTCATAATATAAACCTCCGGTTTCTATTTGGAAATAATTTCTCTTAGAATATTATCAATATTAACATATGTTGCAATAAACACAAATGGCCCACAATCAGAATTATCGACATATTTTTGCCCTTTTACTCAAATTTTGTTAATGTTTGGCTCAAGCTTGACATGTAAAGTCGGTTAATGATTAAATCCATTAGCCGACTTTTTTTAATGAAAATTTATAAGGGAAAGGATTTCTGATGTTTGAGTATTTGGTAGAGCATAATCGTTACTTGGGATTGATTTGTATAGCCGTTGTTTTGGCGATCGCTTTTTTGTTTTCTGCTCACAAAAGTAAAATCAGTTTGCGGTTAGTTTTTTCAGCTTTAGCGCTACAATTTGCGTTGGCATTTTTCATTCTAAAAACATCGGTTGGGCTTGTCATTTTTGGGCAATTAGCCAATATCTTTAAATCAATTTATCAATACGCCGATAGCGGTATAGGCTTTTTATTCGGAAATCTGGCTAAAGCGGATGGTCCGTGGGGATTTATTTTTGCGCTTAAGGTCCTCCCAATTATCATTTTCTTTGGTGCTTTGATGTCATTGCTTTTCCACTTGGGAATTGTTCAAATTATTGTTAAAGGTTTTGCCTGGGCAATTCGCCCTATTTTGGGAACCTCGGGAGCCGAAACATTATCGGTAGCCGCAAATAGCATGCTTGGGCAAACAGAAGCTCCCTTACTTATCAAAAATTATATTGCGCGCATGACCACCTCCGAAACTTTAACCATGATGGTTAGTGGTATGGCCCATTTAAGTGGCGCTATTTTGGCCGCATATGGCCTTATGGGAATACCGGTGCTCCATATGTTGTCGGCAAGCTTTATGGCAATTCCTGGGTCAATTTTGATTTCAAAAATTTTAATTCCTGAAACCGAAGTGCCTGAAACCATGGGCGGGCAAAACATCCAGGTTGCACGCGAAACAAAAAACGTCTTGGACGCTGTTTCGACCGGTACGTCCGATGGCCTGCGTTTGGCAGTTAATGTCGGCGCCATGTTGCTTGCCTTTATTAGCTTGGTCGCCTTAGTTGATAGCTTATTAATGTGGTCAACTGGTTACTTTATGGCAAATCCTTTAACCTTGAACGTACTCTTTGGCAAAATATTTTATGGCATCGTCTATCTCCTTGGTATCCCTGGACACGAATGCCAGACGGCCGGAGCATTGCTTGGACAAAAATTAGCGATCAACGAATTTGTTGCTTATACCTCTATGATAAAAGCTGGCTTATGTGAGCGAAGTGTGGCTATTTTGACCTATGCATTGGCTGGGTTTGCCAATTTTTCATCGATCGGAATTCAAATTGGCGGCATTGGCGCAATTTGCCCAGAAAAACGCCAATTGCTTACTCGGCTTGGTGTAAGGGCTTTACTTGGCGGTACATTGGCGAATATATTGAATGCTGCAATTGCGAGTTTGTTTTTATAGGATTTGACAAAATACCATCTAATTTGTCATCCCGGACTCGATCCGGGATCCATCCTATCTGCGTTTTTAAATTATGGAAAAACCCTGAATAAAACAATTTATATGAAACGCTTTTTGAATCAAAAAAAGATGGACCCCGGATCGAGCCCGGGGTGACAAATTGGGCCTAGTTGGCACAATTTGAAGATAAAGCAAACTCAGAACGCATGTAATTATTAGCTTGGTGTTTATATTATGAAAATAGCAGTATTAGTTTCTGGCGGCGTTGATAGCTCGGTTGCCCTCGCTCTTCTAAAAGATCAAGGGCACGACTTAACCGCCTTTTATCTCAAAATTTGGCTTGAGGATGAGCTTGCGTACTTGGGTAGTTGTCCCTGGGAAGAAGACCTTGAATATGTAACTAAAGTATGCGAAAAGCTACAAATTCCACTACAAGTCATTTCATTGCAAGAAGAATACTGGGCACGGGTTGTTAGTTATACCGTTAAGCAAGTCAGCGAAGGTCGAACACCCAGCCCGGACATTATGTGTAACCAACAAATAAAATTCGGCTGTTTTTACGATAAAATCGACACTAGCTTTGAAAAAGTTGCCTCGGGACATTATGCACAGCTTGAAGAAAAAGATGGGTTGTTTTTACTCAAAAAGGCAAAAGACCCAATCAAAGATCAAACCTATTTTTTATCCCAACTCAACCAATCTCAGTTATCGCGCATACTTTTCCCCATCGGACACCTTTTAAAATCAGAAGTTAGAGATTTGGCGACTCACTATGACTTGCCAAATAAAGAGAGAAAAGACAGCCAAGGTATTTGCTTTCTAGGCAAGATTGAATTTAGCGAATTTATCAAACATCATCTTGGAGATCGGCTTGGCGATTTAGTTGAATATGAAACAGGAGCGGTGGTTGGCCAGCACCAGGGGTTTTGGTACTTTACCATTGGGCAACGCAAGGGAATTGGCTTATCGGGTGGGCCTTGGTTTGTGGTTGCCAAAGATCCAATTAACAATATAGTCTCCATTTCGCGCAACTATTTTTCCCCCGATAAAAAACGCGATGTTTTCAGTGTTGGCGACTTTAATTGGATTGCCGGCTCTCCGCCAGAAACCAATGATTTGCAGGTTAAGTTGCGGCACGGAGAGTCATTGTATGCCTGCACCCTAGAACTGATTGATCGAATTCATGGGATTGTCCATATTGAGGGCTGCGACCAAGGAATTGCTCCCGGGCAATTCGCTGTTTTTTATGAACAGGACTACTGTTTGGGATCAGCCGTTATAGAGCAAGACAAGGGCTAATTAGTTTGACTTCTTTTGGGGGTAAGACTAAAATTAAAAATAGCATTTTGTGCGATTTCTAAATGAAAATAATAGATATTATAAACATTACCGGTGGAACGATGAAGCCATATCGATGGGGCGGACGCTTTTACAATAATGAACGCGATAGTATTTTTGGTCGCTTGCGAAATTTTGCAAAAAGTTTTTGTTGTGTAACCAGCCACCATATTGGGCAAATTTTCAAAGAAAAGGCTGCAAGGTCGGTTTCCGATAATATTGAATCATGGTTTGTTCCTATGGTTAATCCTACCGAACGAAGCACCGAGCCTATAATTACTTGGCTGGGGCATTCGACTTTTTTGATCCAAATAGCGGGGATTAACATCATAACCGACCCAATGTTTTCAAGTGGCTTTCCGGTCTTTACCCGCCGGCTCCCCCCTCCAATCGCTATAGATAAATTACCAAAAATCGATGTCGTGCTGATATCCCATAATCACAAAGATCACATGGATACCAAAAGCTTACGAGCACTAAAGGCATACAACCCCCTATTTCTTGTTCCCTTGGGTAATAAACGATGGTTTTCACGGCGTGGCTTTGAAAATGTTATCGAGAAATCTTGGTGGGAACGGGAAGTATTTTCTGGCGCTGGCTTAGATAATCATATAACCCTGTCTTTTTTGCCGGCAATTCATTGGACGAGCCGCGGCTTTCTTGACATCAACAAATCCTTATGGGGAAGCTGGATGATTGAGGTTGCGGGGTACAAGATATACTTTGCTGGCGATACCGCTTATGGCGACCATTTTTCGGTCATTGCTCAGCGCTTTGGGGCAATTGATGTGGCGTTGATGCCTATTGGCCCTAATCAGCCACGCAAGTACATTTCTGAGTCTCACGTTAACTCTGAAGAAGCGGTTAAAGCCTTTATTGAGCTTGGGGCAAAGCACTTTATCCCTATGCATTGGGGCACATTTGTCCGTATGGGGGCAGAGCGGCATGATGACCCTCTTGGGCAATTGAAAGCCGCATGGGAAAACCAGAGCCAATCATTGGCCAATGCGACGCTACAGGTGAAAAAATGTGGAACCCCCCTTCAAATTAGGTAATGACACGATGTTAGCTTTATTGTTTTTTTTCGGTGATTTTTTGGCTTATGCCTTGTGGGAAGGTTGGATTATCCAAAGCTTACTCGTATTTTTTATCATGCAGCAGCTCCTTGCATCATCGTTTACCTACTCGTTTAAAAATTTTTATCTTCCGCTCATTTTGATCGTACTTCAAGACTGCTTTATGTATGGACGCTTTGGGCTTATTTTGGTGTACCTTGTCCCCGTAGTAATCATTGCCCGCTTATTGCGTCGACTATTTCTTGATGCTGCCGGAGCTCTTTTGTGTTTCTTTATTGTCGGCCTTGTGCTTTTTGATCAATTTTTGATTAAAAAAGTCCTGTTTTTAAAGCATTTTTCATGGGAAGCGACGCTTTTCAAAATTTTTGTTAACCTATGCATAGCTTATTTAGTTCTTTTGGGTACGCGGGGCAATCGCTCCTTGCTAAAATTTTTTAGTCGGGAGAGGAAAGTCTGGACTCCAAACAGGAAGGGTGCCTCATAAGGCGCTGGTTATTTAACTTCGGTTAATTAGTCGGTGCGCAAATGAGGGGGATGCAAGTCCATGGAAAGTGCAACAGAAAATAAACCGCCTTGGGAAACCAAGGTAAGGGTGAAACCGTGCGGTAAGAGCGCACGCCGTGGCGTAGTGATATACCATGAGGGTAAACCCCACCCGGAGCAAGACAAAGTAAGCAGGCGATAGGTTTCCTGTTCCTTGACCTGCGGGTATGTCGCAAAGACAAATGATTGCTACTTACCAATAAAGAAATTTATGGTAAAGTACAGAATCCAGCTTACAAGTGTGCCCAAAAGAATTTTTAAGCTATCAATAAAGTTAATCGTCATCATATTCAGGGAGGGGTAGGAGCAAGCGGCCTACTATATAATACATATGAAAACCGTATCTCGGATTGCAATAACTATTCCATTTCTCGGTTTTTTGTTGGGATATTTCGTTACGCATTGGCTTATGCAAAAAGATGAGGTAGCAACACCAAATGTCATTGGCAAATCCTTACAAGAGAGCGTTGTTGTTTTATCTCAAAACAATCTCAGCGTACGCCTATTGCATGAACAAGAAGATGCCGTGTTGCCCGAGGGCACTATTCTTGACCAAATTCCCAAACCTTATCAAAAGGTCAAGCCCAACCAAAACGTTTTTGTGACTGTTTCTAAAAAAGAAAGCCTTATGCAGGTGCCCGATTTTTATGGCCACCAAAAGGACGAGGTTGTGATAATGGCCGAAAAACGTGGTATTGAGTTACGGGCTTTTTTTGTGGCAAGCAACTTACCTAAGGGCAGATGTATCGCCCAAAACCCTCAGTCGGGAGCTATTTTTGAACGCAAACGCATAACGGCCTATTTTTCTGACGGACAAACTTCATTGTGTGTTTTACCCTCATTTAAAGACCAGGCGGTAACAGATGCTGAAGAATTTTTAAAGCTGAATAACATTAAAGCCGAAATTGTGCACGATAAAGAAGAAGTGTCGGACCACCAATGCTCATCATGCAAGATAATTGATCAACGCCCTCTTGCCGGATCAATTATCGACCTTAGTCATAAAATTACGGTTCAATTACAAGTAGCTGAGTAACTCAAAAAAGAGAGCCGATGGTTAGACCATCGGCTCTCTTTTTTGCTATTAATTATTTTTTACTATCGCCAGATAGCAGCTTCGGGTGAAGCCAGATGAAAAGCATTATCGAGTGCTGCCGGTAATCTTTCACCTATCGCTTTGCGACATATTGGGCAATTATGAGCCGATGGAGCTCTTGATTCGAAACATTGTGTTATGCATTCAGTACAAAATGCATGGCCGCAAGATAAAACCGTTATTTTTTTTGTCTCTATCGGCTGATATAATGAATCTAAGCAAATACCACAATCATTAAACGTATAGTCAAACCCATCATCAGTAATGGTAATTGTATTAAGCGAAGCCGATTGCTCTGGGGATAAGATAACAGCAAAGGCTCCCAATTCTACCGGGCTCCTTGCTCGCAGGCTTCCTCGTTCATGATAAAGGCGGGCTTTGTCGGCTTCTAATGGATTTTTTATTTTCCACGTTCTTAGCGTGATGCCATAAAGAGCTGTTATTTCCTCAAAAAAATCTCCTGGCGCAAGCTGTTCAAAAGTTGCCTGGACTGGATCGCCAACGCGACTATAAGTACCATTTGAATTGCGTTCGAATGTTCCGCCTCGCTTTAAAGAAAAACAAATCATATCGCTGGATTTATTAACAATCTTAATCGTTCCAGCAAGCGGAATGGCTCGCATTAAATATCCACCATCTACAACAAACATTGGCTTGCTAAAGCCAAATGATAAGAACGAAAACAGCGCAACCAATAATATTTTTTTCATTATAACCTCTATAAATATTGTATTACCAAACCATGCGCTAAATTTCAAATTGTAAATATATCATAGCACGTATACACATAATGTCAAAAGGCTCGGTTAGAGCTTTTTCACGACTTTACTTTGTACTTTAAAGATTTATAATGACTATTCTTGTGAAATTTGCGCACTTTGCTGCAAATGTATAAGGTAAATAGGTATTTATTTGAAAAATTTAATTTTATATAAGGGTTAAGGATTAATGGATAATCACGACCACTCAACGTACGATCGTTACCACGGTCACCATACACATGAAGATGGCGAGCACCTAGAACACCATTCATCGGTGCTTGGCGAATTGGTTTGCCATTTGCCATTTGCCGTATTTTCGGTAGCAATGGCTATGATTTGTCTTAGCTTTGTGTCATATCTTGATGCCGCCCATGGGCAATCTTTGGCATACCGCCTATTTCATAATTTCCATTATCTTCATATTGTTTTTGCTGCAACCGGAACCGTTCTTATTTTCTTTAAGTATTCTAAAAATCTTTTCTTAGGACTTATTGTTGGAATGCTCGTTCCTGCATTTTTTTGTACTATTTCTGACGCTTTTCTGCCTTATTTGGGCGGAAAATTTGTTGGCCTTGATATGCACTTTCATTGGTGTTTTATCAGCCACCTTGATGTGGTACTCCCCTTCTTATTGGCCGGTATTATCAATGGTTGGGCTATGAGCAGCCATCCAACAAGCAGTAAACTTTTTTATTCTGTCTCATTCCACTTCGTTCATATTTTTGTTAGCTCAATGGCCGCGATGCTTTACTTGATTAGCTTCGGGTTCTATGAATGGTGGGATCGCATGGGATTTGTGTTTGTTTTCTTAATATTAGCGGTTCTAATTCCTTGTACCATGTCAGATATCGTAGTTCCGATGCTTTTCGCTCGTTTGAAGCCAAAAAAAAGAATGGAAAAGAAGCATGAGACGCATTAGACTTGAAAATGTAACCAAAGCTATTGATGGCGAGGTTATCCTTGATAACCTGAATCTTGATATTCCAGCCGGACAATTTTTTGCACTTCTAGGACCAAGTGGATGTGGTAAAACAACGTTATTACGTTTGCTCGCTGGGTTAGAAAGTGTTGATTCTGGACGAATCTATTTGGGGGATGAAGACATTACTCATCTTCCTATATTTAAACGACGAATTAATACGGTGTTTCAACAATATGCTCTTTTTCCTCACTTAACCGTTTTTGAAAACATTGCTTACAGCATGCGTATCAAAAAAATGAAATCTGATATGATCAATGCCAAAGCGCAAGAAGCACTTAAAATGGTCCGCCTTTCTGGGCTGGAATCCAAATATCCTGCTAACTTATCTGGTGGCCAACAACAACGAGTAGCTCTGGCGCGAGCCATTGTCAACGAGCCCGATGTATTATTGTTGGATGAACCACTCGCAGCACTTGATCTTAAACTCAAAGAAGAAATGCTTATCGAACTCATTGATTTACAAGATAAGCTTGAAACAACTTTTATTTACGTAACACATGATCAAGCCGAAGCCCTTACCGTTGCCGACAAAATGGCAATTATGAACAAGCACGGTCAGATTGAGCAAATGGGAACACCTAAGCAAATTTATGAATTTCCTGTTTCGCGATTTGTCGCCGATTTTGTTGGGAAAACAAATATTGTCGAAGGAACTTTTCATGTTCGCGATAGTCGTCAACTCGTCGAGGTTGATGGGCTCGGTGTATTCAATGTATATTGTCCATTGGAAAAACACTGGATGATTCCTGGGTGTCGATTGTTTATGAGCATCCGACCTGAAAAAATTTTCATTGCAAAGCACGAAAAAACCGGTTTTTCAAATCATCTTGAGGGACGCGTCGTTGATATTATCTATTACGGAATGAGCACGCAATACTACGTTAAATTACGTAATGGAAAAGCACTTGTCGTTTTTGAACAAAACGAAGAACACTTTCCTCAAGAAATTATTGATTATGACGACCAGGTGCATTTGTACTTTCAAAAAGAAAACGTTGTGCTTTTGGAGCATTAATGAAATTTTTACGGCGTATATTTTCTGAAGAAATATCATTCTTACTTGCTTGTCCTGCCCTTGTATGGCAGTTTTTTTTCCTGTTTTTACCATTTTGCGTTTTGTTGTTTTACAGCTTTTTTGAATTTTGTCCCGATCACTACATGGGAAGCTTTTCGTTTGCATATTATAAGCAGATAATCCAATCTCGCGCCGTTTTGGCTATTTTAAATTCAAGTTTCTTGGCAGTCGCAACATCTGCTATATGTTTTGCCATCGCATATCCTTTGGCCTATATCCTGGCAATTAAAGTAAGTAAACGATTTAGAACGTTTTTGCTGTTCCTTTTGATTTTGCCATCGTGGACAAGTATTGTTGTACAAGCGTATGCATGGTTTTTCTTATTAGAAAAAAATGGGTATTTAACTCAATTTTTATATCGCATAGGTCTTATCCCTGAAAGCTTTCACTTGCTCAACAATTATTTTACCATTTTGGTTGGCATGGTATCAACCTACCTACCCTTTATGGTTTTCCCGATATACACCGTTTTAGAGCGCATGGATAAACAATTCTTAGAAGCCTCTGCCGATTTGGGCGCAGATAAAATGGAAACCTTTAAGCGCGTAATCTTTCCTTTATCGTTGCCAGGAGTTTACGCAGGCTTTCTGCTTGTCTTTATCCCCTCTTTTGGAGAGTTTGCCATCCCATCCTTATTGGGAGGATCAAAATACGCGCTTTGGGGAAGTGTGATCGTTGATCGCTTTTTGCGTTCACGAGACTGGAGATCTGGAGCCGCATTGGCTATTTTAGGAATCTTAATTCCAGTATTAATGATGGCAATAGGCTATATTATCAAAAAAATTATTGAGCTTAAGCGAAGACCAAAGAGAAATCTTCTTAATGTGGCTAAAGACTCTTGGTAATGTTTGTTGAATAGGAATGCATTTATGGTAGGAAAGAAAAAATATTTCATGAGATTATGTCAGCCGATTTTTGTATCGGTTGTTTATTTGTTTTTGTACCTTCCTATCATTATTATGGTGCTTTTTTCTTTTAACAAAGCAACCGAGCCAATGAAGTGGGGCGGTTTTTCTTTGAAGTGGTATTATCAAATGTGGCTGGTTCCCGAAATGGTCGCGGCCCTGCAAACATCTCTCATCGTTGCCTTTATTGCAACACTACTCAGCTTGGTTATCGGCGTTTGTTTTGTCGTAGCACATAAATGGTGGAAGACCTCCATACTTTTTACCTTATTTTATACCAACATTCTTTTGCCCGATATTGTTTTGGCTATCGGCGTTTTGAGTATTTTTACCTTTGCACACATTCCCCTTGGTTATGGAAGTTTGATTATTGGGCATACACTTATTGGGTTAGGTTTTGTTATACCAATCATAAGAGCTCGCTTTGTTGAACTTGACCCATTTTTAACCGAAGCTTCCTTAGATTTAGGTGCCAGCTATATTCAAACGTTTAAGCGAATACTTATTCCTTTGTTGATGCCATCGATTATTGCTTCTGGATTACTCGTTTTCACACTTTCACTCGACGATTTTTTAATAGCATTCTTTTGCTCTGGACCAAAGGTTCAAACATTAGCGGTATATGTTTATTCGATGGTTAAAGCAGGCGTGGATCCAACAATTAACGCCATTTCAACGGTTTTGCTTGGTTTGAGTGGCATACTTGTCCTGATACTTTTATCACTAAATGTTGTTGATCAGGTAATATCGCAAGACTAGTAAAGGTGCTATACGTGATAATTGGACGGCGAATAGTAAATCAGTTTTTAGTATTGATATTCTTCTTATCAATCTTATCGTTTTTTCTCTACCTTCCAACGTTGGTAAGGTTAGGGCTCAGCGCCGAGCGTACGCTTAATGTGTATACGTTTTCAGAATTTATTTCCCCTGAAACAATCCATGCATTTGAAAAAGAATATGACATTAAGATTAATCTTCAATTTTTTGAATCAAATGAAGAATTATACGCCAAATTTAAAATTAATAATGGCGCTGAATATGATGTAATAACCCCTTCTGACTACATGGTTGAAGATTTAAGAAAAGATGGGTTGTTACAAAAAATTGATTATTCTCAAATGCCTAACACCGCCGAGTTAGACTCGCGTTTTCTTCATCATTTTTTTGACCCAACCAACGAATATTCTGTTCCTTTAACATGGAGCGTATATGGCATTATCTACGATAAGTTTAATGTGATAAATCACCAGGGCGATATTGGGCTAGATTTTATTTTCAAAAACCCTGAAGATTTGGTACGGCTCGGCTTGGTTAAGCGGCCTTATAAAATCTGTATATTTGATGACCCGCGAGATGTGGTATTAGTTGCGGCATACTATTTGTTCGGCAAAGTACACGATTTAGATGAAAAGGAATATGCTGCAATCGAGAGCTTGTTGGTCGATCAAAAACAGTGGGTCGAATGTTATACTAATTTTGGGTTGCGTTATTTTCTCACCGAAAATGTTATCTCTTTTGCTCTAACCTTGAGCCGATATGCTCATCGTATTTTAGATGTTAAAAATGGGCGATTTGGTTTTAAAATTCCTCATAAAGGAAGCTTTTGGGTAATAGAAAATTTTGCAATTCCCATCCTAAGTAAGAAAACCATATGGGCTCAGCAGTTTATAAACTATATGATTTCCCATAAAAATTGCGTTACTCATTATGAAAAATATGGCGGCAATCCTGTCAACCGGAAAGCTTATCAAGAAGTTAAAAACGCCAGATCAGATGATGTTCAATATTTTCCCCTTGATGAAGAATTCAAGAAATTATTGTTGATGCATAATGAAATTCCTGTGGAAAAAACTGAGGATATTTGGCTTCGTGTAAAGACCTCGTGAGATAGATATGTTTTGTTAATAAATAGGCCTGAACCTATTGAGTGAAAGTATTATTATGAATCAATGGTGGGAGCCAGCAACGCTTGCTCGGCGTATTTTAAATAGAATTTTTATATCACTACTGTTTCTATCGTGTTTGCTATTTTTTCTTTATTTGCCAACGGCCATCCGTTTTTTAACTGAAGAAAAATCGATAAACGTGTATATGTTTACCGAATTTATCTCACCAACGACCATTCGCGATTTTGAAAAAGAAACCGGAATAAAGGTCCATGTTCAATATTATGAATCAAATGAAGAACTTTATGCGAAGTTTAAGATTAGCGAGGGAGCTGGATACGATGTAATAACACCCTCAGACTATATGGTTGAAACACTCAATAGAGACGGATTATTACAAAAAATTGATCATGATAATGTCACTCATTTTAGCGAACTAGACCCTCGTCTTTTGCATCGTTATTTTGATGTACAAAACGAGTATTCTGTACCATTAACATGGAGCGTGTACGGAATTATTCATGATAAATTATTGCTAACAAATGATAAAAACGCGGTTGGATTTGATTTTATTTTCAAAAATCCTGAAGATATTTTGCGCCTTGGTCTTGTTAAAAAAACATATAAAATTTGCATGTTTGATGATCCAAGAGAGGTTTTTCTTCTTGCTGCGCTTTATTTATTCGATAAGGTGAACGGGTTATCCGACCAAGAATTGGCCGCAATTGAAAGCATGCTTATCGACCAAAAACAATGGGTTGAATGTTATACAAATTTTGGGTTACGTTATTTCTTAGAAGGAAATATCATTTCGTTTGCAATGATGTCAAGCCGTTATGTTTCGCGCACCCTGGCTTCAAATAATAAGCGCTTTGGCTTTACCATCCCCAAAAAAGGAAGCCTTATGGTTATTGAAAACTTTGCAATACCAATGTTGAGCAAAAAATCTGCTTGGGCACATGAATTTATTAATTTTATGATTTCTCGTAAAAATTGCTCCTTTCATTTTAATGAATATGGCGGCAATCCATCTAATAGAGGATCATATCTTGATGTTAATCAAAAAGATTTCAAGGGGATGCAATTTTTTCCGAGTGACGAATTATTTAATAAACTATACCTTATACATAATGAACTTCCGGTTCGAAAAATTGAAGAAATATGGTTACGCGTTAAAACAGCGTAGGGTTGAGTAGTTTATTGTTTGATCATTTTTGTAAATAAGGGTGTGGTCATGGAAAAATTGCGACGTTCTTTTGAAGCTCTTTGTGCTAAGTATCTGCACAGAGTTTCTGACTTTAAAGAGATTATTGAAAATTGGAAAACACGCGGACGAATATCCGATTATCAAAAAGGCCAGCGCTTACTTGATCGCGCAGAAGAATGCATAAACCAATTCAGAAATAATACGGCTATGGACCTTAAGGCCAAGACGACACTTTATTCGTCATTGGCGGCAAGCTATAAAGAATTAGGCGAAATTACCAAACCAATCTGGCGCCAATGGACTGAAGCTATTGTTGTCGCATTTGTGTTGGCAATTTTTTTCAGAAATTTCATCTTTGGTTTATACCATGTACCAACCGGATCTGCTGAACCAAACATATTGGTTGGCGACCGCATCTGGGGAAACAAAATGGCTTACTTCTTTAGCAAACCTCATCGAGGGGATCTTGTTATTTTTGATAATCCAGAATTTACTTATAACCAACCGTCTGGATTACGTTACTTGTGGCAACGCTATGTTGGACTTCCGGTACCACTACTTGGACTTGGAACGGGCCCAGACAATTGGGTTAAGCGTGTAATCGCTGGACCAGGAGACACCATCGAAGGTCGGCTTGAAGATGACAAAACGGTAATCTACCTTAATGGTAAAAAACTATCAGAACCATATGTAAATGCATATCCATTAATTAGAGCAATAAAGGACACCGGATTTTTTGATGGTGAAAATTTTGGACCATTCCCCGTTCCTTCATTTTTGCGCTATACACAAAAAAATGTTCGCTATACGTTTGATCCATCATTACCCCTTGAGCAGCAACCCTATTATTATTTGACCGATAACGAAGTTATGCGCAAGTGGAATACGGGGGCCTATGAGCTTGATTACGCATTTACACCAAGCTATAGCTTCGGTTATTCGGACCAACGATGCGTTGACGTTTTTGGACCATTCACCTTGCCAGACGGTAAATATTGGATGATGGGCGATAGCCGAAAAAACAGTCGCGATAGCCGTTATTGGCTGTATCTTGATGAAAAATTAATTCACGGCCGAGCAAGCTTTGTAATTTACTCGGTAGATAGTGAAGAAGTGAGCTGGATTTTTGATTTACTGAAGCACCCTATTGATTTTTGGCGCAAGCATGTACGCTATAGCCGCTTTTTCAAGGGACTTGGAGCGTTTGCTGATATTTCGGAAAAAAGAGCGTGAAATGAAAAATTTACAACGATCTTTTGAACATGTGCATGCAAAACTTATGCACAAAAAAGAATATTTCAAAGCGTTTATCGATCAATTAAAACAAACGGGTAAGTTGTCAGAATATAATAAACTTAGCCAGCTTTTAAACGAGGCTGACGAATTTGATCGTGATTTGCAAAGCAATCTTTTGATGGTAACCGCCGAAGGGTATACTGCTGAACCGATATTGCGCAATAAAATAAAGTCGTTTAAAGCGATTGTTCGGGAACTTAATTCGTCAACTAAACCATTATGGCGCCAGTGGATTGAGGCTGTTCTCACCGCTATGGTTTTGGCATTCGTTATACGTAATGTTGTTTTTGGGTTATATCATGTACCTTCAGGTTCTGCTGAGCCAACAATTCTCGTTGGTGATCGCATATGGGCAAATAAGTTTGTATATTTCTTTAAAGCACCGCAACGAGGAGATCTCGTTGTTTTTGACAATGCTGAATATCCATATTCGAGCAATAAATTGGTTTATCTATGGCAAAGATACATAGGATTACCGATTCCATTTTTGGGCATCAATGGTGGACCTGAAAATGTTATTAAGCGTTTAATTGCGGTGCCCGGCGATACTATTGAAGGAAGGACAGAAGATGGCAAGACCGAGCTTTATCTTAATGGCAAGAAACTTGAAGAGCCGTATATTAATCCATACCCATTGATTCACGTACGAAAAGTTGTTGGCATTATTGATGCTGAAAAAATTGGGCCATTTAGGGTGCCAAGTTTTTTGCGTTGGCAAGAATTTAAGCATATGCAGGCATGTAGCTATGATCCACAAAAATCACTCTCCGAACAACCTTTTTACAAGCTCGCCGATGACGAGGTGGTACGCGATCCATTGACCGGTGAATTTGCACTCAGCTACCCTCGAATGCCAAGTTATGACCGAACGTCATTTGGCTCATTGCGATGCGCCGACGAATTTGGACCGATTACTATACCGCCTGGTCGATATTGGATGATGGGCGATAGCCGAAAAAATAGTCGCGATAGTCGATACTGGTTTTTTTTGGATGAAAAATTAATTCATGGCCGCGCCAGTTTTATTATTTTTTCATTGGATAGTTGCGAGCCTTTTTGGTTGTTTGAATTGATAAAACACCCCGTAGATTTTTGGACAAAAAAAATTCGTTGGAATAGATTTTTAAATGGTTTAGGCCTGTTTAATGGAAGGGCCGACTTGCAAAAAAAATAAAGTTGCGGTACGTTAATATCTGGGTAGGTATGACTCCGCACATGCTCCCTACGAGCAAGACACACCCTTGAGGTGATTAGTCTAAAGATTAAATAAAATCTTTTGGAGCAACCTACCCTTCTTTATTTGTAACCAATTTTAAATTCAGGATATAACATGAACCGAAATAAATTTTACGTTACAACCCCAATATACTATGTAAATTCACGTCCACATTTAGGCACTTTGTACACAACCGTTATCGCCGACGTTGCCGCCCGCTGGAATAAGGTCATGGGGAAAAAGGTATTCATGCTAACCGGTACCGATGAACATGGCCAAAAAATACAAGAAAAAGCCCTTGAGCTTGGTAAGGATCCGCAAGTATTTGTTGATTCAATGGTTCCTGAATTTAAAAAAGTTTGGGATATGTATGGTATTGAATATGATAAATTTATCAGAACAACCGATACTGAACACGAAAATGCGGTTGTTGCCTGGATAAAGCAATTACAAGAACAGGGCGACATTTATAAATCAACCTATTCTGGTTGGTATTGCGTTCCGTGCGAAACCTTTGTAAATATTCCGAGTGAGAAAGAGGGAACGGCCAGCGAAAACATGTGTCCTACTTGCAATCGCCCATTACGCAAAATGGAAGAAGAAAGCTACTTTTTCAGGCTCTCGGCATATGAACAACAATTAATAGAATTTTATGAAAAGCACCCCGATTTTATTGTTCCAAAAGAACGCATGAACGAAGTCATTTCGTTTGTTAAATCGGGCCTCAAGGATTTAAGTATTTCACGCAAAACCGTTTCGTGGGGTATCCCATTTCCGGGCGATGCTCAACATACCGTTTATGTTTGGGGCGATGCGCTCAACAATTACATTAGTGCTATTGGGTATGGCAAAAACACTAAACAAGCGCAAGATGAGCTTGAATTTTGGTGGCCTGCCGATATGCAAGTCATGGCCAAGGATATTGTACGTTTTCACGCCATTTACTGGCCAGCGTTTTTGATTGCTGCCGGTATGCAACCACCCCACCGCTTATTGGTTCACGGCTACATTTTGTGTGGTGATCAAAAAATGTCAAAATCATTAGGCAACGCTATTGATCCCGTTGATTTGGCACGTGACTATGGTTCAGAAGCGGTCCGTTACTACTTATTACGTAATTTTCCTATAACGCATGATGGCCAATTTGATCTCAAAAATCTTGAAGAACATGTTGCGGCCGATTTATCAAACAACCTCGGAAATTTATTGAGTAGAATAGTTGTCTTGGCATTGAATAACAATTTGACCGAAGTTAAGCCTCCGGTAGATCTAGAAACGGCAACTATTGTTTTGCGCGAAAAATGTGCCGAAATGTATCGATTCTTTTGGGAAGAGATGAACAAGGCTTCGTATCACATTGCTCTTGCTGAAGCGTGGAAACACTTGTCTTTGGTAAATGCATATATCCAAGAATTCAAGCCCTGGGTACTATGTAAAACCGACCGAGAAATGTTTGATGAAGTCATTTATGCTGCCTGCCATAGTTTGAACACCGTTGCTATTTTATTATGGCCGGTAATGCCTAAAAAAATGGAACAGTTATTAGCAACCATTGGCCAGACCTTTAAGAAGAACTTTAATTATGATCCTGAGTTGCGTGAACATTCGTTTACCAAAACATATAAACTTACCAAGTTAGACGAACCGCTCTTTATTCGTCCTGAGCCCAAGGCAAAGCTTGAAGCGATTGTCCCGACCAAAGATGTCCAATCGGTTGCTGAAGATGTTTCAACGATTGGTATCGACGATTTTGCCAAAGTTCAATTATTGGTTGGAACAATAAATAGTTGTGAATCGGTTTCTGGTTCTGAAAAGCTTTATAAATTACAGGTCGATCTTGGCATTCATGGTATTCGCCAGATTTTGTCCGGCGTTGCACAATTTTTCAAACCAGAAGATTTGATTGGTAAACAAGGCGTTTATGTTGCTAATCTTGCTCCACGCAAAATGATGGGACATGAATCGCGCGGCATGATGTTATTTGCTAAGGATGAAAAAGGCAATATGCGCATGGTTACCGTTGGTGGGCCGGTAGAAAATGGAACGAGGGTTTCGTAACTAATATTGTAATAAACGAGGTTTATCATGAGCGGTTTATTTTGGCCCATCCAATTGTTTGCCAATTGGATGGTTAGCGATATTTTGCACATTGATTCAACGTCTAAAATAGCTGATATTCTTAACTTTTTTATCTTTGATACAATAAAAATTTTCATCTTACTTGCAAGCATTGTTTTTATCGTATCACTTATCAGATCACTTATTCCAATTAATAGCATCAAGTCATTTTTGTTGGGTAAAAACAAATACCTTGGGCATGTCTATGCTGCTTTATTTGGTATCTTAGTCCCGTTTTGTTCCTGTAGCGCAGTCCCACTTTTCATGGGTTTTTTAGAAGCAGGTATTCCATTAGGAATAACCATCTCATTTTTAGTTGCTTCGCCAATGATCAACGAAGTTGCGCTAACCATGCTGCTTGGATCATTCGGATGGTTTGTAGCAATCCTATACTTAATAAGTGGTCTTTTGATTGCCATTTTTTCGGGGATTTTTATTGGAAAACTGAAAGCAGAAAAATTGCTTGAACCACTTTCTGAAAAAACGTGCAAAAACTGCTGTTCTAAAAAAACCTCAGCTCCAGGCCTGCGAGCGAGAGTTGTTTATTCTTTGTATTACACAAAGCAAATTCTTGGAGGCATGTGGTTATACGTTTTAATTGGGGTTGGCCTTGGGGCATTTGTACATGGCTATATTCCTACCGATTTTTTGGCATTATATGCAGGTGCTGATAAATGGTATGCGGTCCCATTTGTCACCTTAATCGGAATCCCTCTTTATTCTAACGCCGCTGGCGTAATTCCTTTAATCAGTGCTTTAACACAAAAAGGTATGGCAATGGGGACGGCCCTAGCGCTTATGATGGCAGTCTCCGCTTTATCATTTCCTGAATTCATAATTCTAAGACGCGTTATGAAACCCAAGCTGATTGTTATGTTCGCTACAATTGTTGGCGTTGGAATTATGTGTATCGGCTATTTGTTCAACTTAATTATCGGGTAACAAATTCTAGCTACATTTTTACGTTAATCATGTTGCCAGACTCATAACGTTTGAGTCCTTGCTTGAAAACGAATAAAGCTATAATAGTTGAAATAATACAAGCGCCAAAAATAACGGCCAAACTCGTCCAATTAAATTCGCGTATTAATTTGACCGGAACAGCACCAATAAGCAAAACCGGTATAAAGGTCATCATAATAACTTTTAGCGCGCCATGAATACCGCCTTGTGGCGTATAGGTACCAAAAAGAAGAATGATAAACAGTTGGTCGGCCGCATCTTCAAAATTACTGACAAAAAAGCCTATCGATTGGGTAATGACAATAAAGTTGAACATGATAATGGCAGTAAGTAATGCCATAAGTATAAAACTACATAATTGTAAGCTCGTCATTGGGCCGGCAAAAAAGTAGATTATTATACCAAAGGCAAGATCGCCAAAACTCGCGATATTAAGTTTGCTCAGCGATATTTGCCACAAAAGATTTTGTGGTAGCGTGAGAAAATAATCTACATTGCCCGAGGCAACATTTTTCGCCAACGATAACGTTCCGGATGCAAAGAGCGTATAGAGCCCCGTATTGATTGATGATAATGACATAAGCAACATCGTATCTTGGAACGTCCAACCATTAACCGATGGAAACCGCTTGAAAAAAATTCCCCACATAATAGCCCACGATGCATTACTAATTATCATTGCAATAATTTGTACGAAAAAACTTGTGCGATATTCCATTGCCGACTTAATGTTGATATTAAGCATGGTGAGAGTGAGCCGAAGGTATTTAACCACCGTTGAGTGATACATTTTTTATTCCTCGTCTAAAAAGAACAGCTGTTAAAAGCCCGGCAACTAAAATCCATCCACATTGGATGCTCAAGTATTTTAGCGATGTTGCCACGTCAAAATGGACGATGCTATGCGCAGCCCCATAATACAGATTGCTAAAGGGTAGATATTGGACGATGCGTGCAATATTATCTGGAAAAATTGAGATAGGCACAATAAGACCGCCAAAGATGTATTGTAGTTGCTGATAAATGCGGTCGGCCGCCGTAGTATCCTCTATCCAAAAGGCCGAAAGTCCGATAATGAAGTTGATAAAAAAGTCGAGCGTATATCCAAGAAGCAGCAAAATTGATCCGGCAAATATCCCTTGCATGGTGATTGGAATTGCACCAAGGAGTGCAAGAACCACACCAATGCCGATGGTAACGTTAAGAATCATTCCTGGCAGCACGCGGCCCAAAAAACTAAAATAGTGAAACAGTATAAATGAATATGGCTTATTGAGTGAATGGGCAAGCGATCCATCTTTAACTGCTAAGTCGATCGATTCAGAAACACGTGGACGGGTTGCCGACCTAAAACATTGCACAAACATAACACTCCACATCGTCATGGCGATTGTTAATCCACCGATTGACGAAGTCCCTTGCGAGGCATAACTAGCCGTATACATCTGCGTAAACATCCAAATACGAAACACAAGCGAGCCGCTACGAGCAATAAGATTAGCCGGATGAACGGTCCGCGATTGTGAATTGATTTTGGCAATAGAAAGGTATTTTACAATTTTGCGCATCATGATTTTTTTGCCCGATAAATGTCGGCAATGATTTCTTCCATGGGTTGTTCAAAAATATTAATATCTTTAATATCGAATGTGTTGACCGCATAACTTAACAATTTATCGATGGGTGTTGTTTTTATGTCCAGTTCAATTTTGATGGTGTGCTTATTTTTTTCTATGATTGTGCCACCTTCAAAAGAAAAGTTTTCAAGCGAATCTTCGGTTACCAATTCAATGATTTTTGTTTTGATAAAGTTGTTTTTGAGCATATCGGTTGAATCATCAAAAATCACTTTTCCATGGTTGATAACAATGGTACGGTTTGCAAGTGTTTCAATATCGCCGGCATCGTGCGAGGTAAGGAAAATGGTCGCCTTCTCAGTTTTATTGAGAAACAAAATAACCTCGCGGATGTGTTGCTTGGCTATAACATCAAGCCCAATTGTTGGCTCATCAAGAAAGATAATTTTGGGTTTATGGAGCAACGAAGCAACAATTTCGCAACGCATACGTTGCCCGAGTGAAAGTTTGCGGACCGATATAGTCATAAGGTCGCCAATCTCAAATGCATCGACCAACATTTTAAGCCGATCTTGATACATGGTGCGATCAAGTTCATAGATGCGAGAATATAGATTATAAGTATCTAACGGCGTTAAGTGATACCACAATTGCGGTTTTTGTCCAAACACCGAACCTATAGAGTAGGCAAGTTTTTGCCGGTCTTGCGATGGATTTAAACCCAAGACGCTTATTTGTCCCGTGGTTGGATAAAGGATACCGGTGAGCATCTTTATGGTTGTCGATTTTCCCGCACCATTTGGTCCAATAAAGGCGACCAATTCACCTTCAGTGACCGAAAATGATATATCATCAACGGCCAAAACACTTTTTACTTGAGGGGCGAATAGTGATTTGATTCCGCCAAGAAAACCGGGTTGCTTTTGTTGCAGCTGAAATTTTTTTGTGAGGTTTTTGACCTCGATGACATGATTATGCATAAAGCCCCCTTACTTTGATTATCGGTGAATTGCTATTGTTGAATTTTAATTAACCGATGTATAAAAATCAAGAGAAGAGAGAATAATTCAAATTTTAGTAGTGACGCCACGGATAATGCTGTACAGCCGGGCGGGGCTCTTCAACTCCATATGCGCTGTTGTTACAATCTGGATACGCGTGTCTGCCTCCAGGGCAATTTGCTTGGCAAAACCAGCAAAATTCATGGCGACATGATCTGCAGGTCATGTGTCTGCAGCCTCCATTTCTTTCAATCCCTTCATTGCATTGAGGGCATTGTACTCCTGCTTGTAGATATGCAGCCGTAGCTGGGTCAATATCCCTTGTATCTAAAGACCCAGGAGATAAATGGGCCAGAAGGGCAATGTCGTAAGCTCTGAGCATTGTTGCATTATCGTGTGTTATTTTTTGTATGTCTTCTCTCGTAAGTACTGCTTGCTCAAAACCAGGGACTATAATTCTATCGAACAAATTACGATCATTCTGATATTTTGTAAAAACGTGTTGCAATAAACAATCTCTACAACAAGAATATCCGCAATTTAGATGTGTTAAATTTTCATCATTAAAGCAAACGTTGCACGCACCGATATGTTCTTGTTCATTATCTACATATGTAGGATCTGGATGAATATCAGCGACATTTTGTATGTTGGCTGGGGCAGGAGCAGCAGCTATTCTTGCTTTAATAATGGCAACTTCGATTTGTTTTTTTATTATGGGAGCACAAATAACGCCAACAACAACAATGCCTGCACCAATGCAAATATTTCGAAGGGTATGGCTTTTGGCTGGGGGTGTGGCAGCTTCTTTTACTTCATTAGCTTCATCACCAGGTAATAAAGCTTCCTCTGAATTAGGCTGAGACGCTTTGGCCTTATCGGCAAGATCCTGTAATTTATTTTTTTGTTTGGCAAGAGCTTGCGCTATTGCAGAACTCTTTTCGTGATATGCATTGTATTTTTCCGGTAAAGCGCAAAAAATTGATGATGTGCTGGTAAATAGATAAACAACCAACGCAAATAAAATAGTATTTTTATGTAATTGCACGAATGATTCCTTTATGAATATAAAATTCGATGTTAAAACCAGAGTTATTAAAGCTTATTGAATTTTTATGGAAAAATCAAATCATTCGACTTGACAGCGCAATGCCGAACTTGTTTTTCTATTTGAATTTGACTGGTAGCGGTTTTTAGCGATGATAGGTTGGAATATGTGCCTCTGCCCCATATATGCCGGCGCCACAGTTTGGATAGGCGTGTGTATGGCCATTATAATCAAGCAAGCAATTATAGCAAAATTGATGTCCGCACCGGCAAGTCATATGGTTACATCCTTCATTTCGTTCAACGCCTTGGTGGCAGCGAGGGCAAGGTCTTACGTGTTGATAAATGTATTCAGCGTCAGCTGCATCCATGTGTTCCATATTTACCGGCACAGGATTTAGGCGTTGCTGATGTGCTCTTTCATAGGCGCCAAGCATTATGGTGTCGTTACTCGTTATGTTTGCAATGTCATTTCTGTTGATGGTTTCCGTGCATCCGCCTATTGGTTGATCTGGGCAATTTATCATATCAAACCTCTCAAGTGCATTATTGCGAGCATGTTGGAGGTTTCGTTGCAAGCATTCTCTACAATAAGAGTGTCCGCAATGTAGACGGATTAAGGGACGTTCTTCAAGGCAAATGCCGCATTCGCTACGAGGGCCTAATTCTGCTTCTGCATGAATTTGCTCGGGTGCTTGATTGGGCCATGCAAATTGGTTTTGTTGTGGCGCGGCTGGTACCTCGAGTCTTACGCGTCTCCAGTATTCATCTTCGCGTTGTTGCCGCCTGCGTTCTGCCTCGCGCTCGTCTTCAATTATCGCCCAAACAAGCGCAGCTGCAATAAGGCTAGCACCGATAAGAACATTTCTAAGGGTGTGGCTTTTGGCTGGGGGTGTGGCAGTCGCGTCTTTTTCATTGGCATCGTTATTAGGTAATAGTTCCTGCTCTGCATTAGGCTGTGATTCTTTAGCCTTATCGGCAAGGTCCTGTAATTTGTTTTTTTGTTTAGCAAGAGCTTGCGCTATTGCAGAACTCTTTTCTTGGTGTGAATCGTGTTTATCTGGCAGAGCGCAAAAAATAGATGATGTACTGGTAAATAGAAAAAGAATCAGCGTAAATAAAATAGTATTTTTATGTAATTGTAATTGCATGAACGATTCCTTTAGTGAATATAAAACTCGATGGTAAAAAACAGAGAATTTAAAGACTACTGAATTTTTATGGAAAAATCAAATAAGCTTTGGGCAGTGTTGCGCTGCAATTATTTTTTCCATTTGAATTAAGCAATATGCTTACAGTAACACTTTCGATATGCTTCGCCGCGCTACGCGCAGCTTCGCACTTAGGACGAGCGGGTTTTGTGTATCGAACCATGCGGGCTACATAAAAAACCGTTAAAGGGCTTCGGCATAATCTAAGGCTGTATAATCAGCCCAATCACGAATTTCGGCGTCGGCGCCAGCAGCAAGAAGTATTTGAACCATTGCCGCCTTCTTTTTACTTATTGATTTTACAACAAGAATTAAGGCCGTTTGGCCAAAAATGTTTTTGGCATTAACATTAACGCCTGGCATCCCAAGAATTATTTGAACCAAGCTTAAGTCATTGTCTTCTGCCGCTAAGAGTAAGGCGGTATCGCCATCGTTATTTGGTGTATTGATGTTAATCTGGGGAATTTGAACTAAAGCTTTGGCCAGGTCTTTAGCTCCGCCAAGCTTGGCGATGGTAATAAGTTGGTCGGGTATATCCAAGTCGGCTAACTCTAAGTCATCGTTCGATGAGTCAATATCCATATCATTAACCATCGCTGACGTATTAAATACGAATATAAAAATACAAATAAATGTAATGCTTACACACTTAATCATGACGCCCCCCGTCAATTATGCTTTTTTACAACTTCCCACAAGCTGTACATGTAAGTGTTACAAATTTTATTATGATAATTTAAGCATAATCGAAAAGTGCTTAAATTACTTGGTCACCTCACCCCAATCTTTACCAGAACGCAAGGTTACCTTTAGCGGAACATCCCAAGAAACAACGGTTTCCATATGATGGCGAATAAGCTCGGTAACCGCCGCCTCGTTTTCTGGTAGCACCTGAATCACCAGTTCGTCATGAATCTGAAGCACTAATTGCGCATCAATCTTGGCCTCGGTTAACGCAGCATCAATCTTAATCATGGCTAATTTTAAGACGTCGGCGGCCGTTCCCTGGACCGGTGTATTAATAGCAACACGGCGCTCGGCGTCATAAAGATTTCTATTTTTTTCACGCAATCCTGGCACGTAACGTCGATGGCCCCAAATTGTTTCAACATAACCAAGCTCGGTAGCACAAGCGATGGTTTGATCGATCCATAAAGCAACCCCAGGATATTGGGCAAAATACTTTTCAATATACGCCTTGGCCTCGTTTGGCTTTATCCCCAAATCTTTGGATAATCCAAACGGCGTCAATCCATAAATGATACTAAAGTTGATTTTTTTACCCAGCTGACGTTGATCGTTGGTAACCTGATCTAAAGCAACATCAAATAATTGAGCGGCCGTTTGCGTGTGAATATCGCGGTCATTAAGAAAAGCGTCCACCAGGTTTTTGTCTTTACATAAATGGGCAAGTACGCGTAATTCGATTTGCGAATAGTCGGCAGATAAAAATATTTTACCCGCATCGGGCTTAAATGCCGACCTAATTTGGATGCCAAATTCAGAACCGGTTGGAATGTTTTGAAGATTTGGATTTGAGCTAGATAACCGTCCAGTTGCAACCATGGTCTGGCTATATGAGGTATGAATTTTACCCGTACTTGGATTAATAAAGGTTGGAAGCGGTTCAAGATAGGTACTTTTAAGCTTAGTCAGTTCACGATGCCGAGCAATTAACGTGGCGATAGGTGACTGAGCTCCTAATTCTTGTAGCACTTCTTGGTCGGTTGAGCGTTGCCCTTTTGAACTCTTTTTGATAACCGGCAATTTAAGTTGGTCAAAAAGCAAAAATTCAACCTGCTTAGGAGAATTAAGATTAAAACTTAAAGGATTAACGATTCCCTCAAGAGCCGAAAAAAACTTTAATTCAACCAGCTGCCGTTCTTTTTCAACCGCTTTTTCAACGGTCTTAATTTCTTGAACATCAAGTGAAATTCCGGTTGCTTCCATTTTGGTCAGTATTGGATAGGTTGGCATTTCCAACGTATTAAAAAGTTCCAAAAGTTTTGGATTAGCCGCAAACCCTTTTTTGAGCGCAGCTTTTAGCTTAAAGGTTTGCAATGCATCATGTGCCCCATAACGTGCACCACGATCAAGTGGTACTTCGGCAAATGTTTTATACTCTTTGCCAACAATTTCGGCATAGGTTTGCATCGGTTCATTTAGGCAAAATTGCGATAAATCTTTAAGGTTAATTTTTTGCCATGCATTACGTAAAAGGTTGGCAGCCAAAATTGTATCAAACGTTACGCCGGCAACATTGACCCCATAATGAAGCAAAACTAAATGATCAAATTTAGCGTTATGTAAAATCTTCTCAATTTTTGCATCTTCAAAGATTGGCTTAAGAACATTTAACACCAAGTCTCGCGCCAATTGTTGATGATGATCAACAAGACGATGGGCTACCGGAATATAGTATGCTCGCGTAGTATCGACGGCAAATGATAGCCCAACCAACTCATCTTGCAATGGAAAAAGACCGGTTGTTTCGGTATCAAACGCAAATACACCAGCCTTAATAAGAGTTTCCGCTAAATCGGTAAGCGCCACTTCGGTTTCTACAATAACACATTCCCACGTTGTAACGAGTAATGCAGGAGCCAACGGAACCAGTGATGCTTGTTGTCCGTCGGTCAATATTGAGGCCGTCGCTTCTGACGGATAATCGCGCTCAATTTCTTTTACTAAGCTCGAAAATTCAAGGCGCTTAAATATCGGTGCTGCTTGTGCCCATGTTGGTTTATTGAATACAAAATCTGAATCTTTTAAGGTCAGTGGGCAATGCTTAAAGGTAAATAGTTGTAAGCTCAAAAACGCTTTATCCTTTTGGGTTTCAAGCAATATGCGCACGCGATCTTTTTTGACGTTATTAAGGTTTGCATAAAGGTCGTCAAGCGATTCAAATTGGTTGACCAAATCAAGAGCCGTTTTTTCACCAACTCCGGCAACCCCTGGAATATTATCGGAGGCATCGCCAAGCAATGAGTGATAAAAGGGGATCTTGGAAACAGGCATACCTTTTTCGGTTTCATAAATTTGTTGGTCAAAAAGGCGCCCTTTAAATGGATCAAAAACTTTAACTTTTGGGCCAAGCAACTGAAACAGATCTTTATCGGGGCAGACAAGAACAATTTCGCGCGATGGATTATCATGAACAAGTGAGTAAATAATATCGTCCGCCTCAAAGCCCGATTGGGCTACTTGGCAAATACCAACAGCTTGCACAAGATCGATGATATCTTTTTTTTGAAGCAATAATTCACTTGGAGGTGATTGCCGTGTTGCCTTGTACGCCGCATACATTTCGGTTCTAAAGGTTGGGCCCTTGGTATCCCACGCAATAACTAAATGATGCGGATCAAAATCATCGATAATTTTTTTGAGTGCCCGCGCAAAACCGTACGTTGCTTGTGTTGGAATACCGGTCGAGGTATATAATGGCCTGATGGCATAAAATGATCGATACAAGAGGTATGAACCATCGACGATAAATAGTGTTTCTTTTGTTGATTTCATAATTATTCTTTTTTCTTTTTTTGTAATATTACCATTCAAGGCCCAAAAAACAAAAGCGTACTGGGCAAACGGGACGGCCAGCCAAGCCTTTATAGGTATCTGTGCATTTGGTTTTAATGCGTTGTAAAATTTCAATAATCGGATCATTATTTTTACTCATTAGCTCAAGTATTTTATCAACCCAATCGTCCGTTGTTTTACTATCAGCAAAAAACAAATCATCCTCATCCAAAACTGCTACAACAGGATCAATTAGATTCAAAGCATTTTCAATGCGCTCTAATTCTGTATCCAAAAATTGCTTTTTTGCCTCTAAGCTTTTGTCTTTAATGCTTGCTTCTAACCAGCATGAGTATTCCTTAACGGTAGAAGTAATTGCTTGACGATTTTCTTGAAATTCTTTAGAAATTGATTCCATGTAACTTTGTCTAAGTTTTTCTATAAGACGCGACTTAGGTGCCATTGCCAAAAGATTGCTCGAAACAATAACCATTACCACGCAACAACAAAACGTATATTTCAACAACATAAAAATCCCTTTTTTTGCGCCGAGAGTAATTTTTTGCCATTGTCCATCTGGCTGCTGAGAGTCAACGATATCACTTCACGCTTTATCACGCAATACATTGCAATTATCGTTTATTTTATGCGCCAAGCATTCATATTTTGTTTTGGGGAAACGGCTTCCAAGGCCCAAGTCCACCATCCATCTCTGAGATAATGGCCCCACGTCTTTGACGACGTTCATGAACAGATGATTCATTTGCCTTAAGGGCAAGCTCGCTGCAAATATCGGTAATCTTATCTCTAATGTTTTCCAAAATTTCATTTAATGTTTTATCGTGATCAAAGTCACTCCCAATATCCTTATCAATCGCAATATCACTATCGTCATTGCCTTCAATCTCGCTACAAACGACAGATTCCCCAGCCATTTTTTTTCGTAGCTTTCTAATTTCAATTACTATGTGTTCGAGTTCATTTTTCCAAAATTCTATTCGCTCATCTTTCTTGAAACAACAAACCCGTTCTAATTTCTTTAAACTGTCTAAATGCGAAGAAGTAGCGAGGTCGAGAGCTTCTTCATAGGTTAATCCTTCATGTAATGATTGAAAATATGCTTGAATAAGATTCTTTTCCCTATCTTGGTCGCTAACCATAACTGCCGCAAATTCAGGCAACCCTAAACAATCCATCGTAAAAATGTTGTCCGAAAGCCCAGAGACTAGGACACTCACCAATAGAATTCGTTTAATCAACATAACAAAAAAACCATACTTTATTCATCTTTTTCTTTAGGGTGCTTCCAAGTTGATCCCCAAGGGTTAGACCCACATTTAGGGCTTGTTTCCACGCGAAGAAAACCAATCTTAATATCGGATCCGCTGGCACAAGCAGACTCCTTATGCATAATCGCGGCAAGCTTATGTGTTGTTTTTTTTTCAAGAATTTCAAAAATTTCAACTACGACAAGATCTTCTTCACTTAAGAATTCATCACTCTCGTTTTCAACAACCACCCCACAATCATTTAGTTTTTCAGGGCAATACCAATTCTTGCCCAATACAACAAGAATAAGGGCGTGTTGATGCTTCCAATAAATTTTCTTATCTGCAGCATCTTTCTCCTTCAGCTCTAATTGCGTAAAATAACAAGAAGCAACAAACTCAACCCTTTCTTTGTTGTACTCAGGTTCCCAGTCAGAAGCTTTGAAATAAGCGCTCATAACTTCTTTTTCAATATCTTCTGGGTGCATTGCTGAAACATCAGAAGCAAATCCAATTATCAAACAACAGAAAAAGATTCTTTTTAGCGCCATGTAAACTCCTCAGAAAATCGAATACCATTTTTTTTATTCCTCAGTATACTAAAAAGAGGTGTTATCCGCAAAATTAATACGATGAGATCGCAGAAACCTATGAAAATACTTGCACTCGATCTGGGCGACAAATGGGTCGGCTCAGCAACTTCAGACCCACTTGGCATAACCTGTAAACCTTATCAAACGGTTGATATTACCCAGCTTTCTGTTTTTCTTTCTCAGGTATTGGGTAAAGAAAGTATTTCAACGGTTGTTATTGGCTACCCAAAAACTATGAGTGGCGGAGAAAGCGACCAAACTATCAAAATTGTCAAAACCAAAGAAGATCTTGAACGGCAGTTCCCTTCGGTTAATGGTACAACAATAACCTGGGTTTTATGGGATGAGCGTTTAAGCAGTAAACGCGCAAGCACCCTACAAAACAATAAAAGCGATCCGGAATCAAAAAAGAAAAGCCATTCACTTGCCGCAGCATTTATTCTGCAAAGTTATCTGGATTTTCTTGCCTTTAATCGCGAGTAAAGCACCACAGAACCACCAATTTATTGATCAGTTAAGCATTAATACATTAGACTTATATTATAATAATTATTTTTTTCCATAGGGGGGGATATGAATAATAGGAATAATATATATTTAGTGCTTGTCTTTTTGTGTTCTTTTTTCAACGATAGATTATGTAGCAAGTCTTGTCACATAACTTTTCCAAAACCAGTTTCTTTACGCATTTTTACATTTGACGATAAATTATTTAACGACGCAACCAAACCCGTTACCGACGAAGATAGAAGCTTTCTTGCCGAAGGTTTTTCAGATAAAGAGCGCCAAGACATTCTTTCGACATTCGAAGAAGAATATGTTGGCCAACGACCAATTAAAATAAAGATCATAACCAAATCATTAGAAAACACCCTCTTCCTGATTAAACGAAGCTACGAACATTCTCGATCTTGCAACGTTCTTAGCGATGGAACGCTAAATCGCCACTTGATTGATTCTCGGAAAACAACAAGCATTTTAGATGCATCACCAAAAAGAGCATTCTCTGCCATTGGTCGTTTATTTGAATGTGGTTGTATAACACGGTACGAACGCGCAGAATTAGAGGATAAGGTTATAGAAAAAGTAGAAGAACAATTTCCAGACAAAACAACAACCCTTACGTTCGTTTCGATTGCCTCGGGATCGCTTCTTGCTGAATTTTCTTTGCTAACAAGACTCTTCTTTCATGGATACAGCAAAATTCATATAATCATTGCCGACTTAGAGTATGAAAGCATTCTTAAAAGATTTTCGGACCACCAAATAATCACCTACCATGAATTTCCTGATGAAATTAACACAAATAATAGCATACCTTTATATCAGTTCATGCGCTGGATAGCCTTCTTAACATCGCAAGATCCAGCAAATTCAAATTATTCTCTTTCAATTTGCGATGATGCCGATGATCTTAAAAAAACGAGATCCTTGCTTGCTGATATATTAGTAATAGAAGACCTAGAAAACGAGCATTTGCCCCGATACCCATTCGACAAAACAAAAGAAAAAGCAACCGAAATGCTATTTATTAATACATTAATCCAGGATTGGTTTAAAAATATCCTTAAGCCTGGGGGCGTCTTTGGCACAATCAATAGCCTAATCAACAATGCTAAACTGAATAAAGACTTCATAGAAAGAGAAGCCCTTGCGTCTGTTGCAAATACTTCCAACTTCGCTTATTTTGGCATAAAAAAAGAACACGTAAGCGAGAAACTAGCTGAAGCCGCGACAAGTGCACCGAGTACCATTATTCCTTTATTTCATGTCCCTCAAAAACCTCAAATGAGCATTTTGACTTCCAGGCATCACGAGCAAGGCCGGCCTTAAGGCTCAATTGCTCAAGCATTGTTTCAACCGACCATTTATATGCTGGCGGAACTTGGGGTAAAAAGACCGACGAAGCAATGATAGCCCCGGCATCATTAAGTTTATTCAAAATAACGCCGTGCTTCCCTATTGTTATATCTTTATAGCTTTCAACTTTTACTGGCGGCGTTAATAAAGTAATGTCGATAACAATATCATCCAATTCATGTTTTTTAAGCGGCGCAAAGCGAGTATCTTCAAATGCGGCCGCAACGGCCATGCGCATTACGGTTTGAAAAATCGGTGCGTTGGTAACGATATTGCCAATGCATCCTCGCAAATCACCCTTCTTGGTATTTAAAGTAACAAATGCCCCGATTGGTTGTTGCATGCCAAAGCTTACAACAGGATAAAGTAAATGATCAGGTAACCGTTCTTTTTTATCAATAAATGCGTTGGCTATCGTCCTGCGAGCTAGGGCCAATAACGATTTCTTTTCATATCCTGTAATCAGATCTTCTTTATTGAGCTCGTGATATCCTTGCGTAGATAAAACCATTCCTACATAACTTACATTTTCGCGCGCATCTTTATCGCAAGGATCTTGAAGCAATGCCGAAACATTAATTTTCTGATCTGTTTGGCGAGCTTTATGCATATGCGCCGCGGTGTAATAACACGTTAACCGCGCGTTTACTCCATCAATTACCTGTTTATTAATTAAACCGAGCAAGATCTTTATTGGATTTTGCCCACAAATTGTCGCGCCCGTATCTTTTAGAACACGTTCAAAGCCACGATAATCTTGCGCGCAAATGCTGTTAACCGCCAAAGAATCAAAGTAACGAATGTTATGAATAATGTTTCGGTCAAAAACGTCATACTCATAGCTGGGGCCATGATGTATGAAATCGGTGCTTATAACCACCAAAGTATCTTTATCAATAATCTTGGTAAGCCCATGAATAATATCGCCGATATCTTCATCGGTCACATGCCCAATAATAAGAGGAACCAAGGTAAAATCATCTATTGTTTTTTGTAAAAACGGTAATTGAATTTCGATCGCATGTTCTTGTTCATGTGCTCGAGAATCACCCTTAAATGAATGCCCAACGGCCAACATATCAAGGGCTTCTTTATCGATTGTCACATCACCCAAAGCCGTTCGATACACATTAAATCGAGGTAATGCGCAACCTTTTAAAAAAGTTGTATGGCTTGGGCATAAAATAATAACGCGCTTAATATTTTTATTTTTTTGTATGCCATCAAATAATGTTTGATAAACGGTCGCGGCGCATAAACCAGAAAAATACATACCTGCATGAGGGACAATCAAAGCTCGAACGCTTGATGCATCGGCCGCAACAGAAAAATGCTCTTTTGCTAAATTAAAATAATGGGAAAGCTCTTGTGATAAAACATCGGCTTGTTGTGGATACCAGCCCGCTGGCAAATGGGCAACGTGCACAATCGGTGGCATTTTGTTTGCCGCTTTTATGGTATTCGATTTGTTGCAAGAGCTTAAACATGAGGCACAAACGATAAGGGCGAGCGCTGAATTTATACGCATTATCTTCTCCGTTTAATTTGGTAAAGATGGTTATGAAGTGTCAAAAAAAATGTGACTTTTTCTTAATTTATATACCCATTCTCATATTTTGTCATGCTTGGGCTTGCCCCGAGCATCCATCCTTGGCAACAAGGCTATTAACCACAAAATGCCCCTCTTTTATTGATTATTGATTCTTCATTATCCAAAATCCTATTATTAGGATAGCGATTAGGAGCAAACACAAAGAATCAATCTAAGTCGGGGCAGGGAAAGGGAACGTTATGATAGCCGGGGGGCTTTTCAAAAAAACTCTTTATATCAGTTTTGTCTTAACAATCTTTTTCACCAAAGGATTTGTTAGCCCAATCAACGAAAAAGAGCCAAATAATCAATCGATGAAAATCGTACTACTTGATACAACCGGGCGCGAAAAGTGGTTATATAAGCCATTCATGGATGTTCTTGAATCGGTTGGCTGGCAAGTTGATTATCGGCCAGTTGATCAAATTATGGATCTTGGCGAGCGGCAACTTAATTTAACTAATTATAAAGCGGTGCTATTTCTCCTTGGGTTTGAATACCTCAAAGGTATTGGCCGGTCACCGGTTTCTGAAAAAATTATGTCCCTCATGCGGAACTACGGTAAACTTCCCAGCCGACTGGTTGGGTTTATTTTCCCACCGCTTAATGCACCGGCAAATGTTAACCTTATCGGAGGATTTTCTTCAATTTTTAATAATCTCGGCATAACGGTTCCCAAAGGACAACTAAATTTCCCTGATCTTGATGCAACACCAACCTTACAAAAAAATCTGGATGCTTTTTTTTACGTGGCCAATAGTTTTTTAGCCAGGCCGCTTGAATCTCGTCCGCTAGGCTATCACACCACCCTCAATGATCCTCGCCCAGGTGTTTCACTCTACACCAAAGAGATTGACCGTATCCTACAATCTTCCGATATTTACCTAAAAATGTTACCATCTTGCCAACAATTTTCACCAATTGTAAAAGCAACATTTCCCTATGGGCTTTATTGGTATAACCCGATTCGCAACAATCACGTTTTTATTGCTCAAACCACCATTCTTTCTTTTTCAAGTATTTCAGAGAGTTTTCATTTCTGCCCAGCCGACTATATATTGCGCAAAGAAATGAATAAAGCGGTTCAGCAAATGATGTGGGAAGCAACCCTTTTGGTAAAAGCGCTTGACCAAGAAAAGGGAGTTGCTGGTGCCAAAATGGTTAATATCCCTGAGAGCATCCCCCTCCCCTGGTCTACTTCATGCCTTGGCAATAATCTAGAACCAGAAGATCAACCAGCCCAAACACGCAAAATCGCTTGGATGGAAACATCAAACTTTGAAGAAAACGGAAAAAGCACAGAAAAACAAGATGAGCTTATTGATTATATCTTTGCCGCCGAACTCGATACCCTTTGGCTTAGCGGTACACCAAATGTATACTACAGCCCTATTGCGCGGCATAAAGCAACAACTAACCAATTCTTAGGGGGGTTGAGCAATTTTACACAAAAATTAGCTGCCGCCGCTCAAGCTAAAAAGAAACCGTTACCCAAAATTTTTATTGGCTTTGAAATAGCAAATAATCTGTATGAACCAAATCTACCAGTCCCTTGTTCGGCAGACTTATACGGCAATATATATGCGGACTTGCCATCATCACTCGATCGATCTTTTTGGAAAAATGAGGTTAAAAAACCACTTGCCGATTTTATTGCTCAATGGAAAAAACCACAAATTTCACACGGCCTTCAACTTTCTGGTGTGGTTCTGGATCTTGAAATGTATTGCCGCAAAACATCGGGCGAATTTTTGACCTGCATGGGTTTTGACCAAATCTCATTTGCACGCTTTATCAATTCTCACCATCTGAGCTGTAAAAATATGCCGGTTAATGAGAAAGCAACCTTTCTTATGGCCAATAAACAAACGTCTCAATATTTTTCATTTTTGGAACAAGACGCCGAAAAGCTTGGTACCGAATTAAAGACCTTTTTTAATAAAAAGATTCCGCGTTGTACCATTGCCTGCTATATGCCAAACATCCTTATTAATTGGTTCTATAAGGGATTATATAAAGGGTTTAGCGCCGCAAAAAAACCATTGCAACTATATACCTTCAATTCAGAATTTCAAGGACACAAAGCATGGTTTGAGGTAAATAAACTGGCGGTACAACACTCGAGCGTTTTGCTGTTATCCAAAATCAAAGAACAGAAAGATTTTTCATGGGTAAACACCGTTTTGCAACATCACCATGGCATTTGGCTCAACCGTTTTTCGAGAATGATTGAACCAAGGGTCAATGATTGGGGAGCTGTCGAGCGACCGGTTATTGATGGTAAGTATTTGCAATCATTCTGCGAACATATTGGCAAAGCGTTGTAATCTTTGACTTCCATGCAAACATTTGTAAATCTTGTGTAAGCAGTTATTAGTTAAAATTCACACAGATCGAATAGTCGAACCTGTGGTACAAAACAAAGGATTAGTATGGCCGATATAGTTACCGCTCAAAACTTTGATCAAGAAGTACTCCAATCCAAGCTTCCAGTTGTTATCGACGTTTATGCATCGTGGTGTGGTCCTTGCCGAACAATGATGCCCTTTTTTGAAGAACTGGCCACTGAACTTTCGGATAAATACAAATTTGTTAAACTCAATATTGATGAAGAACGCGACTTAGCTATTCAGTACCGCGTCTCATCTATCCCAACATTCTTGTTCTTTAAGGGTGGAAAGGTTATCGGAAAAGAAACAGGAGCCATGAGTAAGGATACGCTTCGTAGTAAAATAGAATCGTATTTGGGAAGCTAAAGGAACGGCCTGCATTAAGAACACAACAAAGGCGTTCCTCCTTTGAAAACCCCCTAAAGAACACTCGTAATTTACTATCGACTTGTCACCCCGGACTTGATCCGGGGTCCATCTTTTTTACAATAATTCGCCAATACCATAAGCATCAAAAAACAATTTTGTCATGCTTGGGCTTGCCCCGAGCATCCATCTTAATAACGTATCCAAGAAATAGGGGTGTCGCCTGGTTCGATACATTTTTTTCGCATAGAAAATGCTCAAAAAACACTCACCACGAGCGACACGAAACAGAAGATAGATCCTCGGGGCAAGCCAAAGGATGACAAGCAAGAGAAAATAGGTAAAATTCGTTCGCCCTGAGCGAAGCCCTTTCTAGGGCGCAGTCGAATGGGTACGTTCTTTAGGCACGCCGTGCCCTGCGGGCAGTGGATTCGACTACGCTCACCACAAACGGCGGTAATAATTTTGATCGAATTAACGTAAAAGAGGCGCTGCTTAAAAAGCAGCGCCTCTTCTTTTTATCAAAGCTGTATATTTTCGTTTAGCCTTAGAACTTGTATTCTAAGCCAACGTTTGCATGATACGCAGTTTCATTACCAAGTCTGAAATCTTTTGCTTGATATCCAGCAACATCTTTATCAATTCTAACAAAGAAATCATCATCAAGCGGAACTCCGGCAACATCGGTGAAGTAGCTACCAGGAAGGAATACTGCAAACTTACCAAAGACCTTCAAGTCTTTGAGCACTTCAATATCGGTAACCAAATTCAATTCAGAGCCCATATACTTACGTGCATTTTCGGTTTCTGAAGCAGACCAATCATTAGCGCCACCAGTTCCAACAATAACCTTCTTGGAGGTACTATCCTTCCAGAAAAAGAGCATATTTGGATTGATATTCACCTTTTTACCACCAACGGTAGGAGTCCAGGTTGTGCCAGCGCCAAGTAAATGCATATCGGTAAACGCAAGGTCGGCCGTTAATTCATCTGAGTTACGCGTCAAAGCTGTAGGCATCTTGAGAAGGCGTTTATCAAGCAAGAAAACGCTTTGTACTCGTTTGCCACAATAGCTTTCGTTCAGACCGATAAAGCCTTTATATGTTTTGTTTACTTCATTTTCATGTGGATTAGCATCCCCTGAAGCATAACCATATGCAACGGCAAACTTAAGATTATATGTAGGAAGTTTATATGCGGCATCGGTTACAAACATCCAACCACGTAATTCGTTGGTAAATGCTGGGCGGAAACGATTTGCTGTTGTTGGTGTATTGTAGGCAACATCACTGGTTGGAAGCGTTCCAGCCTTGATACCATCGTTCCAAAATTCTATCGGACCATTATTTCCAATTTTTACGCCATTTTCACGGTTTGAATAAGCGTTAATCTTCTCATCGTTTAGTTTAGTTTTAGCCGCTAAAGCAGGTTTTGTGTAAACCTTCCCGGTAACAGCGGCTGCTGGGTCTGATGTAACAATATGATCGTAGTATTGAGTCAATGCACCCGTAATTTTGTCGGCCTTGATAACAACTTTGTTTCTATCAAACGCAACAACTTTTTCTTGGCCATAATTTGCTGCAACTTCGGCACCAAATTCAAAATTATTGATCGCATATTCTGCGCCAATACCATAAGCACCAAATTGCATCTTTTCGTCAGGTTCCGATTCATACCATTGATCAATGCCATTGTTGTAATAAACATATGGTTCAACGTCAAGAGTTCCATAGCTTTCATTCTTGAACGCTTTTAGCTTCAAGCGAGCTGCATACAAGTCGTTGTCTTTATGAGTTCCGCGCCATTTGATACCGCTTTGATCAAGCCATTGTGTACGGGTGATATCAATATTGTCTGACAATGATTTGCTACGCTCTTCGATTTTTGCGTAATACAAATCGTAGGTAAGTTTGTCTTTGATTAATGAACCGTTGATGTTTACGCCAGGAGCCCACTTATCTTCTTTGTCGTAATTGTAAAGCCCAAGAACAGCACGATTAGCACCATACCAACGACCAAGCGCAATTCCGCGACCAAGGTCAAATGGGAACCAACCAAGTTTGATGGTATGAACATTTTCTGTTTTTAGGCCAAGCATTGCGTTAAAACTTGCAAGTAACCAAGCTTCAGAAATCCATGGCAAGTTTCTACCACTTGCGTGAACGTGTTGGCCGGTGATTGCATCAGCAATTTTGATGCCAGCTTTATCACTGAAAACTGAATCGCGATCGGCATATGACTGAGATCTGCCCCAAACGCCACGATGGCGGAAATTAAGATAGGTTTCTAATGCTTTATGACCAAACTTTTCTTTGCCATAAACCATATCAAAATTTAAATCGAGGGTGTGTCTGAAATAGCAATTTTCATCAGGAAGATTGCCGTTCAACATGAACGCGTTTTTTTCGTAGAAATTTTCTATTGCAGTATCGCCACCAATTTTAAATTCATTGGCACCATTGTTGAAATAAATATTAGGTGTTTTTTCAGCTTTAGGAGCGAGTGTTTTTACAATAATTTTATTTGCTGAACGTTTTTTTGAGCGAGATTTTGCAACCTTTTTTGATTTTTCTTTTTTGCTAGAAAAAAAAGCAACTTTTTTTGGGCATGATGCGCAAACACAATCGTCTTCAACGATTTTGCTCAAATCACATGAACAACATTGTGGCGAAACTGCCGAACCCCACAAAATCAACGCGGCCAAGAGCACGAGATTTCTTGCTCTGATCATCCTTATCCTTCCAGTAAACAATTTAATAACGGGCACTCGCACAAGCGAGTACAACAACGACTATTTAAACCGTACCAGATTCGCGTTCTTTTGCTATTTTGTCAACAAAAAACAACCGTTACTTGTCCCACGCTGACACGCGTTGATGCTCATTTACCTTACTCGCAACAACACCATTAAAGAGATCGAGAGAGACAACATTATTTGGAGTCATCAAAGCCTCAATGCCGACTTCGGCGACCAATTGATCAATTGAACGGCCAGTAAAACCACCAAGCTTTTGCGCCACGCCATTTATGAATGAGTTATCGATGGTCGACTCGAGGGTAAGCGGAGATTCACCTTTTTTGAGCGTTGCTTGCCTGAGATATTGATTAATATAAAGCTGTAAAAGCTTGACGCGCTCGCTCAAACCAGGGGCTGGAATTTCAATCTTTTTGTTAATACGGCTCAATACAGCACTATCCAATGTTTCAGGATAGTTACTTGCCAAAACAAGCATGAATTTTTCGGAGCTTCCATTGGTTCTTGATAAAAAGGTATTAACCAAATTAACCCCTTTCTCGCTAAGATCTTTACGGTCACGCAATAAGGCATCGGCTTCGTCAATAACCAAGACTAGACCTCGCTCACCATGCTCTGCCCAATCAAATAACTCATTTAGTTTTTGTATGCCAACACCAGGTTTAAACTGCGCAACTTCTGCTCCGGAAATAACTATGTAATCCATACCGCTTGACCGTGCAATCGTTTTTGCAATCAACGTTTTACCGGTTCCCGGTGGTCCATACAATAACATATGGCGATATTGTAGGCCCTTGGCATGCGTCATTGCTGTTGCATTGGCCACAGAAAGGATTGTTTTTTCAAGCTCTGGAGCAAGAACAACGTGAGAAAAAGCTTCGGCTTGATTAATCGGTTGTTTTTTTGGCATTGCCCAAGAAAAGTATGAACTTAATACACCATCTCGAGATGACTCGTGCGTTAAACTCGGCATGCCTAATGTTGCATAAAAATATTTATATATAAATTTTAAGCCATAATAACTGCCAACCGCTCCGGCCGTAGTCACCGTAAGTAAGACCCCCGCTTTGGTCAGATTATCTTTTTGGAATGCAAATTTAAAACGTTCAAGAGAACCTTCGTTGGCAACGGCTTGAGTTACCCCCGCTTGAGCAACAGCTTCTTTGAGCTTGTCTTCTGCTTTTCCATGTTCAAGAACCGATTTCCAACCAGATGAAAAAAAACCTTCTACAAACTGACTGCTTCGAGCGTCAGCTTCCCGTGCTTGCCGCATATCATCTTCTACGCTTTTTTGTTGCGCATCAAGAGTCTTCGATTCCTGTTCATATCTAGCTGGTCCTATATCGCCACTATCCTTGAGGTCGCCAAGTTGCTTACGTTGATGCTCAATTTCTGCAAATTGGTGCTCAAAATTCTCGCGCACGTGATACGCAACATCTTGCTGAATTCTGTTTGTATCATTATATAGATCAAGGAAATTACCCGCCGCAGCAGGTTCCTGAGCAAACATATAAACACTAGCCAGCAAAAAGGAACCAATAATTATCGCCACCAATTTCTTATTCATATCGCTCCACCATTATCTGTAAGTTGTTGTAAATTTCCATCATTTTGTGTTCCTGGTTGTTGTATCATCGTATATAATTTTTGAGCCAGCACGACTATTGCCGGCACAATCATTACCAAATTAAGTACCGTTTGCCACGATGTATATTTTTCCGATTTAAGCCCAAGCCAAAGCGTAAACGAAGATTTATGCCCCTGGCTGAGCATGTTTTTTAATAATGGTTTGTTATCGTCGGTTGACTGCAAAATTTCTAGCAAAAGCTGATGTTTTTTCATAACAACTTCAAATAGCTTCGGCTGCAAAAATGATTGAATACTCCAACGCATAAAAAGCAGCATAAATGCAATGCGCTTGGTAAAGTGGTATGTATTTTCAGTCGTCCATTTAGGCAGTAATCCATGGTCTTGCAATAGCCCGTTTACTTGGTCCAAAACGCCAGTTTTTAGTATTGTTAACGGCAGATTAGAAAACCACTCTTTCTCAACCAATTCAAACATCGATGGTTGGGATTGAGCTGCGTCATGATAATGCTTAATTTTTCCAACGTTACACAAACTTGTTGCCAAGACCGTGAGAATGTTTTCCGATTGTAGTTGGTCCAATAAAAAATGTTTTTTAAGCGATTGAAAGGTACCATCCAACGCTATATTAATACCAATTGATGGTAATAACTCACGTGTCATTTTGCCTAATATCCAATTAGTTCCGGTATCAAACACAAGCTTATGAATTTGGTCGGTCGCTTTTTCTAATGCCTTATCATCATGATTATCAATACTATCCTGCATGGCTTGCAATGCATCGATATATTCCTTACGTTGAAGCATCATTTGATCGGTAGAAAAATCGGTCCAAAAATTAAGCATATTACGGTACAAATGCCATTCATTGCCCCATTCAAGCAAAACAAAAAGCATTTTACCAAGGTCGCCATTACATAAAGAAATTGGAGTCAGTTGATCATTTAAGGGAATATTGAATTGGTATAAAATTGTATCATTAAAAGCTTGTTGATCTTTTTTTCGATATTCTTCGGCATTTATAAGATGATCAAGAAATTGTTCATCGGTGTAGCGTTTGGCATAATCATCGCCTTTATCGATGTATTTTTGAATAGTTTCTTTAGATGAGTAATGGTCGATAATGGTTGAATATTTTTTCATTACCTGGGCAACTCGTGCTTCGGCACTCTCTTCACCTTGCGCATTAACTGCAGCCAAAACAAAGAGCGCTCCGCATAACCCTAGTAATAAAAAGTAAAAAGTTTGAATCTTATTGTTAAAAACCATAACCCCAATTACCCCAATCAGACAATAGTAAGTTCTTACAAATACTATTTAAAGATAGCAGTAACCCGATCTATTGCAAAAGGGGTGGGGTTGAATCGACGATTGATGCGCGCAATAATGCAGTTTGTGTTAATTTAATCAACGTCAAGGGCTCTTATGGTCAAATTGCCACAATCGGGCGTCCTGAAACCCGGCCTGACTTGATTCAGGACCGCCCGAAGTGTTGAAATAACCAATTTCTCTTGCCTGTCATCCTTGGGCTTGCCCCGAGGATCCATCATAATATTTGTTCATTCTCAAGATGGCCTGCCCGCCGAAGCCTTGGCGAAGGATGGATGCTCGGGCAAGCCCAAGCATGACAGAACATGGGAGATAAAAAGACGATTGGTTTTAAACAACCACCGGGGTAATAAAGATAAGTAACTGCTTGTCTTCGATTGATTTTTTGGTACCACGGAAAAACCATCCAAGAACAGGAATGTCTTGCAAAACAGGCACACCGCTTTTCATCGTATCGTTTGAATTAACAATCAAGCCACTAATTAACGTTGTTTGGCCGCTTCGTAGCAAGACACGGTTTTTCGACCGAGTTGTTTTTATGGTGTATCCCATCGACTGAGGTTTGCCATCTTGCTGCCAACTCGCCGTTATTGTTGGCACCGATAATGAAGAATTTTCTAAGAAAATATCTAAAAAGACCGAATCACTGCCCGGGGAGACAATCGGCCTCACATTAACCTTAATGCCAAGATCTTTATATTGCGTTGTGGTTACATTTGAAATATTTGAACCGACCGATTCGGCAACCATGGTTTGTAATGGCATCGACTCACCAACCAAAATTTCAGCAGATTCTTCGCTATTAACGAGCAACGAAGGTTTTAGTATTGTTTTAATTTCATGACGATTTTCGGCCGCGTTGAGGGTAAGATTTAACAATTTGGTTAAATCGGCATTTTTAAAAATAAACGGAAGGCTCGACATCCCTCCAGATATGGCCGCATCTCCTGCCTTCCAGCCTGGAATTAGGTTTAATGACCAATCGGTTACATTGCTAAATGGACTGGGGATCGAAGACGTGCCGTCACTTTTTGGTTGAGCGCCAACGCCAGCAAACCCTAATCGCCTACTCGTTACATTTCTGGTATAACGGCCTGATAATTGGAACCCAAGCATTTCTTCAAAGTTTTTCTCAGCGACAATTACGCGAACATCAAGCCGAACCTGCGGAATGTTAATATCAATTGCTTGAAGCATTGCCTCAAAATCTTGTATTTGGCGTGCATGGCTTTTGAAAAATATTTTTTTAGTTGCATCATCAAATGCAATAAATGTTCCCGGTTTTCCCTTTTGATCGCCAACAACACCATCCCATAATTTTTCAAGGCGTGCTTTAAACTTATCATCCCATTTGGCATTTTGCATCGTATGAGTTGCATTAACATAATCGATGGCTTGAGCATTTTGTGCATTAGCCTTCAGTAACTCGCGGACAAGGGTGTAATGCATTACGCGCCATACACCAAAGGTTTTAATAAGTCCCAATCGCGGAGTTGCGCTATTTAAGAGTAGTTGTAATGCAACGGCTATTGGCACATCGTCGGCTTGAGCATCATCAATGGTTCCATCAACATTTGGGTCAACAACAAATGCCATTCCGGATATTTTGTTGATTACTTCAATCGCTTTTTTTATCGACATTTTTTTTATGTGCAATGATATTTTTGTTTGCACCAACTCAGGATCTTTATACACATCATTCAACAGCGTTGTAAACTCATTTTCATTGTTTTGTTGTTGAGTTATTGCACATATTTTTTCATGGTATATAGTCGAATCTTTTTTTGCGTTTTTTACCATATGTTCAATTTTCTTTAAAGCTTTTTTAGATCGAACTTCTTGTTCATGGTAAACGAGTGATGTTGCTAATGGTGGCAAATAGATATCGGGGCGCGACATTGGAGGAAGTATCACTTCATCAGCAACAACCGAATAGACTGACAATAAACTGATAACTCCAAAACAAAAAATTTGTGCTTTTTTCACACTCTCCCCTTTTTTTTGATTAAGAGCCGGATATTAATCAAGCTCTAATGCTATAACATGGTCACCGCGAACAAGCAAAACTCTCGTTCGATCGATATCTTTTACGGTATATCCCCAAAGCTGATCGCCCGCCACCACAACCTCAGATTCCTTACCGTTGCACAAAGCGGCAGCCAAATGATCACCCATGGCCATAATGCCTTCAAGAAAAACGCGTTTTGAGTGATGCTCTATTTTTTGCAGTTTTTTATTTTTCTTTTTAACTGAAGATGCTCGTTCTAGATAAAAGGGATCACGTGAGACAACTTTTTTTTGTAGAGAAGCACATACATCAAAGATGGTGCCAAAAGCACAACAACCAAGACTATAAATGACTATTTTTTTGTTTATCTTCATTATCCCCAAAGCTTATAAAGGTTACTTTCATTTCGCCTTTAATTTTGTGTTTTTTAAAACGCACAAGCGATAACATATTGCAGGTAACAAATTTTTGTTGCGCAAAAAGGTCTAAAAAAAACAATCTAATCCCTTTAAACGATCCCTTAAAGGTAAGATCAAATGAATGCTTTTGCCAATAGGCACCGCGCTTAACAAGTAATGGCTTTAGCTCTTTGCATGAAACATCATGCTTTTTCAGGCCAGCTAACAATATTTCAATCATGATTTGGTCATCAAATATTGAAGCCGCTTTGATAGCGTTCATTTTTTGATCTAGCTCAAACTTATCATGCTCAAGTAATGGTTTTTGTTGAATAATTTTGGATAAAAAAGTGTTCCGTTGCGCAAGGGTTTGAATCGTTAACGATGTTTGAATACATGTTTTTTGCATCGGAAGGTATTTCCATAAATACCAACCACCGCTGATAAGCAGCAAAATACTCATCAATAAACAAATGCGAATCCAGCGAGGAATAGCACTGAGCATAAGTACAAATTTTGATTCATGTAACCAAAATGACATATCGAAATATCCTTTTTGTTTTTGCTGGCGATATGTGTTTTGGTATGATTTTTTTCAACTAATCGCTTCTTCAACGTAGGCTACTGCTAACACTTCTTCAAGAGTTGTTACTCCGGCTTTGATGTTTCTTACACCATCAATACCAAGCACCGTCATTCCCTGCTCAATTGCTTTTTGTTTAATCACCGATGCGTCAACACGCAGAACGATCAATTTTGCAATTTCATCATTAACTTCCATGACCTCAAAAATAGGCATGCGCCCTTTATAGCCTGTTTTCAGGCATTCATCGCAACCTACGGCGCGATAAAAGGTAATTGCCGCCGCCTCATCTTTGGTGATACCAACACGACCGACAATTTCAGCATCGGGTGTGTATTTTTCTTTGCATTTATCACAGAGCCTGCGAACCAATCGCTGAGAAACAACACAAATTAATGACGACGCAATTAAGTATGGCTCAATACCCATATCAAGTAATCGAGTAACGGTTGCCGCGGCGCTATTCGTATGAATGGTACTTAAAACTAAATGTCCCGTTAAAGCTGCCTGAGTTGCAATTTGCGCCGTTTCTGGATCGCGAATTTCACCAATAAGTACAACGTCTGGATCTTGACGCAAAATTGATCTCAACGCTGAAGCAAAAGTTAATCCAGCTTTTTCGTTTACTTGTACTTGGCTTACACCATGAATAGTGTATTCAACAGGATCTTCAACGGTAATGATATTTACTTCAGGTTTATTTAATCTGGTCAAAACTGAATATAAGGTTGTCGTTTTACCAGAACCGGTTGGACCGCTTACTAATATGATGCCGTTTGGCCGTTCAATATTGTTACGAACAACTTTAAAATCACGTTCGGATAGATTGATCATTTCAAAATTGACGGCACCCTTGGTTTTATCAAGTAAACGCATAACCACGCGTTCACCAAAATTGCATGGCAAAACTGAGGTACGAATATCGATTGCCTTATCGCCAACTTTAATCTGAATACGTCCATCTTGCGGAACACGTTTTTCGGCGATATTGAGGTTGGCCATGATTTTAATACGCGAAACAATAGCGCTTTGGTAACGCTTAGGAGGAATAACGCGTTGGTACATTTCGCCATCGATACGATAACGTACGCGCAATTCTTTTTCGAATGGTTCAATGTGAATATCGGAAGCACTCTCTTTAACCGCTTGGACGATGATATGGTTAACCAGCTTAACAATCGGGGCCTCATTGGCCTGTTGCATAATGTCTTTTTCTTCCATGGCGCCAGAGTCAAAATCAAATTCGCCAGGTCGACCGTCTTCGGTACTTGAAAGCTCCTCCATCATCTCTTTGCTTGTTTCCAGAGGATAGTAATGGTTAATCGCTTCATTAATAACGTCTTCGGTTGCAACGGCAGAGGCAATTTCACCGCCCATCAAGAGAACAAGATCATCCAATGGTTGAAGGTCGAGAGGATTTGCGGTAACAATAGTTTTTTTTCCCTCAAACATAATGGGAATAACACAATGTTGACGCAAAAATTTAAGGGGAACATTACCAAGCATTTGCAAGTCAGCCATTTGCTCAGTAATTCGGTCAATAAAAGGAACGCCTATTTGAGTCGCAAGCGCACGAGATAAATCTATCTTGCTCACCATTTTACGTTCAAGCAAAATTTGTTCTAGCGAGCTTCCCGATGTTTTTTGTTCGGCTAAACACTCATCTAATTGTTGCTGTGTTAAAACTTTTAATTCTATAAGAATTTCGCCTATTTTTTTCTTCAGCATCTATCTTAGCTCCTACCAAAGAATTTACGCAGTTCAAAAATAATATTGGGTTGATGATAACAGAGGCATTCGTGCCATGCAATAGTTTGAACACAAACACCGAGTTTCGTTGCTTAAGAACAAAAAAGTGGCCGGTAAATTAAATAATTTACCGGCCACCTCAAAATTTTTATATGCGGTTAATTATGAGTACATGCTCATAGCTGCGGCTGACATTGGAGGCTGTCTATTTCCTTTTGCCAATGCGCCCAAAACATCACCAACGTTAAGTAATTTTTCAATCACTTGCATGAACCCATTTTCAAGCGCCATTTTAAAATATTCTTGAGCAATAACGGCATTATATGGATCTTCGTCGACCATCTCTAAATAAATGTCGCCAAGACGTTCAAATACGAGCGGGATTTTATTGCAATCGGCAACATTTTCAAAAATTTTTATAGCCTCATCTTTGCGGCCTATCGCTAATAATCTATCGGCACGATTAATTTTTTCTTGTATCTCAAGATCAAGCGACTTTATATATGCGTCTTCAGAATCAAATTCAACATCTTCACTTAACGCTTCAGCTTCAGAACCTTCCATTTCCCCTACACCTATCTTGGCCGTTTCCCTAACCATCTCGCTACGCTGACGCTTTCTGTTTGACCTTTGCCCTTTTTTCCCTCCCCCAAAACAATCACTCGTTACAAATAGTCCCAGCGCTATTAAAATCCCAAGAAAAATAGATATAAATTTCATTTCATCCCCTTTGTGTTCATTAAGTCTTTTAACGAAATTTACTCATAATTCCTCCTTTTGATTATCAATACCAAAATGAGAGCTTAAAAGATTAACCCGTAAAAAGAGTTTTCCTGTGTATGTTGAAATAGTTATGGCTTGGCTTGAAAAGTTTTGAGCTAGAAACGAAAGTCTTAATGTTTTTTTGATCTTCATGAGAAATCCCCCCGAACATCCAACAAGATCTATCTTTTTTCCATAATTTATTGTTGCACAAGAGATCCCAAGAATGCAACCAATTATAATAAGTGCCTAGCTAACCTATATCCAATGAAATATCTTCAAAATACGCATAACAAAATCGCCAAAAAAGTAGAATCCTAGCCCAAAAAATATCACACCGGTTATGTGCGATATTGTTCGAAGACGTTGCTCACTGATTGCCTGACCAAGCCGAGAAGCGACAAGTGCAACCGTTGTTAAAATAGTTAATGAGCCGAATACAACACACATGCTACCAAAAACAATATGACGAAATGGTAAGGATGGAGAATCTTCCGGAAGAATGCGAACGCCAACAAACATAAAAAAAAGAACCGTTAATGGATTAACCACCGTAAGGAAAAATGATTTAATCATTGTCGAAATTGGGGGTAGGCTATCTTGCTGCGTATCATTTACATATTTTTGTCGGCCCTTGAACGATCGTATTCCTAAGCTAATCAAGAAAGCTCCGCCTATAAGATCCATCGCTAACATAGTCCCATGATACTCACCCAAAAGACGCAATACACCCAAAAGCCCCAAAAAGAATAGAAAGCCATCTCCGCAGGCAGCGCCAAATGCTGTTGCAAATCCTCGTGAAAATCCGTACCAAGCTCCGCGATTGAAGGTAAGAACAAAAATAGGCCCAACGGCAGAGGCCACTGAAAGCCCAACGGCATAACATTTAAGATAAAATTGAGTATTCATAGAGCATTATCCCCAGGTTATCGGTAGAAATACTTTGTATTATTTTAGCATGGCGGGTAAAATAAAAAGAAGCATTTCTTATAAATAGTTACTACAAGCAATTAATTTCTCCCAAAGGATCAAAATTACCCATGAATAAGCTACTTGCATTTGGAACTGATGGTATACGCGCCAACGCTGATGGATTCCCATTTACATCTCGAGCTCTTTATGCTTTGGGTAAAGCGATAGCTCAATGGGCAACTGAGAAATACAAAGTGCCAAGCCCCGGTGTGTTAATAGGTCACGATACCCGAATTTCTTGTTCACGGATAAAAAGCGATCTCATTTTTGGTCTTGCACAATCTCAACTTGATATAGTCGATGGTGGCGTTATGCCGACACCAATGGCTTATCAGCTTATAAAAGATAGCTCGCGCTTTAACTTTTGCATTGTTATATCAGCATCACATAATCCATATTATGATAATGGCATCAAGCTTTTTGACGCCAAATCAAGCAAGCTGAGCAAAAATGATGAAGCCCATATTGAAGCGTATTTTGCCTCTTGGTATGCAACCGAGCTCGATACCGCAAACAATGAATTACCAAAAATATCGGTGGAAACGTGGGCAAGTGCTGAACAACATTATCAAGAAAAAATTGTTAGCCATTTTTCGGAAAAGTTTTTTAAAGATATTAAAGTTGTTCTCGATTGCGCTCATGGAGCAACGGCGCATATTGCACCGGCCGTCTTTACCAAACTTGGCGCCGAAGTTATAACCATTGCCGATCAACCAAATGGCACCAATATTAACGAGAATTGTGGCGCCACCCACCCAGAAGATTTGCAGAAAAAAGTTCTTGCTGAAAAAGCCCATATCGGCTTTGCCTTTGATGGTGACGGCGATCGCCTCATTGTGGTAAGCCAAAGCGGGGCAATAAAAAATGGCGATGATGTCTTGTTTTTGCTGCAAACATTACCCGAATACAAAACAGTAAACACGCTTGTTGGCACCGTTATGTCAAATCAAGGGCTTGAGCAGGCGCTTGCCACTCTAAACAAAAAACTTATACGCACAAAAGTTGGCGACCGATATATCGCAGAAGCCCTCGTAACCAATGACCTACCAATAGGTGGAGAAATATCGGGCCACACGATTATTCGAGACTATATGCCAACAAGTGACGGTATTTTTGTTGCGCTTAAGGTACTTGAAGCGGTGATCATCAATCAAAACTGGAACCTAACAACATTTGACGCTTTTCCTCAAATATTGCTGAACATTCCAATAAAAAGCAAAAAAGATCTTGCAACCCCACCAATTGCAAACATTATTAGCGCCTATGAGAAAAAAATGGTTGATGGCCGCATTTTAGTTCGTTATTCAGGAACCGAAAATATTTTACGCGTTATGACCGAAGCAAAGTCTCTGCAGCTAGCCCAAACAACAGCAGAAGAACTTGCTCAAGAGCTGCAAAAAATCCTTTCAACTGATTAAAAAAAGGAGCTCTCATGCCAAGACCAGAACACTCGAACAAGATACTCCATAACATAAAAACGTTATTCTTGAGCGGCTTATTCACCATTATCCCTATTGCTGCAACGCTGTTTTTTATAAATTTTATGTATGGCCTATTTAGCCGTATCATCGGACCGCTTCGTCAAATTGAACCATTGTTTTTGCAAAAAATACCTGGATCAGAATTTGCCTTGGTAATGCTCCTTATTCTTACCACCGGAATAATTCTGAAAATTTTTATTGCCCACTCTCTTGTACACTATGCTGAATCATTGATAGCCAAAATTCCGCTCGTAAGAATTGTCTATTCCTCTGCCAAAATCGTCGTTGATTTCTTTAAATTGTCCGATACAACAAAAACAATACAACGAAGAGTTGTCCTTATTCCTTACCCAAAAAAGGGCCAATATCATTTGGCATTCTTATTAGAATCGGCAAGCGATACCTATGAAAAAATCATTCCCGAGGAGGCAAAGCAATATCCAGGCGAACGCTATTGCAAAGTCTTTATGCCAAACTCGCCAAACCCAACATCCGGATATTTTTTCATTATGCCAGAAGACGAAATCATATCGACTAATATAACGTTTGAAGAAGCAATAAAGGCGCTGGCTTCTTGTGGCTTAATAACCCCAGAATCGCTCAAAAAAGAAGATTTAAAACCGTTTGGATTATAGAATATCATGATGCAAGGCAGGCTAACATTTCAACGCTACTTTTTTATGCGCTTTTTCAAATACGTTTTGGCGTTAAACCTTTTCTTTGTTTTTTTATTCAATTTTATCGAGTTTTTTGAAAAACTTTTGCGCGTTAAACACTCGACGACGTATGACATTCTGTATTTTCTCACGCTTAATCTCGCGCCATCTTTTTTTGAACAATTACCGATAAGCTGCTGGCTTGCAACCTGCCTTCTGCTTCGTGAATTTTATCTCCAGCAAGAATTTGACACACTGCTTTTGTTAGGGTTAAGCCTTAAAAGATTTTTTAAGCTATTTGCACTTGTAGGCCTATGTATTGCCATCCCAAGCTTTATCATCAATGAATACCTTGTCTCCCCGCTAACCTTTAAAGCCGAACAATACAAAATGGAGCATTTTAAGCAAATCTCCACCCAAAAGGTTATCAATAAATGGATGACTCTTGAACAAAATACCTTTGGTTACTTGAGCGTGCTCGACCTGCAAATCAAAGAAGGCAAAGATCTTTTTCTTATTTTTATGACACCAGAATTTACCATTCAAAAAACAATAAGCGCTCCAACGTTTCTTATTGACGAAAAAGCCCAAAAAATAAGCATTCCTGACGGTAAACTGTTTGATGTTGAAAACAACATCCAAACAAAAATCTCTAATCATACTGTAGTTAGTCCAAGTTTTTTTTCCCAAATTAAGATTAATTATGAAGCCCCATCGGTTATTAATTTTTCTAAAAATTTAATACTGAGCCACTCAATAATCCCTAACGCAGTAAGCAATGACCTTATTGGTCAACTACTTAAACGCATTATTGCCTATCTTTTGCTCATTATCTATCCGCTCCTCACCTTTGGCCTATTTGGACTTATGTGGCGCCGTGCGTCATATCGATGGCTTATCATATTCGCCCCTTATCCAACAATGATCGCCATCTCGTTATGCTCCGATGCATTATTGCACCAAGGGGTTAATGCATTGCTTGCTTATTCGCCATATCTTATTGTTTTTATGGGGCTTTGGGTAATTTACCGTTCATTAAAATAATGCCCGCCATTAATACAGTTTGTATCGAAGGCAAAGCACAAAACCCCGTTATCTTAATTATTTTCGCAAATATTGAAAATTCTTTTAATTTGCATACACTTTATGTGTAGGTATTTTACATTAATTGCTTAAGTAAGGGGAACCGTGGAAAACTCAACACAAAAGGCTCTTTTGGCCCTAGGTTTTATCGGAACACTATTTTCTGGTCTTATTGCCGCCAAAGAGAGCAAAAAAGACGCCGCATCACTACGTCCAGAATATACTCAAATCGACCAATCTACTTGCCAATTCAAATCATTTGGCAAGCCAATGATGATACATTATAATCCAGCCATAAATGAGCTGGATGTTATTGTTTTTGGATGCTTGGATTCAGAAACAAATGAAATCAGACAAGCAAGCAAAAGCAAAGATTTAGAAAATTTGATACCTATTCGCTTTACCGCAAAAAATGTCGACACCAATGTCCAAATCGATCGTATCTACAACGGATGGCGCGAAACCTATGTTGGCAAATTCCTTGAAGGAACGCTCCAAAACTTAACACTCCTTCCAGTACGCAAACATCCAGGCAACCCATTTATTGAGATCATGCTCAAAGAAAAAACACCAAGTAAAATTGTATTAGAAGACACTGAAGCTCTTGGTTACCTTGTTAAACACCTACAAAAAGCTATTACCAAAGAAGGCATTGAAGCATCTGAAACCAAGCCTCTCATGCTCATTGTATTTAAAAAAACAAACCAAATAATCAGCGATGAAGATCTAAACTTCTTGGCAACTTATTGGGAAATCGTTGATCAAAAAGATCAGAACGCGCTTAAATTTTTTGGTAATACACAAAGAGAAATCAACACAGCTCGTGAAGATACTACAAGCGCCAAAAACATCCTTGATAGCAATGGCGAAGCCTTCATGCGCTTGCTCGAAAAAGAGACCTATGATTTCAAGGGTAAAGACCTTGCACTTCAAATAGGGTTTACCATGCTTACGTGGGCAACGATTGAATTGGTCAAACCCAAAGCCAAGGAGTTCATACAAAAATACGTTTGGGGTAAGGTTTCTGGCTCACCCGCACCTACACTAAATCCATTGGCACCCGCAATAGCAGCTTTAACAGAAGCGACAAATGCGCTGACGGCCGCTACAGCAGCACACGCTCACTAAATACTTCTTAACAAGCTATTTACAAGAGGCGGCGACCGTTTTCAGTCGCCGCCTCTTTCGTTGTCTTCACCTGGACTTTTTGCTGGTTTTAACCATACTATTTCAACACTTCCTCACATTCTCTTCGGGAGGTGTCGGAGGGAACGGCCGACAATAATAATCTTTCGTATCACCAAAATTATTGGGGGGGGAAAACAGTGAAATACGCTAACTTTTTTACAAAAGCTTTCTTGATTGCGTTTTTGCTTATTGCGGTTCAAAGCAAAGCGACCTTGCAAGGATATACGGTAGCCGAAGGTTGCGAAATTGGTCTTGCTGCTGCTCGCCTTCCCCTTGCAATTGCATCAAAGACAAGTGCAAATTCAAACAATCCAAAACGAGCGCTTATCCTTGATATGATAACTCATGCAACCAGATCAATGGGCGAAATATTACATATGTATAACCAACCAAATGACATAAGGCACAATAGTTATGCATGTATCGCCTACGACCTTGAACGCTCTTGGATCAGCGCAAAAAAACTTTACGCCCTTGATGCAACCAAACCTCAAGCGGCCGTCGACACAAAAAAGGCTCTTCACCGTGGACGCGATATACTTTTGCCAGCAATTGAAAGTTTAACGGCATTGTTTCGCGCAACTTATAATCAAGACGATAGAGCAAGCCTTAATAATCGGATAGTCGCCGATAGTATTGGTGCCATTACCCGATCTTATGCAAATCTCATCGAAGATGACCAAAGCACGCCAGAAAAGATTTTTGCCACGGCGTATCTCATCTATTCTGTTTGCTTTGCACTCAATGACGGTTTGGGCAGCCCAGCCCAACCAACGAGAAGACAAAATGGCAATACGGGTGACGCGCTTGGGACCGCAGAACAGCTAACCCAAGAACAAATAGCAGCTCTTGGACTAGATCGAGTTGCAGATGTTAACTATGAGCTAGCCGCCACAGAAGTACCACCATTGCCAGGCAATGCCGTCTTAAACCACGACTGTCCTATATTGTTTAGTGAATTCGAAAACAATGAACGCGTATGGCGTTTTGCCTGCGGACATGCTGCATCAATGGAGGCATCCCGTTCGCCAGGGTTTGCAGCTTCACCTATTTGTCCATTTGGTGGTTGCAGAGATAGGCGTAAACACAACCTTGAGCATGCGGTAAATTATCATCCAACGACAAACTAACGTCCAAAGTTATCAGACTGAAAATCTGTAGAATTCTATAAAACACCTGATAATTATTTAATTCTCCGCATTCTTTTCATTTGACAATTGGCAGGATCTCCCTATAATGAGATCAACATTGAAAATGCCTTAAGAATTCGCCTAAAAGTCGTTGTCGCGGGGTAGAGCAGCCTGGTAGCTCGTTGGGCTCATAACCCAAAGGTCGCTGGTTCAAATCCAGCCCCCGCAACCAAAATCCCAAAGAATCATTTTTAATCATGAATAATCTAAAAAAAAATCTTTTGTCTTTTCGTTTTGCCATCATATTTTTTCTTTCACTTAACATAATCGTTTTTGGAATAGGTACACAAAGTACATCGATTACCAAAAAGGAAATTTTTTGCTGTCCAGAATGCTTAACGTTTTTGAAACGCTTTATAGCAGATCCAAGTAATGTCGGCGCTTTGGCGCCAAGCTCAGTCGCCCTTGCCTCGGCAATAACTGCAGGCTTAGATCAAAGTGATCTCAAAACATATTTGAGTGGCCGCCACATTCTTGAAGTCGGGGCTGGAACCGGCGTATTCACTGAACAAATTATTGGAAAAATGGGGCCGCAAGACTCACTCGACGTTGTTGAGCTTGATGAAACATTTTATCAAAAACTTGTCGAAAAATTTGGCAAACACCCTCAAGTGAGCATTTACCATTGCTCTATAACCGAATTTCATCCAACCCAAAAATATCATTATATTATCTCAGGGCTCCCATTTAATGCTTTTCCATCAGGCCTTGTTCTCGATATTCTTAACAATTATAAATCGCTTATTGTCCCGAACGGAACAATTTCTTACTTTGAATATATCGCAATACCAATGATCAAAATGTGGGGATTGAGCGCTTGTTCGATCTGTTCAAAAAGCGCGAGTATTGAAAAAGAAAACTATAGTCAAACACTTGAACACCTAAAGGTGTTTAAAACGTTATTTGAGGCAACAACCGAAAATGCTGTTATTGCCAATATTCCGCCAGCCCGGGCAATCATCTGCCATGGCTTTCAAAATAGAATCTAAAGATATTATTATTTTTGCTATTATTCCAAATCAAGCAACTGTTTGAGACTGAGTAATTGCTCCCTAAATTCTCGGACGTTTTGCATAAACGCTTCGTCTTTGACTGTTTCACGTTTTTCGTTGGAACTTACTGCCGGCTGCACTAAATGCTCCACGACCTGTTGCTCACTTGTGGCGCACTCGATCGCTTCGGGTTGTACAACCTCGTTTTCTTGACCGCTGAGGATTGATTGTATTTGTTTTTTTGCTTGCGAAAGAGACATTTTTTTGTTGTGGACAAGATCTTTGATGGTTACAAAAACATTAAGATCGTCCCGTGAATAGAATTTTTGCCCCGAGCCAGAACGCTCGAATTTAAGCCTAAATTCCTTTTCCCAAAAATTAATAATAAACTTTTTTACATTAAGTTCCCGAGCAATCTCCTCGACACTCAAAAACTTCTTCGCCATCGAACCTTTTTGATGCTGCATCACCGCTTCCTCCTCTTCTTTCAAACGTAACTATTACTTGATTTGGTTTTACCAAATTTCCTTCAGAAATAGAAAGAGTTTTTATAAAAGCCGGAAAAGGTGCGCAAATTTCGTTCTCCATCTTCATCGACTCGATAACCACAACGGGCTGATTTTTGGCCACAAATTGCCCAGCAACCACTTTAACGGCTATTACCAGCCCGGCCAATGGGCTTTTAAGCACAAGGTCATGGTCACCAAGCACCGGTTCCTGGTCAACCAAACATATGGCCGGCTTAAACAAGCCAACTGATTTGGGTAGCGGAATTACTTCCCTGACGGGAGAAATGGTAGCAATTGTTCCGGTATTAACCAGGAGAACATCAGATACCAATGCCTCACCAACAACTCGCTCAACGATTTTGGCCTTAACCAATTTACCGTTAAAATCAAAAACGATAGCATCCTGCCTAACACCGCCAAGCTCATTATTTTTCTGTGAAGACCAATTGATAACACGGCAAGAAAATGTTTTTGGACCTTCCCCCATCGACGCATCATCAACGATAATCGACCAAACGTCATCAACACCTCGGCCGAGCGTTAGGGTGTAACTTTTGCCGTTAAATTGTAATTTTGTTATTTCCACTGTTGTTCCTTCCACAAATTCACCTGGTTGCTGATATTGGGTATATCTTGATACGTTTCCTGAGCTGCTTTTAATTGTTGTTCTTTATGCAAAGCCTGCGAAAGAGCAAGGGCAATCAAAGCCGAAATATCACAATCGGAACCAATAAAGACCTCATTAAGTTGGGCTGTAAGCAATGGGTCTTTAAGCGTTTGCGTATCAAATGCACCCGATTTAAAAATCTCTGTTGCTAAAAGCCGCTGTAAAAAAGTAATGTTGGTTGCAATCCCCCCGATAACATATTGCCTCAATACATCAAGCATGTATCCAAGAGCTATTAAACGCGTCGGCCCATACGTGGTCACCTTGGCGATCATAGCGTCAAAAAATGGGGTAATTTCTTTGAATTCTTCAAGATCATGGTCATGCCGCAACCATGGTCCGTTGGGCAATTGAAGGTGGGTAATAACCCCCGTTGATGGAGCAAAATTATTACTCGGATCCTCGGCATAAATACGGCACTCAATGGCATGGCCGTGCCGCCGAATGTCTTCCTGGCAATAAGGTAGGAGGCCTGTTTGGGCAACTTCTAGCTGTAATGCAACCAAATCAACCCCGGTCGTCATCTCGGTAACCGAATGCTCAACCTGTAAACGCGTATTCATTTCTAAGAAGTAAAAAGAATCTTCATTGCGGGTCGTTCCCTCCCGCCCCTCCCTAGAAACAACCATAAACTCAACCGTCCCAATACTTTTATAATTAACGGCACGGGCCAGAGTAATCGCGGCCTCATACATCTTATCTAAAACATCCTGCGAAACAAATAAACAAGGAGCTTCTTCTACAATTTTCTGATGACGCCGTTGAATGGAGCACTCGCGTTCAAAAAAATGAACGGCCTTATCTCCATCTCCTGCTATTTGAACTTCAACGTGTCGACCCTGTTCAAGGTATTTTTCCAAAAGTAGCTCTTTACTACCGGTCATGCGGCTGGCCTCAGAAACCACGGCTCCCCAGGCGGCATCAAGTTCGGTTGCATCTAGCACCTTACGCATTGCTTTGCCACCACCGGCCAATGGATCTTTAATGATTATCGGAAATCCAAGCATTGCCGCTATCGTGTGAGCTTGGGCCAAGTTGTCCAAATCTTGTAATGAGATAAACATACCGGGAACTACCGGCACTCCAACCGATTCTGCTAGCTTGCGGGCCTGAATTTTATCTCCCATCACGGCCATAGCATCGGGACTTGGGCCAATCCATATTAGTCCAGAATCGATCACTCTACTGGCAAACTGTGCATTTTCTGCCAAAAACCCATACCCTGGATGAATCGCATCAACCCCTGCCTTGGACGCTATCCCGAGCACCTCGTTTTGATTTGTGTATGCAGAAAAACCTCGACCAGAAAGTTCATATGATTCATCGGCAGCGTGCACATATCGGGCCCCTGCATCGTCGGACGAATAAACGGCCACCGTTTGTATACCAAGCGCCTTACAAGCCGATTGGATGCGTAAAGCAACCTCTGACCTATTTATAATTAAAACTTTTTTGATCATTTTTTGAGAGCAACCATCGTTCATGAATAAACCTATATACCCGCTAAGTACACCAATAACTACCAACAAAACCTAATATTTCAAGGCACAGGTAAGTGTAGCGAAAATAATAATGGTTTGCGAATGGGTGTGCTCTTTCAAGACATATGAACAAAGGCCGAGAACATTTTCAAAAAATTACAGGTGGTATTTTAGCGTCAAAGCCACGGTTATTTGCATTGGCAAAGGCGTTTGCCTTACAAAAAAACAATCTATATATTATTGAAGAAGGCTGCAAATTAGTCTAATTTTGAGGGGTTTTATAATTTTTGGGGTTCATGCATGAATAAATTCGTTAAGTTAATTTTCTTTTCATCGTTTTTCTTGGCTCAAGCTTTTATGTCCAATATTCAAGCAAAAGCACCAAGAGCCCAATCGCATGCTAACGTTTATCAACAATTGTTAAATTGCACGTTTGAAGACCGACTTGTCGCCGATTGCTCAATCGTTTTATCAATCAACCCAGAATTAAAAAAAGAGATTCTTGAAGGAGATAATTCTCAACAAACCAAGGATTTCTTCATCGCGGCTCAACAAAATAAATTTGCCACACTTATTCATCAGCTCTCTCAAGATGAACAAATAAGCCTTTTTGCCCATTGGATTGCAGATGAAATAAAGCAACCAAAAATCATTTCGCTTACTAAACAATCTTTGTTCATGTTAACAGACAAGGACGGTGATCTAGAAGCAGATTATCTTTACGCTAAACAGGATGATGAAGAATCGGTTACCGAAGCTGATCAAGTTTTTTCGAATAGATCAATAGACCCAAATTATTATGACGCAATGCTTACAAAAATTAAAAGCTCATCGGCATTAAAATCGACAAATACTTCAATGGTTTTATGCCAACCATATCTTTGCCTTATTTCCTTTTTTTTCTTAGGGCAAATAGCTCAAGCATTTTTGGATTTTTTTGGTAAAAATTCTGATAAAAAGCCTGAGGCTGAGCACTCTTTTTATGACCTATCCTATAATGAACTTTGCCAATTGCTTAATGCTATGAATGGCTCGCTAAATATTCCCCTTAATCAGACAGACAACGTTTTGTTCAACTGTTCTTTAAAAAACAATCTTAAGCCGGAAGATTTAAATAACCATAAGATTGCTGATCTACTAAAAAAAGTTGAAGACTGTTTTCATCGAAAAGAACTTGAAGCAATGGAGAGCGATAATCAATTTGACTCTAGCGACAGCCTCCTTAAAGCATTCAAAAATCAACCGAAGCAAGAACAACTAGTAATTTTGATGTATTATTTTTATGGAGCATCTCTCTATAGAATCACTTCATTATATGCCAATGCGCTTGAAACGATGTAAAGACTTAGCCAAAAAGGCCGAGAACAATTAGAAACGTTCTCGGCCTTTAAAGTATCTCTGTTATTCTAGGATCCCCTTAGAACCTGAATATAGCGCGAATCTTTCTGATGATATCATCAACACTTCGCGTAATCCAAGCCAACTTGAGAGCTTCTGCTCCATAATAAAGCAAAATTAAGCCAACAAAGAATAATAAAATGCCAACTATAACCTTATAGGCAAGCGCAATGGCAATGATACCCAAGATAATTGCGAGCAATCCCTTAATCACATCAGCATTTGGTACACTCGTACCACCTTGTCCAGAAACCCCATTCCCCCGGTCCTTTTGCATGTCATTCATCACATCTCCTTTGTTAATGCCTAAACTTCAACCTCCTGCGTCAAAAACAGGCTCTACACTAACCTTAGCAAAAGAAGAGCAAAAAATTCAATATTAATTTTTAATTGAACGGAATTTTTATTTTTTTAAAAACAAAACAAAAACACCCCAAGCTATAAACAGGGCTCCTAAAATAATATGAAAATACTGAGAAACCAGTTGCCCAATCCAAGGAACGGCTATAATAAGACCGAGTAAAATAAGAAGAACACCCTTAACAATACCCTTCCCCTTGAATTTTGAAAAACAACAGGCCCCGCATTCTTGTTTTGTTTCTGACGCTGGTGGTTGCATTTGATTCACTTCAAACTCCTTTCATACTTCTCGATAAAAACGCTTATCACAACTTTGTTATTCTACTCCTATTGCTTCCAATATATCAAGTTAGTCGGTTGCCTTGACACAGAAAGCACCAATCAACTATCATTTGATAAGGGGAAAAACGGGAAAATTCAAGGGGGGGGTTATGAAACTGAAGCGTATTCAGAAAATATCTATTATTCATTTGGTTGTCTTATTTTCTTTTACATTTACAACGGCTCATCCATTTCAACAGCCGCCAGAAATCAACGCAATGATCGAAAAGCTTACCGCTCAAATTAATGCACTAAAAGCCAGTGGTCCATTGTCGCCAGAATGCTGCCAGCAATTGCAACAAGATCTTATGCCAAACCTTAAGCAAGTTATCGGCCAACTTAAAGAATCGACGGCACGGCTAGAAGGCCAACTCAAAGAAAAAGACGAAAAAAATGCAGCAAAAAAAAAGTATCTCTTGCTGCTCTTGCTATTATTACTGCTCCTTTTGGGCGGCGTAACGACCACCTGCTGGATGAAGATTACGTCATTATTCAAAACAACACACGACTCTCAACAACAAGACATCGCCGAAAGGCTCAATCGTTTTAATGATGACTTCCAAGGGCGAATTGCCCAAAGCAACCAGGCTTGCGCTGCCGGCATTGCTGCAATTGATCGCCAAATGGTTGGGCTTGCCGAAACACAACAAGCAACGCGAGAAGACATTGACGACCTAAATGAGCAATTAAACAATCATCGCGAGAATACTCAAACACGATCGGTGGCACTTGAACAGGAAATTGCCACCACCAATCGCACAGTTCAAGAATTGGGTAATCAATTAGGACAAGGCATAAACGCCACGCAAGAGCAAATCAACCTGCTTGGCGAACAGATGGCGCAACGGCTGGATGAACCTGATGTTAACGCGCAAACAACAACTGCCCGCCAAGCGGCTCAGGAAAATCCGTCAGTATGCGATTGCGCGTCCAAACTATTCTGGTCAATTTTGGACGCAAGCCCCGGCCTTTCTGGTTTATCAGGCATACTTCCAGGGGCCTCTGCGGCAGCATCAGGGCAACCGACCGGAACAGGAAGCGGACAAGGCGGCAAAAAAAATTAAAGATGTCAACAACATTGCCATACAAACAGAAATAATAACCACGGCAAAGCAAGAAGAACGCCGAACCGTTTGCCAAATCAATGTTTAACCTGTATAATTGGTATAAATCTATGTTTCTATGAATTATCATACGAACAAATAAACCTTTTCACATTTACCGTTAGGCATTTATGTCAAATTACAACAACCAAAAACTCTCAAGAGATACAAACGAATTTTTTAAGTCACCCTCTAGATCATCCTCATCTAGGCCATCCTCCCCTAAGTCATCCTCACCGAACACGCCGAAAAAAAACACGTCGAGCTTTCGTTCTCCTTTGGGCCAAAGCCGTAACAATACACGTCCAGCTGCACGTTGGGTTAAAAATTTTAATCCATCCGACTTTATAAAAAAAGTTGAAGAGCAAATTCAATCTCCTGTTTATGTTCCTACGCACGCATTCTCAGATTTTTTAATTGAAGAACAAGTTAAACAAAATATTATTAAGCGCGGATATACATCCCCTACCCCAATTCAAGATCAAGCAATCCCGCTTTTACTTGAAGGCAAGGATGTTGTAGGTACAGCAAATACAGGAACCGGAAAAACAGCCGCCTTCTTGATTCCGCTGGTCAATAATCTTTTAACTAAAAAAACTAAACGCGTATTGATTATTACCCCAACGCGAGAATTAGCCGCTCAAATTTGCAGTGAACTTAAGTTTTTCAAAGAAGGCACTGGCTTTAAATCGGCTCTATGTATTGGTGGATTAAGCATTAATTACCAGATCGAAAAACTTAAAGACGTTCCTGAATTTGTCATCGGAACCCCAGGCAGATTGAAAGACCTAGAAATCAATTACAGAGCATTGAATTTTGCTAACTTTACTTCTATTGTTCTTGATGAAGTAGACACCATGCTCGACATGGGATTCATTAATGATATGAAGCATATTATTTCAAGATTGCCGCAAAAACGCCATGCGTTATTCTTTTCGGCCACCATCTCTCGCGAGATTAAAGCAATCGTTGATCAAGTTCTTCGTGACCCAGTCTCAATTAGCGTTAAAACAAGACAAACGGCTGAAAATGTTAACCAGGACATTGTTCGAACAAACAACAAAATTGAAACATTACACGATTTGCTTATCAAGCCTGGATTCAATAAAGTTATTGTTTTTGCACGAACAAAACATGCGGCCGATAGACTATCAAAAAATTTGAAAATTCGTGGATTCCAAACAGCCACTATTCATGGTAATAAAACACAAGCGCAGAGAAAAAAAGCTTTGGACGCCTTTAAAGACAATCAGGTCAAAATTCTTTTAGCAACCGACATTGTGGCACGCGGTATCGATATCGACAATGTATCGCATGTCATTAACTTTGATCTACCACAAACACATGATGACTACATTCACAGAATTGGTAGAACTGGTCGCGCTAATAAAGTTGGCCAAGCGTTAACCTTTATCGAAGAATAAGAATCAGACCAAATTCATATTTTTGTAATAAAAAGAGAGCCAAAGCTTTACGCTAGAGGCTCTCTTTTTTAATTTTTGTTCAATGTTTTACGGTAAAAGTGAAACCATGAGCGCTGCTATCTCGTCAAATCCTCTTTCTACGGATGTTAATATGACTGGTGCGAATTTGACGCGAGCTAACTTTTTGACCGCTAAATTAAAAAAGGCTAATTTGACAAATGCTATGCTCCGAGGAGCAAATATGACAGGTGCTAATTTAATTGGGGCAAATATGACGGGTGCTAATCTTGAAGGCGCCGATTTGACCGGAGCTGATTTGGAGGGGGCTGATTTAAAAGGCGCAAATTTGCGAGGGGCCATTTTAAATGGTGCAAATCTGAAAAGAACGAATTTGATTGGTGCCTTTATGCCAAATTGTAGTCTAATGGGGGCATTTTTAGCTGGAGCTAATTTGACAGGCACCATGTTGGATTTTGCTTGTGTAAGCGGGTGCATATTTTGGGAAAATAGCAAAATAGGAAGCAACCTTGAAGCTAAAGTTGAAGGGGCTTCGTTTGCTGGCGCAATAGGATTAACCATTCCACAAAGAGATTTCTTGTTCGCGGGGAACGCCGTAAATATACCCTTGCTGATGCTTAACTAAATCCTGATATATCTTTATGCTAGACAAAATTCTTTCATGAAAAGAAAGCCCGGAGGTATTACACTCCGGGCTTTCTTTTATTCTTCTATCAAATCGAATCAAGCAGGCGTTACTTTTTTTTGTTTTCGTAACGTTGTTGAAACTTCTCAATGCGACCAGCGGTATCAACAAATCTTTGTTGGCCGGTAAACAATGGATGGCAATTTGAACAAATATCAACTTCAATACGAGAAGATGTTGATACTGTTTGAAATGCGTTGCCGCAAGCGCAGCGAACGTCTACTTCAAACAATTTTGGATGTATTTCTTTTTTCATGGCAAACCTCTTAATTACTTTATGCCTTTTGTCTTAAGTATCTCTTTTAGCTGTACAATTGTTTTAACGTCTTCTGCCGAAACACCTCGAGCTTTACCGAGATAATAAGAGGCATAGTCAGACCACAAGATTATATTAAACAATTGTTCCTCAAGAGTATCGCCTAAAACAGGTGGTTTGTAAAGTACAACCCCCTTTTGCCGTAAAATCTCACAGGTCGCCTCAATGGCTATATTTAAATTTGCAGGTAGAAAATCTATGGAGAAAAAAATCACGCATGGATTGGTATTGCATGATTCAAAGCCGTTAATCAGATTGTGGTTCAATTCAGGAAAGGACGAGCAAACAGAATGAACCTTACTGTTTTCATTAAACTGAGTTTGCGCTCGATAGGCAAACGCCGCGCTCAAACCACTAATACCCCAAACATGGAAAAATTCATACCCGTTTACGGCATATAAAAATTCCTTGAAAAACTGCTCATTTTCAAACATTGGTATATAGCGTTCAGCATGACGATAAAAAGACTCAATTTTACGCGCGCCTTCCAATAATCCAAGCGTATTGAAAACTTCCAAAATGAACCCTAAAAAATGCCCTAAAGCCAGGCGGGGAGCGCCAGACGCCGGAACAAGAGCAAATGGAATATTTTTCTTTTCTGCATACTCAACCGCCTTGCCGCCATGGGCCAAGACAATTGTTGGAATAAATCTATCGGCAAGTTGAGCCAAAACGCTTAGCGTTTCCCAGGTATTGCCTGAATAGCTTACCACAATTGCCAAGGAATCGGTGCTAATGCAAGCTGGCAGCTCAGAAGAGTCTATAACATAAGTATTTACACCCTCTTTACTATCTAAAAACGTCTTAACAATGCGTCCAGCAATCCCAGATCCACCCATGCCAACAAAAATAATGTTTTTAACATGTTTTGGAATTCTTGTCCCATACTGGCCCATAAAATCTTTTGCCAGTTGCGCACCGTCTTTGAGCTTTTGTGGCCAAAGGCCAAATTCTTTAAGCATCATATCAGTCCTCGCTCGGTTTGGAATTACGCCAATTTAACTTCCTTCATATACACAATAATATCTCGCCTAACAAAATCCTCCTTACACGAACGCAATAAAGCGGTAAGATGTTTTTTCGCTTCAGCTTGCTTGCCGGATTCAAAAAGACATCGCCCATAATGAAGTCCTGCATAAGGATGCTCTCGAGGATGCTCCATACATTGAGCAAATAATGGCAATGCGGCATCAACCTGTTTCATGTTTAACAACGCCAACGCGTAATTATACGCATAGAAAGCATTGCCTGATTGTTGCTTATAGGCGGCTTCTAAATACTTGCACGCATCTGCATATTTATGCGTAGAAAAATAAGCGGCTCCTAAATAAAAAGCCGAATCCCGATAGTTTTTGCACGCAACCGGTTCAAGACTTTGAATAACTTTGTCGAACTTGCCCAAATGGTGACAGACAACACCATGAACATATAGCATCTCGTCGTCAACCATATCACCGTGCAACGCGCGTTCATAGCAATTTTCAGCTTGTGCCAGCCGACGTGTATTCAAATAGAGGTCGCCCAAGTTTTTCCATGCTCGGCTAAAATATGGCCGTAAAAAAACTGCTTCTTTAAAACAATGCTCAGCCTGCTCCAAACCACGTTCTTCTAGATGAAATAGGCCCAAATTATTGAACAGTTCTGGATGAGCTTCACCAATCTCCAGAGCTCTTGTGTAGTGAGCATAAGCCTTATCTCGCAAGCCCCGCATCTGAAATAATGTGGCGAGATTTATGTGCGGTTCGCCATAAAAAGTGTCAACTTCTATCGCTTTTTCAAAACACTTAATCGCATTCTGCTGATCACCTTTTATATTCAAAGCAACGGCATAATTGTTCCATGCTCGCGCATCTAGTGGATTTTTATCAATTACATCTTTCCAGAATGTTTCCTCTGTCTGCCAAGCATTGTTACGCACTTTTGAGCTAACACCAAGAGCAACAAATAATAAAGAGCATGCTATAAAATGATGCAAATAGGTACATTGAAATGATTTAAGCGTTTTTAGTTTTCCGCAGAGATAAATAGCCCCATGTAAAATCCCTATGGCAAACAGAAAAAGCACACCGAAGGAAGCAATATACGTTTTATAATCACAGACCAATTCGGTCCCTGGGAAAATAGATGCTCGTGGCAAAATGCTACAAAAAAACCAAGCAATAGCAAAACTCACCACGTTTACTCGATTTTTAATAAAAAGATAAAGTGCCCCACCAATAATAGTTAATATGGTCAATAATGGCAAAATTACATCTATCTCAAAAAATCCACGCGCAAGCTTGTATCCATACTCAAAACACAATCCAAACGGCCAAAAGAAAATGCCCATGTAATGGAGCATAACCTTAAATTGAGAAATGAAAAATGTGCCGGTGGTTATAAATTCTGTTGGTTGCGCTGTTATCAAATTGCCACGATTGTTATGCAGAGGCGTCGTTGCAGCCGCAACAAGGTTTTTTGTCGCAAGACCAAACCTTGATAAATACCAAAACACAATAACGGTCAAACAGCCATGAACCCAAAGGCGTGACGTAAAATCACTCCAATCACCTTCAGCAATAAAAAACCAGTCAACCAACATGACCAAAAATGGGAGCGTAACGATAATTTCCTTTGACCCTGCACTAAATGCGGCTAATACAAAAGCAAGGCCATAAAGCGAATACTTAAGAATGCTCGAAGTTGCTCGCGCGGCGTAAAGAAATGATAACAACACCGCAAAAACGAAAAACACCACTAACCCCTCAAGCCGCATTTGCGTTATGTACGTCACCGTTTGTGTTTGCGCCGGATGAAGTAAAAACAAACCAGAGACCAAAACAGCTAAAGGATAAGCATGTTTTTGAAGAAAGGCGTTTTTCTTTAAATCTAATAAAAGCTTTGCCACAAAGGCAAAAATCATAACGCCAATAACAATGTGTAATAACACATCAAATATTCTATAGGCAAACGGATTATCCTTCCAATTAACAAAGGTGTATTGGTTGAGAATACGAGAAATCCATCTCGGCCCATTAAAAAATAACCCGCTTACATCAAGAGTCCTTGCGTGAATATATTCCAAGATTGTTGGAAAATCGTCAAAAACAAACTGATATCTCAGCGTTGGCCAGTAAATGAGAAACGTAAACAAACTCAACAACGCTGGTGGCATAAGCCAATATAGATATGGGTTTATTTTTAGCTTGGTGACTTCTTTCATAATAACTTTCTCCGCTGTGTTTTAAACTTTCTTTTGTTCATTAGACGTTTGGCCATTATTGAGGGCCATTGCCTTCTTTAAATCTGATAATGAAATACTACCATTCCCCTTAGTGACCTTTTCCTGCAAAGCAATCCGCACCATTTCTTGCTTGATCGCTTTTTTAAACTCGTCTGGCGCATTGATTTTAAGTAACTCGGTTAAATATACTTGCGCCTGGTCAAATTTTTGCATCTTTTCTAAACAAACAGCGACCCTAAAAAACGATTGCGGTAATGGCTTAGGCAATGAAGTAATTTTCTTAAATAATTCATGTGCCTTGGCATAATCTTTTTTCGTTAACCATGTTTCGGCAAGATTATACATGTAACGCCCATCCAATGGATTATCGCGTATCAATTTTACATAAATTGACTCTGCCTTATCATAACTACCGAGCATGTAATGAGCATTAGCAAGCCCAAACCAAACTTGGTCATTACTGCACCCGCGCTCAACAACTTGCTCAAACGCACTAACCGCTTCTGGATATTTTTTAAGACGCATACTCATTTGAGCGAAAGTAAAGAATCCGTCTGGTGTATCCAAATCACTTTCAACCGCCTTTTTAAAATAATTCCACGCAGTCTCTTGCTGATTTTTTTCTAAATACAAACGGCCAAGATTGTAATATGCCTTGCCATAATATGGTCGTAATTGTATCGCTGAAGCTAACATGCGTTCTGCTTCGTCATACTGTTTTTTCTTGATAAGTAAGGTACCTAAGTTGTTATAGGCTTCAGGGTAATTTGGGCATATATTTAAAGCCATTTTCAACGAATCGATTGCCTTATCGACTTCATCTTTCAAACAATAAGCTACCGCAATGTTACTTAATGGATCAGAGTAGTGGGTATCGAGTTTAATTGCCTGAGTATATGCTTTGATCGACTCATCAATGCGTCCAGCTTCGTTAAGCGCAACGCCGTAATTATTGTGCACGCGTGCCTTTAAGGGTGCGTGTTCCGAATTATACTGCCAAAAAGCAACGCTCGTTTCCCAAATCTTATTGTGCATCATCGCAGCAAATCCGACCGGTAAAAAGAAAAGTACAATCACGGCCAAATTCACATTACGTAAAAGCATTCTTTTTGTAATCGTCGGCGCAAAAGAAACCACAAAGTCAACAAGCTTTATTGCTCCAAATACGATAGCTATAGCCAAAACAAATAGCCACCCGATCGAGGCCAAATAGGTCTTATAGTCACAAACAAGTTCTGGCGAAGGAATAATGCTCGACCGCGGAGCAACACAAATCAAAAACCAAAAAAGGCCAAATACTACGGACGAATAAATTTTCCTGAATGTGGCATAAATTGCCCAGCCATAGATAATGGCCAAAACAGTAAAAGGAGCAAATGACTCAAGTGAAAAAAAACTTGGAGCTAGGCGCCAGTCATATTCAACACTTGCACCGAAAGGCCAAATAAACATCCAAAGATAGTGAATAATAACCTTAAATTCAGAAATCAAAAATTGATATGGTGTTATGGCATCATAGGCATTTGGTGTCAGAATATTGCCACGATTGTTTCCAGAAACACTTTTAAGCGTCACAACATCAACAGCAAAACCGGTCGACAAATAATGTAACGCAAGGCCGAAAAAGTACACGTCAAATAACAAATGGACCCATAAGCGACGCTTTAAATCGCTCCAATTCATCTGAGCGATAAAAAACCAATCAACCAAAAGGAATAAAAACGGCGTTACAATAACAATTTCTTTTGTCCCCCAAGCCAATAGGCCAAGAACAAACAAAAGTCCCATGCATAAATATCTTACAATTGCTCGTGGAGCAATTGCCGCATGAACAAAACAAAGCACTAATGCAACAACTAAAAGACTTGCAAGCCCTTCAATGCGAGCCTGAATAACATAAGAGACGGTTTGAGTTTGGATCGGGTGCAGTAAAAATAGGGCCGCTGTAACAAAGCCAATAAGCGTTGCATTATTGTAAAAAAAAGGCTGATTTTTCAAGCGTCGGCACAAGGTCTGTATTAGATAGAATACAAGCAACCCAGCAATAATATGAATGGCTAAATTAACAACGCGATAATAAAGCGAATCAAACTTACCAACAATATAATTGAGTCGATTTAACAAGTCGCCCAACCAGCGTGAACTACTCCACCAGCGCGCGAGCGGATTATCAAATCTTATGTAAAATTTCTTGGAAATATTTGCCACATCATCAAATTGAAACGGATATCGAAGTGATGGTAGATAAAACAGCGTCGTCAATAACGCTAATATCGAGGGGGGAACCAACTTTTGCCACCAAGCAGAATGCTCAGCAGCTCCAAAATCGCAAGCGGCTCGCGTCCCACGGGTCGGCAAGCTTTTATCATGCGTGTTCATCGTTTTCTCCTTTTTATAAAACTCGGAATGAATGCATAGCTATTGCAAATTTTACTCCAAAATACAGATATGTCGAATAAAAAAACGGGGTCTTGCTGCGCTGATTTGACCAGCCTATGAATATACCCTATGCTTAAAGAATGATGATGATTTTAATCAATAGTTTAAAGTACAAACCACGCTTACCATAAGAATAAATAAGGTATCGCTATGATGTCGCCAAGGATTCTTGCATTGCTTAATCAAATAGCTATTTTATTTCCCGTCCTTCTTGTTGTATTTACCTTCAAGGGATTTATTCAAGCCTTAACGGCAAAATACATGGGTGACGACACCGCCGAACAAGACGGCTTTTTAACGCTAAATCCGCTTGCACACATCGACCTCTTTGGTCTTTCAATCGTTCTTTTTGGTTATCTTATAATCGGGTTTGTTTTTACGGACCAACTCCCCAGCAACATGTTTTTTGTTATTTTGGTTACCTTTGGCGCCCGAATGATTATCCCGGTTCCGGTTGAAGATAGAAATTTTAAAAACTTTAAATTGGGCGGCATTATCACGTCATTATCTGGCAGCATTGGAAATTTCATCTTAGCGATAATCGCAATATTGCTTTTCAAATGCTTGGGCTTATTTTCCATGCCAAATTACATACTTATTAGTACGATGGAAGTCATTACCAAAATGCTCGACATTACGATTCTCTTTGGAATCCTCAACCTTATCCCCCTGCCTCCTTTTGATGGCGGAAGAATATTGCGTTATATCATTCCCGAATCGCATCAACACATTGTCGCTTGGCTTGAAGAGTACTCCTTGTTTATATTTCTTTTTCTTTTCGTTGCCCCTGGTATCAGCGATGGCTTTTTTGCTATGCTTTCAGTAGCAAGCATAAGTATTAAAAGGCTATTGGTTACTTTCCTATTATAACAAAGCAAGGATTTAGGCTATGAATCCATCAATTAGTCGGTCATTAGCAGATGCAGCAATTATGCTGCCCGCATTCTTGGCAGCCTTATCATTCCACGAATTTTCTCATGCGCTAGCGGCAACACTTTTAGGCGACCCAACACCTAAACGGCTTGGACGGCTTACCTTAAATCCAGCGGCTCATATAGATTGGATGGGTCTTATTTTTTTGCTTATTTTTAGAATTGGCTGGGCAAAACCGGTTCTCTTTGATAATCGCAACTTCAAACACCCACGATTCTATGCCGTTATTACTGCACTTGCTGGACCACTAGCCAATTTTGTTCTCGCTCTTATTTCATTATATGTTCTCAAATATGTACCATTTTTAGGCCTATCGGCAATAGCCACACTAACCATCGCTCAAATTTTTCAGGCAATAATGTATGTCAATATTATGCTTGGCGTATTCAATCTATTGCCTATCCCACCGTTAGATGGTAGCCACATTATCATGGTTTTTTTGGCGGACAAATATCCGCACATTATCTCCTGGTTTTATCGCTACTCAATTTTTATTTTATTATTACTTTTTCTTCTCCCACAAACACATATGGTTTTTGTTTATTTGATCATGATTGCTGAAGCGATACTAAAAAGTTTAGTTTTTTAAAGGGTATAAAATGAATTCAAATGTCACCGAATCATTAAAGCTAATCAAAAATGGCACGGTTCAAATTGTCCCTGAAGCCGATTTGATAAAAAAACTTGAACGCGGCAATCCTTTACGCATCAAATTGGGCATGGACCCAACGGCGCCAGACCTTCACCTTGGGCACGCCGTTGTTTTAAGCAAAATGCGCCAATTTCAAGATCTTGGGCATGAAGTCGTTTTCCTTATTGGCGATTATACAACACGCATCGGCGACCCAACGGGTCGCAGCAAAACCCGTCCGCCATTAAGCGAAGATGAAATTAAGCAAAACGCGAAAACCTATTTTGAACAAGTAAGCAAAATTCTTGATCCACAAAAAACAGTTGTTCGGTATAATTCTGAATGGCTATCAAAGCTCACCTTTGCCGACGTATTACAACTTGCCGGCAAAGTGACCTTGGCCCGACTCATCGAACGCGAAGATTTTCAAAAACGATTATCCGAAAATATTTCGGTCGGATTTCACGAACTTTTATATCCACTTATGCAGGGGTACGATTCTGTTGCCCTAAAAGCTGACGTCGAGCTCGGCGGCACCGACCAAACGTTCAATCTCCTTATGGGCCGTTTTTTACAAGAACAATACGGGCAAGAACCGCAAGTCATTTTGACTATGCCATTACTTGAAGGCCTTGATGGCGTGCATAAAATGTCCAAAAGTTTAGGCAACTATATCGGGCTCTGGGAAACAGCCGATAACGCATATGGTAAATTGATGTCCATATCGGACGAACTTATGTGGCGCTATTACCACTTATTACTCAACAAAACAGACGATGAATTAGAAGTTATGAAGCAAGGCGTGGCTAATGGCACCCTACACCCCATGACCCTCAAAAAAGATATGGCTACTGGAATCATTGCTCGCTTTTGGTCGACTGAAGATGCAATTAAAGCCAGACAGACCTTTGAATCTCTTTTTCAAAAAAAAGACCTATCTCAAGCAACCGAAGTTGAATTACCAGCCGAAACACCTAACAAATTATGGATTGTCGATTTTTTGAAGCATCTGAAAGCCGTTCAAAGCTCATCAGAGGCCAAGCGGCTTATTGAATCAAAAGCAGTCGAAATTGATGAAAATACAATAACCGACTTTAAAGCTGAAATCACCTGGCAACCTGGAACAACGATTAAGGTTGGTAAGCATAGATTCTATCGAATTAAGTAAAAAAATTATCCTCCTATTTCCCGCCCATTGCACAAAATCGAACAGCAAGGCCAATTGACATTTTTAGTGATTCTGATAAGATAATTAACAATTGAAATTAAGACGTATTTTATGTTTTATGGAGGATCATTATGAAATCGAGAATAGTCGCCAACCTTGTGCTTATTGGTTTAATCGGCATCGGCTCAACAAATGCAATGCAAACCCCACCCGGCTCTCCGCCACCAGAATTTGCAGAAGTTCCTGGAGCCCCCATTGCTGATCAAGGCATAACCGATTTAATGCGTGCGGCACAAACAGGAAACCTTGAGGCAGCTCAAAACGAACTTGCCTTCTTTCAAACTAATGAATATGTTGGCATCTTTCATGATCACGATGCAATACTCGATGCTTACATGAACGAAACTAATATTCACGGTGAAATAGCCTTGATGATTGCCGCCGAGAACGGACATCTTAATATCGTTGAGCTTATCCTTAAACAATATGCAACCCAAGAAGCCCGAGACATTGCAATTAATCAAACTTATACATATCAAGACGAAACGCTTCTCATGCGCGCTGTACAAAATGGATGGGTTGAGATGGTACAACTACTCCTTGAATATCATGCCGATACAACACTCATCAATACCTTGGACCAAACGGCAGAAATGATCGCCAAGATCAAAAAAAGTAGAGCCCGATGCTTTACCAACAAAAGAAAGTTTGGACGAATTCTCAAGCTCTTGGTAGCCCACAGAGAACGCCGCCTACAACTTGTATTATTAGCTCATGCTTGGGATGAAGAGTCTGACTCTGATGAATGAGCAAGAACCAGCAGCAAGCCGTCAGCTTATTGAGTAATTAGCCAACTTAAAAAATAGATTTTAAAGCCCTCAACTATTATCCGTTGGGGGCTTTTCTCTTTTGTCCGATTTGATGGCGAACACCATTCATCCAGCTAACTCAAAATCTTTTTCATAAACTCTTGTTTCTTACCCCCCCCCATGATAAATTACAAATAGAATGTGACAATGAAGCTTAAGGTGAGTTTCTTGCTTATGTTCTCGTTAACAAATTTCTCAAAAAGGAGATTTTTTATGAATAGTTTTATGAAGCAAATGCTCGCGGCTATCGCGTTGCTTGGATTTGCAACATCAGCTCAAGCTCAAGATAAAGTAAACAAAACCCTCGTGGAAAAGCGAATTTACAATATGACTGACAAATCTGCCAACATCGCGGTAACAACAAAGGATCCTGATGTTGGCCCAACACCAAGCACGATTACGATTATAATTCCCCCAAGGAAGTATGTATCACTTAAATACCCACCAAAACACATCATCAACGTTAAGTGTAACATTGAAAATATCTCGGCGATATGGACTAGCGCGCAAATAAATAAGAACTCCATGTTTTCCATACATATTGATCATAATGGAAAACTTTTGCTAACCCAAGAAATGGTAAATCTAACTCCCCAACCAGTAGCCTATCTTGATGAAGCCATGCAGTATTAAGCAAACCGGAGATGATTTGCTGCGTAGATGAGTTAAGGCCTCGAGCCTGAACATTATCAAGTGATAAAGAGATAAAACACATCGACAACGGTGTGTTTTATCTCTTTAAACCTATCCATATTCAATATCCCGGCATAAATTTGAATTCTTCTCCGATTTAATGCGTGCGGCACTAACAGGAAACTTTGAGGCAGCTCAAAACGAACTTGCCTTCTTTCAAACTAATGAATATGTTGGCATCTTTCATGATCACGATGCAATACTCGATGCTTACATGAACGAAACTAATATTCACGGTGAAATAGCCTTGATGATTGCCGCCGAGAACGGACATCTTAATATCGTTGAGCTTATCCTTAAACAATATGCAACCCAAGAAGCCCGAGACATTGCAATTAATCAAACTTATACATATCAAGACGAAACGCTTCTCATGCGCGCTGTACAAAATGGATGGGTTGAGATGGTACAACTACTCCTTGAATATCATGCCGATACAACACTCATCAATACCTTGGACCAAACGGCAGAAATGATCGCCAAGATCAAAAAAAGTAGAGCCCGATGCTTTACCAACAAAAGAAAGTTTGGACGAATTCTCAAGCTCTTGGTAGCCCACAGAGAACGCCGCCTACAACTTGTATTATTAGCTCATGCTTGGGATGAAGAGTCTGACTCTGATGAATGAGCAAGAACCAGCAGCAAGCCGTCAGCTTATTGAGTAATTAGCCAACTTAAAAAATAGATTTTAAAGCCCTCAACTATTATCCGTTGGGGGCTTTTCTCTTTTGTCCGATTTGATGGCGAACACCATTCATCCAGCTAACTCAAAATCTTTTTCATAAACTCTTGTTTCTTACCCCCCCCCATGATAAATTACAAATAGAATGTGACAATGAAGCTTAAGGTGAGTTTCTTGCTTATGTTCTCGTTAACAAATTTCTCAAAAAGGAGATTTTTTATGAATAGTTTTATGAAGCAAATGCTTGCGGCTATCGCATTGCTTGGATTTGCAACATCGGCTCAGGCTGGATCGAAAAAGTTTTGTAATCACACAAAAGAGGTATTTACGGTCACCTTAAAAATGACAAATAATAAAGGAACCAAGTCCATTAGTTTTAAGCCAGGTCTCTGCGCTACAATTGATTACGAAACAGTCAATGCAGAGAACATTAGCTGTGCGAACGAGAATTCTTCTACTGTTTTTACATGGGATCCCAACCAAATAAATAGAAATTTCGTTTTTTATATAACAAGTACCGGGGTATCCCAAGACAATGGAGAGCAATTAAAAAAAATGGCAGCCATGGCTACGGCTACGCCAGTACCAACTTCACCAAGAGTTGAACCTTCCTATCCCGAAATGGAAGAAGCCTCACAAACGCCGCAAGCTAGCACAAGTAAAAAAACGACCCTACGTCGCAAGTAAAAAGGGACCCTATGGGCGCAGACCCAATATTGGTAAAGCGGCTCATCAGCAAGTGCAACCAGACCCTGATGCGGGATTGGAAGGATCCTCTCAACAGCCGCAACCTGGCGTAACTGAACAACCCACTCCTCAGCAAGTACAATCCCAAGACGATCGAAAAAAAATATTAGACGAACTCAAAGCTAATAGATTGAGAGAACAGAAGGCTATGATGGAAAATCAGCCAAATTTCTTACCCATGTAGAGCTAAATATTAATTTATTGATTAAGGCTTTGAATCTGAACATTATCACGTGTTAAAGAGAGAAAACACATCGACAACGGTGTGTTTTCTCTCTTTAAACCTATCCATATTCAATATCCCGGCATAAATTTGAATTCTTCTGAAGAATCGCTATTCTAATGGGGCATTATACAACAATTAACGATTACTTTGGGGGATCTATGAACAATTTACAACGTGTTTTAGGCTATACAAAGCTCTATTGGAAAACACTCTTATTCTCAATCATTTGCGCCACCCTTTTTGGTATCGTAGCGGCCGTGCCAACCTACTTACTTAAAAGCACTATTGACGACATTTTTATTAAGCGCCATCAACATCTCATTTTGCCATTCATTTTGGCCTTTGTGTTGTTCTTTGCCCTTAAGGGGTTGTTCATGTACCTTTCCTCATATTACATGCACTGGGTAGGCAATAAAGTGGTCAATGACTTACGCCGCGACCTTTTTAGTAAGATCGTGCACCTTCCCATGTCTTTTTTCCAAGGAACAACAACCGGCAAGCTCATGTCCCACTTTCTTAATGACATTCAGATGATTCAGGTTGTTTCATCCAACGTAGTCAAAGACGGTGTCCGTAGCTTTTTTGAGGCAATTTTCTTACTCGGTATTGCCTTTTACCAAAACTGGCAACTCTCACTTGTCTTGCTTGTTGTTGGACCGCTTATAGGTATAACAATAGGCATGATGGGCAAGGCGCGCAAAAAAGCGTCAAAAGGTATCCAACTTGAAATGGGCAAAGTAAGCAATATGCTCCAAGAATCATTTGTGGGTATTCGTGAAATTAAGGCGTTTAATGCAGAAGCCGCCGAAACTAATCAATTTAAAAATCTCCTTACCCGATGCTTTAACTCAGTAATGAGCAACGTCAGAATCGAATCATTGGCTCCCGCTTGTGTAGAAATTATCGCCATGGCTGGTTGTAGCGTTGTTTTTTACATCGCAGCCCAACAGGTCCTCAATGGAAGCATCACCGCCGGACAACTTACTTCATTTGCCGCGGCAATGCTCCTTTCTTATCAACCGCTCAAAAAGCTTGTTAATATTTTTGGCGATATCCAATATGGCATGGCGGCCGCCGATAGAGTTTTTGCACTTATGGATCACGCTTGCCCAACAATACAAAACCGTACCCAAGAGCTTACGGCTGCGAGCCATACCATCCGCTGGGAAAACGTATCGTTCGGGTATAATGAACACGCAACCATATTGAGCCGCGTTAACTTAACCATCAAAAACGGTGAATGTATTGGCGTGGTTGGCGCATCTGGCGCCGGAAAAAGCACATTTTGTGATCTATTGCTTGGATTTATTAGCGCGACCGACGGCACGATCTGGTTTAACGAAACTAATTTAGCCAATATTACTTATTCAAGCCTAAGAAATCGCATCGGCTATGTTGGTCAACGTCCATTTTTGTTTAACGATACCGTTTACAATAACATCCTGTATGCTCGCCCAGAGGCAACCGAAGAAGAAATTATCAAGGCTTGTAAGGCTGCGCACGCCGACGAATTTATCCGCAATTTACCTGAGGGTTATCACACCATGGTTGGTGAAAATGGCACCCTGCTTTCGGGCGGACAAAAACAACGTATCACCATTGCTCGAGCACTCTTAAAAGACCCAGAAATCCTTATATTTGATGAGGCAACCTCATCGCTTGACCATGAATCGGAAAACTATATTCGCCAAGCAATCGACGAACTTCGTGGCCACAAAACGCTCATTATTGTTTCCCACCGTCCAACCATGCTTGAGAACGTTGATCGGATACTCTCAATTCATAACAAAAAAATTACCGAGATTTCCAAAGAAGAGCAAAGCCAAGAAACATTGGCCTAAAAACAATTCACCCCGGCACGCCTTATCGGTATGCCGGGGTATTCTATTGTGTTCTAATTTAAGCCGTTATTCCTTGGCCTCAGCTTCACCTTCAAATGCTTGCGTAAATCCGCAGGCCTTATCAGGACAATTTTGAGACATCGTACCATCCTTGTTCTTAACCACAACAAGATATGGCGATTTGTTACATTTTGGACAAGGGATTTCATTCACCCCGCCAAAGATAGCAAACTTACATCCAGGGTAACCGGTACATCCCCAAAAACTTCCACCCCTCCAGCGTCGCTTGCTAATAGGTTTTCCGCATTGAGGGCATGGCATCTTAAGCTGTTCTTGGTGAATATACTTACATTCTGGATAACCTGGACAACTCAGAAACGGACCAAATTTGCCCATTTTTTTGACCAAGTTTTTACCGCACTGAGGACACTTTAGTAAGCTTTCTTCGGCCGTTGGCTTAACCAACTCAATTTTACCTTCTTCGTTACGGGTAAAAGCTGAGGTAAATTTGCATTCTGGGTATTTTGAACAACCCAAAAATTCACCGGTTCGTCCAAACCTGATGGCCATATGCCCACCGCAATCTGGACAAGCAACGTCGGTCAAAACAACCTTACGAGATGCTTCTTGACCACCAAATTTTTCTAAATCTGCTTTGAACTTTCCATAGAAAAGGTGGAGCACCGTATCACGATCCGCCTCACCCTGTTCAATTTTATCTAAACCTTCTTCCATGGTTGCAGTAAAGGTAACGTTGATAATGTCGGGCAAATTTTTGACCAACATTTCGGTTACTGCTTTACCCAATTCGGTAGGCACAAACCGTTTATTTTCTTTCTCTGCATAACCACGTTTTTGGATAGTCGATAAAATAGCGGCATAAGTACTTGGACGACCAATGCCCTTTTTTTCAAGTTCTTTAACCAAACTAGCTTCAGTATATCGAGCTGGCGGTTGCGTGAAATGCTGTTTTGGTTCTGTTTTTTTGAGTTTTAAAGGAGCGTTTTCGGCGATGCTCTTAGGAATTTTGACATTCGCTTCTTCCTCATCTTCCTCGACAATATAAACCTTCAAAAAACCATCAAACATTAATGTCGAACCGGTTGCCTTAAAGGTAAATTTGCCGCCATCAATAAGAACTTGGCGTTGAAAAAACTCGGCCGGTTCCATTTGGCAAGCAACAAATCGCTTCCAAATAAGGCCATAAAGCTTTGCCTCGTCGGGCGAAACAAATTTTGCAACGTATTGCGGCGTAATGTTAACATCAATTGGCCTGACTGCTTCGTGGGCGTCTTGCGCGCCTTTTTTTGAGTATACAAAGGCTGATTTTGGCAAATATTCCTTGCCATATTCCTTGCCAATAAACTCACGAACGGTAGCTAATGCTGTATCGGCAATACGTAAAGAGTCGGTACGCATATAGGTAATCAACGCTTCAGGAGAACCATCGGCAAGCGGTACACCTTCGTACAATCGTTGAGCAACTTTCATCGTTTTGTCTACCGAAAATCCAAGCTTATTGTAAGCGTCTTGCTGTAATGTACTGGTCATAAACGGTGGCGTTGGATTTTTATAACGTTTTTTATCGGTAATTTTGGTAACCGAAAATTGTTCTTTAACCAATGCGGCCAGAACCTTATCGGTATCTTCTTTATTGGTTGGCTTAAAGTTTTTGGACGAAATCTTAAAGAGCTCGGCCGTAAATTCTGATCCATCCTCAAGCGTAAAAACGCCAAGCACCGACCAATATTCTTCGGTAACGAACGATTTAATTTCATCTTCTCGATTACATACAAGCAATAAAGCAACCGATTGTACGCGCCCGGCAGATAAGCCCTTGGCAATCTTTTTCCAAAGGATCGGGGAAACTTCGTATCCCACCCATCGGTCCAAAATACGGCGAGCTTGCTGAGCATTGACCTTATTCATGTCAATTTCGGTCTTATTTTTAATAGCCTCGAGAATTGCAGGCTTGGTAATTTCGTTAAAGGTTATGCGATGAATTTTTGCATCATCGGCAAATACCTTTGATATCTCCTGGCATATATGCCAAGAGATAATCTCTCCCTCGCGGTCAGGGTCAGATGCTAATAGAATCTCACTCGAATCTCGCGCCTGTTTGCAAATATCGGATATCGTACTGGCCTTGTTTTTAAGCGGAACATACTCAAGTTCAATCTTGTTATCTTCCGTTATACCAACGCCAAGACGACGTTCAGGCAAATCCATAACATGCCCAAAAGTAGACATGATCCTGAAATCTTTGCCCAAAAACTTAGAAATAGTCTTAATCTTTGCCGGCGACTCAACAATGAGAAGCTTTGGTCCTTTTTCATTCATAGTCTTTTTTCTTCTGCCCATATCTCCCCCACCAAGGTTAATATTTAAGCTACTACCCCGTGGTAATCTACTCTACATATACATGAGTGCTTTATTTTAATCAATTGAAAATTTCTCATTAAAGTAATTTACCTCAGGCTTTTGTAACATTTCTATTTTAAGTCTATGAATAAAATTTATAACTTGTCAATTATTATTAAAAATATCAACAATATCTGTGGCTTAATATAAACACAATGACCTCAAATGAGTGGTCTTCATTCTTGAATTGTTCTGTTTCTTCTCTAACCCCTGGAAAACAACCAAAAGCGTGCTATACTTGCCTTGTGTTTTAACCAACTTTGATACAATTTTGCCTTGGATTTTGACCATGAAAAGAATAGTAGATGCTTATCTTACTCAATGGAAGACCGATTCGGACAAAAAGCCACTCTTATTGAGGGGTGCTCGACAAGTTGGTAAAACTCACGCTGCGCGAGAGCTTGGAAAAAAATTTGATCATTTTGTAGAAATCAACTTTGAGCGAGATCAACGCATGCTCGCCATCTTTGATAATGATAAAAGTTTAGACCCTAAGCGCATAATCCAAGACATTTTTGCAATAGACGACAAAAAAATCATTCCAGGATCAACGTTGCTTTTTTTTGATGAGATTCAAAATGCGCCTAGAGCTATTACGGCACTCCGCTACTTCTACGAAGAAATGCCAGAGCTTCATGTTATCGCAGCTGGATCGTTATTGGATTTTGCTATCGAAAAAATCGGCATTCCAGTCGGTAGGGTTCGATCGATATACATGTACCCATTATCATTTATGGAATTTTTGGCTGCAACGGGGAATGCTAATGTTGTTGAGCAATTGCTGGAAAAAGAAAACATTGTTTACAGCTCAGGAGTTCATGCAATTTTATTGGATATGGTTGGTAAATACTTAGCCGTTGGTGGCATGCCTGAGGCGGTCAATCGATGGGTGACAACTAGCAACATCAACGAATGCCTCATGGTGCACCAGGATATCATTGACACTTATCAACAAGATTTTGGCAAGTACGCAAGAACATCACAAATTGATCACGTTGAACGCGTCTTTGGCAGTATACCACACCAACTTGGGGGGAAATTTAAATATACGGTTATTGAAGGTGATTACCGAAAGCGTGAATTAGCACCAGCGCTTGATTTACTGAAAACTGCGGGAGTTGTTCATAAAATTTTTCATACGGCTGCTCAGGGCATTCCATTAGGCGCCGAGGTTGATTTGGATTGCTATAAGGCAATGTTAATGGATGTTGCTATAAGCCAAAAAGTTTTGGGGTTAGAAACGGGATCGTGGATTCTGCAACCCTTAGAGGCATTTACCAATAAAGGAGCCATCGTTGAGGCCTTTGTAGGGCAAGAAATCTTGGCGTATGCTGATCCACGCAAAAGAGCACAACTTTATTACTGGCAACGCGCAGCTAAAAATAGTACCGCTGAAATTGATTATCTTTTACAAGATCAAGAAAACATTATTCCTATTGAAGTAAAAAGTGGCCACGGATCAACGCTACGAAGCTTACACTTTTTTCTAGAATCGCACGCTCGATCCCCTTACGGTATTCGCTTTTCGGCGCAAAATTATTCTGAATACCAAAAAGTTCATTCATACCCTTTATATGTCGTTGCCAAAGTAATAAGTAAAGATAATCAGGAAATGGCACAAGCTATCCAAAAGCTGATTTTGTAAATTTTAGTGCCATAATTTTTCTCCTCTACCTTTTTTAAAAACAAAAGAGCCGCCCGTTTTTCGGCGGCTCTTTTTTCTATTGAAGCTTCGAGATACGTTGCTATTATCGTCTTCTGTTTTGCACGCGAAGAAGTTGTTGTTTAAGTCCTTCAATCTTCTGATACGTATTACTAAGGACGCTGTCACCATATAAGCTAATAATCAAACGGTTAATCCTTGCAATTTCCATTTCAAGCTGCCAGAAATCGCTACCAGGAAATTGTTTTTGGCGCTTAACCATCGCCTCATTTATCTGCGCTTTTTGCAAATCAAATCGGGTTAATCGTTCTTTCTGTAAAGATGTCATTGAGCCTGCTAATAATGCTAAGCGCTCGTTTAAGATGGTCTCTAAACGGCTTATCTCCCTATTAATCGAAGCATCGGCTATTGCTTTCCTCTCAGCTTCGATTTTTGCTCTTTCAGCTTCGAATTTTGCTCTTTCAGCTTCGACCTCAGCTTTCGTTACGTTCCTCTTCGCATTTTCTTTCGTTATTATGTATGCTTGACCATCAATAACGTCGCTTTCCCATATTAGATAACCAACACGGTCAGGCTCCATTAACTTTATTTGAAGGCGTTTACGCCCATGCAATGGAACAATTCTTTTATTTCCATCGGTTTTGTAATCATAAAAAAAACCCTGACTCGTACATTGTGCATCATTACAAAACCCAATCTGATCGTTTTGCGTTGTGTAACCTTCCGGAAGTATAAGCGTTACGTCACCACGCGCGCCCCCAACAAAAGCAGCCAATAACACAACGGCTAAACTAATTCTATTCTTCATCGCAAACCCTTCCCTTTAGATTAATTTTCGGATGACAAGACGCGGCGCTCGCCACAAAACATTTCCATCCATTATTTTACCTTATCACAAAGAGGGGGGGGGTATTGCAAGTAGTAAATAAAATAACGCAACATAGCGCTTTTCGACTCTAAATGTAAACACATCTTTACACTTAGAGTCTCTATGTGCTAAATTGTCTTTACACATAGAGTTTTAAGGATTAAGGAGTTTTATATGCTTATTAAGCGTTTATTTTGGCAAAAAATGATTCAAGAAGCCTGGTCTGAGCGAAATGTAATATGGCTTATGGGTATAAGAAGAGTAGGAAAAACAAGTCTTTGTAAAAGCATGGAAAACATTGAATACTTTGATTGCGAAAGCCCAAGAACACGCCAATTATTTTCTGATCCAGAGGGTTTTTTAGAAAGCAAACAGAATAAATATATTGCGCTCGATGAAATTCATCGCCTTGATAATCCATCCGAGCTTTTAAAATTAGCTGCCGATCATTATCCCTCGGTAAAAATTATCGCCACCGGTTCTTCAACATTAGGCGCTAGTGCAAAATTCAAAGATACGTTAACCGGCCGCAAAATTGAAATTTGGCTCCCCCCAATGCTTTTACAAGATTTGGAATTATTTGGGAATACCGACATTCGCCATAGATTTTTATTTGGAGGCCTTCCATCTTTTTTTGCTGCAAAAGAATTGCCTGAAAGATATTTTCAGGAATGGGTTGATGCCTTCTGGGCAAAGGACATTCAAGATATCTTTAGCGTAGGAAAACGATCAGCTTTTCAAAAATTTACCGAATTATTGATGGCAAATAGCGGCGGACTATTTGAGGCAACTCGATATACCGCGCCTTGCGAGGTAAGTCGTCCAACTATAGCCAATTACCTTACCGTTCTTGAAGAAACATTTGTAGTACATATAATCCGACCATTTTCTACGCACAAACCAACAGAAATTGTTACTGCGCCAAAAGTATATGGATTTGATACCGGATTTATATGCCATGCAAAAGGAAGAACCGAATTACGGGCAGAAGATTTAGGTTTTATGTGGGAACACTGCGTGCTCAACGAAATGCATGGACGCCTTCAGTCACGCTCAATAAATTACTGGCGCGACAAAAGTGGCCATGAAATTGACTTTGTCATTCGAAACAAAAAAAACAATTCAATCACGGCAATAGAATGCAAATTTTTAACACACCAAGATGATTCAACCTTAGCCGCTCTTGCGAAAAACTTTGAAGCTTTTCGGCAGCATTATCCACAAGGAGAAAACTTTGTGGTCGCAACCAATATCGACCAGCCAATGACAAGACGTTATAATGACCTGCCTATTTCTTTTGTCGGCATAAATGACTTAATTAATGGACTTAGTAAATAAAGAAGTGTTTTCACGCGATATGCTTAAAATCAAAAGAACCGCATCCAAAACGCTTTTCTTTTTCATTCTCTTGCGTTACATTAACCGAGCTATTATGTTAAATGCGACAATGGCAGTCTGATGAGAGTAACCCAAAGCTATTTATGAGGACACATGAGGTTTGAAGACATTTCAGTAACCTGGAAAGATTCCCTATCGCTTCTTGCATGGAAAGAGTTAAGACTTTTATTGCTCGCAAGCCTTAACAACTTTAGACGAGCGCTCAAGCTCACCGTAAAACATTTTTGGTGGCTTTGGGCATTATGGCTTGCGTTACTCACGCTTCCCTTGCTATTTAAGGTTGTTATTACCCCCCACCCCTTGTTTGATCCTGCCATCCTAGCAAAAGCTACATCGCTAACATTACCCTATAATGCACCAATTTTTTCGAGCCTATTTTGGGCAATATCGAGCATCGTGTTTGTGTCCGGAATTATCGGCACCATTATCAATTTTACCTATTACCTATCAACCCGAGCATCGGTTGAGGCAAAAAACAGTTCTTACTATGTTAATCATTTTTCAAAGATCTTTTTCTTTGTCGTGGCACAATCGCTTGCAACCTTTTGCGTAACTCCTTTATTTCTTATTCCAACATTATTTTCATCAAGCCCCGTTACCGCTTGGCTTACCGGCTCGCTCACCTATGGACTGCTTTCGCTTCCAATCATTGCTGGCTATACATTCCTTGATTTTGAAAACGCCAAAATCTTACAGATACTTAAAAAGGGGTTATTGCTCTTTGTTCATTTTCTCCCACTTTTTTTAGTATTTAGCTTGTTTAACTTCGCTTTGCTCTATTTGTTATATGGAATTGCGCTTCTCCTTATTTCGGTAATTACTTCACAAATACTGATCGTAGGCATCGTCTTAAGTGTCTTTTTGCTACAAACACTTATTTTTGGGCTTTTTACCTGCTCCTGCTATGCTACGCTGTATATAAAAGTAAAACACGCTCACCCAAACTTATTTTTTGCATAACGAGTACCTATGAAAATTATTTTAGACCATTGGCTACAGTCATTCCTCTTTTTTACACCATTAAAGCTTAAGGCGCTTTTGGTAACATCGGCAAAACGTTATGTAAGGGCACTCAAGACAGTTCTCAGCCGCTTTGGCATCCTATTGGTTGCCGATGCGATTTTGTTCATGATTTTTGGCAATGTGGTTTTTAAAATCCTTCATATTACGGTACCCACAACACCGCTTAATGTTTCACTATTCATGATTCTCGTTATCTTGCTCATCGAGGTTAATTGGTTTGTTTTTTCAACGGCAACCCTGCTTTTTATACGCAAAAAGGAAAATACCGAACCGTTGATTTATCTTAGGCAAACATTTTTTGCATATTTACAACTTTTACTCTTCTTTTATTTATTGCTTTTGGTTGGTATGGCCTTACTTATAGCCTTTGGCATTATCAAAATGCCTCAATTTCACTGGGCATTTATCGCTTGCCACGCAATGGCAAAACTTCTTATTACTTTTTATTGGCTTGATTCGCCGGTAACAATTAAGGATGCCTTTTTTTCAATTGAAAAAGCGGTCAACTGCTTTATCTATAATCTTCCGATATTTGCCTTTTTTCTCGTTATACTTTGGTGCTTTGATGCAGGCCTTATGGCTCTTTTCTTGGATACCTCAAAAATAAATGGTTATGATTCGGCTATTCTTATAACTCGAACCGAACAACTGGTGAAATTTTCTCCAACTCAAATTACCGTTTTCAAATTTCTCGCCTTTAGATATTCGATATTCTTTATCAAATATCTATGGACCAGCCTTGTGTTTGTTTTTTATGATCAAAAAAAGGGGCTCGCTTATTCAAATAGCTGCCTTGATAAGCTTCAAGAAGAACAACCACCACAATGAAAGCTCGCCTAGTTGCCGATATCATCAAAACCGCTATTACCTTTACCATCTGGGCAATTGTTGCTCCGCTTATAACGTTAATCGGAATCCCTTGTGCGCTTTTGCCGGTAAGATATCGTTTTTCAAATCGTTTGTATTATATTGGTTCGTACATCGGTTCAATACTCATGGTCAAAGCAACATTTATCAAATTTGACATCAAGGGTAAGAAGAACCTTCTAGAGTACCTAGCCAAACCATCAATTATTGCTTGTAATCATAGTTCCGCTATTGATATCCCATTGGTTCAAATGCTTATCGGCCCAAGGCCTCATCTTTGGTTTAGCAAGGCATCATATGCTAAAATCCCCATTTTTGGCTTTGTATTGCGCCGAATGCATATACTGGTTAAAAGAGAAAGCACGGCATCAAGCACAAATTCTATTACTCAAGCGCTCGACCGAACGGCCGGACGCCAAAACCATGTGCTTATTTTCCCTGAGGGAATGCGCCATAACGACGGAACAATTCATCGTTTTTTTTCCGGCTTTGCTGTCATGGCCCAAGAACTCGATCGGCCAGTTATTCCCGTGGTAGTTTATGGCCTAAATACGGTCTTTTCTAAAGATAGCAAAGTCATCCACTCATCGGCAAACAAGGTGGCTCTTAGCATTGGCAAACCAATGTGTTATACTGGTGCCGAAACTCGGCAAGAATTTGCAAAACGAGTTCACACATGGTTTGTTAATGAGCTAGAAGAATTATCTCGCAACAAATAGCGGGGGGCGCATGATACTAAATTTTATGTATATTCAAATCGTCTACATACTCGTACCAATAACACTACTTGCTGCCATTTATCGCATATTTTTTCACAAAACCCCCTATTACGTTTATCCGCTCAGCAAGGAATTGGCCAAACACAAACATACACACCGCCGCTATCACAAAAAAATACTATTCCTCCTCCGTCTTGCCGCAATGCTCGGCCTCATATTTCTCGTTGCTCGCCCGGTATGGATCGATGAACACTCGCGGGTCAATATTGATGGTATCGATATCGTTTTAGCCATTGACGTGTCAGATAGCATGAACGTTTTTGATGACTTAAATGACCGCAGATCACGTATAGAAGTGGCCAAACAGGAGGCGATACGGTTTATCGAAAAACGTATTGATGACCCAATAGGTATTGTCATCTTTGGTCGTGAGGTAATATCGCGATGTCCCCTTACGCTTGATAAAAGCATTCTTAAGGAAATCGTCGGCTCACTTGAAATTGGAGAGATTAATCAACAAGGAACCTGGCTTGGCACCGGATTAGCAACTGCCGTAAATCGCTTACGTACCTCTAAAGCAAAAAGTAAAATTATCGTCCTGCTCACCGATGGCGAACCAACACCGCCAGAAAAGGTTGAACCCGAAGTTGCCATCGCCCTTGCAAAACAATTTGGCATTAAGGTTTATACCATTGGGATTGGTAACGAAAAAGGTGGCTATTTTACCCATCAATTTTTTGGCACCCAACAGGTCCCTTACTCGGTTAACGTCGCCCTACTAAAAAAAATAGCGACCGAAACTGGTGGCATGTTTCTCAAGGCAAATAGCCCAAGGGAGATGAGAGCCGCCTATAACACCATCGACAAACTCGAAAAAACAGAACGCCAAACCACCCTTTTTCATCGTTATTATGAAGCGTTCTTAACCTTCATTTGGCTTGTGCTTGGCATCTTAGCTCTTGAACTTATACTCAGATTATTTATCTGGCGAGGGGTATGACATGACAGAATTATTTGGAATACATTGGGCCTCGATAGATAACATGTTCTATTTACCGCTCTTTGTATTATTCGCCGTCTTGGCCATTAAAAATTATATACGTGTCAAAAAAAGCGCGGCCATCCTCGTACATCCAGACCACCGAAATGCTATCTTTAAGCATTTTTCACCCACAAAAGAATTTATGAAAGTTACCTTACTTTGCAGCGCTATTTTTATAATCTTTCTAGCATTGTTGCAACCTCAATGGGGCAAACGCGACGAACAGGTTATCCAAGAAGGCCGCGACCTGCTCATATTGCTCGATGTTTCTCGTAGCATGCTGGCGCAAGACCTTAAGCCAAATCGCCTTGACTTTGCCAAGCTCAAAATAAGAACCCTCCTTTCTAAGTTAAGCTTTGAGCGCGTTGGACTTATTGCCTTTTCAGGATCGGCCTTTGTCCAATGCCCATTAACGGTCGACCACCCAACATTTCTTATGTTCCTTGATCATCTTGACGCTGAAACAATTTCATCAGGCACTACCGCTATTGATAACGCCCTTACAAAAGCAATGCTGGTATTTAGCGCCGCCAAAGAAAGAAAAAATAAAAACGTCATCCTGCTAACCGATGGTGAAGATTTTTCACTCAATCTTGAGGCCATAAAAACCCAAGCATCGGAACAAAATATTAAGCTTTTTGCGCTTGGTATTGGCTCATCACAAGGAGCACCAATACCTATTATTGACGCAATGGGTAACCAAGCAGGTCATATAACAGACGCTCAAGGTTCAGTTGTTATCTCAGCCCTTAACGAAAAGCTTTTGGCTTCAATATGCACAACGCTTAATGGTTCATACCTTACAGCCGGTTACGAAGATACCGATCTTGACCAATTGGTTTCAATCATAAAAAAAATGGAAAAAGAAAAGCTTACCGAAAAAAAATTATCCTTATTCGAAGACCATTATCCATGGTTTCTTGGTATTGCATGGGTTCTTTTAACAATTGAATGGTTACTCTAAAAAAAGGAATAAACATGAAAAAAACCATTATACGTTGTAGCCTAATTGCTATAATCGCAACAACTAGTCCATTAAACGCATGGTGGTGGTCAGAGCACCGCGAACCAACACTTGAGCAAATCACCCAGGATTTACAAAAACGTCAGGCTGACGAACCGGAAGACCCATATATCAACTACAATCTTGGGGTGGCTCTCTACAAAGCAGGCAGGTTTGGCCAAGCAGAAACAAATTTTGATCGCGCGCTTGTGGCGGCAACAACGCCAGAACTCAAACAGCGCTGCTATTTTAATCTTGGGAATAGTTTTTATAGAGATGCATTGGCAACACTTCCTACCAATTGGGAAAATGCTAAAACTGAACCAGAAACGCTTGATTTGGCGGCGGCAAAAACAAGTCTAGCTATAAAGAAATACGATAACGTGTTATTGCTCGATAAACAGCATGAGCCAACAAAATCAAATCAAAAAGCTGCAAAAGATTTGCTAGAAAAACTTGCAAAGAAAAAACAACAGCAACCAGACAAAAAAGACCAGAAAAACGAGAACAATCAAAACAACCAGGATAAGCAAAATCAGGATTCGGCTGACAAATCAGAGCAGCAAAAAGACAATCAAGGGGAAAAGAAGAGCGACAAAACAAAACCTGAGCCAACAGACCAAAAAGAAGATCCCTCAGGCAATAAAGATAAACAGGAGTCAAACCCTCAGGAAGAAAAACAAAGCCCAAAACCAGAAAACATTGAGCAACGAGGCATGCGGGCACTCCTTGAAAACCTCCAACAAGACGAATCTAAGCTCCAAAAAGAATTAATCGCAAAAAAATTAAAAGAAAACGAAAAACCACGCGAATCAAATCAGCGTCCGTGGTAAAAAATGGATAAGGACTTTTTCATGAGATTACTTCGCGTAAATTATTTTATTGTATTCGTTATGCTCCTCTTTTCATCATTGTCGGCAACTCAGCTCAAGCTAGAAATTACCAACAACGGTCAAGGCAGAGCAGGAGCACAAACGGTATCGGTTGGAACTCCTTTTGAGGTTACAGTATCTATTACAGACGGGGACCGTAATACAGGAACCTTAGAACTAGAAACAACCGACCAAGTAAAAATTGTGGGTTCAAGCCGAAGCACAAACGTCGAAATGGTCAACGGCAATTATTCTTCACAAACGGCGTATATTTTCCAACTTCATGCACTCGCAGAAGGCGAAATTAAACTAGGGCCAGCCCACCTTAGGCAAGGTAGCGAAACATTTAACTCGAATATCCTTGAACTTAAAGCTACAAAAGCAGCAGAACAACCACAAGCCTCAGTGCCCCAGGCAACCGATAACGCAGCCGTGCTTTGCCGCCTAACCGCCAACAAAAAAACGGCGCTTATTGGCGAACCAATCACGGCAAAAGTAACGGTGCTCTCGCGCGGCCAAATACTCCAGGTATCCATGGAACCACCGAAGTTTCCAGGGTTCATTGTCAAAGAAATTCAAAACGTTAGCCGCCGCCAAGAAACGTTCAATGGCGCCCAATATAATGTCATTGAAAAAAGTTACGTCATTATTCCATCTGAACAGGGAACAAAAAGCATTGAGCCAGTCAAGGTGGCTTTTGCTGTACCAGTCAAACAAAAATCACGACATCAAGGGCTTTTTGAGGATGCTTTTTTCGCCGGCTTTTTTGACCAGGCACGAATTGAACAAAAAACAACCCTATCAAACGCCCTTCCATTAACGATCAATCCATTGCCAGAAAATCAAGGGCAAATTGAGGGTGTTGGTGAGTTTAATTCATTTACCGCACATATTAACAAAAAAGAAGCTCATGTTAATGAAGCTTTAACCCTTAAGCTTGAAGTTACAGGCCAAGGAAATCTTGATCAAATCGTTACCCCAAAGCTTATCTTGCCTGCATTTATGAAGGCATATGATTCAAAGTCAACAATAAAAGAAGACCTTGCTTCTGACTACCATGGTGGAAAAAAAACATTTGAATATGTTATTCAAATTGCCCAAGAAGGTGATGCGGAAATACCGTCACAAGAATTCACTTATTTTGACACAGTAAGTAAAGCAACGAGAACCATCAAAACGCCGCCTATTTCGGTCCATCTAACCCCAGCTCCTCAGACATTGCAATCTAAAATCAATCACGTAAAAACAACTGAAGATATCGAAGAAGATCCGGCAATAGCACAACCTCAACCAGAAAAAAAGAAAAAACAGGACATAAGCTTTATCCAAGAAGATGGTCCCATTATGCTCCGAACAAATGGTGGCCTTAATTTCTTTTTCTTGTTTTTGCTATTACTTCTTATCGCCGCTGTTATTTTTGGAAATCTCTTTATCTTAACGATAAAAACAATGATTTTTCCTCAGTTATTTAAAAATCGTCTATACAAAAAAAAGCTAGCCCTCCTCAACAATGAATTTTCTGCCTTGCAACACCATAAACAAGTCGATAAACTCTATCAATTCTTTGTAAAATTCTTGGCTATTAAGTGTAATGTTGAAATTGAAGCAATTACCCATGATTGGCTTCAAGAATATTTGTCTAAAAATCAATGGGAAGAAACAAAGATTAATCATTTTTTTGATTTTCTTAATGAATGCGCTGGTTGCCATTTTGTTTCAAATTCAACGCAACCAACGGTTGACCACGAAGAACTCTTTAAAAAAGGTTCTTATTGGCTATTATTACTCAGTAAGTAGAAAGGTTTAATGATGAAACATGCTAAATTCCTCACCCTCATTTTTGCGGCCCTCGCCTGTCTCCCGCTTATGGCCAATGCGACCAACTACCAAGAAATGTTTTTTAAGGCCAACGACTTATACAAAGAAGGCAAATACCAGCAGGCCCAAGACCTTTATCAAGCAATCCCCAACAAAGGATCGCATGTTCATTACAATTTAGGTAACTGCGCTTACAAGCTCGGACACCAAGGCTATGCGCTTGTTCACTGGCGCCGCGCTGAAAAAAATTGGGGCCTTTTTAACCGAGCCGAATTATTGCACAATATTTCTATGGTTAAAAAACATCACAAAAAACCAGCCGGAGATCTAGACTCTCCTCTCGAACGCATGAAATACAATGTAGACGATCTTAAAAGTACAATTACATCATTCGTTAGAGCAACACCACTTTTCTTGCTGCAACTCTTCTTTTTGCTTATGTGGGCAATCTCATTTTTATGCCTACGCTATCTCTACCAAAGACGCAAAAAGGCAATTATCATATTACTCTTTGCCGCCAATCTTTTGTGCGGCATGCTTTTGGCCGTCCGCTATAATTTTGAATACCGTGAACATGGAATCGTGGTCACAAAAGAAACAGATTTGACCTCTGGTCCGGGCAAAACATATCAAATACTTACCGCACTACCAGAAACGACACAAGTCCTCATCAAGGGTTCTTCGGACGGTTTTTATAAGGTTAAGGTAAGCGGAACCATTGGATGGATAAACAAAGCGGCAATTGAAACATATTAAGGAAAACATGAACAAAACTCAAAAGTCACCATTATTTGGCCTCTTAGTCCTTGCCATTATCTCGCTTCTTCCAGGCTGCGGTAAAAATGAAACGGCTGGTTCTGCGCTCGGCGCTGCGGGCGGCGGCCTCATCGGCCACGCAGTTGCTGGATCACACAATAAAACGGCCGGCCTCTTAATTGGCGGATTGCTCGGCGGACTTGTTGGCAACACCATCGGCAAAGCTTCTGATGAAGAAGATGAAATCGAAACACATGTCAAAAATGAACGCCGCCGCGAAGTTGAATACCTCCATGAAGAAAACAATCGGCTCCGCCAAAATCTCATTAAATGGTGTTCCAATTGCGGACGCCGCTGCGAGCTCGTTGGCGCCCATAGTTGTGCCGTGTGCGGATCAGGATTAATTCATGAAAAATTCTGCAAAGAATGTAAGGTCGCCTATAGCCCACAATCTGGCTACAAATATTGCCCTTACTGCAAAGATCACATTCTCCTAAGTAGCCGATAAAAAGCGCAAATGAACTAAATGCTTCTGCTCCTCGTTAATTTCAGATAGAGTAATAATAGCGATTGTGTAGAAGTGTTTATTTCTAAATCACAAAGGAGAATCGATGAACAAATCTATAAGATTTTTCGGCTTAGTTGCTGCTATAAGCACGCTTGCCTTGCTATCTGGTTGCACAAAACAAGAAAAAACTATTGGCGGTGCCGCAATCGGTGCTGGTTCTGGTGTACTAATTGGTTCAGCCGCTGGTGGTGCTGGTGGTGGTCTAGCTGGTGGTCTTATTGGTGGTGTCGCTGGTGGACTTATTGGTAACAGCCTCGGCGATGACAAATAACGCAGTAAGCTTTCATAAAGTCGCAATTTTTGCAGCAAAAAAGAATGCTGCAAAAATTGCGACTTTTAGGTTCTTCCCGATCATTTTTGTATTTTTGTTTCTTTCCCATCCCCTTACAGAAAAAATTTATGCAGAAAACTTTTTAAACGAACGCTCGTGGATAGAACTCGATCGAAGCGATTTATTTAAAACCGCTTATCCAAAAGAAAAAGAGTTTCTGGACCATTTTTTTCATGTTCATCACATAAATGCTGAAACCATAAAAGATGTCCTAAAATTTGAACATACCCTCAGACTTGCTGGGTTTGACATTAAAAGATCGGCCGGCAGCGGAGACACCTGTATCGCATTTTTTCCAGACAAAATGCCTTTTGTCTTAAAGGCCATAAAGCCAACAACCCAACTCACGAGAAATATTGCACGCGCCTGGGTAGCAAAAAAAATTAACCACCTTGGATTTGAAACTATTGGAGCGCCCCGCAAATACTTGTATCATATTCCGGGCGCCGGCCCAGAGCTTATTGATGATAACTATCTTGTTATTTCCGAAAAAGTTTCTATCGATTATGACAAAGATATAAACGACCTCACGCCGCAAATGCTCACCGAATTTATTAACACGATTCAATTGATTCAGTATTGCGATACAAAATTTTATGTCAGTAAAGAATCACCAAAAGACCACGAGGACTCGAATATTTATTTTGACACAACAGGAAGGCTTATTTTTTTGGATACCGAGCCAAGGGGCGATATGATTGTTCAAGAATTTGAATACGAACCACACTACGCAGAGGCTTTCAACACCAAAATCGAAATTATTGGGATAAGTAATGGAAAAGCCGGGCGAGAAATCCTAAAAGACGCCTTGACGCTTCGGAGTCTTGGGTTGTCGTCTTTATTCGCTGCCATTATTAAGGAATCCTCAACCCAAGAAGCATTTCGTGCATTTGCTCATATTTTAACAAATTTCATCAATCAGCAATGTATTATCATTGAACGCAAAGCAGATCTTCTCAAAAATCAGCCGACCGTCAGTATGTATTTGCACCTAGACAAGAAAATACTAAAAGAAGCGGGAGTTGCAACTTAATCTGGAAGCCTTTATAATGGCTAATAGATTGATAGGGCATAATAATTTATTGATATGATGGATCCTGAAGCAAGTTCAGGATGACAAGTTGGCATTTAAAACTATAGGACATTTCGTGATCAATGCATTATCCATAAAAAACCTTGTTGTTTCTGTTGAAAAAAAGCCCATTCTTCATGGTGTTAGCCTTGAGGTCAATAGCGGACAGATTCATGCGCTCATGGGTCCAAATGGCTCAGGCAAAAGTTCGTTAGCATACACTCTTATGGGTCATCCTCGTTATATAGTCCAATCAGGAACGATGACCTGTTTTGATACCGACATTGTACCATTAAGCCCTGATAAACGAGCAAAGCTCGGTTTGTTTTTGGCAACACAAAGTCCAATGGAAATTGAAGGCATAACTTTCCGCGATTTTTTGCGCCAAGCTTATAACGCATTGTATCGCGACACGCCAGAACACCTCAGTCCAAAAGCATTTTCCCAACACCTTGAAGCACAACTTGAACTTCTTGGTATGACAACCAAAGACACCGAGCGCCACGTTAATGTCGGCTTTTCTGGTGGTGAAAAAAAGAAGGCAGAAATGCTGCAACTTGCCGTCCTTAAACCAAAAATTGCAATTCTTGATGAAATTGACTCCGGTTTGGATGTTGACGCTCTCAAAATCGTTTGCTCAACACTAAAATCAATAAAAGCCGCAAACCCAATCATGAGCCTTATTATCATCACCCATAATCCACGCATCTTTGATTTTTTGGTCCCAACCAATGTCCATATTATGCAAGCAGGAAAAATTATCCAAACGGGCGGGCCAAGCCTTATTGAACAAATCGAAGAACTTGGATTTCAATTGAATTAATCGCATGAAAAAAAACATTTTTGATGTCATAGTCGTTGGCGGCGGGCATGCCGGCGTTGAAGCCGCTTATGCTGCCGCAAAAATGGGGTCTAACACCCTCCTTATTACCCTTGAGCAAAAAATGGTAGCCACTATGCCATGCAACCCCTCCATCGGTGGACTTGGCAAAGGACACATTGTTTTTGAGGTCAGCGCTCTCGGTGGTCTCATGCCACAACTTGCTACGCACACCTACCTCCAAGCACGCATGCTCAATACAAGTAAAGGCCCAGCGGTCCAAGGATTGCGGCTACAAATCGATAAATATGCATATAGCGCATTAGCTCTTGAGTGCCTTAACGCGACACAAAATTTAACTATAGTTTCGAATATGGTTACGCAGCTGCAAACCGCAACAATTAATGGGCGCAAATCGGTCGCTGGCGTTATTGCCGCCGATGGCCAAATCTATCATGCGCCATGCGTTGTCATCACCGCCGGAACATTCTTAAATGGCGTAATCCATATAGGTCGTACGCGCTATCCTGCCGGTCGCAGAGCCGAAGCCTCGGTGCCACATTTATCACAATCACTCTCCGATGCCATGGAAATTCCTATTATGCGCCTTAAGACCGGAACCCCGCCACGCCTGCTTGCCTCAAGCCTTGATTACTCAAAATTCACTCAACAACAAAGTGATCCTCTGGATTACCTTTATGAATTTGACCATATAAAAGTCACTGAACATACTCCTTGTTACGGAACACACACCAACGAAAAAACACACGAAATTATCAGTAAGAATTTACATTTATCGGCCTTATACAGTGGAAACATAAAGGGCGTCGGACCACGCTACTGCCCATCAATTGAAGACAAAATAGGTCGATATCCTGAGCGTACCGGCCACCATGTCTTTATCGAACCGGAAGGCGCCAATAGTCCAGACGTTTATCCAGCGGGCCTCTCTACTTCATTGCCACTCGACGTTCAGTATGCCTATATTCGCAGCATTAATGGCTTTGAAAATGCGATTATTAGCAAGTGTGGTTACGCAATAGAATACGATGCGTTTCAACCCAACAATTTAACGCATACCCTCGAGGCCAAAGCCGTTGATGGTCTTTATTTAGCCGGCCAAATAAATGGAACAACCGGATATGAAGAGGCTGCAGGCCAAGGACTTGTCGCCGGTATCAATGCCCACCTTAAACACTCGGGCAAGCAACCCTTTACCCTCTCTCGCTCTGAAAGCTATATCGGCGTTATGATCGATGACCTTGTTACCTTGGGTACCGAAGAACCCTATCGTATGTTTACCTCGCGCGCCGAACGCAGATTACTTTTACGGCAAGATAATGTTTTTATTAGACTTACGCCCCACGCTCACACCCTCGGATTAGTCTCAAGCGATTTTTATGCAAAATTCGAGCAAGAAAAAAAAATTATACAAACAACGGTTGAGCTTCTCCTGAAAAAGAAAAATACCGAATTATTTAAACTGTTTTTTTCAATCGATTTTTCACAGGATATTCAAAACCAATGCCGCAACCTCATTGGTCCAATTTCAAGCCGCGCCCTGCTCTGCATTCATGCAGAAATTCGCTACGAAGGGTATTTGGCAAAGGAACACCTTGAGGTAGAAAAAGCACAACGCTACAACAACATGGAACTCCCAACATTTCTCGACTACGCAACAATATCAGGACTATCAAAAGAGTTGCAAAACAAACTCAAGCTTCATCAACCAAAAACCATTGCCCAGGCGCAACTGATTCCGGGCATGACCCCGGCCGCCATCTCAGTGCTTATTTTTCATACACGCCAATCAAATAAAAACTAAAAATGGCTCAAACCCATCACCCATAGACCAAATCTGCCAATCACTTCATAAATACTTCACAATATGATAACCTTCTAAAAGAGACATTCAAAAGGGGAAAGTTTTCGGCATTAAGCGTAGTGAGGACTCCATGAAAAAAAATGTGTTATTGCTCTTTCTTTTAGCAACAAATCACGCTGACGCACTGTTTCCCAACCCTTTGAAAATAATAATCGATCAGCTAGACGTTGCTTATCCGATTGAATACCACCAAATTAAATGTCGCATTGATGCCATAACTCGATCAGCTTTTATGGACAGCGACCAACTGGCAGACAAAATCATGTCACTTTTTCATGATGAATTTCTTGTTCCAGCGATACAAGATCTTTTATCTGCTCCTGCGCCGGTAAAGGGAAAGATGATACAAGCTGGTGATGATTTCTTTAACGAAAAAATCGATGACTACCTCATTCGCCTAACTTATGATAGTGCCCTGGCAACAGAAGAAGCTCTCAAGGAATTTGTTTTTTCAACAATTCAAGCTTATGTGAAACAACAAATAATACCCCAGGTCCAAGCAACGTCATCTCGCAAAACCAATATCAAAAAATCCTATTCGTCCAAGAGATTTAGTCTCCAAAATGAAGACCTTGAAAGAGAACCGTGGATGTCACGAAGTGAATCAACCCCACCTTCCCTATTATTCCAAAACGATAGATCCGAAATCCCTTGTTTTTAAAGACTAAAAGCCTCTTTTTTTAATATTTTAAGCCTGAAAGTGCCGAAATGGTCATTTTCAGGCTTCTTCTTTTAAATTCTTTGATTGGCGATATACTGATAATAGTTGAATTTAAAAGGCAAAATTTTAAATGAAGGTTATGCCAAGCCCTAATGTTTTCACGCAGAAAACTTGGGGCCTTTTAAAACACTATGTATGAATAAACAAATTGTTGATCAAGAATGTTATGAATTCAAAGCAACTCAAGGTTTGAGCGAAGAACTTGTTTGTACAATTTCTGCTCAAAAACAAGAACCATTGTGGATGCTTGATCGCCGCCTACAAGCCCTTGATATCTTTTTTAAAAAAGACCTTCCATCGTGGGGGCCTGATCTTTCAAAACTCGATCTCTCAGATATTTTTTATTACATCAAACCGGTAAAACAAGAACAAAAGCTATGGGAAAATGTCCCACAAAAAATTAAAGACACGTTTGATCGTCTTGGTGTGCCAGAAGCCGAACACAAATACCTTGCCGGCCTCGGAGCCCAATATGAGTCAGAAATGGTTTACCATAACCTTAAAGACGAATGGGAAAATCAAGGCGTCATTTTTTTAAACACTGATCAAGCCGTTAAAAAACATCCGGACCTTGTACAAAAATACTTTAGTACTATTGTACCCGCTAGTGACAATAAATTTGCCGCCCTCAACACCGCAGTGTGGAGTGGTGGCACTTTCATTTACGTACCTCCCGGAGTCCAAGTTAATATCCCACTACAAACATATTTTCGTATCAATACCGAACGCATGGGCCAATTTGAACGGACCCTTATCATCGCCGACGAGGGAAGCCTTGTCACCTACGTTGAAGGGTGCACCGCACCTTCGTACCCAACCAACTCTTTGCATAGCGCTGTCGTTGAAATTATAGCCCTAAAAGGCGCGCGCGTTCGCTATTACACGATTCAAAATTGGTCAAAAAATGTATTTAACCTGGTCACAAAAAGAGCAATTGCCTATCAAGACGCTGTTATTGAATGGATAGACGGCAACCTTGGCAGTGGTGTAACCATGAAGTATCCGGCCGTTATCCTCAAAGAACCTGGAGCTAAGGCGGACATCCTTTCTATCGCCATGGCAAGCGCACAAGGCCAAATCCAAGATTCTGGCGGCCGCGTTCATCACGCAGCACCAAATACAACATCAAAAATAGTATCGAAATCAATCAGTTGTAATGGAGGCCGCACAAGCTATCGAGGTAGTGTATCAATAGCCGCTCACGCAACCGGATGTAAATCATTCGTCCAGTGCAATAACCTTATTTTGGACGCCAACTCACGCTCAGACGCTTACCCATATATGGACATCAATAACGATGACGTAGAAGTTGGACACGAAGCAACCGTTAGCCGCATTGGCGATGAACAGTTATTTTACCTGCAAAGTCGTGGCCTTGATGCCCAAACAGCCCGCTCCTTTATCGTCAACGGATTTATTGAACCGTTTGTTAAAGAATTACCGATGGAATTTGCCGTCGAAATGAACCGCCTTATTGAACTTGAAATGGAGAATCATGGTTAGTAAGTGCATAGAACATATCAATTGCCCAACCGAACTAGGCCTCTATTTTGACGCGCCGACACCGACGACGATCAACCTTAGAGACCTCATTTCATGCCAATACCTCAATGGAGCAATTCCGGCAAAACTCACCCTCACGTTTACCATTGCACCAAACGCTGAAGTCACCGTAATTGATGACCTTTGCTGTTGTGAAAATGCAGCGTGCCAAACATCGGCCTGGCACACAAAAATTAGTTTTTATCTGCACTCAAATAGCATACTTAACTACCATCTTGGGACTCAAGACAAATCGTGCCTCAAAGGGCTAGGCGATAGTAACTGCATGATCGAAAAAGAGTTAAATTTTATATTACTCGGCAAGCATGCCCAAGCTCACGCTATCTGCTCTTGTCTTGGCTCCGGCTCATCAAGTTATACATTTACCACCATACAAGAACATAAAGCACCGCAAACAACAAGCACCCTCATTATTAAGGGCGCACTCACCGATCAATCAAAGCTCAAAAGCAACGCCTTAATTAAAGTCTACAAGGGCTGCAATGCAGTTAATGCATCGCAGATCAATAAAAACCTCTTACTTAGCCCCGGCGCACGCGCCATAAGCATCCCAAAGCTTGAAGTCGAAACGGATGATGTTCAGTGCCGCCACGATGCAACAATAAGCAAGCTCAATCCAGAACAACTTTTTTACCTTCAATGCCGCGGACTTTCACCTGCCCAGGCTCAAAAAGATTTGGTTGCGGCGTTTTTAAGATAATAAAGACTACCCGAATCCGTTACTTCCTCATCGCAAAAAATCATAGCTTTTTTTGTTCAACTCGATATCCTAAAAACCTGTACTATCCATAAGATCAGATATCCTTGCGCAGGGAGAATTACAATGAACCGATGTAATACATACATCAGTACAAAAAAACACTGGCTCTTTGGTGCGGCCGTAATCATTGCATTTGGAGCATCACTTCAGGCAACACAACCATCAGACAGCCTGTTAAAAATAGAACAATCATATAAAGAAATAAAAGACCAAAACGAAGCACTTTCAAAACTTACCATCAAAGAAATCAATATCACCGGGAACGATCACATCAAAAAAGAGGTTATCGCCAAGCGGCTTCCTTATAAGGTTGGCGGAAAACTCGATATGAGCAAACGCGCGCAAGCAATCAAGAATCTTCACAGCCTTGGGTACTTTAGGCAAGTAAGTCTTGAAGGCGAAAAAATAGACGAAACATCGGTTATACTGCATGTCACCGTAGAAGAAAAGCAACTCCTTGAACGCATTGAATTTAACGGCAACAAAAAGTATAAAACGCGCAAACTTAAAGAAAAGCTTCATCTGGACAAGCTAACGACTATTGACGAAGAAACAATCCGCAACATCTGCCAAGCAGTTACCAAAGAATATAAAGAAGAGAACCGACACCTTGTAACGGTTACCGGCGTCATCGTTCCTAACAAAGAAAACCCTAAAAAAGCCGCTGCTATTTTTACGGTTAAAGAAGGCCCAAAATCGGTCGTTACACGTGTTTACTTTGTTGGCAACAAACACATTGCCGATCGCAAACTTCGTAATGCCGTCTTTTCAAAAGAAAACTGGTTATTAAGCTTTATGGATAATGCCGGCGTCTATCAAGACGAAATGGTGGATGTTGATAAACATCGCATTGAATATATGTATCGAGACTACGGATTCCTTATGGCAAAGGTATATAAAGCCAAAGTTGACTTTGTGAACAAAGAAAAAGAAATAGCGATAACCTTCCACATTAAAGAAGGAAAACAATTCTTCGTACGCAGCATCCACGCACCAGGCGACGAAATCTTTGGCCAAGACGAGCTTCTTCCTTTAATTACACTTGAAAAAGGCAAACCATTTTCGCAATCAAAACTCACCCATACAATAAACCGACTCAAAGAACTTTGGGGCGAAAAAGGATACATTTATGCAGACGTTTATCCTCAAATACAACCTGACGAAAAAACGAACAAAGTTGACGTCACGTTCCACGTTGAACGCGGCAATAAGCTTTATGTAAACCGCATTAACATCACCGGCAACAAGATTACTCGAGACAAGGTTATTAGACGTCAATTTGGTCTTATTGAAGGTGACCTTATCACCTCTAAAAAATTAAATGACTCTAAATCAAGCGTCGAATATCTCAGTTTCTTTGAACGCGAAGGCGTAAATTGGAAAGTCCACCGCGTCACCGATGATCTTGCCGACCTTGAAATGAACGTTAAAGAAGCAAAAACCGGAAGCTTAAACTTCATGCTGAGTTATGGCAGCGAACCAAGTTCACCAAAAGCAACACTCAAGGGTTCTATTGTTGCCGAAAAAACAAATTTATTTGGTCTTGGTTATGACGTTGGAGGTATGATTCAAGGCAGCCGCCATCGCTTACAGCGAATTGAAGGACACGTATTCGATCCCCATATCCTAGACAGTAATGTTTCTGGTGGTTTGTATGGCTATAAACGTTGGGACGAATTCGACCTCTGGCGCAATGTCACCCCAACCCCTGTCCAAAAAATCCTTGGTGCCAATGTTCGCTTGGGATTTGCCTTACCAAAAATCGACAAGCAACTACAACTCCTTCTTGATCTCGGCATCGAAAAAATTTCAAACAACCATCCAAAAGCCTCACCACAAGACAAAGAAATATTCGGTCCAATTGTAGAAAATTCATTCCAAACAGGAACGCTCAAATGGATTGGCGTTGATCTGGTAAAAGATACTCGCAACCACCAGGTTTATCCGAACAAGGGCTATAAAATTACCTTAAGCACAAAAACGGCACCTTCGGCTATCAATGGACAGTTTGGCTTCTTCAAAACAGAACTTGAGGCCAGTCAGTACTCTGCATTGATCGGTGAAGATAGCCTTGTTCTTGCTTTGCACCTCAAGGGCGGACGCATTAGTGAACTTGGCAACCTAAGAGTTATCCCCTACAAAGAATTATTCCATATGGGCGGTCAATCAACAGTTCGCGGCTTTACCTGGGGCGGCGTTGGTCCAGCCTGGAAAAGAACGGGTGATCCATTGGGCGGCAGAAACGCGGTGCTCTTTAACACCGAGCTTATCTTCCCAATCATTCCCGATTACTCAATGAAGGGCCATGTATTTTATGACACTGGTGCAGGTTGGGATACGCCAAAAGGAAACCTGACGGCGGAACAACAATCCTTCATTGCGCGCGATAATTTTACCCTTCGTCATGCCGTTGGTGTTGGATTAAACCTCGTTAAACCAATGCCCGCCAAAATCGACTGGGGCTTTAAGCTCGACCGCAAAAAACATGAATCGCCACAAGAATTCCACTTAAGTATGAATTATGCATTTTAATATGGCAGACAATTTAATGAATAAATCGATACTCATCGCAACATATATAGCTCTCCTTTGGACAGCGGCAATGCCACAAGCATCGATCAATCCATTGTCAAAAATTGTCATTACAAGTAATCGAGCAACCTGTCAAAAAGATCAGGCTGACCCTAATTTTTTCATCTTCAATTACCATGAAAACGTTGTGATTACCTTTGCCGACAAAAGTACCATTACGGCAGATTCGCTCGAGGTTGTTTTTGAAGGACAATCGCTTGGAAAAAAAATAGTCCCGGCCCAAAAAACTCGTACAAAAAAAACGCAGCAAACTATCGCCAAACAAAGCCCTATGGAGAAATTTAAACGGATTACGCTTTCTGGTAATGTTACCCTCATAAACCAAAACAGAAAAGCCCAAGCCAATAAAGCTGAATTATACCTCAATGAGCACCGCTGCATGTTTACCGGAAATGTTATCATTCAACAACAAAAAACAACGGCCAAAGAAATTCCAATTAAAATTGAAAGTGAACAAGCAACGCTCGACCTACAAACAGACGAGGTCCTCTTTACTGGTTCTGCTATTAATCCGGTAAATACCGTCATATCGCTTGAAGGCTATGAACCACTTCAGAAAAAACAAAAAAAACGTAAACACAAGTAACCATTAACACCATGAATAAAATTAAGTTACTCTCGCCCGATCAGGCGCAAAAAATTGCCGCTGGTGAAGTTATCGAGCGTCCGGCAAATATAGTCAAAGAACTTATAGAAAATTCGATTGATGCTCAAGCGACACAAATTACCCTGTATATAGAAAAGGCCGGCAAGCAACTAATTCGCATCGTTGATAATGGATGTGGAATGTCGGCTGATGATGCCCTTATGTGTTTTTTACCTCACGCTACGAGCAAAATAACCTCAATTCAAGAACTCGAAACCATATCGTCATTTGGGTTTCGTGGTGAAGCACTGGCAAGCATATCGGCAATCAGTAAAGTTCAACTCATCACCAAACAACCAGCCGCCACAAGCGGAATTCACCTTTCCTATACCGAAGGAAGCATTCAAGAAGAAAAAGAAATTGCGTGCAATACGGGAACCGATCTCTCAATAGCCGATCTTTTTTACAACGTGCCGGTTAGAAAAAAATTTCTCAAACAAGATGAAACCGAGTGGAACCAAATCCAATCATTGTTTTACGCCTTTTGTATCAGTAATCCTGGGATCTTTTTTAAGCTTTTTCACGATGATAAATTAATCCTTAACGCCCCGCCGGCAAACGAAATCAAAGATCGCTTTACTCAAATATGGGACTTTAATTTCTCAAATCAATTGCTTCAATTACCACAACCAACTTTAATACATCCCTGGCTTTCAATAACCGGATACACGTCAAATCACCATTTTTGGCGCTATGGAAAAAACAACATTTTCTTTTTTGTGAATAACCGCTGGATTAAAAATCCCGAGCTCACGCGGGCCCTCTTAAAAGGATATTATAATGTTCTTCCGCCAGGTAAATATCCAGCCGCATTTATCACGATAACGATCGATAAAAACCTGGTCGATATCAACTGCCACCCAAAAAAGGAAGAGGTGCGCTTTATCAAACCTGCAACGGTTGAAACAGCCCTTACAAATCTTATTAAGCAAACACTCGAGCAAAATCTTTCACAAAAAATTGCCCCGACTTTAACCGGCCAACCAACGATTCAAGAACCAGAGCCATTGCACATACCACAGCCAATATTCAACGCCCCATCATTCGTTTACCACCAGCCACCAAGCGCTTGGGATTTACCACACAGACAAACCGAACAAAAAACGCCAACAGTAACAATTGAAGCAACTGAACCGATTGTGCAAAAAATTCAGGAACCGGCAACCGAAATGGGCACCCCAGGATCAATAGTCGGCCAACTTTTTAACACTTATATCATGATTGATAACGAACAAGAACTCGTCCTAATAGATCAACACGCAGCTCATGAACGCATTTTATATGAAAAGTTTTTGAAAAATTTTGAGCATAAAGAGGGAACTCAGTTACTTTTCCCAGAAGTTATTCAGCTGAGCAAAGAACATCTATCGATACTTATACCTGAAAAAGATTTTTTTGCCCAACAGGGGCTGGAGCTTGAGCAAATCGGGCCAACCGAAATCGTTATCAAAACAGCTCCGCCACAACTTCACAATACATCGCTCAAAGAATTTGTTCTTGATGCTATTGCCTTTATCGAGGAACATGAAGAACTTGATCGGGAAATTTTTAGGAAAAAGCTCAACGAACATGTACATTCACATATGGCATGCAAAGCGGCAATTAAGGCCGGCGATGCACTCTCGATGGAACAAATGCAAAAACTCGTGCAAACCCTGTATCAAACCGAAAAACGATTCATTTGCATCCATGGCCGTCCAACCATATGGAGCATCGACAAACTAGAAATCGAAAAGCACTTTAGACGACGATAACCCCATTCTTATCAAAATACTCTCATTGCTTTAAGACCAGAGTTGCCACCAATCATTGACATACAGAAAACATGCATGTTATTATTAATTTACAGTTGAAATAATTGCGCTTTTGGGTTATTTGTTTATATGGTATGTAATAAAGTCAAAAAACTGGGGGATTTGTGAATAAAGCGGCAGAAAAAATAAAAATCCTTTTATCGATAATTATCGTTACAACAATCATTGGTTCTTATGCTTTTGGTGAAGTTACTGACGCTGTTTCTGACGATAATGTTACACTCTCACTCTCCACAGAAGCCGTTAAACCAACATTTAATCCCCATAATGTAATAGAAATTTTTGAAACAGGCCTCACCGAAGCCGCCGGAAAGAATAACCACTTTTTGCTATATCACCTTAACGCGGCTCTCGTACAACATTCTGCAGCAATTGTGGTTAGTGGCGCAGTAATAAATGAATGGTTCTACAATCTAGATCTTTTTGAAAACAAAGCAATGGCAAGCGAAGCTGCCTATAAATTGTTAGATACTGCAATAAATTTAGATGAGCTAGATGAAAAAAAAGCGGTTCTCGACCTTTATGAACGAGCACTCAAAGAAGGGGATCAAATATTTGACCTTAAGATTAAACGGATAAACATTACCTATGATCCCTCCCTAAGTGAATCTGAAAAAAAGTTACAACTAGCGCTTATAGATCAATCCTTTGAACAAGCCGAACGCGCACTTAAAGTTGTTGCCACAAAAAAAACTGAACTCAGCAACCAGAGCAATCACCTTGAGACCCAGTACTACCGCCTTAAATCTGAGAAGCCAGCTCGCGCCCTAGCACCTCTTATTTCATACTATTGCTATAAAAATAGAACGATACTCGAATCGTGGCAAATATTTTCCTACCCAGCCGCAGACGTCTATCTCTTTATACCAAAAAACATTGACCCTAGTATCTATTCAGCCTGTTTTAATATTAATGGCCTACAACTACAAAGGGTCCCTGATGCCGCAACACTTCGTGATAAAGTTTCTGGCTGGGCCGTTCGCTTTGGGCTTCAAAAAATTACAGAGGCTTATCGTTTTTGGTATCGCAACTACTACCAGCTCAACTGGACACTAATAAAAGACATATACAAACAAGACGCCCCTGATTCAACATGGTTGTTTTTGCGCGCTGGTCACGGAATGTATTCTTCTTCCATCGCCAGAACCAGTATCGATTCAATTGATCCAATGAACAAATACCTCATGCAGCAACATGGCGGCTTATCAATTGAAAACGTGCTTGCACGCGTTCAAGACTTAGGCGGGCGTTTAAAAACCTTTGCCGCCATCGATGTGACATGCTTTGGTGGAGGTTATCACGCAAGTATTATCGCTAAGCAAATGAATAGACTCCTACCTGAGCAACGGTATATTTATGCGATTAATGCAATCGGCGACGTAATAACCTATGTGCCAGAATTAACTAATTTTGATGCATTTTTTACCGACATGCGATCACTCGAAAAAGAGCCTCAAGCATATCAAGAATTCATTTTGCCTATTACCTTGCTCAGCATCCGCAGTGTTTTACCTAATGAAAATAACCCTGGCGGAATTGCGTCAACACCATTATTTTTGATGAAAAATTCGCACTCTTTTGATCCACTACTAAATTTCATGAAAACACTTTCAGACAAAATAAAGAGTGAAACATCAATATATTCTTTTCACCGTGGGATTCTTTTGCATACTAGGCATGTAATGGGACCCATAAGAATTATCGTAAAATCTTCTACTATAGGCGCAAAAGAAGAGAAGATCCCTCCACTCATCTCAATGATTCCAGGAGATGCTCTCCACATATTTGAAAATATCTCTACCGATACTCGCCTTGACAAGCTCATTAAGGAATTCTTTTTTGGCATATACGAAACATCCCATAAGCGCTATTTTATAAAAAACTTGTCGTGCCAAAATTACGCAAACTCGGGCATTATAAGTCCAACACCCGAACTTAATTTGCAGAAAATTGCTATACGCAAGGAACCAGTCACCACCCTTTGGGGTGCTGCTGTTAAGGATAGTCTTTATATACAAGGAGCTATTTTCTGTAATCACGGCGACCGTTATTATAAGGCAGCAATAAGCGAAACGCTTCTCAAAGAACATGTAAATATCGTATCAATTAGCAAATTCAAGGAAATCACCGAAGAAGAGTATTTAAAAACAACTTCACTTGGAGCCCATGTATAATATTTGATCACAGAGCTTCGGTTCCACCACCGGCAACAGCCAGCTTGTTAACAACCAAGCTCAATTCAGTCGCCATTAAAATGCGCTCATATGGTATCGGTGCCGGGGCCCCTTTAACTTGTGCCGATCTGAAAAATTCTGATATTAGCCGTTGATGACCTCGATCCTGAACATTTGTTTTACGGTTAAATGCCATCGGCAAACCATAGCCCTTAAGCTCAAGAAAATCTTCCATAACGATTGATTTGTCATCGACGAAAATCTCCATGCGTTCTTTGCCCATACCGCTATTCCCAATTGCCGTATAAACAAACGAACAACATGACCCGTCACTCATACTTACGGTGGCAACAAAATTGTCTCTTGGCGCAAGATCATCGTTACGAAGGTTCAATGTTTCGACAGAAACTGCTACCGGTTTTGCATCGGTCAAAAAACAAAAAAGATCAAAAATGTGGCACCCTTCACCAATAATACGTCCATTATTGAGCGGTGAATTAATCCAGTGATTTTTAGGTAAGAACCCAGCATTCATACGATAATGAATAACCATTGGATTGTTGCGTTTTTTCACAACCTCTTTGACGGAAATCATAAAGGAAGAAAATGAACGATTAAAATCAACACAATAACAAACATCTTTAGCATGCCGGTTTAAAAATTGCCTAAGGGCTGCTAGTTGTTCAAAATTAACAGCCGCCGGCTTTTCTACAAAAACCGCTTTTCCAGCGCGCATGAATTGTATTGCTTGTTCAGCATGCAAATGATGTGGGGTAGCAATGACCACGGCGTCAATATCATCATCTCCCAAGAATTTTTTATAGTCGTTACTTACACGCAGAGCGCCATATTGCCGCGCAACATTCATAGAATTGGCAACATCAAGATCAACAATTGCATGTATTTTTGTGGCCGAAATTTTTGTAATAATTGGCAAGAGTTTGACTTTGGCAAAGCCACCGGCGCCAATTATGGCAAGTTTTAAATTACCAACTGTAGACTCATATGGTTTAAGCCGATGCATATCAAGAACAACAGAATCTTGGTTGAAAAAATTTGTAAGATCTTTGGTATCATTATTTTTCTCTGGATTATATGCAAGCACCAAACCAAGAGACTGCCCTTTTTGAAGCGCTTGATAAGCCAGTTCAATATCGACAAGATCATATTCGTGAGTAATTAGCGCATCAATATCAATAGATTTATTTTGAACTAAGTTGGCGAAAAGTTCCATATTGCGATTTTCGGTCCACCGAACATATGCATAAGGATAATCACGCCCTTGTTGTTCATATTCTTCATCATAACGGCCTGGACCATAAGAACAGGAAATTAGAAAATCAATTTCTTTTGAATATAATGGATCGCGGTCAAAATCAATTTTAACATCACCAACCAACACAACCCGCCCTTTGCGCCGAGTTATTTGCATTGCCTGTTGCAAAATTGAACCATTGGCTGAGGCGGCTGTAATAATGGTAGCATCAACACCGTAGTGTCCTGTTGCAAAATCAATCTCACTAGGAATTTGGGCAGATGACGCATTAAAAACATGGGTTGCGCCAAATTTTTTGGCCAAATTAAGCCGATGTTCTTGAATATCAACACCAATGACCTGGCAACCGGCAAGCTTGGCGAGCTGAACGGTTAGCTGCCCAATAAGACCAAGCCCTATAACACAAACCTTTTCACCTAATTGCAACGATGCCCGTCTAACACCCTGTAATGCAATTGCACCAATAGTCGTTAAGCTTGCTTGCTTAAGGTATAAAGGGTCTGAAATTTTAACAGCTAAATTTTGAGGGACCACGACAATATCTGCATGATTTGCTATTCCAGAGCCAGCACAAGCAACATGGTCACCAACTCTAAATCGTTGAATGTTTTTCCCAATTGCTATAACCTGCCCTGAGCATGAATAGCCCAATGGCATAACCTGATGGGCCTTTTCTTTGATAAGCGCCAACGTAACTTCAACGCCATGTTCCTTAACGGTCCCAATAATTTTATTTGTGTTCATTGAAATATTTGAGGTAAATTTTTCAATAAGCGATTGCCCAGAATTGGCTAACGTCGCCCCCTCCGTTCCACTGCTCACAAAAGAATAATGAACCTGCACTAAAATACTATTATCGCCACAGAAAGGAACATCAACGGCTCGAAGATGTACCGCCCCTTTTTGCAAAAAAACTTGCCGCATCACGTACCTGCATTCATCAAAAAACTACATTTTCAACATTACGACTAAACTTCTTTGACCCATTTAGTAAGGCCTTTGATTGCCGAGCGTAAACATCATGAAGCAACCCACAAGGATCAAGCAATACCTTATTTTCAAACACTTCTTCTCGAATAAAATAAAACTCTTTGTGCTTAACCAAAATCACCACAATATCTGCAAGCTTGATACTTTTCCACAGGTCGTGAATAAATTCAAAGCCCAGACGTTGCGATGTATCTTTACTTACATTGTGATCATAAGCATGAAAATCAAAATCTTTACTGAACCCATTCAAACACAATGCTATTTTAAGCGCCGGCGACTCGCGAATATCGTCAACATCAGCCTTAAAGGTAAGCCCCAAAGCCAGGACATTTGGACGAATAATTCCAAGATCTTTAAGTTCCTCAACTTTTTCTAATACTTTTTCAATAACCTGTTGCGGTTTGTTTTCGTTAACTACACGCGCCGCTTGCAACAATCGAGAATCTTCTGGAAATTGTTCTGTAAGAAAATAAGGATCAACAGCAATACAATGTCCACCAACGCCACACCCTGGGGACAAGATCTTTACACGAGGATGACGATTGGCAAGTTCTATAACTTGAAATGGATCTATGCCAGCAGCAACGCTCATCGCAGCAACTTGGTTAGCAAAAGCAATTTGAACATCTCTACTGCTATTTTCAATTAATTTGACCATTTCGGCCGTTTTATCATCAGTAATATGTAAAAACCCCTTAACAAATTTGCCATAAAAAAGCCGCGCCAGCTCACATGATTTTTGACATGTCCCACCAAGTACGCGATCATTATCAACAAGTTCTTTGAATATTTGCCCTGGCAAAACACGCTCAGGACAATAGGCAACAAAAAAATCAACCCCAACGCGAAGACCTGATATCTCTTCTATTTTAGCAGCAACTCGCTCTGTTGTTCCAACAGGAACGGTCGATTCTAAAACAACCAAATTGCCACGCATAATCCGCTGAGCAACCACCGCACTTGCATTAAAGACAAAACTTAAATCTGCTGTCTTGTCGGCGTTGAATGGTGTTGGAACAGCGATAACAAAGCAGTCGGCATATTGCAAATCTTTGTATGCCTTAAAGGTCGCCTTGCTTAAAACATTCCACAATCTATCAGAAATTTCTGGTTCAAAAATAGTAGAATCGCCAGTATTAATTTTATCAATTTTGTCTTGATTGGCATCAAAGCCAAAAACTTCATAACCGGCCTGCGCCGCAACAATGGCCGTTGGAAGACCGATATATCCTAACCCAACAACAGATATTCTCTTCATCAAACCTCCCCATATTTTTTTGTCAAAATCGTAATAATACGCTGGACAGCTTTCCCATCACCAAACACATTACTACCCATTTTTTTTAAATCTATTCCATGGTAACAATCTTGCAAACCCTGCATGATTAAATTTTCATGCGTTCCAACAAGTTGCCCAAACCCTTCCCAAAAACACTCAACGCGTTCTGAAACATCGCGCAATACTAAAACATATTTTCCAAGACTAACCGCTTCTTCTTGAATGCCACCCGAATCGGTAACCACCCAGTCTGCTGACATTAATAAATAAACAAGATCAACGTAAGCAAGCGGTAAACTAATATGTATATTTTCTAATTCTCTTATCCCTGATTCATCAATGGCCTTTAGCACATGAGGATTTGGATGAGATGGATAAACGACAAAAACATCTTGGTGTTCTTGCATAAATTGCTGTACCGTTTTAAAAACCCGAAGCAACCCACCATCAAAAGATTCTCTTCGATGTGCTGTTAACAACATTATTTTTTTTCCGGCTAATCGTTCTTTTTCAACAAGTGTTTTTAGCGCCGGACTCACTAATAAATCGCCGCTTTCTATTTTTTCCTTAATCTGCATTAATGCATCAACAACCGTATTTCCGGTGCAAAAAACTGCATCGCGCGATATGCCTTCATTCAGTAACTGAGCAACATTTAATGCCGTTGGCGCAAAATGATAATCGGCCAATTGCGTAATAAATTTCCGATTAATTTCTTCTGGGTATGGCGCAAATTTATCACCTGACCTCAAGCCTGCTTCAACGTGAGCTATTGGTATTTTGCAATAAAATGCCGCTAGTGCAGCCGCAAATGCCGTTGTTGTATCGCCCTGAACAATAACCAAATCTGGTTTTAAATCGGTATACACAGTCTTCATTTTTTCAAGAACAGCTTGCGTCACATGAAATAAATCTTGGTTGGCTTGCATGATATTGAGGCTGATGTCGGGAGTGATGCCAAAAATGGCACATGCTTGAGTTAGAAGGTCGGTATGTTGATTTGTCGCACAAAGAATAGCATCGAAAGAAGTCTTTTTAAGTGCACAATACAAAGGGATAAGCTTGATAGCCTCAGGTCGAGTCCCCATAATGAGTAAAACCCGCTTCTTCATCCCCATGCATCCTTTCCTTCTCCTTAAAAAAACATATAGTGATTATTGAAAGATACCAAAGAGGCGCAAGAATGCAAGTCCCATTGTTTTTTGTACAAAATCATCAAAATGTCTAAACGTAAAAAGAGCCCCGCACATTTTTCATGCACGGAGCTCTTTAAAAATCTAATTTAAATTTAGATGCCAACCATAATTGGGGCATTGTTATTGCGCGCCATATCAAGAGCTTGCTGTTTTAGTCTTCTGTCTTTTTCTTTTTCTGCTTCTGCGGACCATCGGTCTTTATGTCGCTCATAACTTTCATGCGCACGTTCAGCCGCCCTTAAAGCAGCTTCATGTGCTCGCTCAGAAGCCTTTAGCGCCGCTTCATGTGCTCGCTGCCGCTCAGCTTCTTGATGATTTTCATAAAGATTAACCTGAAAAAGGTAATCTTTGTAATTAGTAACAAGACTCATTTGTTTCTCTAGGAAGGATTTTAGCGAAAAAGCTATTGATGCCAATTGGTTACGCACTGCCGCAATAGCGGATGAATCGTCATTAACGATACTCGTGTACTTCAAAGCATTTTCAACGTCCTGATCTAATTTTTTTATATAATTAATAGATAAGACCAACGGCCAATTTGTGCCAAAGCGAATATTAGTATAATTTGCGAACTCATCATTAGTTGTAGATATACACCTTTTCACAAAGGGATCGTTCTCAACTGCATGAATAATCCTAAATCCCTCAGCAAGGTCAACGATACTCTTGCTACTTGCTAAAACGCATTTCAATTCGGCAATCTTTCGCATAACATCCCTGCAATCGGCGACCTGATCAATACTAGAATCTTCACAAGAACTCTCAATTAGTGAGCAAGCCAAATTCAAATCCGCTCTTAATTGATAGATTTCACCGCGCAAAGAAGACAAAACAGCAGATTTTATAAATCGACTATTTACAAAATCTGCTAACGCTTCATCTGCGGCTAATGGTCGACTTACCAGCGAATTACGTTCAATATTGTAAATAATGTTATGCGCTTTCCTTATTTTAGCCGTCGGCGTTAAATCAGAAAACCAAGTATCGAATAGCCACCACGAAAGACCAGCAACACCCAAAGCAGCAACAGCTGTGGGAATATTGCTTTCATGAGGCAGAAAAGATTGATTTTTAACAAAAGCTCCTGCAAGGGCCCCACACACAACGCCACCGCAAATAGCACCGATTTTGGCCGATTTTTCACCTAAAGCGCTAGCCGAATCCCCAGCTATACAGACGGATAGAACAGTTATAGCAATTGTTTTCTTAATAAAATTATTCATAAAAATTCTCCGTAAAAATCTGTGTTATTTCTTTAATGATTATTTCGGCGCTCTAACTGCTGAACCTTCTTCTCCAAAGATTTAATCCGTGCCTTGCTTGCATGAAGGCCTAATTCATTCATCAGCCGATTTAACTCAAGGTCGCGCTTTCGTTGTTCATCCGCACGCCTTAGTCGTTCCTTTAGATCTTGGCGATAAAGCATATCTTGACTGTAATAGTCTTGGTGTTCGAATATAATCTTTCGCCTCGCCTCTAAAATTGGCGCCAATGATTGCGCTCTTACTTCCAATCGCCTGCATGTAGCCGCAATTTCCGATGCCTCATCATTACCAATATCCGGATAAACAAGGTAAGCCAACGCCAATCTAAGCTGGTCAGCTAAAAACACAACATGCTTACGAGCCAAAACCAACGGCCAGTTCGGTCCAAATTGACCAATTACATAACTAAGCAAATCATCATTGGTTGCAAATTCATGAGTTATAAAAGAATCGGCTTCAATCGTATTTATGATCTTGCTCGCAGCTTTTATTCTGCCACTAGGAGTTAATTCAGATAAGGCGCTAGCGACTATCCACCACGCTAGACCGCCGACACCCAACCCTACAAGAGTTCCAGCAACGTTATTTTCATCCGTATTAACATAAGTTAAAGCACCGGCAAGAGTCCCAAGCGCGGCACCACCACCCATAGACCAAAGAGCCGCCGCCTTGTCACTTATTGCATTAACCGAAGTCTCGGTAATGCAAGCAGATAGAATTACTGCAATAATTATTTTCTTCGTGAAATTATTCATAGAAATCCCCCATAAAAACAGCATAAAGCTTTTTCGATACTCGCTTAATATAGGGGTCTCGACGTGTTTGTCAATTGATTTTACCGTACAAACAAAACTCACAAATAGACAATAGAGGCCTTAGCGAAAAGCTCTTTTTCAACCGTCTTAAGATAGTTTTCTTTTTTATCCTTATAGAGCTTCTTTTCAATATCTATATAGCATTCTTTTAGTGTTTTTTGTCGGGGCAATCTTACATCAACAACCTTAACAACCTGGTAACCATCATCAACCTTTACTGGCTGAGATATTTCATCCTTCTTCATGGAAGGTACAAAGGAGAATTGTTTATCAAGATCGGCCTTATCAACCCAACCCAGGGCTTCCCAATCAGAATCGGCTAGTTGTTCTTGAGCATCCTTCAAGTAGGCTATCTTGAGGTTATAACCTTCTTTGATATAGACTGGATGTTTTTTATAGTATTCTTCAACTGCCTGAGACGTCACCACAAGCTTTTCACTTACCTCAGCGCGTTTGACGTTTTCAACGGCAATCAGACGCCCTAATTGTTCCTTATACAATTTCAGAGTAAACCCGCTCTGTTTAAGTTGTTTTTCAAATTCGTCACTAGACAACTCTGCCATATCGTTTTGCATTTTAAAGGCAACAATCTGGCGCTCAACATCCAAATCAGACGGTTGCAAATGCTGCTCAACCGCGCGCTGCACAAATAATTCTTCAAGTATGGCTTCATCCAAAGAATAAAAACCACCCTCTTTTGATATTCTTGGCAACTCAATATCTGAACGAAGAATATTTACACCATTTACACGTGCAAGAATTTTATCTATAGAAAAAAGCGCTTTTTTTGATTGTGCCTTAACCGGCTGCTCACTAGCAGCAAATCCAAGTCCTGATAAAACTAGACCACTAACACAAAAAGCTAGAAGCTTTATATTCATTGCGTATCCTCTTATTGATTAATCGTTACTTAAAATAAGCCCCTAAAATTAATGAAGGGGCGAGATTAACTCGCCCCTTCATTATAATCACTACGATAAAATATTCAAATTATGCAGCAGCCGCAGGCTGTTGGTTTTGAACTGGTTCTTCTGCTGGAGCTCCTTCTTCTGAACCCTTCTTTTCTTTGAAATAGTCTTCGTTGACAACTACGGTATAAGCACCGCGTAGTTCTTTGATCTTGCCTTCAAGAGCATCTTTGAACTTATTGTTCTTCAACATGCCTTCAATTTGAGGCTTGATTTCGTCAACATTAAAGTAGACTGTTTCTTTTTTGTCAGCCGCTTTAATAATCCAGAATTCTTTGCCAACTTTAACTTTTTCAATTAAAGGAAGTTTGCTTGCAGCAAGAGCTGATTCTTTAATTGGAGCTGGAACGGCTTCAAAATTAAAGCCTTTCGCCTCTTTGCTTACGCGACCAAATTCTTTATATTTTCCTGCTTTGCTTGCCTTAGCAACTTTATCAAAATCATCGCCATGAGCTTTGATGTCTGTCAAGAAAGCTGCTGCTTGAGCATCTTGGTCAAATTTAATACCTGACACAAGAACGCCACCGGCAACTTTGACATAATGTTCTTTGTTTTCAGCATAATGTTTTTTTACATCAGCTTCATCAATCTTAATGCCATCGTAAAGTTTCTTTTCAAAGAATTGAATCTTCAATGATCTTTGTAAGAGTTCCTTCATTTCATTAAACGCTTTAACAAATTCAGCATCGTTTTCAATGCTGCTCTTGCTTGCATCAGCAATAATAAGTTCTTGTTTAATCAATTCATCAAAGAATTTACGTTTGATTGATGTTGGCAATGCATCGGCACCAGCACCCTTGAAATAGGGGCTTGACTGCAACATTTGATTGATGTTTTTGTTAAATCCAGCTTCGTGAATAACTGGTTTACCGTTGATGCTACAAAGAGTAGCGCCATCGCCTTTTACTTCACCCGTGGCTTCAATTTTCTTTGGCTCATCCTTCTTTTTGAAAAAATCCATTACACCACAACCAGGCAATAAGCTTAGTGACAAAATGACAACAGATCCCTGTATCACTATTCTAGATGTCTTAGACATATTCATCTCGACCTCTCAAAAATAAGGTTAAACATTATAAAGAACACCAACCAAACCATGCTACCACACCGAATCAATTTTTCAAGCGACACTTTAATAAATTTGTCATTAATCGTGAAAATTTGTCATCTTTGCCAATCTACGTATACTTGAGGCCATGAGAGAAATCTAAAGAAAAACCGTATTAATAGATGAGGAGATCTCGTGGAAAATCAAGAAAAAATACCGTTTATTGCCGCCGTCCTTATGAATATAAATATCATTGTCGGTTCAGGCATTTATGCTAACCCACAATTTATGGCAAAAAGTTCAGGCACCTGGAGTTTTCTTGGTTGGCCAATAGTTGCTTTCATGCTTTTACCCATTATATGGGCGGTTGCTCAGGCAGCACGTGTATTTCCTGGTGAGGGCGGTTTTTATAATTATTGCAAAACAGGCATCAACGAAACAGCCGGTTTTGTAGCTAACTGGGCTTATTTACTTGGCTATATGGGAACGGCTGCAACCATAGCCAGTATTATTCGCATGAAACTCGCTAGCCAATTTGGTTGGACTTTTGTAGACCAGCATTCCTTTATTTTTTACCTAGGCTTTATAACAATTATCTCACTCCTTAACTTAATTAGCATAGAAGTTATTAGCAAAATTCAAAGCTGGGTAACCCTGCTTAAATTGATTCCTCTTTTTGTTATCGTTAGTATTGTTTTTTTCTATTGGAACCCAGGATTTAATTATACCGTAAGTGATATTTCCAATATCGGTGGTTCTTTGCCTTGGGCAATTTTTGGCTTCTGGGGCTTTGAAAGCTGCTGCAGCATCAGTCACCTTATTAAAGGCGGATCAACGCAAGCATCAAAGGTAATACTCTTGGCCTTTGCTATTTGCACCGCTCTCTATACCATTTTTCATATTGGCATTCTCCATATTATGGGGCTAGAAAATTTAACAACTTATGGTGCACAAGCGTTCCCTCAATTCTTGGGTCTTGCACCGGCAATTACAAGCGCATTACTCACCGGCATCGCATTGGCAATAATGTTAAGCTTTATTAACACAACCTATGGTGCATCATTAACGAATATCATTAATATCAATGTTTTGGCAAAACGCGGCTTTATTGTCGGATCAAAATTCTTGTCAAAAACAACAAAGCGCGGAATTGCTCTTAATGCAATCGTTCTCCATGCCATTGCATTTCTAATCCTTATAACACTGATACCAAACACAAGCATTCTTACAGCGATCACTAATTTTGGCGTAAGTGTCGCTTTTTTCCTCACGCTTGTTGCCGTTGTTCGCTATAACCTGCAACACAAAGACTATCTTCAATTATTTGTAACACTCCTTGGATTCATTTCATTAGTCGTCATTCTATACTTCACTTGGACAACCCAAATGGGAACAGATGACAACCTTGTTCGGCTCATGTATGCAACGCCAGTCATTATCGGCGTCCCCCTTGGCCTCGTTATGTACAAATACCTCAAATACTCTAATCGTATAAACGCGAGATAATATCATGCCTCACAATATAAAGATTCCACTTTGGGTTGCCATACTAATTAACATAAATATCGTCATAGGAGCAGCGTTTTTTGTTGTTGTTCAAGATACCTCGACAGCAGGAGGCATGCTTGCCCCGGTCTCTTGGCTCTTATGTGGACTGGTACTATTACCATTAGTTATTGTATTGGCTAAGCTTTCACAAACATTCCCATCGGCCGGCGGACTTTATGTATATAGCCAAAAACAACTTGGGCCTATTTGGGGTTTTATTAGTGGATGGAGCTATTTTATTGGTAGCGCAGCTTTCAACGCAATTATCATTCACGCTTTTTGCCAAGATCTACAAAGAACAAATCTTTTGGCCCCCTTTTTTAGAACATCTCACCTGAATGGCCTATTGCTTGATTTTATTGTTATACTGCTTTTCTCTTTGCTGAACTTACTTAATGTGAAGTTTCTCGAAGGATTCCAAATTGGGCTCATCATTTTTAAAGCAATACCAATACTTGCAATCATTATTGCCGTTCCCTTTTTATGGGACATTAACGGCATAAGCACAGCCTCAGTTAGTTTTTCAAATTTTCTAGAAACAATTCCGCTTGTTCTTTTTGCCTATATCGGCATTGAAGCTTGCTGCTCAATCGCCGACAAAATTGAAAATGGTAAAAAAAATGCAGCCAAAGTTATTTTCATATCCTTTGCGATAGTTGTTACCGTTTACACACTCCTGCAACTTGCAATTCTCCTCATTCACGGCACATCGGGAGCCAGTTCATTTTTATCAATTCTGCCTAAGTTAACATCAAACCCAATGATCATTATGTGGGGAAATTATTTTATACACTTATCGATTTTACTCTCTTTCTTGGGCGGATTTTATGGCATGTTTTATTTCAACAACTGGAATTTGTTTGCCATTGCAGAAGAAAAACATATCTTGTTTTCATCTGTTTTAACGAAGTTGAATAAAAATGCAACGCCATGGGTATGCGTTCTTGTTCAAACAGCACTATGTATCGCCTTTTTATTATTCACCAGCAAAGAGCACAGTCTCACCGTTATGGGTGACTTTGGCGTTATGATAGCCTATCTGTTAAGCGTAATAGCCTTCCTTACCCTATTCAAAAAAGTGGCCGGCTATCTAGCATTAATCAGCAGTTTTATCTTGATATATTTGTGCACGAAAAAGCTATTTTCATTTGGGTTTGAATGTGTCGTTCCATTTATCGGTCTTATTATTTTGGGAATTCTTGCACATCAATTAAATGAATGGCTTAAAAAAAACAAAGGAGCTTAATGCCTACAACGCTTTCGCAAGAAATTAGACAACTGATTGCCTCAGTAGAACCACAAATAAGCGTTCTCTACGAACCCCTTGCTCTATACTTAGACCGTGGTGGCAAACGCTTACGTCCACGCCTCTGCTCTTTGTGTGCAGAAGCTGTTGGCGGAACGGCCGAGCGAGCACATTCGGCTGGCCTTGCTATAGAACTTTTTCACAACTTCAGTCTTATCCACGATGATATCGAAGACAATTCCTTATTGCGACGCGGGTTGCCCTGCCTTCATATTCAATGCGGAACACCAGTTGCCTTAAACCTTGGCGACCTACTTTTTTGCTTATCAACGCAAGTAATGCTCAATGCCCCATATGAAGCAGCTGAAAAAATAACCCTCATGCAAATGCTTCAGCAGCATTTTTTAAAAGTTTTTGAGGGACAAGCCATGGAACTTGGATGGCACCACGAAAAAAAATGGGAACTTCAGGAACAAGATTATTTTGCCATGGTTGAACGCAAAACTGGCGCCCTTATTGCCGTTGCGTGCAAGATAGGCGCTTACCTTGGCGGCGCATCAATTGAAAAACAAGAGCTGCTTTATCAGTGGGGACTATCTCTTGGCATTGCTTTTCAAATCCAAGACGATGTCCTAAATCTCACGGGTACTGAAGAAAAATATAAAAAAGAGATAGGTGGCGACATTACCGAAGGTAAACGCAGCCTGATAGTGCTTAATACCCTCAATAACCCATCAGTTCCTCAAAAAGATAAGCACAAACTTAAAATGATATTGGACAACAATACAACCGATCAACAGGCGATACAATGGTGTATCTCATTGCTCACACAATCAGAATCTATTGACTACGCACAAAAAAAAGCAACCAGCATTATATCGTCTACAACAAAAGCGTTAGAAGAACATCTTGCAATAAATCCAGCTCAAGAAAAACTTCTTGAACTTGCATATAGCCTCATAACGCGCGAAGCATAAATTCGTTAGTTAATGCACGTTCCCAGCGAAATAAATTTGAAATCTGTTGTATTAAGCATATCCGCTATACGCATATTACAAACCATTCGCTTACTTACTGGACGTCTCAACTGTTTAACAACAATATTGAAATTGTCAGAAAATTTTGCCGGTTCGATTCCCCAGCCATCCATAAAATCTGGCAACGACACATAGAAGAGCTCATTAAACGAAATTAAGAGAGCTTGGTCAGCAGCTGGCTTAAAATCATCTTGTGTCACAAAACGACGATCAACAATATAAGAACCCAATTGCTTACCACTTTCATTGAAAATATTCCACGTCGTCTTGCTATGCGGAAGTGTAATAACTTGACCGTTTGCAATGCGAACATTAAAGGTTGTTCCATCTTCTTTGTATTCAACCCGTTGCATAATAATTTTAATACCCTCATTATTTACCAATACAAGATTGTCTCCAAGCCCATTATTTTGCCCATCACCACGGATTAACCACGCCCAATCGTCAGCATAGTACTTGGGCTGAGATGGTAGCTGAGGATCAATGTTTTTAATGTTATAAATACCAGCCTTGAGCATTTGAAAAATGTCCGAACCACCGGCGATGTAAACAATTTGATGTCCCTGATCACTTTTCTCTTTTAACATTTTCAAGCTTTCTGCGCTCCAATTCTTCCAACCAGATCCGGCAAGCCTAAACCACATTACCGCATATAATAAGTGTGCTATAGGGTACAGCTCCTTGCGTAACAACATTTTTTGAAATTCAGGGAAAGTCTTTTCTGAAAAACAGTATTCAAAAAATCTATTAGCTACGGCAAACAAAAACTGTTCTTTTTGTTCATCGCTTGGCTGGGCAAAAAAGAGCTCCATCAAAGCATTATCTTTTTCTATCACATCATGCGATGATACGTCCGCCTCATCGCAAACAACGGCCGGCGTTGCAAAATTTAATTGCTTTAAAAATTCAATAAACCCTGGCATATCGTTTTGCATAAGAGAATACATGGCATTCAAATTCTTTCCAAAAGCCGGCGGAACAGGCAATCCTATTTCGTGGCCGTGTTCATTAATTTGTCCATCCGTAACGATAGACAAGAATGAAGACGCATGCCGCAATAAAGCCAAATTTGCTTCATATTTTTGCTTAAATCTGAAAATGAACAAATCATCAGCCGCGTTTTTTGCCATCTCTTCTATGTTTTTGTCAGCACTAAAAATATGCTGCCATTCGTTCCATTTTTTAAAAACTACCTCAGCATCTTTTGTTTCAGCAAAGAGAGCCGCTGTTACTAAAGCAAAGATAGTGAGTAAATATGCTATTTTTTTCATAATTATTCCTTACGTAGGATCGGAGGCTAAATTAATAAATTTCAAGTCGGCCAAATTCATCATTGATATAATGCGCATATTACACAAGACATCTTTGTTGATTGGCTTGCGTAATTGCTTGATGTAAATAGGCAGATCGTCTGGCAAACTAGTAGGGTCAATCCCCCAGCCATTAAGCATATCCGGTGAAGATATACATACCGCTTCGTCATATGATAAAAGAATGACTTTGTTGGTAACGTTGGCAAAATCGCTTTGATCAACAAGGCGGCGCTCAAAGGTAATCGTGCCCAATGTTTTGTTGTTAGTATCGTAAACCTTCCAGACGGTAACACTCTTTTTCAATTCAAGAACTTGGTTATTTGATCCCTTAACAAAAAACTTTTCGCCCTCTGAATATATTTCGCGCTTCAGCGTAATATGGCGCTTTTCGAAAGATAACGAAACGACGTCGCCAAGGCCACCATTGTCACCAGCTCCCTTAATTAACCACAACCAACCCTCAGAATAGTAACGGACCTGCGTTGGCAAAAATGGATCAATAACGCGTATGTTATATGTACCGTTACGAAGAAGCTGATAAATGTCTGTACCTCCGGCGATATAAACAACTTCACACCCCTTGTCTGAGCACTCCTTAATGGCATCTAAACAATTTTGGTGCCAATGCTTCCATCCATCGCCAACCAAATGGTGCCAAATAGCCGAATTTAAAAAACGCGCAATTGGATAGTTTTCTGCATTCAATAAAAGCTCTTGATAATGATCAAATGTTTTGGGTTCAAAACAATACTCAAACAACCGCCCGGCAAAACCAAATAGCGCCTGCGCTTTTAGGTATCCATCAAAATGCGGAACGAGTAGTTGAGTAAATGCCTTATATTTATTAATAATAATGTCATAGTTCGCCTTAGCTTCTTCGTCGTTCATAAGCGTTGAGGCAAAATGCCCTTGCTTCAAACAATCGATAAACCGTGGCATATCTGCTTGAAATAAATCATATATTGCCGCAAAATTGGCTGCTAATTCTTTATCGATAGGCACAGATAATTGATAGCCATTTGCATTGATTTGACCATTGGTAAATGTATGAAGAAATGGCGTCAATTGCTGTAATAATGCAAAGTTGTTTTCGTAGTTTTTTCGAAATTTTATCAAAAAAGAATCGTTAACGGCTGTTTTATAATCAGAAAAATTAACATCGGAGTAAACATCTTGAACTTTATGCCATTTTTTAAAAACTTCGCTGCTTTTTTTGTGTACGGCAAAAGACATTCCAATACTTGAATATAGCGCAAGCATAGAGGTTATCAAGGCTATATATCTTACCATTTTGAACAATCTCATAAATAACCCTTCCAACATAATAGTAAAATCAAAACTAACTCAAACATCATAAATCAGTTTGTCTTTTTTTCAATAGACCTCTTCTGAAACCTAAGAAGAGAGTGATTTGCTTTTTTTTCTTATTTTGTATTAATTTTGCAAATTTTGTCATCCCGGGCTTGATCCGGGATCCATCCTACGCTATGCGCCCCTTGGACTTGTAGCTGCGGATGGCAGGCCATCTTCTTCTTTGAATTGATCAGCACCTTAAGAATTGGAAGCGAGAATGGAAAATCGCTCTCATAGAAAAACTGAATCCAGAATGGAATGATTTATATGAAGGAATTTTTGGACCAGAAGAAAAATAAGATGGATCCCGGATCAAGCCCGGGATGACAAATTTGGCAGTATTAATATTGTTTAAAGATAAAAAATAATCGTTACTATTTATGTTAAATAGGGTTCAGAATAGGTCTAATGAACCATCGCTGCATTCTCCTGATTAATCACAAAAAAAGCCTCGCATGATGCGAGGCTTTTTACATTAACAAATCATGTATGGGTTACGCTTGCGCCCCTTTATTAGCAATATCACTGTCCTCAAAAATTAAAACCTGAAAGACCCGACGCGAACTGGCTTGCTGAACCTGAAAGCAATATGTTTCAAAAACAACTCGCTCACCCTTGCGCGGTAAATGTTGTAATTTTTCTGTAAGAAATCCGCCAAGTGTTATCGAATTTTTAGTATTAAATTTTATTCTTAACAAATCTTCAACCTTTTCCAGACTAACACTTGCGTTAACCAACCATCCACCACGTTCCAATGGAACAATGTCGGTACTAATAATTTCGTGTTCATCTGTTATTTCATCACCAATAATCTCTTCAAAGATATCTTCCAATGTTGCCAACCCAACAACACTACCATATTCATCTATAACAATTGCCATATGCATGCGTTTTTTCAAAAACTCACTCAATAGCTGGTTGATTTTCTGAGTTTCTGGCACAAATAAAACAGGGCGAACAAGCTCTTTTAGCAACTTCTTCTGTCCACGATAAAGCATCTCGAATACATCTTTTTGGTGAATGATACCGATGATATTGTCGTCCTTCCCTTCATACACAGGCAGGCGCGAATAACGAGAATTATGGAAGACTTCTATAACCTTATCAACATCAGACTCTACCGCGATGAGAATAATGTCGGTTTTTGGGATCAATATTTCTTTAACAACAGTTTGCCCCAAGCCAAAAATGTTTTGAAGCATTTCTGTTTTTTCACGCTCCATGAGGCCTTTTTCGTCACTATAATCAATCAAGAATTCTATTTCTTTTTCAGAAATCACATCTTGCCGCTCGAGAACATGGGTCCCACCAACTTTGCTGAAAAAATAATCGGCTATTTTCAACAAAAGCGTCACCAATGGATAGGCCAAATGAAACAATCCATTAATCAAAAACAGGAACGATCTAAACAATTTTTCATGGTGCGTTTTTGCAAAACTTTTTGGAATAATCTCACCAAAGATTAAAATCATGGCCGTTGCAAGAGCCACGCCAATTGGCAATCCCATATGTTGCCCCAAGAACCGTTGCATAATATGAGAAATCAAAACCGAGGTTAAAACGTGAGCAAAATTATTGGCCAACAATATGGTAATCAATATGCGTTGTGGATTCTTTTCCCAAGATTCAAACAACGTCTTGTATCGAGCAACCGAAAGCTCAAGCTCCTTAAGCTTAAATAGACGCAGCGCCGTAAATGCCGTCTCTAAAAAAGCAAAAAGCGCCGCAAAAAAAAGTGACCCTAAAAATAAGAATACCTCAATTGAAATCGACATATCACACAACTCCCTTAAGAAAAATTAATGCCCTTATGCTCGTAATTGTTTTTTATCAATCTTGCCGGTTGCATTCATCGGAAGATCTTCTAAATAAACAAACTTACGAGGAATTTTGTAAGTAGCTAAATTATGGAAACAAAGATCTCTCAACTCTTTTTCCAAGCCTTTATCTTTCGTTTTTACCGCTAAAAAAGCTACCGGAACCTCACCAGACATTTCCTCTGCTTGGCCAACAACAGCGGCCTTTAAAACACTTGGATGCGCAAGTAGCACATTTTCGATTTCTGCTGGGTAAATATTAAAGCCCTTGTGAATAATCACATCTTTTAGGCGGCCCTTTATGGCCAAATTCCCTCTGTGATCAATCATACCTAGGTCGCCAGTATTCAACCACCCGTCGTGCAGAATTTGCGTTGTTGCTTCAGGAAGATTGTAATAACCTAGCATTACATTATCACCACGTACCCACAAAGTGCCAACTTGTCCAATCGGCAAACTCAACCCTGAGTCATCTCTAATGTCACAATCAATATCGCGCAAAACAGGGCCGACCGTATCGGTTGGCTCTGCATAATTTTTATAATTGATCGCAATAACGGGCGATGATTCGGTCAGGCCATATCCCGACGCGATCTTTCTCCCATAAATCATACTAAAGGCAGATCGAATCTTATCCGGAAGCATATCGGCGCCAGAAACAAAAAACTTAACCGAATCAAGTTGTGCCGTTTTCATAAGACATAACAAACCGTATAATGCAGGCACGCCAATAAACAACGTCGGCTTATGCGCCAACCCTTCCGAGATAAGTCTTCTGTCTATTTTTTGCACAACGATAACAGAAGATCCTGTCATTGCCGGCACCCAAATACATACATTTTGAGCAAAAACATGGAATAGCGGCAAAACACAAAAAAATCTTTCCCCATCGCACAAATTACACATCCTAATGCGAGCGGCAACCTGTAAAACATTGGTTACGATATTTTTTGACGAAAGCATAACCCCTTTAGGCAAGCCCGTAGTTCCTGATGTATAAAGCAATAGACACAACTCATCGCTCGGCAACTCTGGCAATTCAACCAATGCCGCATCCTCATCAAAGCGCTCAGGAATAGGCATTTCCCAATCAATAGCATCCGCTATTAACATTATCTGTGGAAGCTGAACAAGAAGTTCTGTGTGTAAAAATTTATCTAAATTTGTTTGATATTGCGAAGACACAATGATTAAGCGCGGCGCCGCATCATTAATGACATGCGCAAGCTCTCTTTCATGCAAATAAATATTTATAGGGACCGCAACGGCAGCGCACTGCCAAATTGCCCAATATGCAACATAAAAATCTAAAGAATTTTCGCAATAAAGAAGCACTCGATCTCGAGGTTGTATGCCTTGTTGCTTTAGTTTATTGCTCAGCGAAAGCGCACGAAAAAAGAGCTCTCGATAAGATATCGACCGCTCTTTTCCGATAAGCGCCAGATTATTGGGATATTTTTTATATGCCCGCTGAAGGAGTTTGCCCGAAAAGATCAACCCGTTGCTATAAGTGCAATCATCCTTCAAGCGTGCATAAAAGTCATGTTCATTGAGCAAGCTTTTTCTGAATATTTTTTTCAACCAGCCAAAATTACCCATAAAAATCTTTGCTCATTTAAAACTAATCTTTTTCTTCAAAAACAATAACTTGAACCGGACACAAATCGGCAGCTTCCTGAATTAATGCTTTGTGTTTTTCAAGGTTAGCATCAGGCAAAATATCTGCTGTGCGATTGATGGTAAAAACCTGCGGGCAAATAGCTGCGCATGAGCCACACGAAACGCACCCCGGTTCTATATAAAGTTTTTTCATGAAAAACTCTTGTCTTAATGCGTTATTATTTGGCTTTCTTTTTGTCGTTGCCTTCTGCTTGTTCAGCGAGCTCGTTAAACTTGGCAAAAACATCAACCTCACCACAGCACCCAGCTTTGTCGCCAGATTTTGAGCTGCAAGAACAATCGTCTTCATTGCAATCGTCACAATCACAATCTTCGTCATCTTCATCGCATTCTTCATCAAGATCTTCTTGATCTTGAACAAATGTTTCCAAGAGCAACTCGACTTCTTTTATGCTACCTTCATTGAGCGCTTCCTTGATATCTTCAATCATGTTGAGAAGATTTTCTTTTGAAAGTTCGCCTTCTTCGATAACATTACGCTTGAGCTCTTCGGTGCTCAAAAGCTCTTCATCTTCATCAATCATCAAATCCATGACTTCTTTTGCTTTTTCTTTATCAGAAATCTTTCGAACATTTTCAAGCATGGCTGTTTGCTCAACCAAGAAATCAACGTCTTCTTGAGTTTCTTCGTCAAACTTCTTTGCCTGCTCTACAATCAACTCATGGATTTTTTCTAATCCGCGAGCGTCCTCAGGATCGCTAACGTTTTTAGCTTTTTTATCAACCATGGCAAGAAAATCAGCAAAAATACTTGCGCATTCTTTTTGTGCTTCTTTTTGTTTTTCAAGTAAAAAAGCGGACTGCTCGAGCAATATTTCTAATTTTGACATCATGAGGCACCTTCCATAAATTTTCATTAATGTTTATATATGAGAACACAAACCAATATAAATACTCGTCTATTTTACCCTAATATACGAATTTGTGCGAGGAAAACAAAACAAATACAGATAGAAAGATTAAGCCTTGTTCTGCCCATTGTTTTTTAGACTTTTATGGTTTTTTTGTAAAAATCTTCACGATTTTGCAACATTTTAACATATGCCAAAGGTAAAACACTTCTTAAAATCCCCGTAACCTTTTCATAATCTTCTGGAGCTACCTTGGCAGAACTAACCTTATCGGACTTGATGCTTGATTTATGCTTTTCGGTCAATAAGCCTGGCTCCTTAATGCTTTTTGCCGGCAACTTCCAATATGAACCCAAAAAGCTCACCCCTATATTCCCTTTATCACAAAACAAAAGGTAAATGACTCGCATCGTTGCGTCGTACTTCTTACCATCAACCTCAATCAATTTCGATGGTGCATATTCTTCTATCAAAAAAGTTTTATTTTTATCTTTTACCCAATAGCCATAAGTTGGGTCGGTAAGATCGGGAAACAGGCTCGGGTTTTCTACAATCGCCCTAAGGGTCCTGCGCAAATCCCTTCTTTTCACAATAATTATCCCATTACCCTTAGCTGAATTTATCGGCTTAATAACGAAACAATCACATTGTAATTTATCGGTAACCTTTTTGGCCAACTCTCGATAATAATTCTTTTCAAGAACGATGCATTTTGGCCGATATTTTTTTAATACATCATCTTCAAACAATGAGTCCATAAGGATTTTATTGTTACCAAATAACCCAAGCGCCTCACATAATATCAAGGCCTTAGGATGCCGTTTTTTGAGTACCATTGCTGAAGGGGTGCGATATCCGTTATCGCGCAACACGACAACAGCATTGTGGTCAGAAAAGAAGCCAGCCGGCTTTTCTTGTTTTAGGCAGTCGATAAACGAAACGTCTTGTCCTAGTTTTTGCAAATCACGAGCATACCTACCGCCCAAGGCCTCATATTCTGTAAGAGCTTTTTCACTACGCATTTCGTCGGTAAAGCCATTAATAATAAGCCTCGGTGACAAATTTAAGCAACTGCAAAAATGCCACAGAGTCCGCCAAACAGTACCATTCCGGTAGAGTTTATCAAACCCCTTAAACATAGAACGCGGACCCTCTCCCAATTCGCAAATTTTTAGATTCTCTCCGTCAAATTTTAAATCAACAATACCCAATGATATATCGCTGGAAAATTGATTTTGTGGAACAGTTTCAACTACCAGACTATCCAAAGTATCGCGGCACACTTCAAATTCATGAGAATAATTTTTAATTTTCGTCGCAAAAACAGTAACGTTGCTACAAAAAACAACACCCGCTAAACACAGAAATAGAGCCGCTCTTTTTTTAAGTATCTTTTCCACAGCCTGCCCTTCCCTACCGATTTAAACGGCGCTTTATAAAAGATTGCCGAACCTTTTTAGCCGCCTCTTTCATTTCAATACTATACATTTTTTTAAAAACTTTTGGCAGCACAGCACCAAGTATCATTGTAACCAATTTGTAATCGTCACGATCTACAAGACAAGAACTTTGCCCATCGTTAACAATATGCGATTTGTGTGTTTCGGTAATCGTTCCACCCTCAGATATAGCTTTTGCAGGCAATTTCCAATACGCATCCAAAAATGTAACGAGTGGTAGATTGTCTTCAACGATCACGATAAAAGCAACCCGCATCGTTGGATCATACCACTTATTGTTGACATGAACGGGAAGCGACTCAACAAATTCTTCAACCAGAAAGGTCTCTTCTTTATCGGCCTGCCAATAATCTATTTCTGAGTCTTGCAATATAGGCAATTCTTTTTTTTTACCAACAACGCAAGTCAATGCTTCTTGTAGTAAATCGTTTTCAACAATAACAATACCACGGCCCATTGATGACGCAATTGGCTTAATAACATAGCGCGCCGCCGGCATAAATCTAAAAATATCATTAATCTGCGCCGAACAGTTCCGTTTGTTACATACTCTGCAATGAGGTCGATAGCCAATCAGATCATTGTCTCCATCAAACAATAAATGGGTTAAGTATTTGTTTCCGACAACCCCCGCACTCGTTTGATCTAAAACTAAAATATTTTGATGTTGTTTAATAAAATTTTGCAATGAATCCATCTTTTTTCTAATAATAAGAAACCCTGAATAGTCCGATATTTTTATTTTATCCTTTTTATCGGCTTTTTGCTCAGAAGCTTGTTTAAATTCTGCATCATTCTGCAACTCAAGTAATGACCTAAAAGTTCGCCCGCCAATTTTCTTAAAATCATTACACGCTATTTCTTGAATATTTTCATCATTTAATCGCGGAGAAACAAACCAAATCGGCTTCTTAAATTGTGCCAAATATTCCCAAACAAGCGCCCACATTTTACCGGGACCATGCAGCGCATCATATCCCCTAAAAGTAGAATAAACCCCCTGGCCAAATTCACAAATTTTAAGCCGATCGCCATCAAATTTAAGATCGGCAATACAAAATGAAATTTGCGGAGAAATCTCTTCAATTGAACCTCCGCTGAGTACCTCAGCACACAAAAAAAATATGCTCAATATATATATATATATATTCACGCGATTATCCCACCCAAAAAACATTTTATTTCTCAATCAATATAAACATCATGGTACATTTTCTTAATGTTTTTTATCAAAGACTCGCTAGTAAAGGACTCTCTAACAAGTTCAAAGACATTTTTCCCAAGACGTTCTTGCAAATCCTTATTATCAATTATTACCTTGATTTTTAAGGCTAAATCAACAGGATCATTATTTTTAAAAAGAAGCCCTGTTTTCTGATTAAAAATAATATAGTTTGCCGCAGCAATTTGGTCCGAAACAATAATTGGCTTCTTAAGCAATGCTGCCTCAACAATAACCGCGCCAAAAGACTCACCTTTACTGGAAAGAACATTAATGTCCGAATGATAAAAAATGGCAGGAACCTCATCAGAAAAGCCTAATATATGCACCCAGTTTTGTAAATTTAATAGAATTATCGATTTTTCAATTTTGCCCCTCAAGACCCCATCCCCAACCAACATGAGCTTTACGGGCGTTTTCAATGTATAAACGAGGTAATGAATTGCCTGCAAAAGACACTCATGATTTTTATATTCGGTAAACGAAGCGGCCATAACTACGACAGGATTATCACCAATATCAATATTAAATCTTTTCTTAAAGAAAGCTCCGCTTGATTGCGAAGTGGTAAAATTTAAAAACCTTTCATCGTCAACACACGGTGGCGTATGCCATACTTTCTTTTTTTTTAGCCGCAAGCAATGGTTCATATCTTCGATATGATCTACAACATCTTTACTAACAGCTGCAACATAATCAAATGAACTAATGATTTCAGGCGCTGGAATGGCAGGACTATGCCATGTAAAAAGTGTTTTAACCGGAAAAAGCTCTTTGATTCTTTTTGCTACTAGGTGTGATTGCGGTGGATAATTAAAATGTATAATGTCTATTTTTCGCTTAGAACAAACCACAATTAAACTACGCAAAAGGCTTTCAGCGAAAAGTTTTTTATTTTTTTTAAAGGTAAAATAATGAAGATTTTGCTTATCAAACTCTTTTTGAATCTTTGAATTTTCTTTGATTAAAACACATACTTCATATCCATCATTTAAAAGATTTTTATAAAGCTTGGTTATATATTGAGATATTCCTCCCCACGTAGGAGCAAGGTGCACCAAAAGAATTGACGGCTTAGAATTATCTGGTATAGCAATTCTCGAAACAGCAAAATTTATAGACAAAAATGAACCTATTAAAAAAAAACAGATTGTTTTTCTGTTTAAAAAAAAATTCATCCAAATTCCTTTCATTGAAAACAAAAAATAAGCATTCTTTTTCTTAAAATTAAAACCGGAAAAACCTAATTGCACTAAATTTAACACCTCTTTAACTGTTATATCTAATTAATTGATTTTTTCATTGTTTTTATCTTAAAATAAAGTATCTATTTTATACAATCAACCTAAAACAAGAGAGGCCTATCATGCTTGCAACAAATTTTATTCAATTCATTTTTTTCTTAGCAATAAATCTTGCCTTCTATTCTGCCAGCAGCATCGATATAAAAAAAACTGATTTTGTCACATATAACAAATTTGATATCATAGCCAAATATATTTACGCAAAAAATAATAACTTATCCGTCTCATCTAATTGGCCAACAAAATTATATCAAGAACACCTTTGCACATTAGGAAAATTAACTGAACCTAATTTAAAAAACGATACCCAAGACAAAAAAGTATTTGATGCGCTTCTCGAAGCTATCAAAGGGGAGTCCAGCAACGAAGCCATTCAATCGTTATTACTACAAAATTCATCGCTTGATGAATCACACACCCTTGCCGCATTCCTACTCTATAATAAAAAGCTACCGTTAATAACGAGCCTGCAAGCGTCCACAGGCATAACTACCGAATACCTAAAGGCCAACAACACCCACTGCTTAGATGAAATCTATGTCGATGCTATGGCTCTACAATATTGTGAACTAAAGGGAAACACCTATATCGCACTATTATTTCCATGCGTTAAAAATATGTACAATATAATAGAAAAAATATTTAATAACTTTGGCACGATTGTCTATACAAAGGACGTTGAGTTATCGCAGCAGGGAGCTTTTAACCTCATTCGCATTGCATATGAAAATGCTAAATACATAGGAAATTACGAAAACAATTTCTTAGGAGCAAGAATAAACACCGGCAAAAGGTTTCTCAATCGATCAAGCTCTGGACTATATCCCATCAAAGCAATTTTATTTGAATGCAAAAACCTAGCAACCGTACGAGAGTGTAAAAAAACAATCAGAGACCTTTTTAATTACGGTCCGTACCCAATCCATATTAATGATACCCACGAAGAAACATTAATCCTTTCTCGAACCTTTTTTCATAAGAACAGTATTGATTTTTTAAACCGAGCACAATTTAAAAACTTCGACCATTTTGATAAATATATCGCTGCCTTTAAGTATTTTATAACAAAAAACAGATTCAATCAGGAATGCTTTTGTGTTGACGGTAGCGCAATAATGGCCGCCTATGGGTTAAGAGATTGCGGTGACATTGATTTTCTGCACCATGGGTACGATTTCTTGCCTAAACAACTTAAATCTCACCCAATAATACATAGCCATAACATCGATACAATGAGGTATCATGCGCACGAAAAAGATGAGATCATATTTAACCCTGAAAATTATTTTTATTACAAAAACTTGAAATTTGCCACCCTACAAGAGCTCAGAGCAACAAAGTTAAATAGGTTGTTGAAAAAAGATCCTATCGATGTGGACATGATCAACGCCTGCTTAGATACTCCGCTTTCGTAATATCTTTAATGATTTTCTCATACTTACTAAGCTTTTTGTCGTTTAAAAATGTCTTAATAACATGATTATATGCATTCTCGCCTAACTGTTTGCACAAAATTGGATTATCCACCAGAAGTTCAATTGCGTCAATCAAGTCATCTTCGTTGTCATTTTTAAAAAGCAACCCGGTTTCCTTATGTTTGAGAATTATTTCAGCGCCAGTACCAATAGCCCCAATCGATGGCTTCTTCATTAATCCAGCCTCTATATGAACTAAACCAAAAGACTCACGCTTGCTCGGTAGAACATGTATATCTGAGTGAAACATTAACCCTGGAATATCGTGAACAAATCCCAAAAAATGAACCACGTCTCGTAGTCCCATATCCATAACCATTCGCTCGAAATAAGGGCGCTTGCTCCCATCGCCAGCAATCATTACATCTATTTTCTTTTTATTTAAATTTATCTTTTTCAAAGCCCTAAACAATAAAGGGAAGTTTTTGCAATCGCAAACACTGTCATACATGTTTGCAACTACCACAACAATCGGAATGTTGCTGACCCTTATTCCAAATTGACTAAAAAATTCGACATTGTTGTTCTGAGGCATCATTGTTAAGAATTTTTCTTCATCAACAAATGGGTATATTTCTTCAATTTTTTTTATATTCAATTTCAGTCGACCGCTGGCTTTCCTTATCAAATTCAATGTTTCTTGATTGGCGCAAACAATTGCATCTGCAAATTTTAGTCGATTAAAATTTATTGTTTTTTTTGTCATAGGCATATGCATGGTCAAAATAGTTTTTACCTTAAGCACATTTTCTAGCTCTTTTTTAACCAATAATTGCACCTGCTGGGTACATATAACAATATTTGCTGTTGTTTTATCGCACCAGCCCAAAACATCTTGCGCTAATTCTTTTTGAGAAAACGTAGCGCAGGGCAAGCTGCTTTTCATTAGAATCGCCTCAGTTTTTGACCCCTTTTCAACCATAATAATAACTTTATACCCATGTAATAATAAAAGTTTATATAAGGTAACATTGTGAGTCTCAGAACCACCAAATTCAGTTGAGGCTGTTGTCAAAATAACAATATTAATATCGCTACTAGGCAAACAAATTAATAAACAATTCCACCAAAAAATAACTGTCGCAATCATTATATAAGAACGTATATTTATCCAAACCTTCATGTATAGCCATTATTTTTTGATGCAATTTTAACATTTTTATAATAAAAAAAATTAGCCGGATTAAAAATGAGATCATCGTTTTTTTCATCCTTAAAGCACAAACCCGCAACCTCAAACGCTTTCCCATTAGGCCTAATATTGCGAGTATTTCCCCCCATCAGATGACTAAATATTTCTATTTTGGAAAAACATTCTCCCGCAAAAATACAGCTTGCTGTTTGCCAACCAATACAACAACACTCTAATGGCATATCATTTTGTTGTAAAAAAAGCTTATACAACGCCAGCACACCATCAAGCCAGTCTTTGCTGCGTGGATCATATATGTTTAAAAAATTAATACTATTCTGATTGAAAAACGTTTGAGCACAAGTTATGGCACTTTTATGGGTTCCACTTAAGTAAGGCGCACATTGCCTGCTTTTGACTAAATAGCCACTCAATTCATTCTCTGGAAAAGAGAAACCCTCTCCTTTTGTAAAATAATCGACTAAGTCAATCAGGAACACTAGGCAGGAAATTTTTTTTAGTCTTTTTTGTTTTTCAAAAAACCTAAGCCATTCATCCCTTACCGCAAGATCCATTGAAAAAAAATCAATACAGTTGCCAAAACCGTGCCGTGTTAAAAAAACATGTTTCGAATAAACAACATCACAAAATTGCTTAAGGTCTTGCTCTATTCTTTTTTTTGCGCCATGTGACACAAATGGAATAATAATCATTCTACAGCTTGGTTTGAGCTCGCAATACTGTAAACTCATGGCGTCCAAGTAGATCGGCGCCAAACCGCCATGGACATATTTTGTTTTATTTTTAAAAAAATCAGCTGTAACACGACAAATGACGCTGCGCCGAACCGTTTCGACTGCTATAAGCTTATCGTAAAGTAAACATGAGGCAACCCGATGTGCCCCATTACTTATCCCGTTGGTCGCCAAAGGCACAAGCGTCTTGGAACTATCAAAGCCATCCAGTTTAATTGAATCTAAAATACCGTTGAATGCAAATAAAAAATTATCAAACCCCACCTTATATGGTCGCCCATCTTTATCTCTTTCGAAAAAATCGATCCAGACGTGTAAATGCTCCCGATAAAGATTAAGAGCCCACGAAGAATCAACCCCTAGTTCTCGATGTTTAGCATAGATGTATTTTGCAATCACATCCAACCTGTACGCACTGAGCATATCTTGTGGCTTAACCCACGCAACCTCAGCAGAAATCCACTCCGATTCAAACAAAAAAAGGCACACCACCGACAACAAAATCAGCCTCAACTTGCTCATTGTGATCCTTTTTTTAGTTTTTTAATAAAAATCTAGCAATCGCATAACTTTTTTTATTGACTAGAGTTACCGCTATTAATACCAAGAGTCAGGTTAATAATCATGTTAGCAAAGCTGCCTGGATTTAAGAGGTCCTCGTGCACTGGGTCAGTGTCAACATAATAAAGTTTTCGGTCAGTACCCAAAATTAAATTATATGGATAATGATCCCATGAGCCACCCATAATCGATTTAATAAATTTAAAGCCAGGGCGGCGAATGAATTTTTTGAAAAAAAATTCACAGCTCCGATTAGTATAGGATAACCCTTCCCTTGTTTTTTCTTTTGCTAAAGGAACTCCGTGAATTCGCGGTGAAATGACAATATAATTAAAATCATTAAGATCTTCTGGATATCCGGGCTTATGGTACAACTTCTTCTTAATAACTCCTAGTTGCATTTCATGCAAAAAGGACATCTGCACAAGATTATTAAGAAAATCGGCAATAATAATTCTACTGATGGTAGCTAATGGAAGAATCGGATCATAGCCTATTTTTAAAAAAAATTCTGGCAAACATCTGTGCGCCAAAACAACCCTCGCTACCTTCGCCCCCCAAAAAGGAGAATGTATCTTGTAAACTATAAAACCCGCACCATGAAACAATTTAAGAAGTGTTGTTTTTTTAAGGCGTACATCTTTTCCATCGAGAAAATCTCTAAGCTTTGGGTTAAGTGAACAAAAAATAGGATCCAATTGCTCAATAAGGCTTGACGCTGATTTATGATTATTAATAAATACTCTTGATTCATGATTAAGTGTTGCTTTGGCTTGCAGGAAAAGCATAACAACAGACAGAACCATCGATTTTAAATATATATATTTTTTGATAAAGGTTATCATCTTGCTCGATCTTGTTTGCTAGTTATTCTGACAAAGAAAAACTTGCCGATTGATGCACTCATCAATAAAAACAACGTTAGTATACCTCTGCTTTAAGTATTGAATTTGCTCATCCTGATTTTTTCCATTCGACTCAAAAAGAAGAGTTGGTGCAATTGAAGCAGCAAAATCAATAACCTGCTTCCATTGTTTTACCCAGGCACACATTGCCAAAAAGAAACATATATCAACCTTTGAGCTCGGGAGAAAACTCTTAATCGTATTGACGCGATCTTTATCCAAATCAAATGTATAGAAATCAAGATTTTCTTTTTTTGTAAATGACTTAATTTTATTGGCAACATTAATTAACTTGGGGTTAAAGTCTATCCCAACGCCCTGTTTTATCTTACCCGCAACAGCAAAAAGCATACCGCCCTGGTTTGTTCCTATATCAAGTACAACTTTTCCAGTAAAATCGTATGGCACTTTCGCCAGGCGCTTTATTGGATCACGCAAACCAGGAATCTTAATTCCATCGAAACAAAGAGAATGATACCCCGCCAAAAAACTTACGTTGTTGTATCGATCGCCACCCTTAGCGGAATCAATAAGGCTAAGAATCTTGCTGATTTCAACCTGATTTTTCACACTTGATCGAAGCGTACAATTACACATAATAATCACGACCATAAAACAAACAATAGATTTCTTCATAATCACCTTTTGTTTAATATTTATTGCGCCAAGCCACCATAGCAATATGCTTACATGAGTTACCCCCATTCGTCAATGTCTTTGTTAAATCGATTTTTCAAAAAACTGATTATGATAATTTGTCTAGCATCATGCAAAAAATGTAGTAATATCAACAAACTGGTCTTGTTTTATAGCTAAAGGAGATTTTGCATGTACTTTAAAAAACTTTTTTTACCTGTTTGCTTATTCTGGGCTTTTTCACTCTTCCCCGAAAAAAAAAATGCCCGACTTTCGTGGCTCAATAAAAACATCGCTTCGCTACTGAACACCGAATCAATTAAATACTCTCCAACCCTTACGCGCAATCCCCCAAGTATTGGGTTTTTTTCCGCCGATCTTAAATTTGATGGCGAAAAATTAAAATTTTGTGAAATAGGCAATGGATTGTATGGTGTGCCAGTGCCGGCATACTCAATTATTAATGAGAAAAAAGAATTGCTCTACACACCATATTGGGACCTTTTTTGGTTATTTTTAAAGCAATTTAATCTTCCCCTTTTATACATAGGCAAAGACGCGACCAATGGAATAGAAACATTACACCAACTTGGCGGAATGGTTTTTTCCGACATCAAAAAATTTAGAACATTTTACACACAAAATTACCCCATAAATTCTGGTAATTTTAAGGCAACCAAAATAAGTGATTTCACCGCTATTATAGCTTATGCAGGAGCCCGTGATTTTGACCAAATCAATAAACTAAAAGCTGATTATCCAAACCTTCTCTTTATTAATAATTTTGATGCATTGTTTCGTCGCCAAAAAGACAAAATCCATGAATTCTTTAATTGTGAAGAACTTAGCGCCCTGCGCCCTCGCTGGAAGGTTTACCCTCACTCCTATTCCTCGCAATTGGCAAAACAAATTCAAACCGATATTCCAACCGATTACTATGTCATTAAACCATCAATTGGGCGTAAGGCAGAAGGCGTAATAATGGTGGAAAAAGAAAACTTAGATGAGGTTTTGAAGGATATTTTTTCTACGCGCTCAATCGCCGTGCAGGCTAAAGCTGAAACAGGAAATAAAAACAAGGACTGGAAAAAAGCCGCTCATCAATCAACCTTTATCGTAGAAGAATATGTTCCGTCAAAAACTATTTTCTATGAAGGCAAACCGTATGACCCAACGTTACGAGCAGCTTTTGCCGTTTACTATGATCAAGGAAAAATCGTCTCAACATTCTTTTCCTGCTTTTGGAAAAAACCGCCATATTCACTCAATGATAATGTTTCATTAACTGAGAAACACCTTACCAAATCAATGATCGGTTGCACAACACCAGGACAAGAAGTTGATCCGGATGATATGAAAAAACTTGCTCAAATATTCAACTCCATTGTCCCAACAATATATGAAAAGATGTTGCTACAAATGTAAGACTTCGCAATAAAAATTCTCAATTTTTTTTATGCTTATCTCAGGCAAAAAATTTTCAGTGACGTAGTTATAAGCCTGAGCTCCAAAAAAATTCCTCGCGCTCTTATCTTTCAAAAAGAACTCAATTTTATCTGCAAGATCTTTGGCATTCCCCTTTGCAAACAAAAGACCCGTTTCGCCATCTTTGATAATATTTCCCATCCCCGTCCCACGAGTCCCTATCAATGGTTTTCTTAACAATGCTGCTTCGAGTAAGGCTATACAAAAAGACTCATTTTTACTTGCAACAACCTTTATATCTGAAAAATGGACTATATCAGCAATTTTTCTGGTATAGCCCAAAAAAAACACATGGTTTTCGAGCCCTAGCGTTTTTGCCATATTTCTCATCTCTTCCAAAAGTGGACCATCGCCAGCCAAAAGTAACTGTACCGCCAAGCCTCGATCTTGCACCAATATTTTCATAGCATTAAGTAAGGTTGGGTGGTCTTTCCACGCTGCTGATAAAAAATTACCAACCATGCAAACAACAGGCGCACTCGTTAATGTAATTCCAAAATTTTTACAAAAAAACGCTTCTTTTGTTTCCTTGGGCTCATACTCTAGAAAGCTTTTAGAATTAAAAAAAGGTGCGCTCCAATTAATAACTTTTATGCCTAAACGTTTTATTTCATTTTGCTCGGCAACCAATTGCGCAATTTGCGGGCTTACACCCAAAACACCATCAAGACCTTGCAGGAAGTCCTTTGTCTGAAGATTATCAACATGAAGCGTAAGAACAACCTTAACATGGTGTTTACGCGCAAGCAACTTACCCCACACAACCTCTCTTTCCCTGTTTGCGTTAATTATGCCAATAGGTTCAATTGCACAAACCCTATCAATGCATGCAAGAATTTCTCGATTATCACGAGCACGCAAACGCTTCCCTTTTATCTTACACAAATAATAGGGAAGCTTGAGCTCATCTAGCTCTTCTTGCATTTCAGGGTTATTAACTAAAAAAAAGACCGGATCAAAACCATCTTTAATTAAATATTGATAAAGACTAACTTTATACGAACGGGTTCCGCCCTTTACTCCATCACTCGTGTAAAGTAATAATATCTTTTTACCTTTCAATGGCTGACAAATCGATCGCTCTATTGCCGCTTTTGGATTTTTTAGTTCTAGCGTGCAAGAAGGCAAGGCTATTTGAATACACCCCAAAAAAAACAGCCCACAAATAAGGCGCGCTATATGTGCCAAGAATATTACCTCCACCCTACCATAAATTAGAACGCTTCACCCAAGGTCAAGTACCATGCGTATGGGCTATCTTTTTCTAAGCGCCTCTTCCACTTCCAGCCCATGTCAAAGCGTAAAGAACCAATTGGCGTTTTGTAGCGCAACCCAAAACCTGACGATGGGTACCAGATACCCTTGAATCCAGCGAGTCCTGATTGACTCAATACACCAACATCTTGAAATAGAACACCGCCAAAATTTTTAAAAATAGGAAAGCGTAATTCAAGATTACCATTAATCATCGAACTGCCACCCTGAATGGTATATTCCTTGGTGACGCCATTCTGTTTTATCGGTTTTTTATCACCGTTTGTTGTATATGTACGAATCACTTTTCCATCTACGTCTTTTTCGGTCACACCCAAAGGAGGCAGTGCATCTATCTCATAACCACGAACCGAATAAGGGCCGCCGAGATAAAAACGTTCTATCGGCATAATATGAGCAAAATCACGTCTAAACATATAGCCAAATCTTACTCGTGCCGCCGCAACCAAATCACCATAAATTGTATAGAATGCCGATTGCTCAGCCGTTAACCGTGCCGTTGCTACACCCCGATCTTCTGGCGCCATGCACTTTAGTGAAACAAATGTTAAGCCCCCGCGCTTGGTATTAATGCGATCGTCAAGTTTATCTATGACTAATGACGGTTCGACAAAAAAGTACGGCGACGTGTAATTAATCATCGATGGATCAAGGTTTAAATACCCATTAACCTTACTTGTACGAATCCACTCATTGCCAACACTCAGGCCCCAATGATAGTCTCGCTTATATTCATCACTTAATCCAAAAAGAGCTCCATTTTGATAGGCTACATAAGCAGAGCCACTCGGCCCAATGCGCACCGGATGAGCATATTTATTTACATAACCCTTTAACTTACTCATCACCGAATAATTAAAAAATGAAGGCTTTTGATATTCCAAATCAAACTTCCGTTCAAAAAGCGTCCAATCGGCGTTGAAGGTTGCCTTGTCTGCCCTATTTGTTGGATTTCTGACAACAAAAGAAGCCCCAACTTTTGGCGTTTCTTGTTGTTTGAATAGAGATTGTTTGCTCGGTAAAAAATACCCTAATCGTAAACGTAATTCAACTGGATCATCATCAACAAGCGTTAACAATATCGGCTTCTTGCCTTTGTTTTTAGCCATTTGAAAAGGCTGAATTTGAACGGTCTTGAAAATATCCAAGCGCTTTAATTTTTTTCGCGTTAAATCTAATTTTTCCTTATTCCAGTCCTCGCCCTCTTTGCATTTTACTTCTTTCAAAATAGTTTTAAACGGCAAGCGCGTGGCTCCACGTAAAAAAATCTTGCCAAATTTAACCTTTTCGCCGAGCTTAACCTTCCACACAACAAGAACCTTCATCGCTTTGCCTGGAGCATTTTTTGCCGCGCCTACGGGAAGTTCAACGGTGCGCAAGTCTGGTTGTATGTCAACGTACCAATAATTCAATTTCTGAAAATGAGAAATTAAGAAAATACGCTGCTCAGACAACCAATCATAATTAAAGGGAATGTGCTGCTCTTGCCCAAATAATTGATATTTTTTGAAAAAGGCATGCGCTTCAATATCCTTAAACCCTTCAATCTCAAACCCGCCAAACAAACGCTGAACTCCTTTATCAAGTAAAAGCTGAACGGTATATTCTCCTGTTTCAAAATTTTTGACAAACCGTTTTTCTGAAACCTTAAAATCCCAATAACCATCTGCATAATAATGCTTTTTCAGCTTCTCAATACCATCATCCAACAACACTTGGTCAAATTGTCTCTTTGCAAGTAGCTCGCCCCAAAAGGGCATTTCCTGTTCTGGTAAATTAGTATTAAAATCTTTTAATTCTACATGCTCTATATTGGTAACCTTGCCCTCATCAACCACAAATTCATAGCCTGTATCGACTATTGTTTTATCATGTAGGGTTATGTCCCAATAACCTTTTTTGTAATATTCATAGCGCAATTGCTCTGCAATAATGTCTGGCGCAAAAAGCCAATCTGGCTGGTCCTCGCCCAAAATGTCTTCTTTGATTTGTTGTTCAGAAAATACCGTGTTACCGGTAAACGTTAATTTTCTTTTTTTGCCAAGCTCAATAACAATAATTATATCCAACGCTTTTCGTTCTTTCTGGATGTCTTTTTTCATAGAAATACGAACATGCGCATAGCCCTTATTTTTCAAAAAGACTCGTATTTTTTTTACCATCTTTTCAGTATTTGATCGCATATATGACGTATTAAGTAAACTCGACGCAAACGCTTGGCGAATTTCTTCTTCTAACTTCTTATTGAGGTGATTATCACTTTTAATAGATGCATCGCTGCTCTTAACTTCAAAATCGACACCTTTAATGCTAAAGCGATTTCTGCGCTTAATAACAATTTTAACCGTTATCGTTTTGTGTTTTTTTTCATAAATAATTTCATCCTCAACATCACAATTAAAGTACCCCTGATTAAGCAGCTCAGTCTTAATTGCTTTAACCGATTCCTCATGCAACATAGCATCAAAAAAATCCCCTGGATGCTGAGCATATAAACTTGCGTACGCTAATTTTCCAAACCAAATACCACGAAAATCAAGTTTCTTAAAAATCCAATTACCGCTTAATTTAAAATGAATATGCTTACCCAATCTATAGTCGTCGACATCAATATTAACGTTCACAAATCGACGCTTTGCTAATAATTGATGATATGCATTATCTATGTGTCGCTTAGTAACTAATGAATCAACCTTTAAGCCAGTTAAGTACAAAAACTCATCACGGTTGAAAGGAATGTCAGATTCATAGGTAAGCTTGGTCAACAAAAACGATGGGTTCTTTTGGTCAAGCTGCCTAAACATCTTGGCAAACGAACCACCATAATCACCCATCAATGGCACCATTGGAAAAAATAATAGAATTAAAATAACTCGACCAAAACAAATGTGGTGTTTGCGCACGGGAATCTCTGCACTTTTTAAATTAACAACGCAAACAAGGCCCAGCGGCTTTACTCTTCTGCGTTTATTCTGTATGATTTCTTATGTATTCACCTATGGCCCCATCGTCTAACGGTTAGGACATTGCCCTCTCAAGGCAGAAATACGGGTTCGATTCCCGTTGGGGCCGCCAATCTTTAAATAATTAGCCAATTACCCGAAAAGCTCCGCGAAAGTCTTTTTCATTTACAAACGGCTCAATAATGACGTCTTCGACTCGTGCCGCCGAGGTCCCCTTGTAAAGTTGATCAATAAGATTTTCTAGTTTATCCGTTTGCCCACAGGCAAAAATAAGAACGCTTCCGTCATCAAGATTCTTAATCGTTCCCTCAACACCAAATTTTTGTGCATGTTTTTGGACAAATTCACGATATGAAACATCTTGAACTTTGCCTTTGACCGTTACCTTCAAACACTTACTCATTCTCGCTCCTTTTTTCGTTCATCATACCCCTCCAAATCAAGGCTCATCGTATCAGAAGAATGTTTGCAATGTCAAAAAAAAAATCTTCACCGCAAAAAAAGTATGACTTTAATAACATTATCACGTTTGAGCTCTTACCGAACACGCATAAGTTTTTTGTACAAAACAACATGTTCACGCACCATTGAACTATTCTTAAAATCGGTAAGGTTTTCGTCATAATTAACCATATCCATACGAAGTTGATGATTCTGCAGCAAAGACAATAACCTATCGGCTAATACCTGCCAGTCACCCACATTAACCACGTAGCCATTTTTTCCGTCTTTAATAATTTCGGCAACACCACCGACATCATAGGTAATAACAGGCAACTTAGACAGCCGTGCCTCGACCATTGCGCAGGGCAGTCCCTCCCAAAGAGAACTCATGGCAAAAATGTCCCACCCCTTCATCCACTTACTTACATCGGCCTGCCAACCAAGAAATACGACATGCTCGATTAGCCCCTTTTCACGAACGAATTCTTCTAACTCACCGCGCAAAGCACCATCCCCTATAATATGTAAAAATATATACTGGCGATCGTTAAGCGAGGTCTGATCATAAACAAATTTAAATGCGCGCAATAAGTCGATAATGTTTTTTTGCGGCTTCAAGCAAGAAACGGTACCAATAACCAAGCACTGCTTCGTTGTTTTTTCTTTTTTTGCCGGAACATAAAAACGGTCCCAATCAACAGCAGCGCGAATAATTGAGCTTTTTCGTGCAAAAAATGGAAGTTTTTTTATCCCCGTTAATCGATCTTTTTCAGATACACAAACATAATGTGTTGTCACCAGCGAAGTCACATACTCCAACAGATAAAAAAAAGACCACTTTGGCCAAGACTGACAATCATTAAACCCAAACCCATGAATCGTATGCACCCGCTTACTAACACGCGCAAAAAAGGCTGCCCAACGCCCAAGCACACCAGCTTTAGTACTATGGGTATGCACAATAAGCATCGGGTGTTCACGCTTAATTTTTCTGATAAGATGGTACATTGAAAAAAAAGATTTAAGTTCGGATGGTAGGTTTTTTAAACCAACCTCGCGCTTGAATTCTTGTAAAAGATGAACGTTTTCGTGTTGCTGTATTTGTGGAACAAGAACCCCTTCAGCCCCAGTAATCAACCCACTTAGATGCCCTCGCTTTGCGACGCCCTTGAAAAGCGTTAGGCAAACTTTTTGGGCTCCGCCAAGCTCTAGCTTTGTAAGAATATACAAAACCAGAAGTTCCTTTTCCTTAATTCTCTCCACCTCTCCACTCCTCATCTCCTAGAAAGTTTCTAATCAACCTCCAACACGTAAAATGAGAAAAAATCCAACAATCAACGCATATACCACCGTCGACTCAATAAAGGCGATAGCCAACAAAGTAGTTCGAATAAGTTGCGGATAATTTTTAGGTTCATGCGCAATTTCCAAACAGCTTTTTGATGCAACATATCCAATAGCAGTCGAGGCACCAAGAGCACCAACCCCCACAGTAAATGCCGCAACAAAAAACGGAATCACCGGTACCAACGAATCTCCAATGCCAATCGGCAATGTTTGATGTACAATCAAAAACGAAAACAATAAACAAAAGATCATTGGCGTTTCAATAATAGCTTCGCAAACCAACGCAAAGGGGAAAATTTTAGCATACGCATTTTTGTTGATCCCCAGAGCGCTATTTGCCGAATGTGCAAAAATAGCCTGACCTATCGAAGGCCCAATACACCCAAATGCCACCGCAAGTCCTGCCGCCAATAATTGCAGTCCCTGCGCAAAACAAGTAATACTTCCCAGCTGAGCCTTAATGGTCAGTGCAACAATAAAGGCAAAAATTACCGGCGCCTCAATGATCGACTGCGTTAATAACATAAGGGTGAAAATTTTCTGCGAAAACATTGGCTGGCGAGAAATAGATTGAGTTGCCGCTTTTACCACAAAACTCGATGCCAAACTAATAGCAACGGCAGCGATACCAACGGCTAACGCCGCACCTAATTCTGCAATCGCGATAGCCATAGTAATTTCTTTTGGTGCAGACATAAGCATCAATAACGTTACCACCAGAGCAACAATGCAGCCGCTCTCTATCAGCGCAAGGCCGATAATCATGGCACGGAATCCCTGATCATTTCCGGTTGGCTGACGCATTACCGAACCCAAGGTATGAGATCCGGCGATCCCCTGACCAAGTCCACCGCCCAACCCACCAAGCGCAACGGTTAATCCAGCAGAAAAATAATGGAGCAGTTGAGGAGTTAGCATGTTGCACCTTTCGCAGGCTCGTGGTGATGACCTGCATCATCCTCACTTTGTGTACCAATAGCTAAATAAGTTGTCGTTAACATAGTAATAACAAACGATTGAATAAGCCCCTCAAAAATACCAAAAAAGATATTAACCCATGTTAATAAAAACATTGCGCCAATTAAAACATTTAACAGCTTACGAACACGATTTCCTTGAATACGTCGCCCTAGATAAAAAAAGGCAAGAGCAAGCACCAAAACAAACGCAACGTACCCGATAAAGTACAATTTAAAAGACCCTACAAATTCACGTAATATCAGGAAAATTACCCCACCGCCCAAAATATTGCCGAATAAACGAAACGACATTGAACATATCTTGGCCAATTCACCAATAATGTTAACTGGTGCCAAGACGGCAAATGGCTCAACAAATTCTTTGCAAAAACCAAAAAATCCATGGACCCGAACTTTTTGTATTTGAACATACATAAAGCTGATGGTTCCAATGGCAAGCGTTGTGTTGAGATCCTTAGTCGCCTCATCAAGAAAAGGGAGTAACCCAGCCAAACAAGAAAATAGGGTAAAAAGAAATAAGGTCGCGAGAAAAGAAAAATAATTAAAATTAAAAGTCTTGAACGATTCTTTGCAGAGATCTATAAAAACTAACATTATCTGCTCAAACGCAGCATAAACAAGCCCAAACTCTCGTTTTGCAACCCAACGTCCAATGAGGGCAAGAATAAAAAGCATAAGCATCCCCACCCACGTGTGAATAACAGTCCAATGGGTTACCGACCAAAAATCTCCCGTTAACCCTAGGATGGAAAACGGCTTAATAACATGGGTATCAAATAATTCAAGACTCACGACAATCCTTCACTTTTTTGAGAAGCATAACCCAAAAAGCCGCAAAAAAACCAACGGCACCCAAATAAATATTTAATTGATACTTAAAAACCAAAATCCATAATGCTATAAATAAAAGTAGATAACGCATGGCGAATACCACAAGTTTGTTAAACAGAAAAGCCCTTGCCCCTTGCTCTGGCGCCTGAACTCGCTTTGCTTCTCGATAGAAAATAATTGCCTGGATTATACCAAGCCCAACACCAGCCATAAACGAATTTATATACAACCCCAACATGATTGCCACTTATTTTTTGAACAAGCCCCGCCAACAAATATTGGCCTGAACCGTAGATTTTGACGTAACATACGCTTACTTTTATCATAGTAATACGTATTGAAAAATAATACAATGCACGCAGCTTCTTTCCTGGATACATCAAAAAACGATTGTGCTTTAAATTTCTATCTAAAACTATTTATTTTTGTCGATCGTTGATTTATTGCAAGATAGAAAATTATAATATAGTTAACATAAGTGAAACAACCATTCATTAAACCAAAGGGGGGGGATTATGAAGGTTCAAAATGTAAAAATCCTGTTGCTGACTATAGCCTGTGTTGGCTTATCGGCCGGATTACTTCATGCGGCAAAACCGTCGCTAAGCGCAGCAAAGAATGCACAAACAATTGGTGCGCTGTTGGCCGTCATCAGAGCAGCAAGCGATGGCAGACTGGGCGATTTTTTTGAGTTCGACGAACAGAACCAAATCGCCAAGCCAAAAATTTTCGATGAGAAGGAAAAAAAACAGAACGTTGGAACGCTTCAAACAGATCCTAGCCAAATTGAAAAAATAAAAGCAAATCTCCGAGCGCAACCATTTTTTAAAAGAGCAAAGAAACCAGAGCAAAAAAAGCTTCTCGATACTGCTGATAAATACAAGAACTACCTTCTCTATTTCACTTATGGTGGCAAAAAAATTTATATCGAAGACCCGTGGCCACACGCAACACCAACAAAGATCCATAATCTTATCCAAAAATGGAATACATAATCGCCGTTTCCACATATAAAGAGAAGCACCCGATCGCTAATGATCGGGTGCTTCTCTTTATACATAATAACTAAATACGTTATGAACCCTTTTTAACCCCCGCCAATAACAAAACCTCTTTCAAAACTGAATCGGGATTTAACGATAATGAATCAATACCCAACTCAACCAAAAACTGCGCAACCTCTGGATAATCTGACGGCGCCTGACCACAAATGCCAATCGGCTTATTGGCGCGCTTTGAACCTTCAATAGCCATCGTGAGCATAATAGTAACCGCCTCATTACGTTCATCAAAAATGGATGCAACAAGCTCAGAGTCTCGATCAACGGCTAATGTTAGTTGCGTTAAATCGTTTGAACCAATAGAAAAACCATCAAAAATTTGGGCGAATTTATCGATAAGAAGCACATTGGAAGGAACTTCACACATCATGTAAACTTCAAGGCCATTTTCCCCCTGCACCAATCCGTGTTTTTTCATTTCCGCAATTGCTAAAATGGCTTCATTAACTGTTCTTACAAATGGAAGCATAAGTTTAACATTCGTTAATCCCATCTGCCCGCGAATCTTTTTCATCGCCAAACACTCAAGCGCAAAGGCTTCGCGGTACTTATCGTTATAATATCTACTCGCACCACGAAACCCAATCATTGGGTTTTCTTCCAGCGGCTCAAAAGCCTGCCCACCAAGAAGCTCGCGATACTCGTTACTCTTAAAATCTGACATCCGAATGATAACAGGCCGAGGGTAAAACGCCGCTGCAATCGTACCAGCCTCCTGGGCCAATCGATCAACAAAAAATTGTTTTTTATCTTTGTATTCAATAGTCAAATCATCGACGCGTTTTTTATCTTCTAGGTCAACTATTTTTTCTGGGTGGACTAGAGCCATGGGATGTACTTGAATCGTATTGTTAATAATAAATTCAAGACGCGCAAGCCCAACACCATCAACGGGCAACTTAGCAACGTTAAATGCTTCATCGGGGTTGCCAATATTCACGAACAACTTAACGGGCGGTTTTTTAATCGTCGATAGCTCAAGCTTTTTGATTTCGAATGGCACCTTGCCAGCATAAACAACACCAACCTCACCACTACTACAATCAATAGTCACCTCTTGACCATCGGCAATTGTCGCCATTGCATTCCCCGTTCCAACAATAGCCGGGACTCCTATTTCTCTGCTCACAATAGCAGCATGGCAAGTTCGACCTCCACGGTTAGTTACAATCCCAGCCGCTATCCTCATAATCGGTTCCCAATCGGGATCGGTCATGTCGGTCACCAAGATATCTCCCGGCTTCACTTGAGAGATTTGTTGCGCCGACTCAATAACCCGAGCACGCCCAACGGCAATTTTACGGCCAACACTTTTACCCGTGGCCAAAATCGTTTCTGCCGTGCCAGGAGTCTTGGTCAATACATACTCTTCAAGTACGGTGCTTGTTTTTTTGAGCGAATGCACCGTCTCTGGACGCGCTTGAACAATATACACTTTACCATCAACCCCATCCTTTGCCCATTCGATATCCATCGGGCACCAACTGCCATTGAGCTTAGTGTAATGGTCTTCAATAATCAAAGCCTGGGCGGCAAGCGCCAATATTTCATCATCTTTAAGTGAAAAGCATTTGCGCTCAAGACGCGTTGTCTCAATGTTTTGGGTTGATGTTCGTCGATCTTGGGCATAAATCATCTTAACTAATTTACTTCCCAATCGTTTTTTGAGCAGCGGCTTAAACCCTTTTTTAAGTGTTGGTTTGTGCACATAAAACTCATCCGGATCAACATTGCCCTGAACAACATTTTCACCCAACCCATATGAAGCTGTGATAAAAACAACATCAGCGCAACCGCTCTCAGTATCTAAGGTAAAAACAACGCCAGCACTGGACATATCAGAACGTACCATTTTTTGCACGCCGATCGATAAGGCAACGCTCATATGATCAAAGCCATTGTTATTACGATACGAAATTGCTCGATTGGTAAACAATGATGCATAAGCATCGGGACACAATCGTAAAAGCTCAGCCTCACCACGGACGTTTAAAAAGGTTTCCTGTTGTCCTGCAAACGACGCCTCGGGTAAATCTTCAGCCGTTGCCGATGATCTAATGGCAACATCACACTGCGGACCATAACGTTTTTCAAGCGCCTTATATGCAGCCACCATTTCCTCGGTCAAATCACTTGGAAGCGGCGCAGCCCGAATAAGCGATCGTATTTCATGACCAACCGACATGAGAGTATCAATTTTTTTTTCATCGATTTTTGCCAAAAGTGCTTTTATTTTATCCTCAAGCTTATTCACCTTAAGATGGTAGCGATAAGCCTCTGCTGTTATAGCAAAACCTGAAGGGATCAACACGCCTTGTGTCCCCAGGTTTTGGATCATTTCGCCGAGGGAAGCATTCTTGCCACCGACAAGAGGCACATCTTTTATACCAATCTCTTCGAATAAACGAATAAATTTCATAAACTATCCTTATTGGGCTTAATACAAACAAACGCAACATTTTGATTGTCTTGCACAGTCTACCAAAAAGCGGGCAGTTAAAATCAATTTATTGAAATAAAAGGAATGAGAGCATGTACTCTAGCAAGAATAAGCAGCTAACTTTCGTCATCTACGATGGAATTGAAAATTCTGTCTTTGAAAGCCAAGTCCTCATCCCCCTGTTATCACTTATCAAGCGGTCACCAAACATAGAAATTACATTGGTAAGTTTTGAAAAAAAACGGCTAAACAGCGGTCTCCTTATTTCTCGAATACCTGCACATGATCAACTACATCTGGTAATTTGCCGCCGCTTCCCATTCTTTGGCAAAATATCTCTGCATTTTGCAGCCTTTCAGCTTAAGCGCTTACTCACGTTCACGCCAAGCAACAAAATTATCGCACGTGGCCCCTTGGCTGGATATATCACGCTTAAAGCAATCAACTATCTTAAAAAACGTTATTCGCATAGATTGCGCACAGAAACTAAAATGAAAGTCCCTAAAGTCGTCATTCAAGCTCGCGGACTTTGCGCAGAAGAACACCGATATGCGCTTAAAGGACAAAAAATGTCTTGGCTTAGCTGGCTAAAAAACAACTACATCTACAAAAGCTTGAAAGCAATAGAATGGGAAATTTACAGCCTTAAGCAAAAAACCGACTACCCGAATCAAGTAACAATCGAAGCGGTAAGTAACGCCCTCAAAAACTATTTAATTGATACTTTCCGCGCAGACATAAGTAAAATTACCATCGCAACACGAGACCTTCCTAAAACCATCGCTGCCGACCAAGTGGCTCGCTGGAGAAATGAGGTGCGCATAGAGCTTGAGATTAAGCAGAACGCCCTTGTTTATTGTTACAGCGGATCATTTAAGGCATGGCAATGCGCGCATGAAACCATTGCCGCATTTTCGTACGAATATTCACGTAATCATCAATGCTTTATGCTCGTATTAACGCAAGACAAAGAACCATTTATTGCTGAATTAACACGTTACAAAATACCCCCAACCAATTACAAAGTAATCACGGTTCGCCCCATTAACCTATACCGCTACCTTTCAGCCGGCGACTTTGGTATGCTACTCCGTGAGCGTGACGTTATTAATTGGGTATCTAGGCCAACCAAGATGCTTGAGTATCAAGCGGTCGGCCTTAAAATTATTCATAACAACACAATTGCTTGGTTGGTGAAATGATTAAAATAAAAAAGGAGCACATAATGTCTTATCAAAATCTTTTATCAAAAATTGATGCGATCAAAATAGAAATTGATCAGCACCGTCCACTATCAGCACATATACAAAAACAATTAAAGGATTATTTCCGCATAGGCCTTACGTATTCCAGTAATGCACTCGAGGGGAATTCGCTCACCGAAACAGAAACAAAAATTATTATTGAAGAAGGCATAACGATTGGCGGAAAGCAACTTAGGGAGCATTTTGAGGCCATTGGACACAGTGACGCCTATTCGCTCATGTTTGACATCGCAGCGAATAAAACAATAACCGAACAAGACATCCTTGATCTTCACCAGCTTTTTTATCTACGTATTGATGCAACAGCCGCCGGTGCGTATCGCCAACAACCTGTATTTATATCAGGAACCGACGTAAAATTACCACCGCCAAGCAAAGTCGACTCACTCATGAAAGAATTTGTTCATAGCATTCCGCAATTACAAAAAATGTATCACCCTGTTGAATATGCCGCGCTTCTTCATTTAAATCTCGTACAAATCCACCCATTTATTGATGGCAATGGACGCACGGCGCGCCTTCTAATGAACCTTGCTCTCTTGCAAGCCGGGTATTTTATAGCCATTATTCCACCACTCATTCGACGCGAATACCACTCAAGTATTCGAGCAAGCACCGATAAGGATGCATCCCCTTTTATCGGTTTTATAGCTCAGGTTGTTTACGAAAGTGGCAAAGATTATCAACGCCTGATCAATCATCTGACAACGTATTAATTTTACGCGCGAAGTTTTTCCCAAATCGCTAGAAAATTACTTAATTTGCCATATCATTGGCCCGCTATTTCAAAAATTACCATACAATTGAAATATGGAGTAATGGCGCACCTCCTTATTTCAGTGAAAAGCCACGAAGCCTTGAATGCTTCTCAACACTCGTTGATTGTAACAAACAGCTCACTTAGCCTTACTTTGTCACCCTGAATGTGATTCAGGGTCCATCCTGGTGATGATCTACTAAGGCCATCTAGACAACCAATTATTGAAGTATAAGAAAGCTAAATGGATGCTGAATCACGTTCAGCATGACAAAAAAAGAATAAGTTATCATGCAAAGATTCTTTTATTTCAACACTTCGGACAGTTGCGAATCACATTCAGGATAACAAAAATAAACCAAACCAAGAAATCACGTTAATTTTATACTCGAAGCTTTTCCCAAATCTCAAGAAAATCATCAAACGCTAGTTGTTGTGATCGAAGACTAAGTACTTCTGGCGTCAATCTTTCATCATAAAGATAGTGCGTCATGCGCAGATTATTACGTAACGTTTGGCGCGGCGACTTAAAACACAATTTCAGAAATTTCCAAAACGACTCTTCATCGTTAATTGGTGAAGCATCCATTTTTGGTTTGAAATAAACAAGCCGAGAATGAACCTTTGGTGCCGGCTCAAAAGCGTCAGGCCCAATTTTCTCCATTAGCTGTAAATCGAAGTGCCGTTGCAAAAACATAGTCGTTGATGAAAAACCACGTCCGCCCTTGGCGACAATTTTTTGTGCGACTTCTTCTTGCATCATAACCACACCTTCAGAAAACAAGTGTTTGTTTTTTTGCAGAAGAAAAACGATAGGAAAGGTAATTTGATAAGGCAGGTTAGCGAGCAACACTAATGGAGCATGCGCCGTTAACTCTGTTTCAAAATTAAGCTCTAGAATGTTTTGATGGCTCAAGACAAGGCGTTTATCATGCAATCGTTCTTTGACATACTCAAGCCATTCACGGTCAATTTCATAGACCAAGAGTTGCTTGCATTTTGTTTGTTCAAGAATTGCGGTAGTCAAAAAACCATCGCCACAACCGATTTCGATAACAGTTGTTTCTGGGGTAATTACCACGCGATCAACCATGTTATCAACCACCGATTGCTTGCGCAAAAAGTGCTGACCAAATTTCTTTTTTTTGAACGGCGTTCTTTCCCCAAATGACGGCTTACGTGTTTCTGCTTTGTTTTTTTTGTCTCTATTGATAAATTTTTGTTCTTGCTTATAAGTTTTCACGTTATTTTATCCAATCAAATGCCGCTGTGGAAATTAACTTAAGTTCTCCCGCAAAACTAATACTTCTATCGAAATATGATTTTCGCAAATACTCAACTTGTTCGCGCTCTTTAATACCAGCCTCTACATATCCAAGTTTAGCCAAAGAACCTTCTAATGCAACAGCATGCGTTGCGCCAGCAAAAACAGCAACGTCACCACGAGCATGCACAACATCCCACAACATACGGGCATTTGTTAATTCGCCAAGCGCTTTATGTAACCAAAGATCTATCCCATCACGACTCATAAATAAAGATCTTTTTTCACCCAGTTTATCAAAAATTTGTCTTAACGGTTTTGAATGCAATCCTGCCGCATCAACTTTGCGTCCAATAAGAAACTGTCGCAAAACATCAACACATTCAAGTGTCTTCTTTTTTTGCTCAAGAAATATTTTACGAATTGTTTCATTCGATGTTTCTTCAATATAATAATCAAACTGGGGTGTAACATCGAAAATCTGCTCAAAGGTAACTTTGTTAAATAATTCATTTAATGTAGTAAGAAGCTCAATTGGAAATCTTTCAGCCCTACCTTCTTTAGAGGCTAATTCATTATTGAATAAGAAATATGCTAAAAAGGGGAGCGTCCGGGCTTCAAAACTTTTTACGAGCCCCATTTCAGATAACTTATCCCCAATAAATGGACTAAATCGAAACAAAAAACGATCATCAGCACGCTGAAACCTAGAAACTCCGGTGACGCCATCTTTATAAATATTGTCACTTATGTAATTTTCAACAAGCATCAAAAGCGGGGCGTCTCTCCTGGAAACACTTTCTTGAACAGACATAAACTGTCTGCGCCACTGCTCGGGAGTTCCTCTTGTGTGACCATCAAAATAAACAATAATACTCTTACTGCCATTAACCCATTTTGTCCCGCCAATAATACCAGCCTTTATCCCAGACCAAATAAAAACAAAGCAACTTAGAGCAACATATAATAATTTTTTCATAACATCCTTTTGAATAACAAGGGCCAGAATCGGACAATTTCATTAGCCAGCCATCAAACCTTCCATTTTAATTCGAAAGCTAATTATAGGGTAAAAACAGCAAAAACTCAAAAATGTCCTAAATTGCTATAAATGTTGCGCCAAAGAAGAAGCGGCGCAAACCATTAACAATCGCCAGAGGTCTCGTCATCTTCTTCCATTTTTGTCCATGCCTCACACAAAAGGATAGCTTGGAGCCGGCGGTCTTTATGAGCTTGAATGACTTTTGTTACCTCTGGATCTTCTTCTTGCCCAGGAAGCCCTGTTGCTAATGGACCATATCCCGCATAAACAGCGCCAATGTCTGCCCCATAAGCAAGAAGGATACGTACAATTTCAGGTTTTCCTTTAATCATTGCACCCATTAATGGCAATCTCCCTGCACCATCTTTATGATTAACAGCAAGTCGACGCTCATCATCATTTGCATATTGATCAAGAATAAGTTGCACGACTTCATGATTACCACTCATCACTGCACGCATTAATGGTTTATGGAGAAGGCTGCCCTTGAGTTTAACGGCGGCACGGCGCTCTATCTGATTAGAAAATTGACTCAAAATAAGCCTCACAACGTCTGGCTTACCACCATTTGCAGCGCACATCAAAACCGTTGAACCAACAAAGTTACTATGGTTAAGAACAATAGAACGAGCAGAATCACCATATTGCTTAAGAACAAATTGGACAACCTCAACATTGCCAAACTCAGCCACACATAACAAAGCCTCAGCACCTGTTTCGGTTATATAAGAACCACCGGCAAGAAGACTTTCAACCATTGCAAGATCTCCACGCCGAGCAGCGCTCGCTAGCTTCTCTTCAATAGCCTCATCAACGTAAGATGGCATAAAACGCATAGCCAAAACGTTTCCAGTGCTCATGCTTATCAAACCAACAAGTGCAAGTCTCGCCAATAAATTCTTTTTCATAACAACCTCCAAAAAGATAAATGATTTACAACTAGTGCATTAAGTCTAGCTAGGATGCGAAAAATGTCAAAAGGGCCGCGTTTTTAATGCGGCCCTTTTTGTTAAATAGTGTATCTTGGATGTATTTTAGTGCATTCTGTGCAGAGCAATGGATCTTTAATCAGCTGCTGCCCCTATTCCATTCCCTCGAAACCAATCATTCAAGTCCTTATAATCATCGTCCCCTGTTGTTTTAGCGTATAGCTTCTCTAGAACAACCTTTTCGGCTGGTAATACTGTTATCCCGCTAATACCATGGGAAAACTGCAAATAATGGCTAAAAATACTACTAAGCTTAGAGCTGGTTTCATGCTCCGTAACCATTATATTTTCACAAAAAAACCGGATGATTCTCGCGTGCATTGATGTATCTTCTCCTACAGCTTGACCTAGCGCATATCCGCATGACTCACTTCCAAGCTCTTTAACTATTTTATCTTTAAGTAACCCTGCATCAACAAGTGGATTTATCTTGTTAAACAGTTCTTCATCTTGAAATAGTTTAGCTAAAAAAACTATAAACATTGGAGGAAAAAGCTTACCAATATACGTATATTTTTCTTTGTCTGAAAGATATGGTATTAATAGAGCCTTCGTAAGACCTGCCAAAAAGCAATTGTTCTCAATATCACGACTATCTGTTCCCATATCAGTCATTGATAATAATGCATTTTCGATTATTAAGCGCCGCACATTGTTAATAGCTCCATCATCCGAGGCACCGATTTCTTTCAGCGTTTCAATTGCCTTTATACGATCGCTATCACTATGATTGCTTTGAAGGAGGAGGATTGTATTAATCAACGCACTTCTGCCACCCCTATCAAGAGAGAAAAAAGACAAAAGATTTTTCTGAAAATAATTACTCAGCGGACAAAGCCCTGTTAAAATGTATTGGCCTGAACTAATATGTGCATCATCCAGCCAAACAGAAAAATCACCAGGCGACAATCTTGTTGTTTTTTTAACCTGCAATTTAACATTTTTTTCGTATTGTCCATATCCAATGACCTCAGAATGCTCTCGCGTTGCCTTCCATGAAAATGTTTTAACCTCTAATTCATTTTTTCGTTCTGGGCTTGTTCCTGACGCTAACCATTCACCGTGTTCAGCATCGGTAAATTTTCCAAATGTTATTCTGAGTGTTTCGCCATCGGACACCATATTTAAGATCCTCGTCTTCAAATCTCCAACAACACCTTTTCCCAATAATTCTTCAAGGGTCTGAGCGTTTGTTAGCCGAGCAATAATACGCTCAAAGAATGCTAAATCAGGAAACGAGTCTAATTCATAAAATTTTGGCAATTCTTGTTCAGCCGAATGAGAAGAGTCAGAAAAAGTAGGCGAAGCTGCGCCTCGCTCAGAACCTGAATCAGAAACAACAGGAGAAGGAGCTTGGGACCGATCGGCCGGCAGCCCAAAAAGAGCCCTAACCAAACCTTCAATATCTTGTTTTTTTCCGTTCTTCAGGCTGATGGTATCAGGGCCATCTTCCCTCCCTCTTGCCGAATAGGGCCGTACATATAAATATCGTCCATCCTTCAGCTCTTTGTCAGCCTTGACAACAAACGCCTCGCCAGGCAAATCTTTCATATATGAGACAACCGCAGCCCAATCTTCATGCGTCTTTTGTGTTTGCATCTTGCTAATTAACAGAGGATCGTAATAAAAATCAAAAAACTTCCTGGCTGGATCATCCAATGGTAGGTCTTTAACATTATCCCGCGCAATTGCCCTTAAAGCGGCTTGATCAAAATTGCTCGTTTTTGGATTATACAAAAAAATATTAAACAACGATCTTAGCGATGATTCTACACAATCAGTAAACTGACAAGCATAAATGTCAGTGGTTTCTGGATGTACTATTTCATAGACAACTCTTCTATACTCAAGAACCTGTGGGAACGGAACTTTAAAAAAACGATACCCATTAAAACTCAAAAACGCTGCCTCTAAAACATTGCCCACAAAGGGCAATGTTTCGCCTCTTGCTTTATCAAAATCTTCTTCCGTGTAAGCCGGTTGTTTCTTAAGAAAAGCTGTAATGTCGCTCTCAACGTCGGCACAAAAAACCCTTGGATCGAGCTGTTGAAAATAATAAATTAATTCTTCTTTTGATCCCACAACTGCCCATAAAAATGCAAGCAGTATGCCGATTGTTGTATTTTTTGCGTAATGCCCTTCACGTTCTAACAGCAACCCTTTGTTAATGCAAGCAATAAGGCCAGGAGGTTCAACACTGCCTTCTTTAGCTTTTTTCCCTTCTAGCGGTGATTTAAGACTGCTTTTGAGTTGTTGCGTAAGTGTCGTTAACACATTATATACACATTCATTATGTGCTTCTATATCGGATGCAACCTTACTAGGATCAAAAATAGCCCCACTCACTTTTTCTTTAAAATCTTTTGTTTTAATTGCATCAGCAAGCGCCGAAGAAACAGAAGAAATATCAATAGGTAGCTCAGATTTTTCTTCCATAACTTTTATCAAACATCCAATGACAATAGGCACAACTGTTTGCTTGAGGCTATCACCTAATCGCTGATCCCAAGCATCCACCAGAATTTCCTTATATTTCGCCAATTGCCCTTTCAGCTTTTGTACACTATTCAAACAAAAATTACTCTTACCATTAACCAAATTACCCAAAAGACGGCTATCACCACTACTTGGCATTGCCTTAGTCAATCCATGAGCACGATGAAAAAGCATCGATGCAAGCATCGACTTGGGAACATTATCATACACCAATTTACTTGCTCGATTACCTGGATCTTCGCGCTTCGTTTCAATTTCATAAAAAAAATCAATCAAACCTTGCTCGTAAAAAATGGCACCATAAAGCGGCGAACGGTAGGTATTTTCTGATTTAAGACAGGATCCTAAGCCTCTGATTTCTGCAATGGATACGTTTGAAGTAACTTGTTTGAAGAAACCTAGAAAAAGAATAGTAATTAAACTAATATTCACCAAACGCTTGAACATGACCTCTCCTTTGTTATTGCGGTTAAGATACTAACAAGTACGAAAATACTTATTGCATCGTTCTATTGTCAATAACAAAAAAATAACGGCTCGAATCCAAACAATTCAAACAATATTGCATTTTGAAAATATAAAAAAATAGACAAAAAAGGGCCGCATGAAAATGCGGCCCTTTTTTTCGAAATAATGTATCTGGGATGTATTTTAGTACATTCCGCCCATACCGCCCATACCACCGTGGCCATGGCCACCCTGAGCTGCAGGTTTTTCTTCTGGAATTTCAGCAACCATTGCTTCTGTAGTTAACAATAATCCGGCAATCGATGCCGCATATTGCAATGCAGAACGAGCAACCTTGGTTGGATCAACGATACCGGCCTTAACAAGGTCAGTATAAACTTCGTTACGCGCGTCAAACCCGAAGTTTTGTTCAGATTCGCGAATTTTGTTAATAACCACTGATGCTTCAAATCCGGCGTTTGATGCAATAACACGCGCAGGTTCTTCAAGAACGCGGCGAATAATTGTTACACCAATCTTTTGGTCGCCTTCAAGCTTTATATTTTCAAGCGCTTTTTGGGCACGCAATAATGCAACGCCTCCTCCAGGCACAACCCCTTCTTCAACAGCGGCGCGAGTTGCATGCAATGCATCGTCAACACGGTCTTTTTTCTCTTTCATTTCTGTTTCGGTAGCAGCACCAATCTTGATAACTGCAACGCCGCCAGAAAGCTTAGCAAGGCGCTCTTGTAGTTTTTCTTTATCGTATTCCGATGTCGAATGCTCAATTTCTGCCTTGATCTGAGAAATACGAGCCTTAATGTCTTTTTCGTTTCCCTTACCATCAACAATAGTACTATTATCCTTGGTTATGCGAACTTTTTTTGCACTACCAAGATCGTTAAAGGTAATATTTTCAAGCTTAACGCCAAGTTCATCAGAAACCATACGACCACCAGTTAATGCAGCAATATCTTGCAACATTGCTTTACGGCGATCACCAAAACCAGGAGCTTTAACGGCTGCAACATTCAAGGTTCCACGCATCTTGTTTACCACAAGGGTTGCAAGAGCTTCGCCTTCAATATCTTCAGCAATAATCAATAATGGAATGCTTTGTTTTGCAACTTGTTCAAGAACAGGAAGAAGATCCTTCATGCTGGTGATTTTTTTATCACAGATCAAGATACTTGCGTTTTCGAGAACAACTTCCATTTTTTCTGTATCGGTCACAAAGTAAGGGGAAAGATAACCGCGGTCAAATTGCATGCCTTCAACGACATCAAGTCCGCTATCCATACCCTTAGCTTCTTCAACCGTGATTACGCCATGCTTGCCAACTTTTTCCATCGCATCGGCAATTAAATCGCCAATTGATTTGTCGTTATTTGCAGAAACAGTAGCCACTTGAGCTATTTCATCTTTGCCTTTAATAGGCTTAGACATTTTGCCCAATGCTTCTACAACTGCCAAAACAGCGATATCGATACCGCGCTTAATTTCCATTGGATTTGCGCCGGCGGCAAGATTTTTAACGCCTTCGCGGTAAATTGATTGGGCCAAAACTGTTGCTGTTGTTGTTCCATCACCAGCAACGTCCGCTGTTTTGGATGCAACTTCACGCACCATTTGGGCGCCCATGTTTTCAAATTTATCTTTCAAATCAATTTCTTTAGCAACCGTTACACCGTCTTTGGTGATTATTGGCGAACCAAAAGACTTTTCGATTGCAACATTGCGGCCTTTGGGCCCAAGAGTAACTTTAACTGCATCGGCAAGAGTATCAACGCCTTTTAAAATTTTCGCGCGAGCGTCTTCGCCAAAAATAATTTGTTTAGCCATTATTCAATCCTTTTGTTTTTAATCGCTTATTTTTCAAAAATGCCCAAAATCTCTTCTTCACGAAGGATTAAGTATTCTTGTCCAGCAACCTTAACTTCTGTTCCTGAGTACTTACCAAAAAGTACCTCATCCCCTTGCTTAACCTTCAATGGACGAATTGTCCCATCATTGAGCAATTTCCCATCGCCAGTCATCATGACGATTCCTGCTTGTGTTTTTTCTTGAGCTGTGTCTGGGATGATAATTCCCCCTGCAGATGTTTGCTCACTTTCAAGCCGTTTTACCAAAACTCTATCATAAAGAGGCTTAATTATAGCTGCCATTTACTGTCCTCCGAAATTATAAAATTATGTTAAAAAGAACAGACATTAGTATTACTAATCATCTAACCACCTTTTTCAGGTTCAAATTCAGGAATTAATTATATGGGCAAATCATAAAAAATCAATAAAAGTTTTACACCAACAGACTAAGATTTTCTCCAAAAAAAAATTAGATTTTTGGCGGTTCTTTGCTATTCTGTAACAAAATGAATTTTCCTTAATCCGGGAGTTTACGATGAAACTTGTAATGATAGTATCGCTGTTAGGAGTGCTCTTAACGGCAAACGCAAAAACAGAAAATACCCAACCAACAATCCCTCTTTTTAAAGCCTTTCCCGAACTCAGCAAAAAAATTCCACATATCCAACTTGGCACATTTCCAACCCCGCTATATAACGCAGAAAAACTTGCATCAATATTGGGGGTAAAGAATCTCTATATTAAGCGCGACGATACAAGCGGCGCACAACTTCCAGATGGAACACAATTACCCGGTGGCAACAAAGTCCGTAAACTTGAATTCTTATTGGCCGATGCTTTAGCTTTTGACGCTAGCTCGGTACTAACTATCGGCGACGCTGGCTCAAACCACGCGCTCGCAACCACCATTTATGCAAAGCAAGTTGGCCTTAAAAGCATTATCATGCTCGCGCCACAAATACCAACCGCTTATGCCCGCCGAAACCTTTTACTCGATTTGCATTTTGGTGCCGATATTCGCTATTTTCAATCGGAAGCACAACGGGATATTGCCGTGACAAAACTTGCTCGCGAGCTCAACAAAAAAAGCGAACCGCTCCCCTATTTTATACCAATGGGTGGATCAAGCGAAATAGGCAATATTGGATTCGTTAACGCAGCATTTGAACTTAAAGAACAAATTAATTCAGGCAAAATGCCAATGCCTGACGTCATTTATATAACCCTTGGATCGGCAGGAACGGCCACCGGACTTATACTTGGGTTAAAAGCAGCAGGCATTCCTTGTAAAGTAATTCCGGTACGCATAAGCATGACCGCCGAATATAAGACCTGGCTCTTGGTTGAGATGCTGAAAAAAACAGCAGCCTATATCCATTCGCTCGATCACTCCTTTCCTCTCTTAACTTTTACCGAAAAAGACGTTGAAATCGAAAACAATTTTGCCGGACCAGAATACGCAGCCATTACCCAGGAAACGGCTCGGGCAATAGAACTGCTTTATTCAGCAGAAAAAATTAAACTCGATGGCACCTATACAGGCAAAGCTTTTGCAGCGCTTATTGCCAACGCACAAAAGGGAGTGCTGACCGATAAAACTGTTGTATTTTGGGACTCTTTCAGCGCCGGTGATTATGCTCAGCTAACCAAAAATATGGACTACAAAAACCTTCCAAAATCTCTACACTTCTACTTTGACGCTCCATTACAAAATCTTGACCAAGGATTCTAGTTTATGAAAAATAACATTCTTCTCGGCGCTCATGTTTCAATAGCCAAGGAACTTCACCTTGCCTTTGATCGCGCCGAATCAATCGGCTGTACGGTAATGCAAATATTCACCAAAAGCAGCAAGACCTGGGCCGGGACCCCAATTACCGACTCGGCAGCCGACCTATTTAAACAGCGCTCAAAAAAATCAAATATTACGTCAGTTATCGCTCACGCCGGATATCTCATTAATATTGGTTCAAACAAACCCAGCACCGAACAGCAGTCAGTCGCATCGCTTATACACGAATTGCAGCGTTGCGCCCAACTCAATATCCCTTACCTTGTTTTACACCCAGGCGCGCACTTAGGCGCCGGAGAGCAAAGCGCAATTGCTCGCGTTGCCAAAAATATCGACATTGCTTTACAACAAACCGACCGCTCGGTTTCCATTCTCCTTGAAACAACCGCGGGACAAGGAACTAATATCGGCTACACATTCGAACAGCTAAGGCAAATTCTCGATTTATGCAACGATAAAAAAAGAATAGCGCTATGCCTCGACACGTGCCATATCTTTGCCGCAGGGTACGATATCAGCACTAAAGATAAATATATAAAAGTAATGACCGAATTTGATGATATCATTGGATTTTCGCAACTTAAGGCTATTCACCTTAATGACTCTAAAGGAGAGGTTGGATCAAAAATCGACCGCCATACACCGCTTGGCGAAGGCAAAATTCCAATGGAAACATTCCAACTGATTATGAACGACCAAAATCTTGCCGCTATTCCTAAAATATTAGAAACACCAGCAGATACTGAAATGATTCTATGGAAAAATGAAATTGAATTGCTTAAGAGTTTTGTCTGCGCCCAAAAAGTGGCGTAAAAATTATCAAGCACCAAACACCAAAGACAATCAGCCCTGTTATCACCACGAGAAAAAGCGGTAATGCCTTTACGAAATGAGCAATGCCAAGCGCCGCAAAAACAACCCCCATCAAAGCCGTATAGACAAGTATATGCCACTTACCCCAACCCTTTCGTTGCAAATATAACGAAAAGTGGTGTGGACTGCCATTATAAAAGGGGATACCTAGCCTGGTTCGAATAATAATTAAAAAAAAGACCTCGAGCAACGGAACGGCCAAAATTATTACCGGTGCATAATGAGCATCGTACGAAACATCGCTCCACGGAAGCAACAGTGGAATAACCGCCAAAAAACCACCAATAAACAATGATCCCGCATCACCTAAGTAAATTTTTGCCGGAGGTTTGTTGTACCAAAAAAAGGCACTCATTGCCCCAAAAAAAGCCATCAACAAAAGACTAATCAAATATTTTCCAGTCAAAAGGGCAATCGCCAAAAAGGCTATTGTTGCAATAATCGCTATAAGCGAGGATAGCCCATCCATAACATCAACCAAATTAAACGCATTAATTATGGACAGCATCCAAAAACCAGAAAGTGCGATATTTGCATATGATGAAAGGAACATTGACTTCAAGGAAAAGCCTCCCTTCAAGAAACAAAGAACCGCGAAAAACTGCCCCAATAGCTTCTGCCCTGGCTTTAATACCTTAAGGTCATCAACAACCCCCGTTAGCAATAAAACCGTTACGCCAACAAGCAACCAAAGTAACGTTTCTTCAAGCGGATACGACAATAGAAGCGTTACTATAAGCCCTATATATACAGCAATCCCACCAAAATATGGAACAGGGGCCTTATGACATTTAATTTTTCCATCAGGAACATCAAGAATCTTAAAGCGAAACGCCGCCTGAGTAATAATAGGAACAAGATAGTAGGTAAATAGAAAAGCAAAAAGACCCGTTAAAACATGTCTTAAGATAAGATTCTCCATAGCATTCCTTCCCCAATCCTTTTTCAATCTCCCGTAACATCAAGTGCTTGCATGCTCCATCAAGCAGGCACTATTAGAAATATCAGCAAGTCATATTTGTTCGTGAGATCAGTTTATTTTTTCATGTAGACCAGCGATAAAATGACTATACTCTTGCTGCGATAAAAATTCAATCGAAACAGGCGCAATAAAAAAAACAGACCGTTGATTTTTGTGATTTTTTTCCAAAAGTGGCTCAATCTTAGTCCAATCTTTCGCCGTCGTTAAGATAGCATCAAGTTTATCCTCTACCGTAAAAGAAAGAATGCGCTGAAGGTCGCTTTCATCATAATTATGATGATCTGCAAATTCTATGGTTTTGCCAACCAGTATGCCCAAGCTACAAACGCCCTGAACGAAGCTCTCAAACGATCCAATGCCCGCAAAGACTAAGAATTGCTTACCACCGAGAAGTGATCGCTCTATTCGTTGCCCAGATGCACACAAAATGTCTCGCATCGCGTGACGAACGCACACAATATTTGAGGCTGAAAAATCACGTGATAATTGTTCTTTGGTCTTGCTTAATTCGGCTAAAGAAACGCAATCGGCATGCGTCAGCATAATCATATGCGCTCGACGATAATCCTTTTCGCGCAACCGGCCAGCAGGCAAACAATGGCCGTTATCAAAGGGAAAACGAGCATCGAGCAATAAAATTTCAAAATCTTTTTTAATCTGATGGTTTTGATAAGCATCATCTAGAATTAGGTACCGCGGTTTTTTGGTAAGCCGAGCTGCGAGAAGTTGCCAAGATCGCTTCCGATCACCCCCAACAGCCACCGAGCAGCCGCATCGCCGAGCGTGCATAATAGCCTCGTCGCCAGCCGACTCAACACCAACAAGCACTCGCGCACCATCGCTAATCAAAAGATTTTTGTCTTTTTTGGGCGTGCGGCCATAGCCACGCAATGCAATAGCACACAAATCAGCACCAAGATGCTCAACCAAAAAAGAAACAACTACCGATTTACCAGTCCCACCAACCGTTAAATTGCCAACCGAAATCACCTTGCAATGATCAACGGCAAAACCCCCAACCAGTCGTCGCCGCGCTTGATCAAACAAAAAACAGATGCTATAAATTCTTTCAAGACAACGCAAAAAAGAAAAGGCTAAGCGCCCACCCCAAGAAAGATGCTGCACTTTCTTGGTTGCCTCCCACAAAGCCTGTATGTAAAAAATAAACGAATGTTTTACTGATCGAAAGTTCATAGGCCCCAATTAGCTCTAAAAGAAAAGGACTGAGTTTGCATCAGCCCTTTTCTTTTGTTTTTTATATTAAATCTGAAGGTTCTGTTATTTTTGTTTTTCTTTTACTTGTTGAAAACACAAAACCGTATCGCCTTCTGCCCAATCGTTAAAGCTGTCACACATAAAGCCACATTCAAACCCGGCATGAATTTCTTTAACCGACTTTTTATCGCGCTGCAAGCTGGTGACTTTTCCTTCACCCACTTTTTTGCCATCACGCATACAAACAACTTTATGGTCGCGGGCTAGTACGCCATCACGCATATAACAACCAGCGATAACGCCAAGACCCTTAATGTCAAAAATCTTTTTAACGACCGCTTCGCCAACCTTATTCCAAATAATTTCTACTTCTTTTTTGCTTTGAAGCATTTTTTCAAGGTCTTCAATTAGGTGGTAGATAATGCTGTGCAGTATAACCTTAACCTTTTTTTGCCTGGCAAGAGTTGCGGCATTTTTTTCTTGCTTAACATGCAACCCAAGTATTATTGAGTTGGTGTTTTCAGCAAAATCAATGTCACCCTCTGAAATGTCACCGATACCGGAAGTAACAACGTAGATAGGACACTTAACCTCTTTGCTCAGCTTAGAAAGTTTTTCTATGCATCCCATTAAGGCTTCTTTTGATCCTCGGGTATCTGTTTTAATAATCAAATTAAGGCTCTTTTGTTTTGCAGCACCGGCTTGCAAAACAATCTGAGCAGAACCACCCTCTGTAGGCATAGTTGTTTCGAATGGCTTATTTGACTTAGCCTTAGCATAAACATCCTGTGGAACAACCGTCAACCAGTCGCCCAAAGAAGTAAATGGATCAAATCCTACAACCTGAGCAGGAACAGCTGGCCCAATGCTTGGAACTTTTACACCATAACTATTAATCAGCAAGCGAACTTTACCGGTGCATCCACCGCATGTAAAGTAATCGCCTTGTTTAAGCGTTCCTTCAACACAAATAACTGTTGCGATTGGTCCATACCCACGCTCAACCTTTGATTCAAGAACAAATGCCCTAGCTGGCGCGGTTGGATTTGCCTTAAGCTCCATAAGCTGTGATTGTAATACGACCAGCTCAAGTAAATTTTCAACACCTTGACCGGTTTTTGCAGAAATAGGCGCTACAATTGTTTGGCCGCCCCAGTCTTCAGACATCAATTCATGCTGAGCCAACTGACGCTTAACCGTTTCAATTGCCGCAGGCGATTGCATTTTATCGATTTTATTTACGGCAACAATAATAGGAACTCCTGCCGCCTTAGCATGTTTAATTGCTTCAACTGTTTGGGGTTTTATTCCATCGTCAACAGCAACAACAAGAACAACAATATCCGTTACTCGAGCACCGCGTTCGCGAATGTACGAGAAAGCCTCGTGACCAGGCGTATCAAGAAATACAATTTTACCATGAGTACTTGCCACTTCATAAGCACCCAAGTGCTGTGTTATTCCACCTTTTTCAGATCCAGCGACATTCATTTTGCGAATATAATCAAGCAATGTGGTTTTGCCATGATCAACGTGGCCCATAACAACAACGATTGGCCAACGAGGGACTAAATGAGTTGTCGCCTTTGCATTAGCGGATGCCATAATTCCAAAAGCTTCGGATGACTGGACAGTCTCTGCGACTGATGACTTAATGCCAAAGGAGTCAGCCAAGCTTTTAATAATTTCTGGAGCCAAAACATAATTTCTATTGCAAACCATTCCGCGCTTAAGCAATGCGATAATAAGCTCACCGGAGGTTTTTCCCATTAAATCAGCAGCCTCAAACAATGGCATGCCGTGATCAAGAACGATTTGAGTTACGACCTTGGGAATAACCACTTCTGCCTGTCTGTAACGCCTTCTGCGCGACCTACGCCTAAATGGCCGAATGCCACCAGCATCGGCACTTCGCTTAACCAAGAAACGATCAATTTTTTCGCGACCCTTACTTAGAGCATCAAGATTGAGTTCTTCTGCAATAATTACGGGGGCATCACCAAAGGCAACCTTTTCAAAAATTGCTTTTTCAGCAGGAGCAAGGACCGCGCCTTGACCATGCGTTGGAGCATTGACAACTATTTGTTCGATTGGCTTTTTTGCTGGCGCTTGGCCCACAAACCCACCGGCTTCTTTTTTTTGCACTTCTTTCATAGGCTCTTGTACTGCTTGCTGCTTAAGGGGTTTCGTCACTGGTTCCTTTTTTTCAACGTTCTCTGTTGGTTTTTCAATTTTTTTAGGCTTCTCGGGAGAGCTGGAAGGCTTGGCAGAAAACTTTTTTTTAATCGCACCAAGAGCCGCCTCAGAAAGCACCGTCATATGACTCGCCACATCAAAACCAGCATCTTTTAAAAAAATTAAAAGATCCTTGCTCCCTAACCCCAATTCTTTTGCTATCTCATAAACTCGCATGCTTTATTCACCTAAACGCTCATGGAACAATTAACGATTAATGCGCTTTATTCGCGCACGCCATCTTCATCAACTATATCAGGGGCCGCATCTTCAGCCTCACGCGCAACATCGCTCTTCTCTGCTATTGGAGCAATGTCTTGCAACTGAATTTCAAGACCTACAAGCCGAGACGCCAACTTGATATTCTGCCCCATCCGCCCAATCGCCAACGATCGTTGATCTTGCGGGAACCATACAATTGCCCTATTGTCATCAGCAATTACAACTCGATCAACCGCCGCCGGCTTAAGACTTCCTTCAACCAGGTCTTCTAATGAGTCAGACCACTCGATAAGATCAATTTTTTCTTGTCCTAGTTCTCGCAAAATCGGCTTAATGCGAGCGCCGCCAACCCCAACACAGGTGCCAACAGGGTCGACATCCGAGCTGGTTGAAGCAACGATTGCCTTGGTTTTATAGCCAGGAATTCTAACAATTTTTTTGACTTCAACGATCCCCTCAAAAACTTCGGGAATTTCTATCTCAAGCAAATGCTTCACAAAATCTGCACTTGCTCGGTCTAATATTAATTGGTAATCGCCCTTAGGAGCAGGCAAAACTTCTTGTAAAAGCGCCCGAACAGGATGGCCAACTCGCAACACTTCTCCCGGAATCAAACCGTCTTGAGGAAGCAGCGCCATTACCTCACCGATCTTAACAGCGAAGCCCAAGCGCTCTCGCTTGTGGACCATTCCGCTGACAATGGTGTCTTTTTTGTCTTTATATTCATCAAATACAGCCATTTGCTCAAGGTCTCTGATTTTGCCGGAAATGATTTGCTTAGCGGCAAGAATCTCGATACGGCCGATTTGACCATCAAATGGAACCATTACTTCATCGCCAATCACACACGAAGGGTCAATGGCTTTTGCTCGGCGCCATGAAATTTCTTTGTCATCGCTACTAACAGAGGAGACGACTGTTTTTTTTGCAAAAATCTCCAAGTCGCCCGACTTGCGGTTATAAACAGCATCAAGGGCAACGCCTGGGAACTTTTTTGCATAGGCGGTATTGATGCCTTCGCAAACAATATTGACAATCTTTTCTTTGTCTAGCCCGCGCTCTTCTACTAAGTCTTCAATAACATTGGAAAGATTCACTTTTTTTAGCCTTCGTATTGATTTGAACTACCTGACATTGCCGCAAAAACAGGCGTAAGCCTTTTGAGTGAAGCAAACAATTATTGATCATATTAGATGAATTTTTCAGGAATGTGAATTTTTTTTATTTGCCTGCCGGGTGACCCGAATCCCTCTTATTCTTTTCTTATTCTTTTAAGGTAAAATAAAGATAATAATAATAAGCAACCGACTTTTTGTTGATAACTCTTAAAGAAGTGGGGCAATGTCGCCACGGGGTCAGCACATCAGGGCCAGCAAGCTCCGTTGATAACCTGTTGATAACCTGTTGATAACTTGTTGATAACTTATTGAGTGGTGCCGGGAATGGCGTCTGCAAGCAGCGCTTGCCTGGTAGTCGCGACGGCAAGGCCCCGTTTGCCTTATGGGGAGGCCTAAGTCGTGATGGGCGAATAAGTTATCAACAAGTTATCAACAAGTTATCAACAAGTTATCAACAATTCAGCTTGTATTGTTTTTTGCGTTTCCCCTGTCCTTGTCGTTGTTTTGTTAATTATGGGTGGTCGTGAGAAACGGGCCAAGTTTTCCCTGTATTTTGGTAATCATATGTTGGCATGCGATAGGGGGGGTTCTCATTGCGTCAATAAACGCTTGGTGTGGAAGGTCGAAAAAGAGGTCGCAGGAGAGAGCGTAAAGTTCTTTTTGCTTCCAGTGGTTTTTGATGTGAGGATTTGACGTGATAATTGCTGTTTTGTGCTTGGTTGGCAGTGCGTGCCAAAATTGCTCAAATTCGTTGCGCAGGACGACAAGGTCGTTTTTTCCCTGAAAAAAAAGCACGTCGAGGTTCTGGAGGTTCTTTTTATTTGCTTCGATGACATCAATAATTGATATGTCTGAAAGGTCAAAGTGAAACACGTGTCGCGCCAAAGGCTCGAGCGATCCTTGCGTTAGCGGGTTATTGATGAGCCAGCTATTTGCCCAGCCCCCTTCTTGCGGAACACAGATAAGTCGCGGGTCTTTTTTCAGCTTTTCTAAAAAAACACCCAGAGATAGCCAGCAGCCATCAAGAACCAATTTGTTGAATAGGTTTGGGTAGCGGGCGGCTGTTTTGAGGAAGACAAAGGCCCCGTAGCAGGCGCCAATGCCATATGTTTTGTATTCAGGGTTGGGTTTTAGTTTTTTTATGTGGCTGACTACCGCAAGGACGTCAAGCTCTTCTTTTTTTCCAAATGTTAGCTGGTTGGCATCGGCGCCAAATAAGTGTTTAGATAGGCTGGTGCCAAAAAATGGTGTTGGGGCGGCCTCGTATCCATGCCCACGAAAATCAAAAAGCACGACATCGGCATCTTCAAACATTGACAAAAAGGGAGACATAAGCTCTCGATTGTTGGTAAAGCCAGGCCCGATGACAATAAGGTGGTCGCTGTTGCGATCAAAAAAAGTGCAGGGGATGGCAACGCCGTCTTGCGTTATGGCGTTAAAGATTTGTCCATTTAGGCGGTTGGTGTGCCATTGGCGGACATTTTTTGCTTGTTGAATAAAGGTGGTGTTAAAAAAAAGAGATGAATTGAGTTGTGGATAGAGCTTTTTTGCCAAATCTTCCAGTTGTGACGGAAGTTCAAAGTCGTATTCATTATTGTCGTTGATCTCTGTTTTGTAGCCATAGGTGATTGGTTGATACTTAGCCGTGCTTGTTTTGACAATGCCAAAAAGCATAACAACAGAGATAATGATGAGGTTTATTGAAATATTCATTTTTTACTTTCTTTTTTGCTCGTGATAAGATTTCCCAAAGCAGATTTTTAAAGGTTGCATTTAATGTAGCCGTTATTTTTTTGCGTTAACGACAAGTGCAAAATCCCTTGCAATGGCACACCAGTTTAGTGTAGGATAGACCGAATTGAAATTTTTATGAACAAAGATAAGCGTTATTTTTACATGGATAAGGCGCTGGCTCAAGCAAAAACAGCTCTTAAGGAAAATGAAGTGCCGGTTGGGGTGGTAATTGTTGATGAGCAAGGAGTCGTTATTGCTCGTGCTCACAATCAGATAGAAAAAAAACAATGCCACGCTGAGCACGCGGAAATCATTGCTATTCGAAAAGCATGTAAAAAACGAAAAAACTGGCGACTGACGGGTTGTACCATTTATGTAACCCTAGAACCATGCCTTATGTGTCTAGGGCTTATACAATTAAGCCGGATGGCTAAAATTGTGTATGGAGCTCAGTCAACGCTTTTTGGTACGGGCTTGCCGCGCCAGGAAGCTCATAAGCCGCCGACATTTGCTAAGGACTTGATTATAGAGGGTGGCGTAAAGGAAAATGAAAGTATCGCATTGTTGCGATTATTTTTTTCAGACAAACGCAAAAAGAGAAGGGCGAGAAGTGAAGTTGAGAGCGGATTTCATACAGAAAATAAAACATCTCCTCACGCAACGTAAGAATGAAATGAATGAGCAGCTTTTGGATCTTGCTCATGAAAAGGTTTCTGATGGGCAGGTTCAAGATAGTGGCGACGAAGCGCTGTCTTTAACCATGGAGAGTCTTCAAAATTCCTTGCAAAAAACAGAATTAGATGAGCTTAACCTTATTGATGGCGCCCTTACGCGTATTGAGCGCGGCGAGTATGGCGTTTGTATTGATTGTGGTGAGCCAATATCTGAGCGTCGGCTGGAAAACTTTCCTTATGCCGCTCGTTGTATTGTTTGCCAAGAAGCTCTTGAAAAGTAACTAACCATCTGGCATACTCAACCTTTATATCGTGCCGGTGTAGCTCAGTGGTAGAGCAACTGATTCGTAATCAGTAGGTCGTCGGTTCAACTCCGATCACCGGCTCCAGTTCTACAAGATTTTTAAAATTTAGCGCGTTTATGCTTAATTTTGACAAAATTTGTTAGCTACGCTAAGATCTCTCATCGTATTAAACTCACTTGATAGATGGGTGGGAACGTTGTTAACTCAAAAGTTTCAGGTTTGTAAAGTTTATGGTAACACACAAAGCATCATATCCTAGCAATGCCACACACGGCGTTGGCCGCCGCAAGGCGTCGGTTGCTCGTGTCTGGGTAAAACCAGGCAAAGGCTCTATCGTTATTAACGGAAAAGAATATCAAAATTACTTTGACACAGAGTTGTCCCTCTACAAAGTAACTCTTCCGCTCAAGTTAACAGGGCTTGCAACATCAACAGACATCAAGGTCAATGTGTTCGGCGGTGGACTTAAAGGTCAAGCCGAAGCAACACAATTGGGAATCGCTCGTGCAATTTTGGCGGCGAATGAAACCTTGCGTAAAATTCTTCGTCAACACAACCTCTTAACCGTTGACTCTCGAGTCAAAGAGCGTAAAAAGTATGGCCAAAAGGCAGCTCGAAGAAAGTTCCAGTTCGTAAAGCGTTAAGATTTGCATATCGATACCTTTTGTGTCGAATGTACATTGGTGGTGCTTGGAATTTTAAACTGAGGACACTTGAATGTGTGGAATTGTTGCGTACGTGGGCGAAAAGCCTTGCCGACAACACATCTTTGATGGTTTGGTGCGCCTTGAATATCGCGGGTACGATTCGGCTGGGTTTGTTTGCATTGATGCACGACACAAGCATTTCAGTTACCACAAGGAAGCGGGCGGGCTAGATATTGTCAAAAAATTGGAGCAATGTGTTTCATTCGATGGCAACATAGGCCTTGGGCATACTCGATGGGCAACCCATGGGGTTGTTGATCAACGCAATGCGCACCCACACTTCAACTGTCGCAAGACCGTCGCTGTTGTTCATAATGGCATCATTGAGGGATTTGCAGCGCTACGCGAAAATCTTATTAAGGATGGGCATGACTTTTATTCATCAACAGATACCGAGGTTGCCGCTCATTTGTTCAGCTCGCTTTTAACGGAACACAAAAGCGTTAAGCCTGCCGTTTTGGCTCTGACCAAAAAACTTCACGGCGCCTATGCTCTTGTTTTTCTACTTGAGGACTATCCAGATCAGCTTGTTGTTTTGCGGCGTAAATCTCCTATCGTGCTTGGTGTTGGCAACAATGAAATGTTTGTCGCCTCCGATTTTTTGGCGTTTTCAGATAAAACAAAACAAGTCATTTTTCTTCCTGATGATAGCTGCGCTATTGTTAAAAAAGACTCTGTCGAGTTATTTGATTTTGCTGGTAATCCATTAATGTATGCCGCTGAGGTTGTCAGCGCCACTTATGCAACGATTGATAAACAAGGCTATGAACACTTCATGCTTAAAGAGATTTATGAGCAAAAACGTGCCATTATGCGCACGATAAATTTCTACAACATGATTGGTTGCAGCAATGATAGTTTAATTGAAAAAACGCTCGATCCAATCCAAACGTTGCAAAGCCCCCTCGAATATAATGAATGCATTTGGCGACAGCTCGGTGTTACCAAGACGCAGGTAAAAGAATTGAAGTCTCTTTGCCTCGTTGCAGCAGGAACATCGTGGCATGCCGCACGGATTGGGCAATTCTTTTTTGAAATTATTGCCAAAATACCAACGAACGTCTATCTAGCGTCCGAGTTTCGCTATATGCCATTTTTTGTTGATGCCAAAAAAATGTTTATTATGTTGTCGCAGTCAGGCGAGACAGCGGACACGCTTGAGGCGCTCCGCTTAGTTAATTCTTTTGATATTCCAACCATTGCGCTTACTAATGTTGCATCAAGCTCAATGGTGCGTGAAGCTTCTGGCTTTTTACCTATGCAGGCTGGCCCAGAAATTTCAGTAGCTGCAACAAAAACTTTTTCAAGTCAGGTTTCATCTCTGTACTGGCTTGCTCATCGGGTTGCTTACGAGCGAGGGGAAATTACTGCAGAGCAGCTGCATAATGCAGAAGAGGATTTGTATGTTGCAGCAGAGGTTCTCGAAACAACGATAGAAATTCATAAAATCAGAATCATCCAGGAATTTGCCCCCAAATATTCAAAATTTGATCGATTTATTTTTCTTGGTCGCCATGTAAGTTATCCATTTGCGCTTGAAGCGGCACTTAAGCTCAAAGAAATTACCTACATTTTTGCTCAATGTTATCCTGCCGGAGAACTTAAGCATGGCCCAATAGCATTGATTGATGAACACACTCCTGTTGTTATATTTTCGGTTCTTGATGAGCTTATTTACAATAAATTGATTTCAAATGCACACGAAGTTAAGGCTCGTCGCGGAAACTTAGTCGTTTTTGCTTTTGAAGGGCAACAAGAGCTAATTGACCTTGCCGATGTGGCATTTGTAATTCCTAGGGTCGCCCCACTTCTTGCTCCGCTTGCTATGGCCGGGATTATGCAATTTATTGTTTGTCAGATCGCAAAGGAACTAAATCGACCGGCTGATAGGCCCCGCAACTTGGCAAAGTCGGTTACGGTTGAGTAATGTTATCGTAAATTTTGTACAACGTACGGAACGTAAGCGGCCGCTACGCCCAAAGCGATACCCAGAATAAACATCAGCGCAACTGTTATTTTGATACTCATATATCCCCCAAATTGTTATTTTGCGATATTCCCCTGTTTTTATTCTACTTTATTTATTTCTTATTTGTAAATAAGTTTGGGTAATTGCAAAAATAAAAGATTTTGATAGAGTTAGCATGGTAAAATTGAGAAGACAAATAAGGGTTTTAGTAAACAACAATAAGAAGTCTAGAGGTCGTTATGGAATTTGCCATTCTGGCAGCGTTTGCAGTATATTTTTCAATTTTGTTGGTTATCGGTTATGCCGCATATTATAAGAGCAAGAAAGCTGCCGACTTTACCCTTGGAAACAGATCACTCAATTTTTGGGTTACCGCGCTTGCTGCACATGCTAGCGAAACAAGTACTTGGGTTTTTATGGCACTGCCCGCAGCGATTTACTCTAAAGGACTCTTTATTGATGGTTGGACGGCCATTGGATTAACGCTCTTTATGTTTTTAAACTGGCGGCTAATTGCCCCTAAGCTTCGAACTGCCACCGAAAAACTTCATAGCTCTACATTATCAACTTTTTTTGAAAATCGCTTTCATGATGAATCAGGGCTTCTTCGTATTATAAGTGCTATTTTTGGGCTCTTGTTTTTCATGTTTTACATTTCAGCAGGATTGGTTGCTTTAGGTATTTTATTTGAATCGCTTTTTCATGTTTCATGTATTGTAGGTATCATATTTGGCACGATCGTTGTCTTTTATACTCTACTCGGTGGATATCTCTCTATTTCATGGATTGATTTTTTTCAAGGCACATTCCTCCTAACAACAATAATCATGGTACCTCTTTTTGCTATTGGACGTATTGATGGCATCTCAAGTATTACCGCTGCTGCGCAAGCTAAAAACATTTCGCTTTCGCTGATTCCAAGCTTTTCATGGGAAAGCATACAAAAAATGATCTTTGCCGCCGCGGGCTGGGGTCTTGGGTATTTTGGTCAGCCACATATCCTCACTAAATTCATGGGGATCAATGATGTTCGTGAAATGCGCAAGGCTCAATGGGTTGGTATTGGATGGCAAATTTTATCATATGCAGCCGCTATCAGCGTTGGGCTTATTGGCTTGGCTTTCTTTAAAGACGGATTGGTTGCTCCGCAACTTATCCTTGTTGATATGGTCAAAGCCATATTCCCCCAGTTTATTGCTGGTTTTATCATGTGCTCAATCATAGCTGCTGCCATCAATGTCATGAGCGCACAAGTCCTTGTTTCGGCATCTATTATCGCCGAAGATTTTTATAAAAAATCACTTGGCAGCAAAGATCCGCTCGTAACAAAAAAAATTGCACGAGTCTCGCGGCTTAGTGTTATCGGCCTCTGTATTGTCGCCGGGATCATTGCGTTTTTTAGTAGGGCAATACCTATTTATGACTTGGTCTTATATCCATGGGCAGGCCTTGGCTGTACATTTGGGCCACTCGTTCTGGTAGCGTTGCATACCAAAATGATGAATAGGCACGCCGCGCTTGCGGGCATTATTGTTGGCGGGGTAACGGCGGGAATCTGGCCATTATGTAATCAAACAATACCGGCGATGATTGTTGGGTTTGCGGCTAGTTTCGTGGCTATGGGATTGGTAAATTTTTGTTGGAAAAAGGCGGCTTAACTTTCCGGAAATAACTTCAATAGTTCGTATACAGAACCAAAGCCCATGAGATTGCAGGAAGATTTAACCTGTTGTGTTTTTGCGACCAATACATGCTCGAGTCCAAATTTTTCAACCTCGCGGATACATAAACCAATTTGATTTGCCGGTTTAACTTGTCCGGTTAAACTAATTTCGCCAATGGCAACCGATTTTGGTGGCAATGGTATTTGAAAATAACTTGAAAGTAAGGCAAGAGCTATCCCAAGGTCTGATGAGCTTTCTTTAATTTTAAACCCACCACTTACTTTAAAGAAAATGTCTTGAGAGCTAAAGCGGATATGGAGATATTTTTCCAAAATGGCTGCAACCAAGACTACGCGTTTTGGGTCAAGGCCCGTTACTACTCGTTGTGGCATGCCAAATTTTGAATCAACACATAATGCCTGTAACTCAAGCAATAATGGGCGCGATCCTTCAACCGAGCATACAAGTACCGAGCCAGGACTTACCGAAACTTCGCTCAGTAATTGTTGGTTGATGTTCGCGATTTCAACCATCCCCTCTTCTTGCATCTCAAAAAAACCAACTTCATTAATTGCGCCGAATCGGTTTTTTACCGAACGTAAAATGCGTGTTTGCCAGCGATCTTCGCCTTGAAGGTAAAATACCGCATCAACCATATGCTCAAGTACTTTTGGCCCGGCCATTTGGCCTTCTTTGGTTATATGCCCTGTCACCAACACTGCAATTTTATTGGTTTTAGCAAAACGCATAAGCAAAAAAGCGGCTTCACGGAGTTGAGCAATGGTGCCCGGAAATAATTGTGATTGAAGCGATAGGTAACAATTTTGGATTGAATCAAGGATTACTAGATCTGGCTTTACAGCATCACACGTGCTTACGATACTTTCAAGGCAGGCTTGGTCGGAAAACGATACTTGTGATTGTTTTAAACCAAGACGGATTGCCCGCCCTTTTACCTGTTGCAATGATTCTTCCGACGAAAAATAAACAACCTTATGATTATTTTGTGCGATTTTATCGGCCACTTGGAGTAAAAGCGTTGATTTACCAATTCCAGGATCACCGGTTAAAATGATAAATGAACCAGGTAAAATGCCGCCGCCCAAGACCCGATCCCATTCCTTGATGTTCGAACACATTCGCAACTGATTTTCTATATCGATATCTTCCAGATTGCTTAGGGTGAGTTGGGTAGCAGATGAAGCTGCTGCTCCGCCAAGATTACTTGTCTTTGTTTGAAATGATGGCAAAGAGATTGGTTGATGTTCTATAAAACTATTCCACTCGCTGCAAGCAGGACAACAACCAAGCCATCTGATGCTTTCATAAGCACAATTTGAACAACGATAGGAAACTTTTACTTTTGCCACTCTTTATTCCGCTATTTCTTGTTTCCAGCCGACGGCTGCTTTAGTAAAGGCAAGAATTTTTGCCGGCTTATCAATCACAAAGCAATCGCGGCAGCGAGCTTCGTAGCACTCTGCGGCAGCAATAAGTATTAAAGGATCGTCATATTTTGCGGGGTTACCGTTTACCAAGCGTTGTGTATGGTGTGCATCGTGGCCGCATTTGGTGCAAATAGCCTTGAATTTGGTTACTTCATCGGCAATTGCCATCAAAACCGGCATAACACCAAAAGGTTCTCCGCGAAAATCAAGATCTAGGCCAGCAACGATAACACGCTTGCCGCGCTCAACCAGCGTACAAATGATATCAACGATTTCTGGTGAAAAAAATTGAACTTCATCGATACCAACAACAGCAATATCGGTTGTTGCCATTTCGAGAATGTGCTCAATACCAAAGGCATTATCACCGATCATGAATGCGAATCGCTCGCGACCCTGATGTGATGTTAGACTGTCTGGTACAACACAGCGACGTTTATCAAGATGATGTTTAAGCGCAAGAACTTTTTGATTGGCATAGTCGGCGCGCTTTAGTCGGCGCATGAGTTCTTCTGTTTTACCAGAAAACATTGAGCCGCAAACTACTTCAAGCCGCCCTTTCCCGTGTTCCCCAAAATTTTCACGCATCATGGAAATTCCCCTGATTTGGTTACTATTCTTTTAGCCGAGAAACAGAGTATACCAATCTTTGGGCGTTACTTATATAGCGGGCAAAAATCAATGACCGTTGGCCACTTAATCTACATCTTCCATTTATAGATGAGGAATAGCCGGAGGAGGCTGAACGCGACCGCCACTGATTTTTTCAACAACACCACGGACCAGCCCTTCGGTCCAGCCAAAAAAAGCGCTGCCGGCTTGTTTGGGAAAGCTGATAATTTTTCCTTGAATTTGATCCGCTATTGGTGCTACAAGTTCTTGAGCTATCAAGTTTTTGCCGTTTTCGCCTCTTTGAGTAGCCTTTGCTATCAGTGCACCTGCTATCTCGCTACTTAATTTTTTCGCTATAGGCGTTATGGTTAAATCAGCGACTTCGTTACCTCTGTCCTTGAACCAGGCAAGAAGCGCTTTCCATTCTTTGGCAATTCGTTTTTGCTCTGCTGGTTGACCCTCCGCTGGATTTTCAACGGGGACCTGTTCATTCAAGTAATCGGCGCCAAACCAGGCTGCGGTAGTTAGTCCTGCAGCAATAATAGAGAATGCTAAAAAGCCCTTTACGATAGATGGCTTGATAATTGGTTCTCTTGTAACATGGGTTTGAAGTATTTGAATAAAGTCTTTTATGTCTTCGTCCGAAACACTTTTTTCAACCAAACTTGTGTTAATCGCTAAAAAGTGATTTTCAATTTTATGGAGCGCGTAAGCCATAGCTTCGCGTTTTTTTTCATAGGATTGCTTGGTCAAATTGAACATTGAGATCAGCGTAATCAATTTAGATAGTTCTGCTCTATACGGGGCGATAGCGCCGGATGTTGTGCCGGACTTACTTTTAAATATCCCCTTGTATATGCGTAACAGTTTACCATTCTGGTTCTTTTGTGCATCAAGAGAGCAAAGGGTTTGGTAAAACTCTAAATAGAGGTATTTATTTAATTTTTTAAGAAGGTATAGGCTGTCGCGATCGTTTCGTTTATCGAGCCAGTCGATTAGATATAAAAGAACACCTCCTTCTTGAGCAAAATTCTCATCAATTTTTGCATGTACCACGAGATTGTTGTTGTAATAAGCGTCAAAAAAGCCCTGTTTAACTAATTCATAATAAACATCTTCAAATGAATGTTGTGCAAAGGCAATGCGTTCATCGAGCGTGGCCAATTCTTTGGCGGGAGAACGAGCATCGAGAAAACCAATGCCCGAAAAAAGGAGCATGCCTACCATGAACATTTTGGCTAACGCGCCAAGACTTTGTGTTAATTTTCTAAACATAATAAAAAACCTTTTTAGTTTTTGTGTTGGCAAAATCCAAGAAACCCCCGAAAAGATACTTAATAAGGTTACTGGATCGCACGGCAAAGTCAAAAGGCTAGGTGTTTTTAGGTTGGCAGCGATTTAAATGGCAGCTGTTTTTTCAAGCTGCCATTTAAATTGTGATTTTGAGAAGATATGTCATTCTTGGGGTTCAGCGGCTGCGTCGCCTTCTGCTTTTTCATCTGGGAGCATGCTTTTGACTAATGGGACGTGCCTTAAGGCTTTCATACCATATCCAGCGGTGGTGCTTAAGGCTTTCTTGCCATATCCAGTGAGCGCATCAATTGGATGAGGTGTTATTCCGGCACGAATAAAGCGACCAAGCCGCTCGGCAAGCAGGTCAATGTCTGGATTCGGTTTTCCGTGATTATCGCGAGCGAGTCCGCGGACTAGGTAGTTGCCCAAGTGTTCCGCAATAATATCAAGGTCTGGATTTGGTTCGCCAGCTTCGCTAGTGGCCAGCCCATGGATCATGCTATGGCCGATTCTGTGGCCAAGTTCTTCAAGGTTTGGATTTAACTCACCCTCTTCATTATGCACTAATCCTGTTGTGATCGAGGTTCCTAGCCGTTGAAGAAGCGGTTCAAGGTTTCGATTTGAAGCCAGGGCATTGGAAAGAGCATTTCCTAGCCGGTCGCCAAGTTCTTCAATCATTGGGTTTATGCCTCCGGCTTCATTGCGTGTTAGGCCATTTGTAATTGCTATTCCCAGTCGATGAACTAGTGGCTCCATGCTTGGATTTCTGGCCAAAGCCTCAGCAAGGGCATCGCCCAGAAGTTTGCCAAATCGCGTGGTGTCTGGATTTGGTTCTCCGCCCTCATCACGGGTCAATCCCTTTAATAGGTCTCGGCCAAGTTGGGCGCCCAATTCTTTTTCTTTCATTTGTGTTACCAATGCATCGGCAATATCTTTGCCCATTTGTTTGACGAGAATTAGAAGATCGGCTTTTTGGGTTTCTAGCTTTGCAAGGACTCCGGCCGTCATGCTTTCACCAATTTGTTTACCAAATGGTTTTAGAATTTTCTCAGCAGCGCGTTGCAATTTCACGTCAGCCCAATCTAATACTTCATCCCATTGGGGGATAACGTATTTCCATGTGGTAAAGCTAGCGCCGGCTAGGCATGCAATGACAATGGAGGTTATTACAACGCCTTTTACCATTGATGGCTTGATAATTGGCTCGTTGGTTATAAACGCCTGCAAGGTTCGAATGAAGACTTTTATGTCAGCATCGGCTATTCCTTTTTCAATCAAGCTAGCGTTTATGGCCAAAATTTTGTTTTCAGTTTTATCAAGTATATAGGCCATGGCTTCACGTTTTTTTTCATATGGCTGCTTGGTCGAATTAATCATCGATATGAGCGTTGCCATTTTAGATAATTCTGCCCTATATGGCGCAATAACGCCGGATGGTGTTCCGACCTTGCTTTTAAAGATACCCTTGAAGGTGTGCAGCAATGTACCATTTTGATTTTTTTGTGCATCAACGGCGCAAAGAGTTTGGTAAAACTCGAGATAAAGATATTTATTTAATTTTTTAAGAAGGTACCGACTGTCACGATCATTTCTTTTATCAAGCCAGTCGATCAGATATAGCAGGACTTCTCTTTCTGGTGCAATAAGATTGTTGTTGTAGTAAACGTCGAAGAAGCCTTGTTTCACTAATTCATAATATACGTCTTCAAAAGAATTTCGCGCAAGGCTGATACGTTCGTCGAGGGATGCTATGTTTATTGCTGATGAACGAGCATCAAGCGTATTAATGCTGGCAAGTAGGATAATGCTTGCTATGAATGTTTTAATGGCTCCACTTAATCCACTCATTGTATTTCTAAGCATAATTAAAACCCTTTTTTAATCTTTGTATTTGCAAGAATGATAGCACATCGAATTGAAGTGCTTGATAATGTTACTGTGCAGCGAGACAAAGTCAAAGCCTAGGCTGGTTTTAGGCTAAATTAGCTTAAATTTAACGGAAGGTTTTCAAACTGCTATTTTTTGAGGGAGCGGGCATAGATTTCTGCTTGCTCAAGGTCTTTTGGTGTATCAATGCCTTTTACGTCGCGATCGGTTTCATGAACGCGCACGACAAGTCCATTTTGTAACCATCGAAGCTGCTCTAATTTTTCTGCTTCTTCAAGATAACTATTTTTCATTATAGCAATCTTTTGCAGCGCCTGAGCGGTAAAGGCATATAGTCCAACATGTTTGTAAAAAATCTGTGCGTCAGCGTTGGAAAAGCCACCACTTAGATCACGATAAAAAGGGATTGGGCTTCGCGAGAAATACAAAGCAGCCCCGCGAACGTCACAGACAACTTTTGCAATATTTGCGCTGGTTATTTGTGCTGAATCGGTGATGCGTTTTTTAAGTGTCCAGACGTCGGCGTTATCGTTTTCGCATGATTGCAACAGGCTTGTTATCATTTCCGCGGTAATAAACGGTTCGTCGCCTTGCCAGTTAACCCAAATGTCGGCGACAATTTTTCCTGATTGCATAATTTCTACCAAGCGATCGGTTCCACTGGCACATTGCTCAGAAGTCATGATGTATTTTCCGCCAAATTGATCGATAACGGCGGCAGTTTCAAGAGAGTCGATGGCAAATATTACCTGGCTGAAACACGGAACCTTTATTGCAGCATCCCAGACCCATTGTAATAAAGGCTTGCCTTCAATTGATGTTAGCATTTTTCCTGGAAATCGCGTTGCCTTGAGACGAGCAGGAATAATACAAACTATAGTTGTTTGGCCAGGCATAAAAACTCCACATTTTTATTTAATAAAATCGATTTTATTGATAATATCTAGATAGTCTTTAAGATTTTTTAAAAAATGACAAGTATTATTTATGGGAGTTTGTATGTCGAATGGTTACATTTTAATCAAGAAGTCACCACCTTTATCAGGTACCGTAGAGCTTGTCGGGGCAAAGAATGCTGTTTTGGTTATTATCGCCTCGCTTATCCTTACCAACGGCGTTTCGGTATTGGAAAATGTACCGAATTCGGCAGACGTACTCCAAATGATAACCCTTCTTGAAGATTTGGGTGCCGTTATAACCTTTGATCAAGAAAAAAATATTCTTACAGTAGATACGCAAAATATTAGCAAGTTTGAAGTTAAACCAGAGATTATGAATAAGATGCGTGCATCAATTTTGGTTGCAGGACCATTGCTTGCACGATTTGGACGCGCCAAGGTTGCCTTTCCTGGTGGTTGCCTTCTCGGCGCACGCCCTATTGATTACCATCTTAGCGGCTTTAAGAAAATGGGCACCATAATCGAAACTCATGATTACTTCATCAATCTTACGCTAAAACCTTATCAAGAACTTCAAGATCTCACGCGCCTTGTACTCGAATATCCAAGTGTTGGCGCAACAGAAAATCTTATGATGCTTGCTGCCCTCAAAAAAGGTGTAACCGAAATTGTTAATGCAGCCATAGAGCCAGAGGTACTCGATCTCATTGATATTTTGACCAAGATGGGTGCGAAAATTGATTGCTCGCAGGGCCAAGTTATTCGTATTGTTGGCGTAAGCAAATTAAACGCGGTAAATCATTCAATTGTTCCAGATCGTCTTGAGGCTGGGGCAATTCTTTTGGCTGCAGCGATTACAGGTGGATCGATTTCACTGCCACAAGCTCGTGCCGATCATATGGATTTATTTTTAGAAAAACTTTCAGAAATGGGTCATCATATTCAAACGGGAACCAACCCAACGTCAGACAAGCCTCATCAGGGCATTCAATTTACCGCAACGAAAACGCCGGTGGCTGCCAGTTTTAAGACGGGACCATATCCTTGCTTTCCAACCGACTTGCAAGCGCCAATGATGGCAGCTTTGTGTGTTGCTAATGGAACAAGCCTTGTTGAGGAAACTGTTTTTGAAAACCGACTTCTTCATATCAAAGAATTACAAAAAATGGGCGCTCAAATAACCCGTGATGGAAATACTAAGGCTACTATTCGGGGTGTTGAAATGCTTTATGGTACAGAGGTTATTGCTACCGATATTCGCGCCTCGTGCGCACTCGTTCTTGCCGGCCTTGTTGCTCAAGGACAAACAAAGATTACCGGTATTCACCATTGGCGTCGCGGCTACGAAAAACTTGAGCATAAGCTAGCTGCTCTTGGTGCTCTTATAGAAGTCATCGAGGAATAAAATTAGTTTTGACCGAGAAAGCCGGCTGAAAGTTCGGAGACTTCCCTGGTAATTGCCGCCTGTCGTGCCTTGTTGAATTGTAGGGTCAACTGTTCCAGATATTTTTCTGCGTTTGTTGTTGAGCCATCCATTGCTATAAAGCGTGCTGCATATTCAGAAAGAAGAGATTGAAACAACATATCAATGATTGAGCACCGTAAATAACCAATCGAAAGTACCTCAAGAATGTCTTCGTTGCGTTGCTCCCATATAATTTCTTCTTCATGATTATGATTTGGTGCATCGATTATTGGTTGTTCTTGAGTCTTTGCTTGATCAATTACGAGTGGTATTAGTGTTACCTTGCGTGGACGTTGTGAAAAAAATGAGCGGCGTTCTGATCCCAAAAGCGAGACCGATGAATAATGCAGTTGATTGTTCGTTATTTTTTCAACTAATGAATCAGCTATGGTAATGAAATTATTTCCATTAAGCTCATTGTAACTGTATGTAATCTCGCCCCAATTGCGTTCTTTGATGAATTTATGCGCCTTTGTGCCGACGGTAATAAATTGTGCTTTTTGGTGTTCTTTAATAAAAACGGCCGATTCTAAATAACGCAAAAGATTAGAATTTAAACTTCCACAAAGGCCTCGGGAACTTGAAACAACAATGAACAAAGGCTTTGTATCCAAAAGATCGTTTGGTAGAAGAACGTCATTTTTCCAATCAGGTGCATATTGCAAGTGATCCTTAAAAAGATTCCGGACCGTTTGGGTGTAATATTTCAGCGTAGCATCTTGTTTCTCAAGCTTAGAATACAATGACATGGAAACTAAACGGATCGCGTGAGTTACCTTTTTTGTTGTTTGGATTGATTTAATTTTTTGTCTGAGATAAGCAAGTTGCGACACGGTTAACCTCGAACGCTAGAATAAGATTTTACCCCTACCTGCAAAAAGGTTAGCGTAATTTTATGATTTTAACAATGCTTGTAATCTTTTAGCGCAAAGCTAATTTTAATTTTGGGACGGCTGGTTTATCTGCTGTAAAGGTTACGTCATCTTCTTTTGCGCCAGTACCTTCATCGGTTGTTGCAGTGGCAGCATCGGCCAATGGTGTTAATCTTGTCGGCTTTGTTTTTGCAATACATTTTTGCTTAATCCAATAGCTTCCTATTGCGTCAATTCGAGAAAGATTTTTGTCTAACATCTTTGTCGCAACGGTAACCCCGGCAAAGCACATTCCTGCTGATCCACAAGATATCAAATTGCTATTATTTAAAGCCTTAACATCTAGGAAAAAATCGATTGCAACTGGTTCTCGTTTTTCTGGGAAACCAGAGAAAGGCTCAGCTCGTTGCAGTAACACAAAAATTGAAAAATCATTAATGCATTCATTGACCAATTCATAGTTTTTAGTGGATTTTTTGGTTGTTATTTGAATTTTAAGTCCATCAAGTCGGATAATTGGCAAGCAAAGCACCCGAAATGAGTTTGGTTCAATCGTAGGGGTTGCATTAATTGCTGAGTCAGAAAGGTCTTCGCCCGGCAACGCGAATCCGCTTGAAGACTCCCATTTACGCAGAGCTTCACCCTGGGGAAGAACCTTGATTGTCCACGGCGAAAAATTGTAAATTATGCACACTTTGCCCTCTTTAGAGTAATGTGCCGATGTTGGATATATTTGAGAATAGCACCCAAAGATGTAATTTGATTGATAGGTCGTGGCAATACAGCAAATAAGTATAATTTTTTTGAGCATTGATAGCCGCTTTATTTAAATAATTTTGAGGATCTTTTTTATGAACTATAAATTAAATAACACAAAAGAAAAGTTGTTTTAATATAATTTTACATATCCTGGACGAGGTATGCCTGCTTGGCGTAAAATACAGATAGGTAAATACATACTAAGGCAGAGGGGGCGGTTGATGATATTAGTTATTGATGGTTATAATCTTCTCAAGCAGATATTCCCTGGTGTTAAAGGACCGATCGATAAACATCGAGATCAATTTATTAGGCAACTTGGTTATTACCAACAAAAAAAACGTAAAGAGATTAAGGAGGTTATTGTTGTTTTTGATGCAGGGCCGTTTGGTCACGCAACGCGTGAGATAACACATGGTGTTGTTGTGGTCTTTTCTGGCCAAAAAAGCAACGCAGATAACTGGATTATTGATTTTGCAGAACGCAAAAAAAACGAAGAAATTCTTGTTATTACGATGGATCGAAAGCTTATCGAAGCCTGCTGCCGGTTTGGGGCCAGCGCGCTCAGTAGCATTGAATTTTACCACATTATGCAAAGATGTATTCTCGAAGATTTGCATAACCAGCCAACTCAATTGCTGAGCGGCGATTTTGAAAAATATGAACCATTTTACCTGGAAGAAGAGCTGACTACCCACCAAGTCGATCGCCAAGCTCTCGATTTACTAATGGAGCAAGAAAGTCTTAACGTTGGTAGCAGTAATTTTAAAGAAGAGGAAAGACAATCTCAAGAGCGCAAGGGAAGCCGGGCAACGCTTTCCAAGGAAGAAAAAAAAGCTTATGCTAAATTTAAAAAGTTGCGTTAATACACAAGAGGTTTTTATGGTGGTAAAATTAGATGAAATTGCGACATTCGTCAAAGAACACATCCTTCCTCTTTGCGCTAATCGCCACATCTTTACATTCACTGGTCCGCTCGGTGCAGGTAAAACAACGCTTATCAGCGAAATATTAAAACAATTGGGTGTGAAGAAAGCGGTAACTAGCCCGACTTTCGGCTATGTTAAAAACTACGAAACGCCAAATAAAACATCGGTGCATCATTTCGACCTATATAGACTTAACTCTGTCGAAGACTTTGTGTCTGCAGGGTTTGATGAATATTTGATTCAAGCCAATAGCCTAATTTTTATTGAATGGCCTATCATCATCAATCAATTATTAGTCACCAAAAAAATTGTTAGCTTGTCGCTTGAACACCATCAAGCGAACGAAACCATGCGTATTATAAAGATTGTCACAAGTTAAATAAAAAAACATTATGATTAAAGATTGTCAAAAAAATTAAAAAAAGTTGAAATCTTTAGTAAACCCTCTATCCTTTTAGGTAAGTTTCGCCTGACATACTTATACAGAACCTTGACTTAAGAACATGGTCAGTCAATGACATGGTGAGTGGGGAGATTCCCGAGCGGTCAAAGGGGACGGACTGTAAATCCGTTGGCTACGCCTTCGTAGGTTCGATTCCTACTCTCCCCACCATAATCTCAAGCCAAAAGGTTAAGCAACTCGTTGATGTGCATGAAATTTCATGTATATTAGTGATTGTTCGTTGTCTGTGTGTTTAGTAGCAGCTACGATTGCGGGAATAGCTCAATTGGTAGAGCGACAGCCTTCCAAGCTGTAGGTCGCGGGTTCGAGACCCGTTTCCCGCTCCAAGAGAAAGATTGGGTGCTGGCATAGCTCAGTGGTAGAGCAGCTGATTTGTAATCAGCAGGTCGCTGGTTCAAGTCCAGTTGCCAG
>CAZGPI010000002.1:0-108782 GCA_964527595.1 uncultured Pseudomonadota bacterium
TGGACCTTGAATGTTAAGATCTATATCTTGTTGATCAAGTAGAAGTTCATTTAGCTCTCGCGTTCCTTTTAATATTGCAAAGAGGAATGTTGGCCGACCAAGATTATCTATAAGGTTAATATTGCGCCCGGGATGTTCAAGAAGAGCCCGGAAGATGGCTAAGCCGTTGGGGTTTGTTTCATGAACTATTGCCAACATCAATGGAGTTATTCCGTCATTATTGGGGATGTTAACATTAATGTTTTGTCTGCTTATTAGTGTTTGAACGTGTGCTAAATTTCCGTCTTCTATTGCCATGTGTAATGCCGTATTCCCATCAAGTCTGTCAGCATTAACACTGACTTCCTGTTTATCAAGCAATGCCCGAATGAAAAATGGGTTCTCTTCTCTGGCCGCATTCATTAGGGGTGTGCCGCCTTCTATATCATGAGCATTTGCGTTGATGGCTTTATGGCTAAGAACCGCTTGAAATATTTCTTGGTTACGGCCAGCAATGGAAAACATTAATGCATTGATGCCATTGTTTTCTTGAGAGTTAATGTCGAGGGTTTCGTTTTTTAGAAATTCTTGAACGAGCGACAAATTCTGGGTTATTGTTGCAGCCATAAGGGTTGTAGCCCCTTGGCGATTTTTTGTATTGATGTTGATGGTTTCCATTTTTAGAAGTTCTTGAGCTATTTCTAATGGCGGTAATTCGCCGTGCTCATTGGTGAATGTTGCCCACATCAAGGCGGTTTCATTTTTGTTGTTTTGAGCATTGATGTTGATATTTGGTTTACGTAGGAGAGCTCGAATCATAGGCAGATTTCTGTTTTTTACGGCGCACATGAGCGGGGTGGTGAATCGATGGTTTTGTATATTGATATTAACTGTCGGATTTTCTTCTAATATGCGAAGAACAGCTTCGGTATCATTTGCGTTAGCGGCGTTAAAAAGGTCCTGATCATTTTGTGTATTGCCGGAGATTGATGGGTTTTTTATTTCAGGATGTTGTGCTATATAATCATTAAAAATCGAAATCATGTCAGGGTTGTTTTTTCTTTTTGCTATGGCAAAAGGAGTATAACCTTCTCCGATGCGTATTGTTATTGAAGCGTCGTAAGCAAGCAATACCTTTACACATTCAATATTGTCCAGAGCTACCGCAAGGTCGAGTGGCTTGTGGCTTTGGCCATCCATATAGTCCAATTGGTAATCGATTGTTCTTATAATTGTTTTCAGCATTTCTGGTTGATTATAAAAGACGGCATAATGAGCCGCAGAAAAACCCTCGTATGGATTGATAAGACAATTGGGCATTATCGAACCATGATATGCTATTAAACTTGAGCAGAGAATATCCATTAGCTGGACATTTCCTAGCGCAGCAGCAAATAAGTATGGGTGATGTTTGTTAACATCGAGCTTATATACAGAAAATTCTGGATTTAGAACACTTAAAAAGTCTTTTTGTGTTGGCATAAGTGATGAAATTGTTCTTAATTTTTGATGCGCATCATCACGATAAATGGATATGGTTTTTGCGCTAACTCTTTCTGTTTTTCTGATCAAATCAGCCATCGTGAGCATTGGGTTTTGGCCTATATATTTTTGTACTGCAAATAATGGATTGAATGTTACGTGGGGAATATAAGCATCTGTTCGCGCTCTTTTGCGTGGCGGTTCCATGGCAAGAAGCGATGTTGCCGCTGTAATAATGCTTAATAACATAATTCTAATAAACGACGTGAAAAACCATTTGCAAAACATAATAACCTCTTAAAGAAACCATCCATTATTACATCTAAGCGTGACAAAAACGCACAAACTGTCAAATGGCAGCACGTGCGTTTTTGTCTAAAAAGGCCAATTTATCTAGAAAATGTTGGATAGATCGGAAAGCTTTGGCACCAACTGAGCATCTGAGCACTAATTTTTTTAATTTGCTCGCTAGATTCGCGGTTTTTTATCGCATCATCGATAATTGATACCAATTCTTGTGCTTCTTTTTCTTTAAAACCACGGGTTGTAATAGCAGGGGTGCCAATACGGATGCCGCTGGTAATCGTTGGGGATTGTGTGTCTCCCGGAATTGTGTTGCGGTTAACGACGATATTGCACAGGCCCAAAACTTCTTCAACTTGTTTTCCCGCAATCTGACCATAAACGGCAACTTTGCTGCGAAGGTCAACAAGAAATAGGTGAGTATCGGTTCCGCCCGATACAATTCGGTAGCCAAGATCTTGAAACGTCTTAGCCATGATTTGTGCATTTTTAATGACTTGTTCTTGATAGGTAATAAAAGCAGGGGTTTGTGCTTCTTCAAATGCGATCGCTTTAGCAGCAATAACGTGCATAAGAGGTCCGCCCTGGGTTCCTGGTATTATTGATTTATCGATGGCTTGAGCATATTTTGCTTTGCTGCAAATCATTCCGCCGCGTGGCCCGCGGAGTGTTTTGTGCGTTGTGCTCGTAACAATATCTGCATAAGGCATCGGACTTGGAATAATATTGGCGGCAACCAATCCTGCAATGTGCGCCATATCAATAAGTAAAAGACAATTATGCGCTAGGGCAATTGCGGCCAATCTTGGGTAATCAATCAGACGAGAATAAGCTGAAGCTCCTGCGATAATCAATTTTGGCTTATGTTGCGCGGTAAGTTGTTCAATTTCATCATAATCAATCAGTTCTGTTTCCGGGTTTACGCCGTAAGTTACCGCCTTAAAAAGTGTGCCAGAAAAATTAATCGAGTATCCGTGCGTCAAGTGCCCGCCGGCAGTTAATCGCATACCCAAAATGGTATCCCCCGGTTTAAGCATGCTGAAATAGGCCGAAAAGTTGGCCGAAGACCCTGAGTGAGGCTGGACGTTCATGTGTTCGGCATTAAACAGTTTTTTGCCTTGTTCTATGGCGTAGGCCTCTATTTGGTCGACTATTTGGCAGCCGCCATAATAACGTCGGCCGGGATACCCCTCGGCGTATTTATTGGTTAACACCGAGCCGGTTGCGTTGAGGATGGCTGGACTTGTGTAATTTTCTGAGGCGATAAGGTTTATTGTTCCTTCTTGGCGCTGTAATTCTTGGTTTATAAGCGAAAAAATCATTGAATTCATCGAATTCTCCTTTTTATTGACCTAATGACTATTTGCCCACCCATTTGCAATAAAAATTGCAATAAGGTAAAATATTGACTAATAGTATGATTTTTCCTTAATCTCAATGATAAGGATGCATAAGCAGCATACTTAATGTTTGGTCGCTTGTTTATATTTAATTTTTTTTGAGGGAGATTCTATTATGATGAAAAAAATACTAACGACTCTAATTTTCTTGGCCGTTTCAACACCAGCAGTTTTCTGTGGTCGTGGTGATGGCGGGATGGCAGTTGCGGGTACGCTTGGCGGTTTGATGGTTGGTACTATGATCGGATCAGCGGCCGGTGAATCTAGCGCCAGAAAAGGACGCGTTGAAGATAAAATTGAACGAGTTCAACGTGAACAAGATCAAGGTAAGGTTGTCCAATTGCAACGAGAAATGGACAAAAAAGATCTTGAAACAAAACTCGAACAACAACGTTTGTTAACGATGCAACAAGAACGTGAACGATCAAATTCATTATCGTATATCTTGTTTGCTATTATTTTCTTTATGTTAATTGCTGTTGTTGGTCTTGGCGTTGTATTGTTGAATATGCGCAAAAAATAATAATTTTTGTTTTATAAATAATCAAGAGGGCCTATGTGTAAAAGCACATAGGCCCTCTTGATGCGTTTGCGATATATCACTTATAAAGCATCGTTATTTTTTCATGATATACTCAAGTTATTGTAATCGAATTGGTTTGCTATTTACCTTAATGTGCAAAGAGGGATCATGAAAAAAGATGTTGGCCTATTTGGTATATTGTGTGTTATTTGTTTATCCGGGTGTTTACGGTCGACCGATGAGGGAAGTAAGGGGGCGGTTGTTTTTGATAAAGAAACGTTACCGGTAGTTATTATAGGTGGCGGTGTTTCTGGATTAACTGCCGCAATTTATTTGGCGCAGGCAAATATCCCCGCATTGGTTATCGAAGGGCCAAAGGTCGGGGGTGCATTATCCCAATCTCATGGCGTGCGTAATTGGCCTGGCCAATACGATGTGCCGGGTGCTGAAATTGTTCAAAAAATTAAGACGCATGCAATTACTTGTGGCGCCCAGATTATGCAGGCCCGCGTAACTTCGGTTAACGTTCGTCAGTTTCCATTTACTTTTGAAATTGATCCAATAGGTGATGGGCAAAAAACAATTATTAAGGCCGCGGCTTGTATTATTGCCATGGGTACCGAACCTAATTTTCTCAACGTTCCAGGTGAGCGTGGCGATGATGGATATTGGGGCCGAGGGGTAAGTAATTGTGCCGTTTGCGATGGATTCTTTTTTAAGGGTAAGAAGGTTGTGGTTGTCGGTGGTGGTGATGCCGCGGTTGAGGAGGCAAGTTATTTGGCCGGTTTGGCCGCTGAAGTAACTGTTTTAATTCGTAAAGATAATTTTCGTGCAAATGATATTAAGGCCCGTGAGCGTTTGGTGGCGCAACCAAATGTAAAGATTTTGCTTAATACTCACATCAAAGAGATTAAGGGTGACGGCAAAAAGGTGACGGGTGTTCAGCTTGTTGATAATAAGACAAACGAACAACGAACGTTATCTATAGACGGTGTCTTTTTGGCCATTGGATCACGCCCAAACACCGATCTTTTTAAAGGACAAATTGAGCTTGATAATCGAGGCTTTGTGGTGCTCAAAGACCATCAAATGGCATCGGTGCCGGGTGTATTTGCCGGCGGGGATGTTTCAGATCCTCATTTTGTTCAGGCAATTACGGCCGCTGGTGACGGGTGCCGCGCTGCGTTACAGGTGAAAAAGTATCTTGAGGCTGTTGGTTATAAGGGCGTCGAAGCTCAGGTGAAATCCACCAAACAACGAGAGATGGCAGCTCCAATTATTCATGGTATTATCGAAATAGAAACCGAGCAAATGTTTAAGGATGTGATTGTTAATGCAAAACAACTGGTGCTTTTAGATATGTTTGCAACATGGTGTTTACCGTGCAAGCGCATGATGCCTATTGTTGAAAAATTGGCAAAAGAATTTGGGGAGAAACTTGTTTTTGCTAAGCTTAATGTTGCAAAAAAAAATATGGATACAGAAAAATTAGCGACATTAATTCATGGTAAGGCGGTTTATAGTGTGCCGACTTTTATTTTTGTTAAGAATGGCAAAGAGATTAAGCGGATAGAAGGATCTCGTGATTATGAGGTTCTCAAAAAAGCGGTCATGACAATTATTGAGTCAGATTAATAAGAGGAGTTTTTTATGAAGAAAACAATGCTTTTATCGCGCAAGACAAATTGTTTATTGGGGCTGTTGTACGTATTTTGTTTCTCTGGTTGTCTTGGGTCGATGGACAATAAACACAAGCAGCCAGTTGTATTTGACAAAGAAGCGTTGCCGGTGGTAGTGCTTGGTGGTGGTATTGCCGGTTTAACGGCCGCAATTTATTTGGCACAGGCCAATATTCCAGCATTAGTTATTGAGGGGCAAAAGGAGGGCGGAGCATTATCGCAATCACATAGCGTCCGTAACTGGCCGGGTGAGTATAATGCTGCGGGGTGTGAAATTTTTCAAAAAATTAAGAATCATGCAATTGTGTGCGGCGCGCAGATTATGCAGGCCCGCGTAACTTCTATTAATGTTCGTCAGATGCCACTTGTTTTTGAAATTGACCGATTAGATGATGGGCAAAAAACAACGATTAAGGCGGCTTCGTGTGTTGTTGCCATGGGGACCGAACCTATTTTTCTCAATATTCCAGGTGAGCGTGGGGACGATGGTTATTGGGGACGTGGTATAAGTAATTGCGCTATTTGCGATGGGTTCTTTTTTAGGGACAAGCGAGTTGCGGTTATTGGTGGTGGTGATTCGGCCGTTGAAGAGGCAAGTTATTTGGCCGACTTGGCAGCCGAGGTGACTTTGTTAATGCGTGAGGATGGTTTTCACGCAAATGACATTAAGGAGTGTGAGCGATTGATGGCGCGGCCAAATGTCAAAGCCTTTTTTAATACGGACATGAAGGCGATCAAGGGAGATGGCGAAAAAGTGACGGGTGTTCAATTACTAGATACCAAAATCAATGAGCAACGAGAATTACCTATTGATGGTATATTTTTGGCTATTGGCTCACGTCCAAATACCGATCTTTTTACGGGACAAGTTGAGCTAGATAATCGTGGCTTTGTGGTGCTTAAAGATTATCAAGCGGCATCGGTGCCTGGGATATTTGCCGCTGGCGACGTTTCAGATCCAAATTTTTCTCAGGCAATTACTGCTGCCGGTGGCGGGTGCCGTGCTGCATTGCAGGTGAAAAAATATCTTGAGTCGGTTGGCTATAAAGGAGTCTTGGCTAAAAAGCAATCAACCAACCAACGTGTGATGGTGGCGCCTGAGGTTCATGATGTTATCGAAATAGAGAACGAGCAAATGTTTAAGGATGTTATTATTAATTCAACACTTCCGGTATTTTTAGATGTATTTGCAACATGGTGTTTGCCATGTCAACGCATGATGCCTATTGTTGAAAAATTGGCAAAAGAATTTGAAGGTAAGGTTGTTTTTGCAAAGATAAATGTAGCAAAAAAAGTAATGAATATTGAACGGATAATGCCAATGATTAATGGTAAGGCGGTTTATAGTATACCGGCTTTTATTTTTGTTAAAAATGGCAAAGAGATCAAACGTATTGAAGGATCTTGTGATTATGAAGCGCTTAAAAAAGCGATCGAAACAACCTCGGCCGTTTCACATAATTTTGCGTTTGTTTCCTGAGTAATATTTTGTGTTAAGTAAAAAGAAAGAGGCCCACAATATTGCGGGCCTCAATAGTAATTATTCGACTAAGTCACTTTGCGTTGAAACTCTATTGAGTGACTTGATTAACTCATTTTCTGGTTGTTGTTTTTTATAGAACGTAATCCTTACAGGATCGAGAATGCCACCACTTCCCGATTGCGGAAGGCGGAGCATTGCAGGTGATATATTTGTGTAGAATGCCTTATCTTCTTCGGTTATCCTTGCGATAGGTGATTCAAATTCATACACTTTGAGTCGCCAGTTATCAAAGAGATCATCTATAAACAAGAGGCCAAAACAGTCATATATTTCCCCCACTCCTTCTGGCGCCGAAGAAAAAGTATATAATGGCATATACTTACCTATTTTGAAGCCACCACTAAGTTTATTTGCTTTTACATCGTCTGGGGTTACTACCTTTAACCAATGGTAGTGAGAGCTTGCTTCATCCATTTGGTCTTTATTGTCGGGCAGTGCGGCATATTGTTCTGGTGAAAATAGCATCTTAAGTCCAAACGAACCATGTTGGTGGCCCCTGAAGAGTGCTTTGATATTATTTCGCTCAAGCCTTTTAACCAGTGTTGCAATGTCAATGTTCCAAACTCGTCCATTATCTGGGATAAATCTATTGGGGGTACCTGGGTGTAGTTGTTGAGAGATATCACACCACTGAAAAGCTGGAGCAACAAGGTCGGTTGCTTCGAGTGGTATATGGCGATACCGTTTAGTTTTTTGTTTCATGAGCTTTTTCATTTGATCATCGTAGTAATAATTATAAGGGCCAAAACCGGCGTGTACCGCTTGAACGGTTTGATCATTAGCGGTGATGTAAACGGCGAGTGGAAGGCGTTGGTAAATATCGTCAATTTTTGTAAACAACTTATCGGCTAGCGGCTGGTTGTATTTTGTTATAAGTTCATCTAAGAAGCCGTCTCTCTCGTTTATGCCAATAACTTCATGATTTCCTCGAGCAAGATATACTTGTCCCCATTTGGCACATTTTAAGCGCATGAGTGTGTAAAGAACTTCAGCGCCGTATCTTCCACGGTCGACATAGTCTCCAAGAAAAACGAGATAAAAGTTTTTTTTTGTTATTTTAAAATTTTTATCAAGGTAACCAAGTGCGACCAAGCGCCAAAGGCTTCGTAATAATGAATGAAGGCTGCCGTGAATATCTCCCATAAAGCAGACAACGCTGCCATTTTCTGCGTCTAATTTTGTGACATAAGGGTATTTGAAATCAATTGACGTTGTGCTTTGGGGGAGGTCAAGTTGAACCCATTGCTCAAAGATGCCTTTATCGTTAAATTTTTGTAAAAAGAGATCAATCGCCTTGCTGAATTCGGTGGCTGAAAGGCCGGGTGCGCCCTCAAAATTACTTCTGGGTACCGTTTTATCAAATTTTTCATCATAAGCGCTTAAGCACCGGGCCGTCCATTCGACAAGTGTTGGGAACTCAAATGAATCAGGTTCAGCATCAGGTTCAATAGCTTCGGTTATCTTAAGTGCTCCTGGGAATGATTTTGTTTTGCGCAGCGGCGATAACGGCCTTTGAGGTGTTGTTGATTTAGCTTCGACTACTTCAGATTCGGCATCAGTCTTTTTGGATGGATTGTAATGAAGCGCTTTATCTTTAATTATTTGAAAGGTTGTTACGGAGTAAAGTTGTGCAGATGTTTCTATAATAAGAAACAAAAAAAACGTAAAAAGCACGCGACGTTTATACATCTCTTCTCCCCAAAACAGATTGTGAAATATTTCAATTATTTAATAGTTTTATAGTTTCAGTATGGGGGAGCTTCATGAAAAAGGTCAATGATTTATTCAAGACTCTTAATTATTTAAGTTATTTTGCGAATAAACTGTTTTTGTAACCATCAGCAGTCATGCTACATATTGGGCACTTATGGAAAATAAAAATAACCCTATTGGCGCAATCGCAGCATAGTGTATCGCCACATGGCAGGACGGCTATGCGTTCTAATTCTTCAAATAAACGTTCACAAATATGACATTGTCTTTGGTTTTGTGTGGGTAGTGTTCGCAACAAAGGATCCTCGCAATCGCGAACAAGCTCACTTGGCATAGCAAGAATAAATTTTCTTTTACCAGCAAGAAAAACGTTGATAGCAGAAGCTGCGTTTTGTTTTTTGTTGGCGTAATGCTTAATTGGTTTATCTTCCAAATAACTTGTATCGAAACCATGAAGTGGCATGGCAAAATCTTTATCTTGAGGAAGATCTTTGTTCATTGAAGATAATTCGAAAAAACCGACGATAAGCCCAGTTACCAATAGACTTCTTGTAGCTAATTTTTTTTTCATAAAGCCTCTTCAGCAGCCTTTCTTTGATCAAGCATTTCTTGAGCAAGGTCTCTTATTTCTTTTGTACCATACTCTAAGGGCATTTTGTCGGCGTTGTCTTTTATCGTGATATTAATATCATCCTTATCCAAAAGGTGTTTGATTATTCCTACCTTTTTTTCGATAATTGCATAATGAAGTGCTGTTTTACCTATTGCATCTTGAGTGTTGACGTTAATGCCTTTTAGGCTAAGAAGCTCTTTAACGATAGCAGGATTACCCATTCTTATGGCATATATCAATGCGGTTTTTTTGCAGAGCGAGCTTTGAGCATTGACGTTAATATCAGCCTTATTTGTTGCTGCAAAAGATAAGAGTGCCTGACAAATTTCAAGATTTTCGTTAGTGGCAGCCATCATGAAAGCCGTTACTCCGTCGCCATCATGAATTCCAATTTTAACTATTCTGTTTTCCAATAAAGCCTGTGCCATTGCTGTGCGATTTTTTTGAATTGCCAACATTAGTGTCGTACACCCATTGCTATCCTGAATGTTGAGATTGATTTTGTCTTCCTTAAGAAGAAAATTGAATATATCATCGGCTCCGTCCATTCCCACGGACCACATTAAGGCTGTGCGGCCTTGGCCATCACGAGCATTGATGTCTATGCCACGTATTCCACAAAGTGCGGTAACCATGTTGAAATTATTCATTTTAACTGCATGTATTAATGGTGTTTCTTTGTGTAAAAAACTACGAGCATTAATATTTGTCGCTTTGTTGCCTCTTAAGAATTTATGAATCATCTCAGGGTCGCCGGTCTCGGCCGCTCCAACAATTTGCCAAAATTGCCAAATGCTAACAGCTTCTTTCGAAGGGGCATCTTCCATTGCCGTTGCTGATTTTGTAAGAAATGTGGTTAGGGTAACACAACATAAAGCGATATTGACCAGTGAAGCAATATTTGATTTTTTAAACATAAACATCATAAACCCCATTTTTTTACTTTTTAATAAATTTTTATTACGGTGTAACTTTGGCGTTGGCTCCTAAGCGGCAAGAAAACCACGCTAAGATACGCTTTCCGAGACTGCTTTTGGGTTTATCGTAAAGTACCGTTGGATTAATTTTAAGTGTATTCGCCAGTTCTTGGTAATGGTTGCGGCTCGCTAAATCTGCTGGGGTTAGGTAGTGATTGTTTTTAATGGTTTTATTAGCACCTGCTGCAAGCAGCAACTTGACAGATTGGCTCTTGCCCATCGATGCGGCTATATGTAATGCTGTGTTGCCATTGTTATCTCGAATATTTACGTATTCTTTTTGAAAGCTTAATAGTGTTTTAATGATATCAACGCTGCCTCGCTTGGCTGTGGCGATATGAAGTGCCGTATTTCCCTCATCATTCTTAATATTTAGCATGATTTCAGATATATCCAGCAATGGATCTCTCGGATCTAATAGTAAATTTATCATACCCATATCACCATTTTTTACAGCAAGGTGCATGACCGTATTTCCTTTACTATCTTGACCATTTAGATTGATACCATAAGTATCGACCATTTCTTTAATGAGCTGAAGGTTCCCACTTGCTACGGCGAGATGGAGAGCTGGAGTGCCGTCAAAATCTTTAGCATTAATATTGGCGCCAGGTGTTAATGGGACGGCTTGGGCTGTTAGGTTGAGGCCAAATGAAAACATGATCAATAATCGCAAAAATTTATTCACACTAATCTCCCGCAAGATTGGTTAATTATAAAATACTTATATTTTCTATTATAAATTGCGACGGGGAGGGGAATGCAAGACTTTGCTAAATGAGGCCTTATTTTTTAAGCCGTTCGTACCCGTTCGACTGTATTCTAAGAAGGGCTCCGTTTCCAGCCGTCGCCCTATCGTGGCTATGGCGGTCAGGTAGGGCGAAAGAATTTTACGTAGTCTTAAGGTTTTGAGCAATCCAAGCATCTTTTTTTGTTAGCGCAATAACTTCTTGTTCATTAAAGACTTTTGTTCGATCGTAATAAGGGAATAGGGGCTTTAGAACAGAATCAACAAAGTTTGCATCGGAGAATAAAAATGCGAGATCGCTTGATAGATAATTCTTTATATTATCAAGATATTGTCGATATTGTTCTTCGGGCATGCTTTTAATAAAGTCATAAATTTCTTGCAAGGACCCAAAATCTTCTCGTAGAATGTAGCAATTTTTTGGGATATAGAGATCAATGTTTGATGCACCCCAATAAATGGGAACGCAGCCTGAATGCAAGCAATCCAAAATTTTTTCGCTGATATAGCCTGGGATGTTTTTGATGTTTTCAAAACAAAAACAAAAACGGTATTTTTCCAAAATTGCTCGTTTCCCCGAGATTGTTGGAATGCTTCCTCTATAATTTTTATATTTTTTACTATCCCATTTGTGCCCATAAAACTCAAAATCGTTAAATTTCGATTTTTCAAAAAAGGTAATAACGTCGGTGCGTTTAGAATAGAGTTCATCAGGATGTTTATTTTTTTTGCATCCATTAATGAGCGTTGCCAGTTTGCGCTCATTAAATGGGTGTGGTTTATTTATAAGAACGGTATTTACCCATGGCCAATAAAAGAATTTATGGTACTTGAAGCCCTTGAAGCGGTCAAAACAGGTGATGACTTTGCCAAATAAATTATGAATAGATGAATTATGATTCTTGGCATCAACGAGTTCCGGTTCAAAACACATGAGAACCAGCTTTTCTTTTTCTAGCCGCAGTAGGTGATTTTTAGGTGTTTTAGTATAATTCAGAAGTATAAGATACTCAAAATCATCATTGGAAAGTTTTGCAATTTGAGCGTTGTAAATATAGATACATTCGTAGCCAAGAAGATTCAAGGCCTCTTTTAGTCTTGAGAATACCAATTCATCTTCTGTTGTGCCAAATGTTGCAGTGTCATAACCCCTAAAAGGGACAATGTAAACTGGTCTTCGTGCTATTTTTTCGTAAAAATTAAGCATTTGTGCCAGTTCTGATGTATTTAACTGAATGTTCAGATCAACGGCTTGGTGGCTAATTGTATGTATGGTCTGTTGTGTGTAAATGATTGTTATTGGGACAAAGTAGCGGGCTATTTTTGCTGACCAAATTTCTGCGCTGGTGTTGCACTGAACAATATATGGGCAATTTTTTTTACACTGTTTAATAATTTTCCAGGCGAGAAATAGCTTGAATATAAAATTATTTGATAGCAGGCCTGTTTGCGAAATGGTTTGGCAAGCTAGTCCATAATCATTGAGTAGTTGCGCCATTTTTGATTTTGCAGTTACAAGTATTGTGGTTTTCGTATTCGCATTGAGAAGATTTTGGTAAAGGAGTGCGGTACGAATATTGGCTTTGCCAATAGCATCAATGGCGTCTGTGTGTATGAGCAATATTGGTGGAATTTTATGCATGCAAAATTGCTCAGCTTTCTATTTTAACAAAAAGGCCTAAGAATTCTTTGTTACCCGATGTTGCTCCGAGGATTGGAGAATCAATAACACCTTCGCAGTGAAAACCAACCTTCTGCATGCCGGCCGTTACCTTTTCGACAACCTTGCGATGGATGGCGGCGTCTTTGACTATTCCACCACGACGAATATCTTCTCGCTCCGCTTCAAATTGAGGTTTGATAAGTGCAATGATTTTGCCATTCGGTTTGAGCAATTTAATTACCGCGGGCATGACTTTGAGTATAGAGATAAATGATAGATCAAGCGTTACGATATCAACGAGCTCTGGTAAATGGTCAAGATGGCGCAAATTGACTTTTTCAAGCAATGTTACCTGTGGATTGTTTCGCATTTTTTCATGTACTTGCCCTTGGCCAACATCGATGCCGTAGACTTTTTTGACGCCATTTTGCAAAAGGCAATCGGTAAAGCCACCGGTTGATATACCCGCATCCATGGCAACCAGGCCTGTGACATCAAGCTTGAAATGTTTGAGGGCCGCTTCAAGTTTAAAACCGCCGCGGCTTACGTACTTTTGTTCTTCAACATCTAACGTGACAATGTCATCTACTTCTATTTGGGTCCCAGCCTTGGTGTTTACTGTCCCATTAATTTTTGCTCTGCCCAGCATAATAAAGCTTTGTATCTTTGTGCGCGAAATGTCTGGGTGTTGTTCCAATAGGACTATATCGAGTCTTCGTTTAATTTTCATGCTATTTCATTCGCAAGTTTTGATTTTTTAAAGAAAAAGCGATTTACCAGTTGTTCTTCTTCTTGGATAATCTTATCAACTGATAAAACACAATAATACTTATCATCTGTTCTAATCGTTAGGAATCGAGTCTTTTTGCTTTTTTTGATAGCGGTTCTAAATTCTTTAAGCGTTTTAACCGGTGTATCATTTACTTCGGTAATGATTTCCCCAGCCTGCAAGATTTGTGCTTTGTAGGCCTGTGAATTTGGCAGAATATGCGTGATAACCAGAGCATCATCTTGTTGTTGCTCAATTTTTCCGTATCGAGATAAATCGGATGCTCTTTCTGGGGAACGTGGTATAAGTAACCCGATATGATTGAGGGTTAATTGCATGACAACCATTCCACCAAGGGTTTCATAGTCCGTTGTTTCTGGTTCAAATTCAGGGTAAATTACGCGTACTTTTGGCAAATATTTGTGCTCAAGTTTGAAATCAAATACTTTACGTGTTCCCTTGCGGAAGACAACCATGTGGACATTATCGCCGACCTTGAGTCGATTAAGCACCTCCAAGAGGTTTACCTTATCTTCACTCCATGGAACATTAAGGTCGCCATACATATCAACGCTATATCCATTGATTTCATAGAGCATATCATTTTCTTGGATGCCGACGGTTTTAAGAAGGGTATTGTCAAAAACCTTAGCAATAAACCAACCACCATCGCCTGGATTACCGAGGTATGAAACGAGTTCAGAAGAGGCAATTGTGAATAAGCATCCAAGTGTTGGTCGGCGCAGAAGTTTTACTTTATAGAGGTCTTTAAGGGCGCTTTTGACTTCATCTATTGGGATAATATAGCCAACGTTTTGAGCGTCCATAATGCCACGAGAGTTGATACCAATGACGTCACCGTTGACGTTTAATGTTGGGCCGCCAGAATTTCCTGGGTTGAGTGGTGCGGTAATTTGGATATAGCCAAAGATGCCTAAGCGTTCACGGCCGCTTACGATACCAAGTGTGCTTTTTAACCGTGTTTGGCCGAGTGGATAACCAAGCGCAAGAACTTCTTGCGAACGAAGAATTTTGTCCGAGTCGCCAAGTTTAAGATAAGGAATTTTACCAAGTTTTTTGATGATTTTTTCTTTTGCTTCTTTGGTGAGCGAAAGGAGTGCGATATCTCGTTCTGGGCTAACGCCGATAATTTTGACGTCAAATTGCTCATGGCCAAAGCTTGGTATTTGGATTTGGACGCCACTTGCCTGCGCAACAACGTGATAGTTTGTTATGAGATCGCCATTTTCGTTAATGAAAAAACCGCTTCCTCGGCCTTCGCCTTGTTCTGGGGTTTTGTATGGTTCAAGCCAGTTGAAATCGCATATTTGAGCAAAAACCTGAACAACGGTGTCCTTTACCTGGAGTTGAACATCAAGCCAGTTGCCGGCTTTAGTGCTTTTGCCTGAGGGTGGAAGCGTTTGTGGTTGGTTTAGAGGGGATGTCTGCTCTTCTTTCTTTTCGTAAGTTACCGTTTTTTGAAATTTCTTATAAGCGTATTTTTGCTGAAATAAGTAATAGCAGGCGTAGACAGAGACAGCAACCATGCATAAAAACAGAATGTTAAGAATTTTTTTGAAGGTATCCATGACGCTATGTCCTTTGGGCTTTTTAGGGGTTTTTTTAGTCACCAAGACCAGTTTACCAAACTTAAAGAAAATGGCGAAGTTGTGATCGAGTTAATTGCTTTTTTGAGCAATCGGGTTGATAGGGGGTTTTTTGCTGCGTGAAATTGCCAGCAAAATATTTTCAATAAATGCATAAATAAAGTAGCAAGCGATGGTTACTAGGCCTACCTTGATAAAACCAAAAATCATCAAAAAAGCTATTGTCGCAAGGATTCCGATTGCATACCATTTTTTTTTCAGGTGTTTGAGTGTTGGAAATTTAATTGGGCTAATCATCAAAAAGCTTAATAGCGCAACGACGGTTAGTATGAACCAATTGTGTGTTCGGCTTAATGTTATATGTTCTAAATTGAGAAACAGAAGAACAAGCGTTATGGCGGCTATTGTGGTTGGAATGCCAAGAAAATAAACCGTTTGTGCTTCATGGGTAATGTTAAAGCGGGCAAGGCGAAGGACTCCCGCCAACAAAAAGAGCGCGCTCACAAAAAGGCCCAAAATTCCAAAATGCTTTAGTTGCCAAAAATATATCAAAAATGCCGGGGCTACGCAGAATGAAACGGCGTCGCAAAGTGAATCTAATTGTAAGCCGAGTGCACTTGCATTTCCTGAGTAGCGAGCAATTCTGCCATCAAGCATGTCCATAAGGCCACCGAGAAGAATGGCATAAGCACCAGCAATAAGAGATTCACGTGCTACAAAAATAAGCGAACAGAACCCAAAAAAAGCGTTTCCGAGGGTAAATAGGTTGGGTAAAAGCGAGAGGCTTTTTTGTTTCAAGGGATAGAAGCGAAATGGTCGTTTACTTAGCAACGCTGACCTGAGCATGCTTGATTACCTTGCCTTTGAACATATAACCTTTGCTAAAAACTTGTACTATTTCACCACTTTTATGTGTTGGTGATTCTTGTTGGGCGAGCGCTTCGTGATACTCTGGATTAAATTCTCCCGTTGTATCAACTTCGTTAGCGCCCAAATCGGCAAGCGTTTTTTTAATGTTCTTTTGAATAAGCATAAAACCATCAAAATGAGATATTTGCGTGGTTGTTTCCGGTTGTTGATTGAGTTGCTCTATGGTTTCTATTGCGCGGTCAAAATCTTCAAAAATTGGCAAAAAGGCCGATAAAATCATTCCTTGAGCCGTCTCGGTCCAATCCAAACGTTCTTTTTCAATGCGGCGTTTAAAATTTTGTAGGTCGGCGGCAAGGCGAACATATAGTTCTTTGTAGTTAATTTGATCTTGAGGTGTTGCTGGTTGTTCAGGTTGTTGATTTTGCGTTTGGTCTGTGGCGTTGTTATCGGTCATTAGGTAAATCCTTCTTATACTTGATACCCATTGTTTTATCTTGTGTAAGTATATCATAAATACAATTTTAACAAAAAGAGCATTGATTCTCCGTTGAATTATTTACAAAGTGAATCTTTTGAATTACCTTTGTAAAAACTAATCCTATGTTTATTATCTTTGAAAATTTGAAAGATGGAAGAGAGGAGTTGAGTACTTATGGAGAAGCAATTATACAAAAACCAACAATTTTACGATAATTATTTTGATTCTGCTGATTATGATGTGTTTCGTTATGATGTTGGAAGTTTTTGCACACGCCATTTTATTTTGAAAAATATTCAGCACAAATCAGGAAAGATATTAGAAATTGGGGTAGGCATTTCAACACTCCTTGAAGATCTTCCTCTTTTTGATCGATATGGGATTGATATTTCACCAAAAAGCATCGAGACGGTTGCTAGCATTTTTCGCAAAAAGCACATCGATGTTAAGCTACAGACGGCGAATGCCGAGAATTTACCATATGAATCTAGCTTTTTTGATGTAATTGTTTCAGCCCACACGCTTGAGCATATAAAAGATGACGCTGCTGTTCTTCGTGAATGTGCACGTGTTTTAAAGCCTGGTGGCGAGGCAATTTTTTTTGTTCCCGGGCGAATCTCTGGGTTGGCAACCAAGGAAGAGTGGGAACGATTAGGTCATTACCGTATGTATAATCTTGAAAAATTTAAGCAATTGGAAGCGTTAGTTCCAGAAATGCGCTTAGCGACGCTTGTTTATCCCCATAAGGTCCATAATTTAGTTTGGAATCGTTTAAAGCATTTTTTTAGACTGGTAAATTATCCGATTAAAAAATGGATATTACGTGATCATAAGACATATGAGTTAAGGGCTACCTATCAAAATTTTTTTATGCCAGTAATAGCGAAAACACTGAATGCTCTTGATGCGCGTGCTATGTATACTGAGAAAAATCTCTTGGGCAAAGAGTTCAATGTTCTTGTTAAATTTGAAAAGAAACGCGAATAAATTTTTAATATTGGGAAGTTAGGAGATTTGGCGAAATTGCATTTCTCCAAACTGTCTTAGGTAGGATGTAGATTCCTGGTTTTTCATTTTGACCTATTCCGGTTATATGTTGTATTCCACTTGCCATAACGGCCAATGTCACATCAAAGGCGTTAATACTATCGCCTTCACCCGCTGTTAAGTTGGCGATGGTGCCATTTGCAAAAAGATAGATGTTACGATTTTCACTAAGCGTAATTTCTTCGACAAAGGGGAGTGCTTCTTGGTGAGGGCATTGATATAATGAATCGACATCGATTTCATTGTTTATATGACTAACATTGACCAGAAAAGCTCCGTTTTGTAATAGATTAAGATTTTGCTGATTAATAAGGTTGGCAACGCCTGTTGCTGTTACGATGACATTTGCTTGCCCTAAACCTTCTTCAAGTGAGCATGTATGCCAGCCGGCATATTCTGCTTCAAGCTTTCGTCCCGGGTCTTTTTCAGCGATTATTACTTTGCCGCCAAATGTCCGAGCAGCATCGGCCACTCCTCGCCCAACAGACCCGAAGCCAATTATGAGTACTTTTTTTTCATGCAACGTAAGTCGTGTTCTTGCAAAGAATGTTTGCCATGTGCTGAGGCCAACGAGAAATCGGTTATGCAACCCTTCTTTGACCGGGAGGTCGTCCCAATTAAAAATGGGATATGGAGGGTTGACCCCATTAAGCCGTGTAATTCCAGATCCCGTAGCCTCAAGACTTGCTTTTATGATTGGTCGGCCAGAGATGTCACGCTTAAGCAGCGCCGTTGTTAGATCGGCTCCCATTTCGCAAAAATGTGTTGGCTGCCAATCGATAGCGGTTTCTATGGCTTGAGCATATTCGGTTGGTGACATGTTATGCCAAGCTTGGACCGTTGCACCATGTGTCTGAAGGTAAGCAACGGCTTCATTACGCACCGTATTTGGGTTGCAGGTTATGATAAAAAGTTCAATTTTTTTGGCGAGCAATTCTTCAGCAAATGGGATAATTTTGCGGTCTATGTGCATGCTGCAAACAAGGCGGACGTTTTTGGTCGTGGGGAAATTGGCCATAACATTTTTAAGATGAGGAATGTGTTTGCGTGTCCAATTGAGTTCTTGTTCAAAATCAAGTATTTGCGGCGGTGGCGTTAGTTTGATATTCATAAATTTTTATTTTTTACGGTGTTTATTAAAATATCATAAATTGGTTCAATTTTATCTTGATATAGATTGAGTGCAAAATGTTGAAAACAAAATGCGTGGGCTTGATTACCTAATGATTGTTGAAGCTTTTTGTTGGTTAAGATTGCATAAAGCGTTTCGGTCCATTGAGTAATGTCGGTTGGTGTAATGAGATATCCCGTTTGGCCATCAATGACTAATTCTTCAAGCGGCGGCATATTTGATGCGACGACCGGTTTTTTCATAAACCCAGCTTCAATAATTGGTCGAGCAAAATGGCCAACCGTTGCAGGAAAAACGATGACATTACTAGCGGCCATTGCCTCTGGAACATTGGTTATTGGGCCAAGAAGGGTGACTGCGCGTTGAACTTTAGCCCATGCTTCTTTGATTTTATTTTTGTATTGGTTTGCGGGGAATAGCGCTTTGATTGCAGATGGTTGGTCAAGATTCCAATAACCGGCTATCAAAAGATGGGCATTTGGAAGGATATGCAATAATTTTTCAAAAATTTCTAGGATAACGAGTGTTCCTTTTTCTTGCGATACGCCGCCGAGAAATAAGATTGTTTGCGAGCCGTTCCCTCCCGCCACTCCCTCGATGCTGAAACGTGTTGAATCTATTGCGTGGTCGAATATTATGGGGTCGACGGGGTTATGAATGACCGTTATTTTTGGATGGTTTTTCCATGGTAGAGCATCATTATGGCAGATAGGGATAATTTTTGATGCAAAATTTTCTACACATTTTTTAATTAACCATCGGCGCATTCCAAAATAACCAGCCGCCAAAGGCTCGCGGATATGCCAAACGACAGGTATTTTTTTATTGTGGGCAACGGCACCCCATGCGATAAGGGAGCTTGTATTCAAATGAATAATGTCGGGGTTTAATTGGGTGATCCATTTTTCTGCTGTCCAAAGATAAGTGATAATAGTGTCGTATAATGAACGGAGGAGGTAGGGAGCGTGATACCATCTAAACCACCAAATTTTGGTATGAGGAAAATCGTATCGTTTAACAGGACCGGCAATTTCAATACTCTCTTTTTTATACATATCAATTGCATCAGAGTTATGAAGAAATAAAACAATCGGATGGTATTTTGTTTTATCTAATGATTTAATGAGGTAAAGAAGGCTTAGGGGTGCTCCGCCCAAGCCTTTTCCATGATGAATGTATAAAATTTTCTTAGATGAGAGGGTACTCATAATAAGTTGCTCTTAAGTTTTTTTCTCTGTTTGTCATGCTGAACTTGTTTCAGCATCCATCTTTTAAAATAGTGAATTGTGAATCAAGATGGATCCCGGATCGGTGTCCGGGATGACAAAAAAGAGAAGATTCGTGGCGAACGCTATTTTTCCCAATGCAGACGTAGGTGATCCCCGCCATGGACATTAATGCAGGATCAAAACAGTTACGGCCATCAAATATGGTTTTATCTTTAAGTGGTAAGAAACTTATTGGCTGGAAATGAGAAAATTCTTTCCATTCGGTGAGGATAATCAGAAAGTCGCAGGCATGAAGTATTTGGTCCGGTGTGGTAGCGTAGCTTATGCTATTACCGACAACCGCTTTAATATTGTTTGTGGCAATAGGGTCGTACGCAGTAATTCTTGTTCCCATTTCACGCAATTTTTGTATAACATCAAGCGCTGGCGCATAACGAATATCGTCCGTTTCTGGTTTAAAAGATAGGCCCCAGATGCCGGCATGCTTATTGGCGATATTTGTACCATAGTGATTAAGGATTGTTTGAATAAAATGGATGCGTTGCACCGAATTAACCTGGTCAACTTCTTGGACAAGTGTCATTGGTTGTTGGTGCTCAATACCCATATGAACAAGTGCTTTGACGTCTTTAGGGAAGCAGCTTCCGCCGTAGCCAATACCAGCATTTAAAAAGGCCGAGCCAATACGTTTATCTTTTGCAATACCTTGTTTAATGTGATCAATATTTGCTCCGACCTTATCAGCAAGAAGAGCAATTTGATTGATGAAGCTAATGCGCGTTGCGAGCATTGCATTTGCGGCGTACTTGGTAAGTTCTGCAGACTCGCGATTCATGACAATAAATTGTTTTTCATCGATGATAAATGGTTTGTAAAGCTGAAGGAGAATGTGTTCAGCAAGCGATGATGAAACGCCAACAACAACACGGTCAGGGGAAACAAAATCGTTAAGCGCATCGCCTTCTTTGAGAAACTCTGGATTTGAAACAACATCGAATGGTACCGACATATTGCGTTGCGCAAGTTCTTCATTGATGAGAGCTTCAACTCTTTGTGCCGTTCCAACCGGAACAGTTGATTTATTAACGATGACGCAGTAATTATCCAGGTGTTTGCCTATTTCACGCGCTACTGCCCATACTTGCGAAAGATCGGCAGAGCCGTCCTCGCTTGATGGTGTGCCGACGCATGAAAATATGATTTCTGGATTTTGGGCAAGAGCTTGGGATACTGAATTAACAAACATAAGTTTTTTTGTGGCGATACCGTTGGCAACAAATTCGTCAAGGCCTGGCTCATAAAAGGGGACTTGCCCATTCAATAGAGCTTGGATTTTTTCTTTGTTGTGTTCGACTATGGTAACGGTGTTGTCTTTTTGCGCAAAACACGCGCCGGTGACAAGGCCAACATATCCTGCGCCGATGACTGCTATTTTCTTCATTTACTCTCCTTTAAAAAACTTGTGTTTACCGCGAGAATGTTTGACCCAGTTAGCACGTTTATATCATCTAAAGGATCATGTTTTTTCAAATAGTTAAAGCGAATATCATAGAATTGATATGATAGCGAGGATAAGTCGGTGATGAGGTTTTGCGTTTCCTTTGGATGGTCTTTATTATTTTCAAAAATAATAAAGGGTTTATGTGCTTTTATCGTGTTCTGAGCGCCTTGAAAAACTGCGGTTTCGTGTCCTTCGACGTCTATTTTTAAAAAATCAATATGTGCTATTTTTTTTTCTTCTACAAAAGCATCAAGCGAAGTTAGTTGCACATCAAAACTTGTTGAATTAATTATTTTGGCGTTTTCATTTAGGTAGGCCATTCCTTGATTTGATGATTTTTCATCACTTTGTAATTTTCCAGAGCCTTTTTTATTAGATACAGCATAGTTGGTTGGCTCTACCCAACAAAAATTGTTCAAAGAAAGGTTGTTTATTAATTTTGAAAAGATAACAGGGTGTGGTTCAAAAGCATAAACTTTTCCTGTTGGGCCAGTTTGCTTGGCAAGACTCATTGTATGAATTCCGACGTTTGCGCCAATATCTATACAAATACTTCCCGGCTTAACGGTCTGTTTAATTATTGTTTGAATCATTGGTTCGTAACAACCATAAAAAAACATATACCATTCAAGATAGGATGAGGTATTAATGTTAATAAAATAGTCCTTCAAATTCAAGACAAGTTCGATTGGTTTTACTCTTTTTTTGTCGGGATTGTAGATAAAACGTAAAAAGGGGTCGAGTTTGAATGCTTTTTTGCTACGGGTGAAATTTGAAAACTTAAAGAGAAGCTTTTCCTTGAATGTCATGTGATTCCTTTGATACTAATCTCCAAAAAATATGCGTTGCAGTTGCGATAGCCTGGTGCGAATAATGCTTGGCAACGTGCTCGAGTCCTTTTTTCCCGAGTGTTTTTCTTAATGCTTTATCTTGCATCAAAGTCTGTAAAGATGCAAGGAGTGATTCTCGATTTTTTTGTTCAAATACAATTCCAGCATTTTTAATAACGTGAGGAATTTCTCCTGCTGAACTTCCTATAACAGGAACGGCACAGGCCATTGCTTCGATAATAATATGTCCAAATTGTTCTTTCCAGTCTGGTGTATCGTAAGAAGGAAGCACTAGAATATCGAGCGTATTAATGAGTTTGGCAACTTCGTAATGTGATACTGGCGGTTTAAAGTGAATTTTTGAATTTAGATTGTTTTGTGTTACAAATTGTTCGAGCATTTCTTGGTTTGGCCCTCTTCCGACAATTATGAGGTGCCAATCGGGAAATTGATGTTCAATTTGTTTAAATGCTTCTAAAAGAAGTAGTACCCCTTTTTCTTCAACCAGTCGACCAATATAACCTATGTATTTTATATCATTGGCGTGCATTGGTTGAGGCGTGAAAACTCGTTGGTTGACGCCAAGTTGCGGAAGGACCAATATTGGTTTATGAAAGTTTTTGTTTTGCAAGATAGTCTTTGCATCATTGTTACCGACGATTGCTCCGGCCGATGTTGCCAGATTTATTTTTTCAATCCAGCGCCAAAAGAGGCGATATTTGAGTGAAAATCTAGCATTCCAATTGACCCAGGTAAAAAAAACGAATTTTGTTTGTGGGGAGGTGCAGGAGGGAACGGCCTGCATAACAGTGCTAAGCCTTATTAATTTGCTTAACAAAATAATTTGAAAATAAGAAAAAGCGTTATCGCCTTGCTCAACATGAATAATTTCTGGCGCAAATATTTTGAGCAACTTATAAAGTGGTGCGAAGTGGTACCCATATAACACTTCATTACCAGCCTTAAATGTGTTCATGGCGATGAACTGACAATTTGGTAAATTGTCTTGCTCTACATTTTCTGCTTTATGGGTAAATAGGTGCGTGGGCCATAATGATGGAAATAAAACTTTAATTTCATCATCAGGATAAAGGCTTGCCAGCGCTTTCCATTTGTCGCGATTTATTGGTGCAATGTATGTGTGGCTAACAACAAGGATTTTCATTGATATTTGGCTTAATGGCGTGGAGAATATTACCTAATTCTTGATCCTCTTGATCCCTTTGTTTTTCAGTGTCACAACGTGTAAACCAGGCTTGGAGTTCTGGATGCATTTTGGTAAAGCCTTGTTTAAATAAGGCGTGAATGTGTGGCGTTGCATAATTTTCGGTTACAAATTGTTGTGCATTTTGCGCCATGTTTAGTCGTTTTGTTGTTTTGGTAAGGATTGAGAGCGCTTGTTTTGCCATTTCTTGGTCATCATTGATATTTACAAGGTAACCGGTTAAATCGTCAATGATATAGTCTTGTGGGCCTCCGCAACGGGTTGAAATGATGGGAATCCCGTAAAGAAGTGCTTCAAGGCCTGCAATGCCAAACCCTTCTTGATATGATGTTATCAACATAAGTGAAGAAATGCTGAGGAGGTGACTAAGGTCATCAGAGCTTACTTGCCCGGTAAATACCACGTTTTCAAAAGATGGTAGGTGTGAAAAAGCGCGTAATTTTTCATCCGATGGCTTGTGCCCTATAATGTATAATTTAGCATCGGGGAGCGTGTGATAAATGTTTTCAAATACCCTGAGAAGCATCGCGACGTTTTTGCGTGGGTCGCTGAATCGACCAAGCGCAACGATGGTTTGCCCTCGTTTTTGTGCAAGGGATGGAATTTTTGTGCAATCAATAGGGTGTCCACAGCGGATGGTTGTGGGAAATTGTGGCGAGGTAATTGCTTTAAGCTTTTCAATCGAATAATTACTCAGAGCCCATGTATAATCAGCTTTATGTAGTATTCTTTTTTCAATCGCAAGCATTTGTTTTTGGGCAAGCATATCAACAGTTTTGCGAAATGAGCCGAGCTCTTTTATGCGTTGACTGCGATCTTCTACGTAAGGGGTTGAAATTAAAAGGCCATATTTTTTATTGAGTAATTCAAGCGGGTGCGCGGCGATACAGGTTCCACTTGCTGCGACAAAATAGTGAAAACCATCAAGAAGTGCTTCCCATTTTTTGATTGGGTTTTTATAGTGCCCCGGTTCCCAGAATGCCCAACGTGCACCAACTTCGATGCATTTCATACCAAAATAGTTTGTTGGTCGAAATGATGACGTAAACTTTAGGTTACGTAGGCTGGTTGATATTTCAGCATCAAATCCAAGGAAAAAGACCGTCGGATCAAAATACTGTGAACAAAAATCGTACATCACTTTAAGCGACGATAATACGCCTCCGTACCTATACGAGTTACGTAGAGAGAGAATTGCAATCTTTGGCTTTTTAACGGGCAACATCGGGACCCCTTCTATTTATAAATAATTTATATAGCATAGCCAGTTGTTTCTCAAGTGTAAAATCTTGTGCGCGAATAAAGCTGTTTTGCATAATTCGTTTGCGTTCTGTTTCATGTTCCATATAAAAAGTTATCTGCTGAATGAGCTCATCTGGCGTTGCAAAACACGCAATGGATTCTCCTTCTTTAAAAAAAAGAGAGGCTTGATCGTGTGTGCGTTGAGTAAGTAAAAAAGCATTACTTGCCGGTACCTCAAAGGTGCGCATATTATGAGCTTGAATATTTTGCTGGCGAATGAAATTTAGATTTATTTTTGACCCCATAAATGCTTTGCGCATATCGATTCCATAAATAGCATTGCCGCGTATTTTGGTGTAAAGAGGCGAAGCTGGCGGTATGTTTTTTATCCATTCATTTCCCCAAATTGCAAGGTCGATATTAGGGAGCTTTTGACTAATAATGTTTAGCCATTGTTCACGTTCTGGTTCCCAGGTGCCAACAAAACAGACGTCTGAAGAAAAGCTCTTACCTTCCTTGGACGATTGTTCGGAGTCTTGTTTGTATAATTCTTCATCAAACGCAAACGGAAAATAAGACACATTTTTGCAGCCGGCCGATGTAAGAGCTGGCATGAGTTCGTGCGACCATGTCAGAAAATGATCGTAGACTCTAAAGCTTTTTATTATATTTACCGTTGAATTTCCATTCCATAAGGCAAATGGGCTATCCGGATGAAAATTAATGAGATATGAAGCACATTTTTGTTTAATTTTTGTTAGGGTTCCTGGTGTTATGGTTTCTGCTTTAATGCAAAAAACAACATTAGGTTTAAACTTTAGTGCGGCTTTGGTTAATTGTTGGTTAATGATGAATTGATTAATTATTTTACTGGGATTGAGCCAATTGCATGGTAAATAATTTGTGCGATAATTAAAGATTTCAACGTTAAAGCCGAGCTTTTGAAGCGGTTTGATAAAAGAGGTTGCGTACGCGTAGATTGATGTGTCTTGAGGAAAATAACCAACGAGTAACAATTTTTTATTGGTATTCATTATCTTTTTATCTTAGGGGGTTCTCCAAGGGGGAACGCCTTGGAATGATTAATGGAACAATGAGCTTCATCGCAGGCCGTTCCCTCCCGCGCCCTCCCTAATCCTAATATTTTTTCATAAATCTCAAAAACCTTTGTTCCATAAGCATTCCACGTAAAATCGCCAATCCGCTTTCTTCCAGCTTGTCCCATGGCAATGCTTTCAGCTTCATGTTCATAACACCACGCAATTTTTTCTGCAATGGCAAAACTATTTTGCGGTGGAATCAAAAAACCATGAATGCCATTTTCAATCACATCGGGGGCCCCCGTATTAGTCGTGCAAATGACTGGAAGGCCGGACGCCATTGCTTCGCCCATGACCATGCCAAAACCATCCTCGACCGAAGGTAAAACAAAAACCGATGATTGATAATAAAGTTTTTTTAATGTTTCACGGTTGGTTGGGCCGTAAAAAACAACATTTTTTTTGAGCTGTAATTTAGGTAATAGCTGTGCCACGTCTTTTTGCATTGAGCCGACCAAGACAAGTTCAGTCGATTCTTCAGGTAGATTTAACGAATTCCATGCTTCAAGCAAATAAGGGATCCCCTTGCGGATATTAATGATGCCAACAAAGATGACGCGAAACATCTTGTTTTTAGAGTATTGCCCAAGGGGAAATGCCTCTAGGGAGGTGCCGGAGGGAACGGCCGGCCTAAGAAGATTAGTAGCTCCAAGGCGTTCCCCCTTGGAGAACCCCCTAAGAGCGAATTCGGTGGGCAAAAAATATTCGACATCTATTCCACATGGCGCCTGAAGCATCTTATGCTCAGGTATACCATGCGTAATAAAACTCTGTTTAGACGCACTTGAGAGCGTCATAATATAATCGGCCAACTCATATTCTTGTGTCATTTTAGCAACAACATTAGGGTGTATAGGGGTAAAGTTAATGCCCCATTTCTTGTACTCTTCTTCAAGAAGTCTTTGTTGTTCTAGAATGTGACTTGAACCTGATTCAATAATGACGATGGCCCCTTTTTTGCGCGCTGTTTGTATGGTGTTGAGCGAATAGTGTGCCCACCCAATAAAGAGATCAAAATTAGGGAGTTTCTTAATTTGTTTATTAACAAAATAATCAAACAAATTATCTTTGATGTTGTTGAAAATTGAGGCGTTAATAAGGCGTGAAAGCCGTAGTTTTAAGAATATATAATCGAGGATCTGACACATCTTAATAACGGTTACCTGCGATTTGCCCAAAAGCTGCGTATCGCTTGAGGTACAACTAAAACTAAAAAGCCTTAAGAGGCTCTTGTGGTGTGTTAGTTGCTGTGCAAGTTTTATGGCATGAAATCGCCCCCCGGCAGAAATGACGATTTTCATAATAATTTAGATTTAAAATACTCAATTGTTTTATTGAGTCCTGCTTCGAGCTTTATCTTTGGCTCCCAATTAAGCAATTGTTTGGCTTTGCTAATATCAGGACATCGTTGTTTTGGATCATCTTGCGGAAGAGGTTGAAATACAATTTTTGATGAACTATTAGTGAGTTTTATAATAAGTTGTGCAAGTTCGAGTAGCGTAAATTCATCAGGGTTGCCTAAATTAACAGGTCCTTGAATTGATTTATCAGTTTCCATTATCCTGGTTATACCATTAACTAGATCATCAACATAACAAAATGATCGAGTCTGGGTGCCATCGCCATACATGGTAAGTGGTTGATTCTTAAGTGCCTGCATAATAAAATTGCTGACCACTCGACCATCTTCTGGATCCATATTTGGTCCATAAGTATTAAAAATACGAATCACTTTTATATCAGTATTATACATTCTGCGGTGGTCAAAAAAGATAGATTCTGCGCAACGCTTACCTTCATCATAACAAGACCGTATGCCTATTGGATTAACGCATCCACGATAGGATTCAACTTGAGGGTGAACATCAGGGTCGCCATAGACTTCACTTGTTGACGCTTGCAGGATGCGGGCATTGTTTTTGCGTGCGAGCTCAAGCATGTTGAGTGTGCCAAGTACACTTGTTTTTGTTGTGTATAAGGGATCTTTTTGGTAGTGAGGTGGAGATGCAGGGCAGGCGAAATTTAAGATCCAGTTAATTTCTAAATCTATGGGCTGAGTAACGTCGTGTTGTATAAAGGTAAAATTATGATTACTCAATAAGTTTTTTATGTTTTCTTTTGATCCTGTATAAAGATTATCGAGTGCAATTACTTGGTGCCCTTGTTCGAGATAGTGTTTACATAGGTGAGAACCAAGAAAACCAGCGCCACCTGTTATAAGAATTTTCATTCATATTCCTTTCCTTACTTTTTATACAAATAAACTAGCATTAATCAAAAAAATGGGCAAAATAATAAAAAGAGATTTTTTTAATAGCAAGACGATAAGGCGGAGAAAGAGTATGGAGAGTAGGCTATTATCGGTAGTTATTCCGCTCTTTAATGAGGAAGAAAACATTGTCCCTCTTTGTGAGGAACTGATTCCGATTCTAAAAAAACTAAAAAATTTTACATCATATGAATTGGTAATGGTCAATGACGGAAGTACCGACACTTCACTTAACCTTCTTAAGTCGCTTGCCGAAAAAGATAAGAATGTTAAGGTAATTTCATTCACCCGTAATTTTGGGCATGAGTCTGCTACCTATGCTGGAATTATCAATGCTAAGGGTGATGCTGTTGTGCTTATGGATGCTGATCGCCAAGATCCACCTGAACTTATATTTGAATTCGAAAAAGAATTTTTGCAAGGATACGATATTGTTTTTGGTCAACGAACAAAGCGCTTGCGTGAAAGTTGGCTAAAAAAAGTGACATCAAAACTTTTTTATCCACTATTTAAATTTCTTACCAAGGTTGATATGCCTCGCAATGTCGGGGATTTTTGTTTATTGAGCCGCCGCGCCGTTAATATGATTAAGCAACTTCCCGAACGTGCCATTTTCGTGCGCGGACTTATTTATTGGTTGGGTTTGCCTAAAAAAGCGGTACCATTTATTCGGCGTGAGCGTGGTGCCGGGACAACAAAATACAATTATTTCAAGCTAACCGTTTTTGCGTTGGAAAATATTATCTCATTTTCAACGACTCCTATTTATTGGCTCATATTTTTTTCACTGGTGGTTATTGGGCTTTGTTTAGTTGGAATGACGATGGCTCTTTTGATGCATATTTTCGGATTAGTGGTTATGACAGGATGGACGTCATTGATTATCTGCATGTTGTTTTTATTTGCGACAACATTGTTTTTCGTTGGCTTAATTGGTTTGTATGTTGGAAAAATTTTTCAAGAAGTAAAGCAGCGCCCTATCTTTTTGGTGGGTGAAAAAATTAACATTGATATTTAGGGAGGGGTGGGAGGGAACGGCCCACTTAAATAATTATGCCGCTGAAATCTATGAATTACTTACAAAAGCTTTGGTTGATTCTTACCAAAAGAGATAAAAGAAACCTAACACTTCTTTTATTGTCGTCAATTATTGTTTCGGTTGTCGAAACAGTTGCACTTAGTGCGGTTATGGTCTTCGTCTCGATGGCGACCAATTTTGAAGCTATACATAAAAGTAAGGTTGGCAGCTATCTCTACAAGATGAGTGGATGCGCCACGTCGCTTAATTTTATTATGATCTTGGGTTTTGGGCTTGCCGGTTTTTATCTGGTTCGCGGTATTATCAGTGTTGGTCATGCTTATCTTATGATTAAATTTGCCCAGGGGCGCTATCAAGAATGGTCACAAAAAATTTTCAAAGATTTTTTATTATTTCCATATCAGCAATTTGCGGTCAAGACATCATCAAAGATTCATCAAATTTTGTTTATAGCGACAGGGCAATCATGTCAGGTAATTAATGGGCTTCTTGCCATTTCGTCCGAAGCTTTTACTATTAGTTGCATATATATGATGCTTTTGGTGGTTAATTGGAAAATGACATGCGTATTGACTTTATTGTTGGCAACCAAGAGCTTTTTGCTTATCAAGCTGTTTTCGCAAAAATTAGCTCACGCTGGTGTTTTGAGTCGAAAATATTCAACTGAGGCATCAAAAACATTTAGTGATGCTTATGGTAATTACAAGCTGCTTAAATTACTTCCGACTAATAGCCCAATGGTTAACCGCTTTATGCATGCGTCAAAAGGTGTTGCTCAGGCTAATATTTTGAATGTAACATTGCAAAATGCACCGCGATTTATTCTTGAAACAATTGGTTTTTTTATACTAATAGGTGTAATTCTTTATGTGCTTTTTATGTACCATAGTGCAACGGCTGTTCTTCCCATCGTTTCATTATATGCTTTGGCATTTTACCGGCTTTTGCCGTCGTTAAACAAAATTTTGGCGGGATATAATCAGATAACATTTTCTAAATATGCAGTTCATGATGTCTATGATTTTCTTCTTTTACAGCGTGAATCGTTAGGTACTGAGCTTCTTTGCTTTGACAAAACAATAACGCTTGAACATGTTAAATTTGGTTATTTTGATGATAAGCCGGTTGTTCAAGATGTGAATATTGTTATTCGTAAGGGCGAGCGCATCGCCTTCGTTGGTGAAAGTGGGGCAGGTAAAAGTACGATAGCCGATATTCTTATGGGGCTTTATGTTCCGCAACAAGGTCGTATGCTTATTGATGGGGTTACGTTAACCAGTGCTAATCTTAAGGCTTGGCGCAATAAAATTGGCTATGTTCCGCAGAACATTTATTTATTTGATGGGACGGTTGCTGAAAATGTTGTATTTGGTCGAGCATATGATGAAGTAAAGCTTATAAGTGCTTTGAGGCGCGCGCGTATTTATGATGATTTGTTAGCCAAGGATGGGCTTGAAACACGTGTTGGCGATATGGCTGTTATGATAAGCGGTGGGCAAAAGCAGCGAATCGCATTGGCACGAGCTCTTTATGATGACCCGGAAGTTTTGGTTTTTGATGAGGCGACATCAGCGCTTGATAATGCAACCGAATCTAAAATAATGGATGAAATTTATAGTGTTGATAAAAACAAAACGTTAATTATTGTGGCACATCGCTTAACTACCGTTGAGCGTTGTGATACTATTTATAAAATAGAAAAAGGACGTGTTACATTAGCTGATGATATTCATAATATTGTTCCTGCGAACTCTCCTGGAGAGGTGCAGCAAGAAGCAGTCTGCTAAAGGATTAAGGAAGAGTAATGAAAAAAGCTTTAATTACAGGAATCACCGGACAAGATGGTTCGTACCTTACCGAATTTCTTCTTTCAAAAGGGTATGAAGTTCACGGAATTATTCGTCGAGCTTCTTCTTTTAATACTCAGCGGATTGACCATATGTATGTTGATCAACATGAGCAAGAAGCTCGATTCTTTTTGCATTATGGTGATTTATCTGATGCCGGATGTCTTCAAGACATTGTGAGTGCGGTAATGCCTGACGAGGTTTATCACTTGGGTGCGCAATCACATGTTAAAGTCTCCTTTCAGATGCCCGAATTTACGGCGAATGTGACGGGACTTGGAACCTTGCGTTTATTAGAGACACTTCGTCGATGTGCTCCTAATGCAAATTTTTATCAGGCATCGTCATCAGAAATGTTTGGTGCTGCGGGTGCGCCCCAAAATGAAAAGACGCCTTTTTATCCACGTAGTCCATATGCCGTTGCGAAAGTCTATGCTTATTGGATTGCAGTGAACTATCGAGAAGCTTACGGCTTATTTGCGTGTAATGGCATCTTGTTTAATCACGAGAGCCCTCGCCGCGGCGAAACATTTGTAACAAGAAAAATAACTCGAGCATTGGTCAATATCATTGCTGGCAAGCAAAGCGTTCTTTATTTAGGTAATCTTAATGCCAAGCGTGATTGGGGTTTTGCTCCTGAATATGTTGAAATGATGTGGTTGATGCTGCAGCAAAATACACCAAATGATTATGTGGTTGGCACAGGGCAGAGCCATACGATTAAGGAATTTGTTGAAGCTGCATTTGCTTACGCTGGCATTGAGCTTGCATGGGAAGGTGATGGCGTTGACGAACGAGGTATTGTAAGTGCAATAAATTCTCCGGGGAGGGGCGGGAGGGAACGGCCCGCATCAATTAATAATATAAAAGTCGGCGACGCGTTAATAAAAATCGACCCCCGCTATTTCAGACCAACAGAAGTTGATCACTTACAGGCCGACATCTCTAAAGCAAAAGAACTTCTATGCTGGCAACCACGCGTAACCTTTCATGAGCTGGTTAAAATAATGGTTGACTACGACCTCAAATTTGCTGGTCTTGAGCCGGTTGGTGATGGTATTGCAATAGGCGAAAAGAAGGATTTTACCTATACATCACATTCGGTAACATGGACTTATCATGAACATGAAAATTGTGTATAGAAAGGGATAATGCGCACATTAGGGAGATGCAGGAGGTTGAGCCTGCCCCGGACTTTGATCCGGGGGCCTGCATATATAAAGAATAATGAATAAAGATGCAAAAATATATATAGCAGGTCATCAAGGTCTTGTTGGCTCCGCACTTATGCGAGCCTTACACATTCAAGGGTACCATAACGTTGTAACGCGCTCGTTTGCCGATCTTGACCTACGCAACCAATTAGCCGTTGATGAATTTTTCAAGCTTGAGCGGCCTGAATATGTTTTTTTAGCGGCGGCAAAAGTTGGTGGTATTTTAGCTAATAATACCTATAAGGCCGAGTTTATTTACGATAATCTTATGATTGCTGCAAATGTTATTCATGCTTCGTACAAACATGGCGTCAAAAAATTACTCAACCTTGGGTCATCATGTATTTATCCAAAAAATGCACCACAACCACTCAAAGAAGAATATCTTTTAACCGGACCTCTCGAGCCAACAAATGAAGCTTATGCAATCGCAAAGATCGCAGCAATAAAATTGTGCCATTATTACAATGAGCAGTATGGAACTAATTTTATATCGGTTATGCCGACAAATCTTTATGGTCCAAATGACAATTTTAATTTAGAAACGGCGCATGTTTTGCCAGCGCTTATGCGGAAATTTCATCTAGCTAAAATGCTTCGCGATGAAAATTGGGAAGCGATAAAACAAGATCTTAAATCTTACAAACTTGGGCACGGTCTAGATGAAGGCATAAAATTTGAGGATAAAAGATCGGTGATTGATGTTTTGGCGAAAATTGGAATTACCAAGGCGAGTGTTACGTTATGGGGTTCGGGTAAGCCATATCGTGAGTTTTTGTATGTGGATGATTTGGCTGATGCAGTTCTTTTTTTGATGGAAAATAGTGATACCAATGTTGTTGGTGAGATTATAAACGTTGGTGTTGGTACTGATATTAGCATTAATACCTTAGCTCATCTCATTAAGGAGGTTATTCATTTTGCTGGCGAAATTATATACAACAGTCAAAAACCAGATGGAACTATGCGCAAGCTTCTTGATGTAACCAAGATGGAAATACTTGGGTGGAGGGCGAAAATATCCTTAGAGCAAGGAATAAGAGACGTTTATGCTAGGTATTCAATAAAATCATCCTCAACTAGAAAAAAATAAGGTTGTGATGAGCAGGCCAAGAAAAATAGCAATCATAATTAATCGATATTCCTTTTGGGTTTGCCTTGGAATTGTTTTTTTTAGTGCGATGTCTTTGTTTTTGTTACATGAGGATGTTTATATAAAGGTCTTCGATGAATTAAATCCGGATTTAGTTTATAGGCGCATTTTAAGCGTAGATCACAATTATCTAAAGGGGCCGCTTGAGATAATTCAGTCCTTTATGGGAGGAATTCCTCGGCATTGTTTTCCAAGCTCTCTAAATTTTTTGGTTTTGTTTTTTATTTTATTTACCCCTATTTACGCATTTTTAATAAATGTTTTAGTTGTACGTTTATTTGCATATGTTGGGATGTTTCTTTTGCTTAAAAATCATCTTTTCGAGCGAGAAAAAGCGTTAATAAATCCTTTTCTGATAGCTATGGTTTCTCTTTGTTTTGCGCTTTTGCCATTCCATTTTTGCTTTGGATTAAGTATTGCGGGCCAGCCGCTTTTACTCTATGCCTTTTTGAATATTTTAAAATATAAGGCATCTATTAAAGATTATCTTATAATCGTACTTTTCCCTTTTTATTCATCTTTTGTATTAGCGGGTATTTTTATATCGATTGCGTTAGGGTTTGTTTTTTTATGGAATTGGGTCGAGGAAAAAAAGGCGAATATCAATTTCATGTTAATGCTTATTGCTTTTGGCATGATTTACCTTGGCGTAGAATATCAGTTAATTTATGCGCATTTTGTAGATAAAACATACATATCGCATCGGGTTGAGTGGAATATTCCTTTGTTTTGGGGAATTGATTTGCATGGATTTATCGACCGCCTTAAAACCTTTCTTGTCGATGGAGTTCCTTTTTCCCACCATGCTGTTACGCTTCATGCTAAAATTAGTGATTTCATTTTACCCATAGCTCTTGTCGTTGGAATCAAGGAGCGTAATTATTTAAAAAGACTTTGTCTTTTTTTAGCGATTATTTTTTTAATAACGCTGTGGCTTTGTTTTTATCACTGGTACCCCGTAACCATGATAAGGCAGAAATACTTTTTTTTGCGGGCGTTTCAGTGGGATCGATTTTATTTTTTATTGCCAACCCTATGGTACATTGTCTTCGCTTTGTCGCTTTGTATGATTTCAAAAATTAAGGACATTGGAAATAACCTTGTTGTTTTATTTCTTTTAATGCAGTTGTTTTATGTTGTAACAAGTAACCCTGAACTAAAGCGCAATGTGCGATTTTTGGCAGCAAAATATTTGGGTACTTCTTGTAATGTTAAATACCTATCATTTAAGCAATATTTTTCAGAAAATTTGTTTTCGCAGATTGCACTATATATAGATAAACCAAAAAGTTCCTTTAGAGTTATTGCTATAGGTCTTAATCCAAGCATTGCTCAATACAATGGATTTTATACTTTGGATGGCTTTATGCCCGATTATCCACTTGCCTATAAGCATGAATTTAAAAAAATAATTGAACGTGAGTTGGACAAAAACGCTGGCAATCGTAAATGCTTTGATAATTGGGGTTCGGCATGTAATATTTATGTTGCTGAGGCGGTGATTATCGATGAAAAAAATGAAGTAAAAAAAAATATAATTAAGCAACTTGATTTAAATATGAATCAATTACGTAAGATGGGTTGCGAGTATATTTTTTCTGAATATGAGATTGAAAATCCCCAGAAAGACTCTTTAAGTTTGCTTAAGGTATTCAAAAATGAAAATTCCCCTTGGGAGATTTTTTTATATCAGATTAAAAAAAAAGAAAAAGTGTAAAGGATTAGCGTGGATAATCGGATGATTCCCGTTTACCAGCCATGGTTGTGTGGTAATGAAAAAAAATATGTTATGGCTTGCTTGGATTCAAATTGGATTTCATCAAGGGGGTTTTTTGTTGAAGAATTTGAAAAGCAATTTGCTGCTTATACTGGTGTGAAGCACGCTTCGGCCGTTGCTAATGGTACAGTTGCATTGCATTTAGCGATGTTAGCCCTAGGAATTAAAGATGGTGATGAGGTTATTGTTCCAACCTTGACCTATATTGCCTCGGTTAATGCTATTGCTTATGCGAGAGCAACGCCAGTCTTTGTTGATTCACTTAAAGAGACATGGCAAATGGATCCAGCTGATATTGAAAAAAAAATTACCGCCAAAACTAAGGCTATAATGGTGGTTCATTTATATGGACATCCTTGTGATATGGATGCGATTATGGCAATTGCAAAAAAGCATAACCTTTATGTTATCGAGGATTGTGCCGAGGCGACCGGAAGTTATTATAATGGAAAACATGTTGGGACGTTTGGTGACATAGCAACATTTAGTTTTTACGGGAACAAAACGATTACTACCGGGGAGGGTGGGATGGTTGTTACCAATGATGAAAAAATACATAATCATGTTCTTCATTACAAAGGTCAGGGATTAGCGAAGGGGCGAGAATATTGGCATGATGTTGTTGGATACAATTACAGAATGACTAATATTTGTGCAGCAATTGGACTTGCTCAACTGGAGCAAATTGAGTTTTTTTTATCCAAAAAAAAAGAGCTTGCCAAGAAATATAAAGAAAAATTAGATCATTTGCCATTGGCATTTCATGATCCGGTTGGCCCAATTGAGCATTCTTATTGGATGATATCAATTCTTACCGAGCGAGCTGATGATTGTGAGCCATTAAGAGAGTTTTTAAAAAAACGCGGCATAGAGTCGCGGCCATTTTTTAGACCAGCACATAAAATGCCTATGTATGAAGAATGTGGTGGCAATTTCCCTGTCGCGGAGAGGTTAAGTTCTTGCGGCATAAATTTGCCAAGTTGGCCGGGATTGACCGTTACTGATCTGGATGTTATTTGTGCTGATATTCTGCAGTTTTATAGTAGATGTAATACAGTGGCCCAAAGGGGTTGTTGCACTGATGTAAAAACATGAAAAAAATTCTGGTTATTGGGGCCGGTGGGCATGCACGAGTTATTATTGATGCTATTGAAATGGAAGGCAACCATACGGTTATTGGTCTTATAGATAATAATTTAGAGCCAGGGACTTTTTTTGCCGGATACTCCATTATTGGCGGAGACTGCTCTTTGGATAAAGTAACTGATGTTGATGGCGTTATTGTAGCAATTGGTGATAATTGGCGACGTCAGCAACTCGTCAATTATGTAAAAAGCAAATTACCTTTATTACCATTCATTTCGGTGATTCATCCAAATGCATTGGTTGCTCGCGATGTGTTGGTTGGCGATGGAACTGTAATCTTAGCCGGTGTTGTAATTAATTCAGGAACTCGTATTGGGGAGCATTGCATTATTAATACAAGGGCTTCTGTTGATCACGATAATCATTTTGAAGATTTTGTAAGTATTGCGCCGGGCGTTACTTTGGGTGGTCGCGTAGTTATCAAAAAGGGGGCTGCAATTTGTCTTGGAGCCAACGTAGTTCATAACATTAAAATTGGGGAAGATTCCGTGGTTGGCGCTGGGGCTCTTGTCCTTGATGATATAGAACCACGTGTTGTTGTGGTTGGTTTACCCGCTCGTAAATTACGAAACAGATTGCCTAATGAACAGTATCTTTGATTTTTACTGGGGTATCTAAATTATGATAACGACAAAAAAAAGAATTGCGATTAACGCTGCTGGATTTAGCGGGTGGGGCGGAGGTATTGATTTTGTAAGAATATTGCTTAATGCATTAGCCTCCATTCCTAGCGAAACTTTTGAATATTTTATTTTTATTCAGGTTGATTCTCCTGTTTCTACTCATTATTGTTGTAAGATAGGTAAAATAATAAAAACAATTCTAAACGTTTTGCCAGCGAAAAAACAAGAAAATGTGAATCGTCACGTTGATTTATTTTTATCAGCTTTTGAAAATATAGATGGTAATTTTAATATTATTTTTTATCACGAGCATGAGTTAGAATATTTTTTAAAAAAATTAAACATTGATCTCTATTTACCTATTCCTCCATCCAGAAATCGGTCTTTTTTGCCTATAAAGCAAATAGGATATCTTTACGATTTTCAGCACGAATATTATCCACAGTTTTTTTCGGCAAACGAAGTTAAAAAGCGACGGGAATGTTTTGAATTTATACTAAAAAGCTTTGATGTTATCTTAGTTAACGCGCGCGCGGTTGCTGATGATATTAAGAAGTTTTATCCTTTATGTACAAAAACGATTGTTGTTTTGCCTTTTGCGGCCGCTCCTGTTGCGCTCTGGTTTGAATCATATGATGTTAGTGAATTAAGACAAAAATATAAGTTACCACAAACTTATTTTATGATATCAAATCAATTTTGGCAGCATAAGTCGCATATTACTGCTTTCCAGGCATTAAAAATGCTTGATCGAGATGATGTTCATATTGTTTGTACCGGAAATACCAGCGATTATAGGGCTCCCGATTATTTTGGTCAATTGTCTGATGAAATTAAGCGTCTAAACTTGGGAAAGAGAATTCATTTTTTAGGGCACATCTCTAAGATTGAGCAAATAAATATCATGAAAAATGCATTGGCTGTTTTACAACCAACTCTTTTTGAGGGAGGGCCTGGCGGCGGTAGTGTTTATGATGCTGTTGCGCTTGGCGTTCCTTCAATCGTTTCAAATATTGCCGTTAATCGGGAAATAGATGATCATACCGTTATTTTTTTTAACGTGGGTGATGCCAGTGATATGGCGGTTAAGATGGATCAAATTTTGAATGGAAATTACTTAAGGATAGCCGGTCAAGAAGCCGCGGCTAATGGCTTACGCAGGACAAAAAGCCTAAATGATGTATTGGTTAATGCTATAAATATGGCGTTACGAGAAAAGTGAGAGGAAGCCTTTGTATGCAAACGCTAGAATTGTCGGTTGTTTGCGGGTCGTATAATCGAAACAATTTTTTTAAATTGACCATTGATAGTATACGTAATGAGCTGGGTGGTATTGCACATGAGATTATTGTGGTTGATGGGGGATCTGATGATGGAACCCTTGAGTGGCTTGTTCAACAAAAAGATATCATAACAATTGTTCAACATAATCGTGGCATATGGAATAATAAACCTATAGAGCGGCGTTCGTGGGGCTATTTCATGAATCTTGGGTTTAAAATAGCTCAAGGTAAGTATGTGTGCATGTTGAGTGATGATTGTTTGGTTATTCCTGGTGCTATAATTAACGGAATTAAACATTTTGAAGAATCGTTGGCGCAGGGGAAATGTGTTGGCGCCATGGCATTTTATTGGCGCGATTGGTCATCAGAAGATATAAAATATCATGTAGGTTGCACGTTGGGCAGCAAGATGTATGTGAACCATGGCATATTTCTTAATGAAGCTTTAGGGGCCGTTGACTATTGTGATGAAGAGACTTTTTTCTTTTACAATGGCGACGGCGATCTTTGTCTTAAAATGTGGCAGGCCGGATATGAGTGTATTGATGCTCCTGATTCTTATATCGAACATTATCCTCATGCAAATTTGGATATTCGCAAAACAAATTATGTGCGCTTTAAACAAGATTTAAAGAACTATCTCAAAAAATGGGAGGGGATATTCTATGATTCGCGTGTTCATGATGTTGGAAAGACGATAGAAAAGACCTATGAAGATCCATATAAAACTGGTGAGCAATTTAAGTTTTTACATGAAAAAATTGTTCAAGAAAATCCCAAAATCATAAAGCCGATTTCAGGTTTATCTAAACTTAAGCAGCAATTTCGTTGGAAATGGCAGGCTGGAGTTCGTAAAATTCGCGCTTATATTACTTCGAAACAATAACCATTTTTTTACCCTCAAGCAAACGGTATTTTCATTCGTGAGCAACAAACTGTTGCTTTTCATAATCCAAGGTAATTACTAAGGGTTTTTGTTTAAGATGTTTTTGATCAAAGGTAAGGGTTAGGTCGGTGACAATACCTAAAACACTCTGATGAACAGTTTTCGCACCGAGAGATAGATAATTATCAGATAGCGAAAAGTTTATTTTTTGTGGATTAGTTGATGTTAAGCGAACGCTTGTTGGTGTATTGGTTATAGTAAAGTAATTTTTTGTATAGTAGGGTGCGCAGCGCATATACCAGCCAGCATGTTCTAAGACATTTGAATTATTCTGGGTGAGCATAGTTGATGGATCATAATAAACAGGATTTGTTGGAGGAGTTAAAAATAACCAGGCAGCTTGTTCGATTCCGGTACCAAATCCGTCGAGTGGAAACGCAAGAAAACATAAAGGGCGTGTACCTGAGGTGATTCGCTGGTCATTGGCGAGAGCCAAAAAGGCCTTCTTCATCGTAAAAAGTTTTGTTTCGCGGGTGCGTAAGTTTGTGTAGGTAAAGAAGGCGCATAGGCCAATAAGGGCAGTACATACAATAGTAATTATTACGTTTATGTATTTGCGGATAGGGATAGGGCGTTTCCCCCTGAAAAATGAATATATGCTTGTACTTAAAACTGCGAACAAGACAAAAAGAAATGGAGAGGCTTCGTGAAAATACCGTGGGCTATAGGCGCCAAAAAGTGATGGCCAGAGCATGAGTAGATAGCTAGCGCCGAGGAATAAAAGTAGGAATTTATGTTTATTGCGCCAAAAAAGTATTGCAATAACGAGTGTGGCAATAAGTAATAAGCTAAGGCGCAGACATTTATGTCCATAAGGGAGCCATGAGAGTGAGAGTGAATCGTAGATACAAACAAGGACTTCGTTAAAACGTGAAGTTATTTTTGAAAAAATAGTGAAGGCTGAGGATATAGTAAAATTATAGAGCAGGCCGCTCCAGCCGTCGCCCAGGTGGCTATTGCCGGCAGGCCCTCCTGCACCTCCCTGGAAAAGTTTATGAAACGGATAAAGCCATATGCGAATTGCAAGATATCCGAGTGCTGCTAAACCGTGGGCAACTGGTGCCCATGATATTTTTTTCTGATACAACCAGCAGCCGCCAAAAAGTATTGCAGGAAATACTATTGCTGTTTCACGGGTAAATAGAGCAATCGTGAAAAACAGTGTCGAAAAAAGTAAGTAAATGTATTGGCGTCGATCTAGAAAATAGTTGAGCATGATTATGGTAAGCATAAGCAACAAGACATTCAGATAATATTGAAAATTTGCTGGTGCACCAAAGCGAAAACCAATTTGTGGGTGCAGGGCAAAAAGAAGCGCAAAAAAAAGTGCAGACGGCCAACCAGAAAACCATGTAAGGATATTGAAAAGAATGGTTGTATTGAGTGCGTGCAAAAAAACGCTTACCAAATAATAAGCGTAAGCATTAAGGCCGAAAAGCCAATAAGCACAAGCAAAATAAGCGCAATGAATTGGGCGAAAATAAACACTTAAGAAGTTTAACTTATGAATAGTTGCTGCGCCATACGGTGTATAAAATTGGTGGTGCGATGGGTAAAAGTATTTGTTAACGTTGCCTTCGATAAAATGGCTCCAAAGCGTTTGCCAGGATTGCATTGTTTTGCCCAGAGCAATGCATGAAAAATCATCACCGTTAAACCACCAGCTTGAGAAAGGGAGGCCTAAAAAGCAAAAAACAAAGAAAAAAAGCGCAAACGAAATGATAACTTTTTTATTCATGGTTATTTGGTGTTACTTAAAATATGAAACTGTTGTTTTTTATTGTCCCAGGCAATGAATAATGGATTGAATTTTTGATACTTTGCTTCAAGAGGTTCTTGGGCGATATTAAAAACAGGATGACTGCTATCTCCTCGCAATAGCCAAATTGCTTGTGCGCAGGCACCAAAAAGATGCGGTTCTTGAGGAAGATTAATAAAACAAATAGCACGATTTGTGGTGCGGCTATCTTTGGCGAGTGAGGTGAATGCTTGGGTGACGGGGTGATATAATTGTTCACGCCTTTTTAGGTCATGAAATAAAAATATACCATTTACTATTGTAGCGGTAATGATAGCGACAAGCAGGAGTTTCTTGGTAATGGTTTTGAGCTTTTGGATTGGCAAAAGAACGATTACAAGCATTATGAAAAGGGGAATCGCTATGTAATAATAGCGGGGTTGGTTATGCATTAGCAATGCCGGCCAGCCAAAGAGTGGAATGCTGAATGCTAAAAACAGAGCAACCATTTTTTTATTTGTTTTAGTAAAAAACCATAGCAGCAGAAGACAAATGCTAAAAATTAAAAATCCTTTGAACCAAGGGGTATTTTTTGGCAAAGCGGTTAACCCAAAAACATCAGAGATGAAGGTTATGAAATCAAAAGCGCGGCTTAACATGCGCGTTTTGAAAGATAGCCATGTTGGTTCAAAGGTGAGGGTTGCGGTATTTGAGGTTAAAGGGAAAAAGTGTAGCCGAGCAATGAAATAAAAAAAGGTAATCGCAAAAAATGGAAGTGATACGAGTATCGCTCGTTGTAGGCAATTCAGCAAAGAGAGTGAACTTTTGAGGATTTCTTTTTCATAAAGTGGTATGGCAAAAAGAAGCCACAGAGGTAAAAAGAAGGTTTGCTCATGCAAAAAAATGTTTGTACAAAAAAGGGCGCAGGCAAAAAGATAAGCCCATTTTTTTTTGTGATCTAGATATGATTTAAGTAAAAGAATAATGCAAAGTAATATGAAAAGCTCGATTTGATATGTTTGGGCACTTATCCACCCAAGCCAGGTCCATAAACTTGGATGAAATCCAAAAAAAAGTGCTGCAAAAAAGGCAATTGGTATGCTGGTAAATAGCGAATATAGATTAAAAATAAGGATTGCAGAGAGCGCATGAATAGCTATTGTTATCAAAAAATAGCCATAAGGATGTGCGGCGAAGAATATATATTGAGGGATGAGATAAACTAATGACATTGGGCGATAGAGGCCACAAAAAAAAGCTGTTTTTGTGGCCTCTGCGTTAGATGGCCAATAAAAAGCATCAAGGCTTTGTCCATCGGTGAAAAAAGTAATAACATCTTGCCATGTTGTTATGACACTATGAAAAATATTTCCCCAATCATCAGATCTGAATCCCCATTTTGTGAATGGAATACCGAGTATGCAGAAAATAAGAAGAAAAAGGATGATTGATAGATACCGTTTTTTCATAGACAGGCCGTTTCCAGCCTGCGCCCTATCGTGGCTACGGCGGACAAGCCCTTCTGTGCAGGCTGTCCATTAAAACTAAGTTCCATGATCGTTTGTGATATTTGTTCAACAGTTAATCCAGCCATTGAGAGAAGGTCTTTACGTGTTCCCGTTGTGTGGAAGTAAAAATCATTTATGCCAAACATTTTAAAAATAATATGATGATCGATTTGTTGACTTATGATTGATGCCACCGCCTCGCCAAGCCCGCCAATAACACTATGTTCTTCGATGGTAAATAGTGCTTTTAGTGTGCCACTTTTATTAATGAAATAATTGGCATCAAGTGGTTTAATAGTATGAACGCTTGCAAGGCCGATAGAAATTCCTTGTTGATTTAAATAGCTACAAACTAAGAATGCAAGGTCGAGCGCATTACTTGAGGCAAGAATGAGCTGATTTTCATTTGGTATTATGTCTAAAATTTTACCCAGTGTTACGGGTTCTTTTTCGTTATATTGGACGAGTTCTTCATTATTTGAAAGACGCAGATATGCCGGGCCTTGATGATTTACAAATTGGGGCATAAGCTGTGCCGCTTCATATTTGCTTCCTGGTGCAATAACGGTCATTTCTGGCAAGGCGCGCATAATAGCTACATCTTCAACTGCGTGGTGAGATAATCCATATTGGGCATAACTGAATCCGCCGCCAACGCCAACTAATTTAATGGGTAGGTTTTGATAGCAAATATCAATTCGAATTTGTTCAAAGCAGCGCATGGTGATAAAAGGGATGGTTGAATAAGCAAACACTTTCTTACCCGTTATAGCGAGGCCTGCGGCGAGGCCAATCATGTTTTGTTCAGCAATGCCGGCATTGATAAATCGTGTTGGAAATTTTTCTTTAAATTCTTCGACGACAGAGAATCCGACATCACCAACAACTAAATAAATAGTTTCGTCTTGTTCGGCCGCTTGTGTGAGATATTTAATAAACGTAGTACGCATTATTGCTCCAATTCTTTTTTGGCTTGAACGTACAATTCAGGATTTAATGAACGATAATGCCATTCGACTTTATTTTCGGTAAAAGAAAGCCCTTTTCCCTTTATGGTATGGGCGAGAATGACTAATGGCTTTTGACTTTTTTCACGCTGATTAACAGCATCTATAATTTGGCAATAATCATGTCCATCGATTTCAATTGTTGAGCAACCAAAGGCGTTAAACATCGTTGAAAGGTTTCCTGTCATTATGTCATCGGTCTTATCGATTGCTTGTAACTTATTATAATCAACAATAATAGTAAGATTATTAAGATGATAGCGGCTTGCAACCATAAGAGCTTCCCATATGGCGCCTTCCTGACATTCACCGTCGCCAACAATGACATAAACATGATTAGATTTATGGTCGTTTTTTAGCGCAAGTGCGCAGCCAACACCCATCGACAATCCGTGCCCAAGAGAGCCAGTACTTGCCTCAATGCCTGGAAATGATCCCTTGGTTGGTTGTCCGCCCAATTTGCTGCCTTTTTTGTTATACGATAAGGCCAACTCTTTTGACATGCAACCAGCGGTCATGAGTGTAGCGTAAAGGGCTGAAACTGCATGCCCTTTGCTGAGGATAACGTAATCACGATCGACATTCTGGCTTTTTATATGTTTGACATTAATTATTTGATGGTATAAAACGGTTAAAATTTCGACGATCGAAAATGCCGATGCCAAATGCGAACATTGCGCCGATGTGAGCATCTCAATGATTAAAAGCCTGGTTTCTTTAGCATATTGAGAGAGATGATTAAGGCATTGCGGATTGATTTTGTTGGGCGTTAATGATTGAATCATTAATGATTTCTCCTTTATGATAAAATTCAAGATGATTTTTAAACCAGGTCAGAGATTTTTTAAGCCCCTTGGCTAGATTATAATGAGGGTGCCAATTAAGAACTTGTTGAGCAAGTGCATTGTCCGCTTTCCATTGCTTTGGTTCCCATGGGCGTGTTTCTGATGCGTTCCATTGAACAATGATTTTTTTGTCGCTCATCGATTGGGCGGTATTGATGACATCTTGGATAGATGACTGAATTCCTGTCCCTGCGTTAAATACAAAATGGGTTCGTGGAAGTTGCTTGGTTATTGCAATATACATATCAACCATATCTTCTATATAGATAAAGTCTCTGACATAAGAAGGTGAAGAAAGTTGGATTGGTTTTTCTGCAATTGCATTAACAAGAACCGTTGGAATAAGTCGTGTTGGTGCTTCATAATCGCCATAAACCGAAAATGGGCGTACGGTATAGATTGGTAATTTATTAGATACTGCCTCTTTAAGGCAGAATTGTGTTGCGGCCGCTTTGGCAACACCATAGTCACTTACCGGTTCCAAGATGAGGTCTTCTTTCATAGGGCAACTTTTCATGCCATATTCTGATGAGCTTCCGGTATTGATGAAACATTCAAAGCCAACTTCTTTGCAGACATTTACGAGGTTTTTTGTACTGTCAAAATTAACGTAATAAATTGAATCTTGGTCATCTTGTTGAGGCATGCCGCCATAAGATGCGAGGTGGAAAATCAATTCAGGCTTGATTGTTTTGACAAGTGTATTAATTTTTTCAAAATTGCTGATGTCTATTTCATGTATGGTTATTTGGCTAAGGATGTTGGTTAATCGCCAGAGCGGAGAATTTTTTTCAATTACGACATGAATATGATATCCGGATGTAAGTAATTTTCTGATCAAGTTGGCGCCAATAAAGCCGGCGCCGCCGGTAACAAGACATATTTTCATAGAGATCCTTCGTTATGGAAAATTGTCGATGCTGGTAAAATTGTGGTTATGGTGGCAGCTTCATAAAAAGATGATTGAGGGATAGCTTTTTGAGCGCTGCTTTGTTGCATGATTTCACGAATTACGTAAGGTGGTCTGCCTTTTACTTCTTCAAAAATTTTGATGAGGTATTCGCCAAGTGTTGCAAGTGCTAGCAGTTGAATGGTACCGAAAATAAACATGGTCATGAGTAAGGTCGAAAATCCTTTAGGGGCGCCATATTTAAAGTGCCAATAGAGAAATGTTCCTGCTGCACCGACGGTAACAAATACGGCGGCCATAGCCAGCCGAGATATATACACAAGGGGCTTATAGGAGAAATTTACGATGGCTTTTTTTGCCCACATAAAGTTTGCCATGAAACTATTGCTCGATTTTCCGGCCGCGCGTTCTTCTCTTGTGTATTCAATTCCCGTCTGTTTAAATCCTGCCCAGGTGCGTAGACCACGAATATAAAGATCTTTTTCTGGTAAATGTTTGAGCACATTAACTACCTTTTTATCAAGCAAGCTAAAGTCACCAGAATCAAGTGGAATGTCGAGATAAGAAAGTTGTTTGAAAACGCGGTAGAAGCACTTATAGCCTATTCTTCGCAAAAAACCATTATCTTTACGCTTTTTTGCAATTCCATAAAGAACGTCAAAGCCAGCTTCCCATTGAGCGATAAATTGTGGAATTATTTCTGGTGGGTCTTGAAGCGCACCCGACATAATCAGAACTCCGTCACTTTGCGCAAATCGAAATCCTGCAAGAATGCTTGGTTGATTGGAGCCAAAATTGCGTGACATGAAAATGGCTTTAACGTGAGCATCGCTGGCGATTGTTTCTTGGAGTATGTTATATGAATCATCGGTGCTCGCGTTATCGATAAAGACGAGTTCGTAGTCATAAGCAGGAAGTGTGTGCATGACTAATGTAACGCGGTGATGAAGATTTTTTATGTTCTTTTCTTGATTATAACAAGTTGCAATAATTGATATTTTTTTCACAAAGCGGTCCTTATAGGGAGGTGCAGGAGGGCTTGCCGGCCATAGCCACCTGGGCGACGGCTGGAACGGCCTGCGGTAGATTATTGATTTTATTTTCTTGAGCAAAATAGTTTTTATACCAAGCTACTGTTTCTTCAAGCCCTTTGCGAACGCCGTATTTTGCATGCCATCCAAGAACGGTATGTGCTTTTTTTGAGCAAAGATGTTGGGCTGGAATTTCATTGCAGGCCATGTTTTTGATTATTGGGGTAAGGTGGTTAGCGTTCATGAGATCCAAAATTTCATGCACCATTTCAACAACGGTGAATGGGTGGTCGGTACTGAAGTTGAAACATTGGCCGACTATTAACGGATTTTCCATTGCTTGGGCAAGGGTAAGGTAAGCGTCAACCACGTCTTTTACATAAATGTAATCGCGAACAAATTGGCCATTTGATCTAATTACAGGGGCTTGGTTATTAAGAATAGCTTTGATGGTTCCAGGTATTATGCGATTAAGGTGAAAATCACCGCCACCAAAAAAATTTCCACATCGTGTTACGCAAACCGGAAGTTTAAACGTATGGAAATACGATTGAGCTATCAGGTCGGTGCAGCTTTTTGAAACATCATAAGGGTGTTGGCCTTGCAGCGGAGCATCTTCGGTATAGGGTAATTTTTCTTGTGCTCCATAGGCTTTATCGCTTGAAGCAACAACGATGCGTTTGACCCATGGGCTTAAGCGGCAAGCTTCCAAAAGGTTCCATGTTCCTTCGATATTTGACCTGAATGTTGAGATCGGTGAGCGATTTGCATAACCGACAATTGCCTGGGCGCCTAAGTGGAAAACTGTTTCAATATCACTTTCATTCAGAACGCGAGTGAGTAGGTTTTGATCAAGAAGGTCGCCGATAATGACGGATGTTTTTTTATCCAACTGTTGCTGAAAAAATACTGAATGTGAAATGAGATCACGTATTAAAACAAAAACGTTGGCTTCTTGCTCAATAAGCTCTTGAACAAGCCAGGGGCCTAGTAATCCAGTTGCTCCGGTTACTAAAACATTTCTGTTTTTCCAGTATTTTTTTTCATTTGTATAATTTTCCACGAGCAAGTTCCTTAGATAATGCTTGAAGTTGTTTTTTCAGCTGGCATTGAGATACACGATGTGTCAATGGTTGCGGGTGTAAATACATCTTTTTCATCGCCCCATACTTTCCAAGGAGCACCCGTCTTCCAGAGTTCTTCGAGCTTTTGGTGTTCGCGGATAGTGTCCATGCATTGCCAAAATCCATAATGTTTGTACATCATGAGTTGACTATCTAAGGCAGCTTGTTTAAGCGGTGTTTGCTCAAGAATGCAGTCTGAACCAACAGAAAGATATTTGAGAAAATCTTTTTGTATAACCATGTAGCCACCATTAATCCATTCATCTTCGATTTTCTTTTTTTCTGAAAAAGAGACGATGGTATTTCCTGAGACTTCGAGATTTCCAAAGCGTGATTGGAGATTGACGCCGGTAAGTGTTATATGTTTTCCGTGTGATTCATGGAAGTGAACAAGATCCTTAATGTTGACGTCGGCAACGCCGTCGCCGTAGGTAAGCAAAAAGGTGTTAGTATCAACGTATTTTGCCGCACGTGCAACGCGTCCACCGGTTAAGCAATCTTGTCCCGTGTCTACTAACGTTATTTCCCATTCTTCATTATTTGCTTGGTGCTCAGAAACAACTCCGGTCTTGGTATTGACGGTAAAATTTATATCTTCCATGCGGTAATTAAGAAAATAATTTTTAATTACTTCGCCTTTGTAGCCAAGGCATATGATGAATCGATAAAAGCCATAGGTTGAATAAGTTTTCATGATGTGCCAGAGAATTGGCTTGCCGCCGATTGGAACCATTGGTTTTGGGCGAAATTCTGTTTCTTCTCGTAGGCGCGTTCCTAGTCCGCCAGCAAGAATCATTACCGGAATATTACTCTTCTTCACTACGTATCTCCTTTTGATTTTGAATGAATAATTCACTCAACAGATAAGTTCTCTTATGTTATGTTTCATGATGTTACATGTCAAGACTCAATGTCAAAATATTAAGGCTGAGAGAGCATAGGATGAAGTATGGCAGCACCAATAAAAATGCAGGCAACCGTTGCTGAAATTATTCAGTATTCAGGTGATATATACCAGGTAGTTTTTACACCTGAAAAAAAAATACCAAAATTTAAATCGGGTCAGTTTTTACATTTGGCTCTAGATGAATATGACTCATATACTGGTTTGTGGCCAGAGTCGCGGGCATTCTCAATAGCATCATCAAATAAAAGCTCTCAAATAACGATTGTGTACAGTGTTAAGGGAAGTTTTACCGGACGTATGAAAAATGAGCTCTGTGTTGGGAAGACCGTTTGGTTAAAATTTCCTTATGGTTCATTTGTGATTAATGCATACGACCATACTCAAGATGTTGTGTTAGTAGCTGGCGGAACAGGAATTGCTCCATATATTCCATATCTGGAAGAGGAACTTGTGCAGCCAACAGGAAGGCGAATAGTTCTTGTTTATGGTATTCGTGGTGATCACTGTTTCTTGTTTGAAGAGTTAGTGAAAACACGTTGCCAATGGTTGCCTAAATTTGAGCTTGTGTTGTTTAATGCGCAAGCGATTGATTTTTCTGTGGTTATTAATAAGGCAGAGGCGTTACATGATCCACATTATTTCATATCAGGTCCGCAAGGCATGATAACGTCGTTGCGTAGCTTTTTGGCGTCTGAGTGTGTAAGTCAAGATAGGGTTCATGTTGACGATTGGGATTAGTTTTTTTAGGTAAGTATTGAGGAGTAATGAAATGATTAATGAAGAAAAAGAATTAAGAAAACAAATTAAAGATTTAGTTAAGCAATATCATCAGTGTCGGTTTGGCTCTGGCGAAGGTGCCGTAACCTCGGTTCGTTACGCGGGAAGAGTTTTTGATGACGCTGAAATGGTTTCGCTTGTTGATGCATCGCTTGATTTTTGGCTAACAGCTGGAAGATTTACCGAAGAATTTGAATCGAGTCTGGCTGCTTTTTTGGATGTTGAATCGGCCTTATTAGTTAATTCTGGATCGTCGGCAAATCTACTTGCCATGAGTGCATTAACCTCGCCTTTGCTTGGGAGCAGAAAGTTGAATCCTGGCGACGAGGTTATAACCGTGGCGGCTGGTTTTCCAACAACCGTCAATCCAATAATTCAAAACAATCTTATTCCTGTTTTTGTCGATGTTGACCTTGGGACTTATAACACGACGTTGGAACGTATACAAAAAGCGCTTTCACCAAAAACTAAAGCAATTTTCTTAGCCCATACCCTGGGTAATCCATATGACCTTGAAGGTATAATAAAAATTGCTCAGGAAAATAATCTTTTTTTCATAGAAGATTGTTGTGATGCTCTTGGTTCAACGTTTAATGGAAAAATGCTTGGATCATTTGGCCATATTGCAACCTTTTCCTTTTATCCAGCACATCATATTACGATGGGCGAGGGTGGCGCTGTAGCGACGAGTGATGATGTGCTTGCTCGAGCATTAATGTCGTTACGAGATTGGGGGCGCGATTGCTATTGTAATGGTGGTGAGAATGATACCTGCGGCCGGCGCTTTACCGGACAATATGGAACATTACCGTTAGGGTACGATCACAAATACGTTTATTCGCATATTGGGTACAATTTAAAAGCAACCGACATGCAAGCGGCTATTGGTGTTGAGCAACTGAAAAAATTACCAAAATTTTGCCAACGACGAAAAGAAAATTTTAAACTTTGGTCAAAAGGCTTTGAAAAATTTTCTGAATACTTTATTCTGCCTTGGGCAATCGCTGGTTCAGATCCTGCTTGGTTTGCTTTTCCGCTTTCGATTAAAGATGATGCTGGTTTTACGCGTACCGATTTGACAAGGTATTTAGCGAGTAAGAAAATAGAAACACGAAATCTTTTTGCTGGTAATATTGTTCGCCAACCGGCTTATGCAGACGTTGATTATCGTATCGCTGAACCATTAGTTAATACAGATTTTATCATGAATAATACTTTTTTCTTGGGAACATATCCCGGGCTTTCTGAGCCGCAAATAAACTATGTTTTAAGCCAGATTCAGGAATTTATTGAGCAACGAAGTGTTCAAACAAAGGAGCATTCGACATTGTGTGGCCGCTGCACATTATAGGTGCTAAAAGCGCTTAACTTCCTCAAGGTCATCAAAGTGGTGTTTTTCACCTTTGATAAGATAATAGTTTTCGTGACCCTTGCCCAAAAGCGCAATAATCGAATGCGGTTGAGCATTTTGTGTCGCAAGGGTTATCGCTTTTTTGCGGTCAAGTTCAACAATAACAGAAGTCATTTTTTCTTTTGGAATGCCGGCAACAATTTCATTGGCAATTGCTTGACGATCTTCGTCGCGCGGATTGTCGTCGGTAACAATAATAAGATCAGCATAGTCTGCCGCAAGTTTGCCCATTACCGGGCGCTTGGTGGTGTCTCTATTACCGCCGCAACCAAAAATCACAATAAGATGCGATGTTAAAGGGCGTAATGTTTTGAGCACTTCGTCAAATGCTCCTGGCTTATGAGCAAAATCGACAAATGCCTTGGCGCCATTTTTAAGGGTGTGCATTTGTAGGCGTCCTGGAACTCCAGCAAATGTTGCAAGTGCTTGAGTAATTATATTTGAAGTTACGCCGAGCTCTGAACAAATCAATTTGGCCATACAAACATTGTAATTATTGTATGCTCCAACGAGCGCCGGGCATAAGGGAGGTGCAGGAGGGAACGGCCTGCAAGCTTCTTCTAAATAAAAGATATGATGCTGTGTTTGCGATTCGCTTGTTTCTTGTTGCTCAAAGCCGAACGCAATAACTTTTTGCTTTAATCCATTTTCATCAAAATACTCAACCGCTTTTTTGCCCCATGGATTATCAATGTTTATAACGGCAATGCCATTTTGTTTTAATTGCTTGAATAGCGCAGCTTTGGTTTGAAAATAGTGCTCCATGCTTGGATGAAAATCCATATGTTCTGGGCTAAGATTGGTGAATCCAACAGCATCAAATTCAATGCCGTGGATCCGTGAAAGTGCGATAGAATGTGAGGATATTTCCATGATAACGTAATCGATTTTCTCTTTTACGCACTCGGCTAAAAACATTTGAATATAGTCGGCCGCGGGGGATGTTAAGGTGCTTTCTTCTTCTTTGTCGCCAATTTTGTTTTTAATAGAACCAATGAGCGCTGTTTTATACCCGGCCTGGTTTAGCAGATGGTCAACAAGATAGGTTGTTGTGGTTTTGCCAGCGGTGCCGGTAATTCCAATAAATTTGAGTTTTTGTGCGGGATTATTTAAAGCTTGAGCCGCATAAGCGGCAAGTGCTTTGCGTGTATCATCGACAAAAATGATTTGAATGTGTGCAGGGATGTCTTTAGGGATGTATGATTTGTCTACAATAATCGTTGTCGCACCGCGGTTAATGGCTTTTGGGATGTAAGTAGCTCCATCTTCTTTATGGCCTTTTATTGCAACGAACGTTGACCCCGGTCCGACGTGGTTGGTGTTACAAGTTACAGGATAAATAACAGGAATAAACATTGGTTCTCCACAATAAAAATCTCCCTATGAGCATGACGATGAGACTATTGTAGCACAAAACCAACTTGATTTGAGGTTTATTGTGATTCGGGGTGTGGTGTCGTTTCACCGAATGTTATGTTAATGAGGGAAAAAGGAAGTCTAAGAGCCTCTCTTTTTTTATGTATCATAATGATGCAGTTTGCTGTTAGGAGCTTTATCGCGTTGTTTTTTTGTGATTGAAAATTAGTTACGAACAATTTTGTTCGTAACTAATTTTCAAAAGAGATAAAAGTGGTATTTAAAGGCTTAATTTGATTTTTTGCATGAGAAAACGAGTCTTGAGTTTTGGTGAAAATTATATGAAGGGGTACCCCTAAGAGCCACCTACATATTTTTGATAAAATCATTAAATGTAGTCTTCGCTGCTCTGGTGAGTTGTTTTTGAATGAATTTTATGATTTAAATAGTATCTAAGGCTCTTGCGCGGTTGTTATTATGTTGTGTAACGTTGAGACAATTGATGCTGTTGTAAATGAAATAAATTGATTAAAATAATGAGAATCTTGCATAATGCAAATCTGATTGAAATACTTAAGCTTTTTAAAGCGATAGGACTTTTTATGTATAACCAAAACAACAATCCAGAGAGCGATTTTACAAAAACATTGTCACGCGATCGTGATATTATAGAAGTTAATGAAAAAATTGATGAATTAATTAAAGATGAAAAATTCCTTATACAGTTAGCTCAATCAGGCAAGAAGGTTATAAGCGTTGGGGTATTGCCTGAATCATTAAAGATTAATTTTGCACAATTGATTGAAAAAATAAGCAGTTTGCGTGATGAGATTTTGCAAAAAAAAGAAGACGTTCTTACTAAAAATTCATTAATCAAACAACGGGTAGCCGTTTTGCTTGGGTCTGAAGAGGTTGATGTTGACCAAACAGAATATGAAAAATCTGAAATTAGCGTTCTAGAATACTCGGGCTTGCTGGATAATATTTGTGCTGAGTTAAATAGTGAGCATATATCGTTAACATTGTTTTTAAGCGATAAGTGTCCAAAACACGTTATTGTTGGCGCCCATGCGGCAGAATCTTTTAGCGTAGTAGCACAAGAACAAATTAATGCTATTAAGCGCCATGTTAAAGCAATTCAACGTGATTTAGATGTAAGTTATTCGCGCTATAGCTATGGTTTTGACGCACAGCTTAAGCGAATAGACTATGTTGAGTCTTTGGTTAAAAAAGAAGAGATTCAATAATCTTTGTTTGCTTTACCACTTCTTGTGTGCCTCTGATAAGATTTTTTATTGTAACTGTTCCAGCTGCTTGTTCATCATCACCCAATAACAAAAGATATTGAGCATTCATTTTATGGGCATATTCCAAGCGTTCTTGAGCCGTTGTAAAATTGAGCACGACGTCAACGCATTTACCGTGATGGTGAAGCGTTGATGCAACGAGTAATGCTAGATTGTTCTGGGATTGACTTAGTGGGACAATAACGTGAATCGCGGGGGCTGGTGGCAGCGTTAGTTTTTGATCAAGACTCAATATGGTATCGACGTTAATTTGTGCTTGCGAGATAGTTTCGTTATTTGGTGAAGGAGTAATCTGGCTACCGTGAGCAAGCGCATTGGTTTTGTTGGTCGAGCGTACCGAGAATTCAAATTGTGTTTTGCTGGTGTTTTCTCCTGGTATATGGAGTGACGGGTCAACAATAAAACTTATCGAGAGAATTTGTAGCGTATTGGTTAATGCGTTCCATTCTTTTTGGCATGATGAACATAATTTTTTTGAAGCCTGATCTTTAAGGCAGCCTAGAAAATTTATTTTTAACGTGTACATATCAAGCAACAGCGTTTCACTAAAAAAGGTATCAAGTATTTTGATGAGCCAAGCATCATCAAAAATGTTTTTTGGTTGTCGAATTGCTACATTTAAATCAATAGATTTATCGGTGATGATGGGGTTTATCGCAAATACCTTTTGGCTTTTTTGCGTGTATGTAATTGGTGCTATTTGTTCAAAAAAATTATACAAAGCGAAGTGTTTTCTTAATTTTTCTATAACCAGGTTAATGTTAAGAATTGATTGTTGTTCTTTCATATAACATCCTTACAAAAAAAGAGTGGTAAGCGTTTACATTTGGTGTAATTTAGTTTTTACTGTAAATCAGAGTAAAAGGAGATTCTGCAGGCTTGATAGTTGTTGGAGAGTAATGAGCAAGACGGTATTAGTTACTGGTGGGGCTGGCTATATAGGATCGCATACCGCTTATCTTCTTCATAATTGTGGCTATCAAGTTATTATCCTAGATAATCTATTATACAATCAACCATTTGCCTGTCCATGGGCAACCTTAATTAAGGGAGATTTTGCAGATTATGGCATATTGGATGCTCTATTTGCGAAATATCCTATAGACGTTGTTATGCATTTTGCTGCATTTATCGAGGTTGGACAATCGGTTATTCAACCTCAGCGTTTTTATGAAAACAATGTTATAAAAACCATTCACTTACTGAATAAAATGCTTGAACATGGGGTGAGTAAAATTGTGTTTTCATCAAGCTGTGCGGTATATGGACCGCCTCATTATGTCCCGATAGATGAAAATCATCCTTTTGCTCCAATGAGTCCATATGGAAAAAATAAATTAATTATCGAATATGTATTACAAGATTATGCACAGGCATATGGGTTGCAATATGTTTCATTGCGCTATTTTAATGCTGCCGGTGCATTAATTGATAAGAATCTTGGGGAGTGGCATAACCCAGAAAGCCATGTAATCCCCAATGTTATGCGGGCACTTTTACTTGATAAAGAATTTTACATATTTGGTAACGATTATGAAACGGTTGATGGTTCATGTGTTCGTGATTATGTACATGTGCTTGATATTGCCCAAGCTCATGTACTTGGGGCTGAATATTTTCATGCGCATTCAGATTCTCAAATTTTCAATTTGGGGTCTGGTGTCGGTTATACCGTAAAGCAACTTATCAAGGCCGCTGAAAAAATTGGTGGCAAAAAAATCAAGATTACTATAGCCGATAGACGTCCGGGTGATGCCAAAATACTTGTGGCAGACAATGCAAAAATAAAAAAAACACTTGGATGGCAGGATAAGTATTCAGATTTGAATACGATAATGCAGTCGGCTTATGAGTGGGAAAAAAGGAGATTAAGCGATGGAGCATGAAGTAAAAATTGGTGAGATTATAGCATCGAATAAAAAATTCTTGTTTATGCTTTTCATTTTAGCCTTTGTTATTCGAGCAGCTGTTTTTATAGGGTATTTAGGCAAAAATGAAAACTATTGGCAGGTTGATTCTCAGACGTATCATCTTGTTGCTCAGCAAGTTGCGCAAGGAAATGGACTTGTATCGGCCGACGGAAGCCCGCATTTTTATAGGCTTCCTGGGTATCCTGTTTTTCTAGGTTTTTTTTATTACTTGTTTGGCGTTGATACGAAAAAGGTTTTATGGCCGCAAATTGTTGTTGCTTCGGCAATTCCTATTTTGGTTTTTTTGCTATCAATGATTTTATTCCCCGGGGCGCTTATTATTGCTAAATGTGCTTCTTTGTGGACCGTTTTTCACCTAGGGTTTATCTTATTCGCCGGTTTTTTTATGACTGAATCGCTCTTTATTTTTTTATTTTTACTGTTTTTGATTTTTTTCTTTTCTGGTAGGTATCTTTTTTGGGCTGGAACCTTTTTGGGGTTAGCCTCGCTCTTTCGGCCCGTTGGGCATTATCTCTTGGTTCTTGCTGGTATTATGCTCATTTTTTCACATGATTGGCTAAGGCATAAAATTATCAAATTTGCAACGTTGGCAGGAGCCTGGCTTATACCCGTTTCTTTTTGGTTGATAAGAAATTTTGTGTTAACGGGGTACCTTTTTTTTCATACCTTGCCAGGCGGCCATTTTTTGTATCTATCGGCGGCTCGTGTTGCGATGCATACTCAAAATTGCTCTTATCAAGAAGCTCGGCAGCATTTGCATGATGAAGTGCATCAGAATTTGGCAAAAAAAGAAGCTGAGCTTGGGCGACCCTTGTTTGAGATTGAAAGCTGTAACGTGCATGAACAGTTGGCAATTAAGTACTTTAAGCAGAGCCCTTTAATCGCCCTGAAAAATTGGTGTACTGATATGTTTCGGACGATGTTTTCGCTGCATTCGGCTGAGCTTTTATATTTAGACGCAGGGCATAAAACGATCGATTATTTTAAAAAAGAACGTTCAGGCTGGAATATGTTTGAGCGTTATTTGTTTCCACAAACCGAGTCTTCGCTGTTAAGGGTTATTGTTTGGAGTGAAATATTTCTTTTTATTTTGATGTTAATCGGGTTCCTAGGATATATGATTAGAGCTCTCTTATGTGCTTTGCGAGGAAAGCGAGAGTCTTTAGTCAATTTGGGTAAATGCCTACCATTCATAGCGCTTTTTATTGTCATAGCCCTTTCTGGTGGTTACGCGCGTATGAGGTTGCCCATTGAACCGTTGGCGATTATTTTATCCATGGCTGGATGGTTTGGTCTAAAAAAAAGCAGGAGGAGGTTAGTTGAACCAAAATCGTGCATGGACTAAATATCTAAGTATTATTCCCTTATTACTCGTTATTTTTAGTTGCGCTTTTTTAATAAGGTTTATTTTTTTTATAATATTTCTTATTAAAAACCCTTGCATGCTTGCTTTTGATTCAAAGCATTATCACGATATGGCCGTTCAATTGGTACATGGGTATGGTTTTATGTCGGTTAATGGGGTGCCTTTTTTTTATAGATTGCCCGGATATCCGCTTTTTTTGGCCGCTTGTTATAAGTTGTGTCACCTAAATGTTATAGCTACTTTAATGGTACAACTTTTTTTCGGGTCTTTGATTCCTGTTTTAATGTATGTTTTTTCTTTAATTATATTGCCAACCCGGCGACTGGTTGCTTTTGGTGCGGCTTTTTTTGCTTGTTTGCACGTTGGATTTATTGTCTATTCTGGCCTTATATTATCAGATATGATGTTTTTGCTTCTTTGGATGTTTTTTTTAATATGTTTTTTTTATGCGTTAAAAAGCAAAAGGATTTTGATCTTTCTGTTTGCCGGGGTAGCTCTTGGTATCGCGTCATTAATAAGGCCAATGGGTTTACCACTTTTTTTGGTGGTATTGCTTATTATTTTTCTTTCTAGGCGAGCCTTTTTGGTTAATCTTAAGAGTGGTCTTTTTTTATTCTGTGGATGGATAAGTATTGTTGGGTGGTGGATTGTAAGAAATTTCTTGCTCACTGGATATTTATTTTTCCATACACTTTCAGGGCCTCATTTTTTAAACCATTCTGCGGCCCGTATAATTATGATGAAAAATAATGTTTCTTATGAGCAAGCAAAGGGTACTGCATACCAACGATTTGATGAATTGATTGCAGAAAAAGAGTTGATTGAGAATCGTCAGCTTCTTGAAATTGAAAGGGTTATTGTCGCCGAGAAACTTACACTGAGTGTTATGCTTTCAAATCCAATGCTTGCGATAAAACATGCCATGGGAAATGTTTTTAAAACATGCTTTTCCTTATATTCTTCAGAGCTTTTATTTATCGATTCTGGTGGCCAGCTGCCTCCATATAGTTGCAATAGAACGCTCAAGGATATGATAATGCGATTTTTAATGCCAAATATTAATGCTGGTTATCTGCGATATATTATTTGGGGAGAGATTGCGTTGTATTTGCTAACGTTAATTGGTTTTTTTTGTTTTGTTATAAACTCATTTTGGTTTCGCCGTAAGTTATTTTTGGTATTAAGCAGTTTGTTGGTAATGATCTTTTTTGTGGGCATAACGTTTGCCTGTGGTTATGCCCGATTTCGCTTACCCATTGAGCCATTTTTGATCGTTTATGCATGTGCGTTTTTGGTTGATTTTTTTAAAATTAAGGTTTAGTCGTAGGCGTTTTGATGTTGTTAAGGATTGCTAGTCAAAATAAATTATTTTTAAGTCTTTTATTTCTTTTTTCTTTTTCGCTAAATTTGGCGTATCTATTTTTTTTCACAACCAAAACGTCGCATTTTGTTTGTCAAGATTCAAGCCAGTATGATAGCCTTGCCAAACAGATTTACGATAACAATGGAATTGTTGATGCTAATGGTCAGCCAGCGATTTCCCGGGTTCCCGGGTACTCTTTTTTTCTCGCGGGCTGCTATAAGATTTTTGGATATAATCATGAACGTGCGATGATACTACAAAGTTTTTTGGCTTCTATGATTCCAGTTTTAACCTTTTTGTTGAGCTTGATCTTATTTCCTAACGTATTGTTATTGGCAAAAATTAGTGCTTATTTTATGGCAATGAGTAATGGCTTAATGCTTTATGCATCAATGGTTATGTCAGAAGTTGTCTTTACTGTTTTTTTTCTATTATTTTTATTGTTTTTTATTTTAAGATTGCGCTTATTTTGTTCCGGTGGATTTAAGGAGAATGCATCAGGAAAAATCTTTTTCCTTGCTGGGTTGTTTTTAGGAATTGCGTCATTAATTCGGCCGGTTGGACATTTTTTGATTATAGCCGCGTTGTTTTTGCTTCTTCTTTCATCTTTTGATTTAGCAAAAAAACTGAAGTATATGGTTTTATTGCTGGTTGCCTGGGGCTTATTTGTTTTACCGTGGCTTCTAAGGAGTTATTTGCTGACTGGGTCGATTCTTTTCCATACAATGCCCGGCAATCATTTTTTAGATTTTCTTGCGCTTGAATCAATAAGCTATGCGCGCCAATGGACGTTTGGGGAAACAAAAGTTTTTTTAGAAAAAGAGGTTGCCAAAGAATATGCCGTGACTAAGATTCCAATTAATGAAAAAAACTCCGCAGCACGCGATATGTATATTAAGTTAGCTGTAGCTAAGAAATATATTTTGATGTACCCAATGCAAACGATAGAGCGATGTTTTGCTAATATCTTAAAAACAATTTTTGGTTTAAATGTTAGTTTCGTTTTACATAAGCTTGTAAAATTTCCTAGCTATGGTGGGAAAACCAGCTTTATCGAAAAAATAGTTTTTTTCCTTTTTCCTTGCACGAATGATAAGTTTATTTGGTGCATTGTTTACTTTGAATTGCTTTGGTTGATAGTTCTGTTGTTGGGCTTCGGTGGTTTTTTGGTACAAAGTTTTTTCAATACAATCTATTTATGTAATTGTTTGAAGATTTTGCCGTTTATCGCTGTTATGTTGTTTTTATCGTTAGGCTCTGGGTTTGCTCGCCTAAGGGTGCCGATTGAGCCGCTTATGATTATTTTTTCAATGCATTTTTGGCTTAATTTTTTGAGTGCTGGTAGATTAAAACATTAAACTAGTTTTGAGGTTGAGATGACTATGAAAAGTAGAAAACAAGCGTTTATAATTGGTGCTGGCCCAGCGGGTCTTACAGCAGGTTATGAGCTTGCCAAGAATTTTGGCTGGGGTGTGGCTGTTATCGATAAGGATTCGATGGTTGGCGGTCTTTCAAAATCAACCGAATATAAAGGTTGTCGTTTTGACATTGGGCCACATCATTTTATTACCGAGCACAAGCACATTGAGCTATGGTGGAAATCAATTATGGGCGAAGATTTTATACCCCTAAAGCGCTTTACGCGCATCTATTATAAAAAAAGATTTTTTCATTATCCGCTTCAACCACTTAATGCCGTTACAAATTTAACATTATTAGAATGTATTCAATGCGTTGGTAGTTACGTTAAAGCTTGTTTGTTTCCCAAGCGTAAGGTTGTATCAATTCAAGACTTTTTTGTTAATCGGTTTGGTTATCGGCTCTTCTCAATGTTTTTCAAAAATTATACCGAAAAGCTATGGGGAATCCCATGCGATAAAATTTCTGCCGATTGGGCGGCGCAACGCATAAGAAACTTTTCCTTATTTAAGGCGATATTTTTTGCATTTTTTGGTCGATGGTTCAAAAAGCATGCTCCGCGTACTATTCAAGATAAATTTTATTATCCTTTATATGGGGCCGGGACTTTATGGGAAAGAGTTGGTTTCCACATAAAATCTTGTGATAACTGTTCTATCGAGTTATCTGAGAAGGTTGTTAGTCTTGAACACGATAGCAAAAAAATTAGTGCTGTATTAACTCAGCAGGTTTGTGATGGAGAGGCCGTTGGCGGTTCTCAAAAACTGAATCGTTATGAAGCTGATTATTTTTTCTCAACCATGACCCTTTGCCAATTGGTTCATGCTCTTGACCCATTACCACCAACCATAGTGTTAAGTGCTGCAAAGACGTTAAGATGCCGCGGTCTTATTGTTATAAATTTAATAGTGAAAAAAAATAATATTTGTCCTGACCATTGGTTATATATTCACGAGCAAAAAGTGCAACATATTCGGATGGGCAATATGAATAACTTCTCGCTTAAGATGGTTGATAATCCCGAGCATTCGGCGCTGAGTTTTGAATATTTTATGTTTACGAGCGATCCATTGTGGAAAATGACTGACCTCGAATTAGTTGCTTTATGTAAGCGTGAATTAGGGATACTTGGATTAGCTCGAGAAGAGGACGTTCTTGACGGCATGGTTATGAGAACCGATGATGCGTACCCAATTTATGAAGAGAATTATAAAGAGCAATTACATATTGTTCGTTCGTACCTTGATCGATTTGAAAATTTAGAGTTGATTGGACGTAATGGGACGCATAGTTACAATAACATGGATGCTGCAATGTTATCGGCGATGAATGCCGTTGCGAGGGTTATCAATAAAGAAGCTTTGAATAATAACCAAAAAACTCAGACCTTGGCTCTTTGATGCACTGAAAGGTGATCATATGTGTGGAATTGCTGGTTTTATTAATATTACGCAACAGGGATTTATAGCTGACGAATCTTTGCTGAATAGAATGCAAGAAACAATTGCTCATCGAGGCCCAGATGCCTCTCGAGTATGGAAATCGGATGAACATCAACTTGGGCTTGCGTTTAGGCGGTTAAGTATTATTGATCTTTCTGATGCTGGCATGCAGCCAATGTTTGATAGTGAGCGTTCGGTTGTGGTGTGTTTTAATGGTGAAATTTATAATCATGCCGATGTTCGCCGGGAATTAGAGGCTTTAGGACACCAATATCATTCAACGTGTGATACCGAAACGATTATTTATGCCTATAAACAATGGGGAATCGCAGGGATCGAAAAACTTGAGGGGATGTTTGCAATTGCGCTCTATGATTTTAATAAGCGTCAACTTTATCTAATTCGTGATCGCATTGGGGTCAAGCCTTTATATTTTTCAATTCAGGGTGGAGTTCTCGCTTTTGCGTCAGAAATTAAGGCGTTGTGGGAATTGCCATGGATGAAAAAAGAGTATTCAACGCAGGCAATGTATCATTATTTAACGTTTATGGTTACCCCTGCCCCATTTACTATCTATCAAGGTGTTTATAAATTGCCGGCCGGTTTTTATGCAATGCTTGATGAGCATAAACAACTGATATTTAAGGAATGGTATACATCGATAAAAACTATTACCGATGTCCAAAAAAAAGAATTTGCGCGAGAAGATTTTTGTATAGAAAATATTCGTAGCATGCTGATAGCATCAACAAAAAAACGGATGGTTGCAGATGTCCCGGTTGGTGCATTTTTATCCGGTGGTGTTGACTCAAGCCTCAATGTTGCATTAATGGCCGCTTGTGTGGGTAAAGTAAAAACTTTTAATGTTTCATTTATAGATGGGCCAGAAAACAATGAATCTGCTTGGGCTCGGCTCATTGCGAAAAAGTTTGATACCGATCATCATGAAATTTCAATTTCTGAAAAAGAGGCTTTTTTATTCTACGAGCAGATGGTACATCATTTGGATGAACCGTTGGCCGATTGTGTCTGTATTCCATTTTATTTTGTTTCAAAGCTTGCGCGTGATTTGGGCATCAAAGTGGTACAGGTTGGCGAAGGTGCGGATGAACTGTTTTTTGGCTATCCAATGTATGCGCAATATAAGCGTGTACATGACGCTGGGTATGCTAAATCACAAAAAATTTTGCCGGCGTTTGTTAAAAAGGCAATGTACGCAGCATCAACGCCATTTTTGAAAAATCACAGCGAAAAGCTCAATGTTTTTGATAATTGGGCTCATGATAAACATCTATTTTGGGGTGGGGCACTTGCCTTTAATGAACGGCAAAAACACCATTTATTTACCGATGTTTTTCACCAGGCTTCGCCTGAACGTGATCCTATTGTTGATCAAATTATGGGTGGGTTGCGTCACGATTATGATACAAATGTTTTTGTTGATTATCATTTAGCAAAGCTTAAAGAGCAAGATCCGCAGGCTGATTTTTGCAAGCAGATGTTATATTTAGAACTAAGGCAACGGCTACCTGAGTTGTTATTGATGCGTGCAGACAAAATGTCCATGGCGGCAAGTGTTGAGGCTCGTGAGCCATTTCTTGACCATCATTTAGTTGAATTTATGATGCATGTGCCAGCGGAACTTCGCGTTAAAAATGGGACAACTAAATATCTATTAAAAAAGGTTTGTGAAGGTATTTTACCCGATTCGGTTATTTATCGCAAAAAGGTTGGCTTTGCTGCCCCGACGGTTAGATGGTTTAAGGAAGGGCAGTATTTTCCTGCTTATTTTAAAAAAATGTATACGCAGGCTCAGAAGCGCATTGATATTCCTATTATTTCAGCGGCGTTGGTCAAAAAAAATATGCATTCCAATCAATCAGGGCTTGCAGTACAAAAGTGGGTGTTGCAAAATATATGGGCACTTAAGTAATTGTAAAAAAGGTTGTGAGTAATGAAGAACATCTATTTTGTTGTTTTGGCTGGTGGGAGCGGGGAACGGTTGTGGCCGTTAAGTCGGCATCGTCAGCCAAAGCAGTTAATTCCTTTTCTTAACAATAAGTCATTATTGGAGCAGGCGATTGAGCGTATTTTGCCGCTTACTCCAGATAAAGAGCGTATTGTTGTGGTGACCAATAAAGATCATTGCCAAGCGGTTGAGCAATTAGTTGGAACTCGCGTTGGGCATATTATAGCCGAGCAGGCTGGACGTAATACGGGTCCGGCGATTTTACTTGCTTGTCACCATATTATGCAAAAAGATTCGCAGGCGATAATCGTAGTATTGCCTTCCGATGCTTATGTGCCAGACTGTGACGCTTTTTGTGCTACTATTGCACGGGGTGTGGAATATCTGAAAATTGCTGAAGATGTAGTTATGTTTGGCCTTAAGCCAACCTATCCGGCAACAGGATATGGATACCTACAGGCCGATCTTTTGCAGCCAATCTCAGATGGGAATGGTTATCGCATTGTTCAATTCCACGAAAAGCCAGATGTTGTCCATGCGCAAGAGTATGTTGAGCGTGGTGATATGTTGTGGAATATTGGTATTTTTGCCGCGTCGGTGGCAACCTTTATACAGGAATTTACCGAGCACGCGCCAAATTTATCAGAAGATATTGCTCAGTACTTGTCTGGTGAGCGTGCATATCAAGATGTTCAAAGCATTTCTATCGATTATGCGGTTATTGAAAAGTGCTCAAAGGTTGTTGTGTTTCCAGCATCATTCGAATGGTACGATGTGGGCAATTTGAACGTTTTTTTAACCCTCCAGGCAAAATATTCGCCCGATGCATTGCCCGTCATTAATTTTGATGGGACCGGCAATTTGGCCAGTACCAAACAGAAGCTCGTCGTCTGCGTTGGAGTAAGCGACTTGTGCATTGTTGAAACCGATGACGTTATTTTGGTTGCACAAAAACATACAGCTGAAAATGTTAAGAAAGTCTTGCCACAGGTTAGATCCGTTAACGAAGCTAGTTTATAAAGGGGTTTTAAATGTTGTTTAGTTTCGATAGGAAAAAGAGTTTATTTTGGGGTTCAATTTTTATTGGGGTTACTATTTTTTGTGTTTTAGGGCTTCCTTTTACGAAATGGGGTTTTCTTCACGATGACTTTGGCGTGATTTGGCATGTTCTTAATACTAAGTTGCATGGTGTTTGGAGTTTTTTTTCAGAAAAGGGTGCTACTTGTTTTTATCAACCATCAAATTTTACAGAATTTGAGCAATCCTTTTTATCTGTTTTGTATCGTCCTTTATATAACGTTTTCTTCTTTGTTCAAAAACTTTTTTTTGCGACAGGCACGTATGGTTATTATTTGGTGATGATTTTTTTTCATTCAATAAATGCCATGCTTTTGTTTCATGTATTTAATAAATTCTTTGAACTAAGATACGCTTTTTTTGGAGCTTTATATTTCGGCTTCCATGTAAGTTTGTGTGATTGGATCGGGTGGATTGCCGCGCAACAGCAAGTGATAAATCTAACATTCATATTGCTTGTTGTTTTGTTTTTAATTCAATTTTTTGCGTCTAAAAAGATTACTCCGTTGTTATTTGCTTGTTTCTTTTACATAGCTTCTCTTTTTTTACGAGAGACTATAATCGTAATGCCGGTTTGGTTGCTTTTTGTTTCTTGGTTTTATTTTAAATTAAGAGCAGTTCCTGTATTGTGGGCGCGTTTATTTGCAGCAATTTCTGTTTTTTCTGCATTAAATATTTCGTACATTGTTTTGCGTTTATGGTTGTATCCATTAAAAGTAATGGGTGATGGTATAAAAATTCCTCTTAGCCCATTCGAATTTATTAAAAATTTACAAAATAGATTTTTTGATTTAGTGACCATGGTTGTCGATGTATTTAATTTATCATGGCTTTCCGGTGGGCATATGCTTTTAAAGGCTTTTTTGATTGTATTAATTGGAATAGTTTTGTGTTGGCTTTTTTATAAAAATTCTCAAAAAAAAATAATAATCGTTCTCTTCTTGGGTATGATTCCTTTTTTATGGCCCGCGATACTGCGTTATTATTCTTCTCGATATCTTTATAAAGGGCTTCCATTCATTGTTGCCATTGTGATACTTTTAATAAAATTTTATAAAACGAGAAATATTCAGCTGTTTCAAAAAATTAGTCTTGGAATATTATGGGGAATTTTATGTATAAATGGTGCGCTTCTATTTAATCACCTTAAGGCAAGAGAGGTTCGTTTAAATAGTATTAAGCAAGCGTTTATTGAGCTTGCTGCGAATCCGTTAAGCCAAAAAAGGCCACTGTGTTTTGTGGGATTACCCTATGAATATTTTCCGTCTGGTGTTGCTCAAGCGATGTGGGTCTATGGTTTTGATTCATCAACTCCTATTTATTATGATACATCTAGCTTTTTATGGTCAAAGAAAGAGCCGGTTAGTGATCCGCTCAAGATAATAGTTAAGGATAATATCATAACGCTTGATGTGGTTGGTGAAGAAAATAGCTGGTTTAATCCATTTAACCAATTTTGCCGCATGGGGAAGATTATTAATCGTAATGTTGATCGAGTCTCGGGTTCGCCTAGATCGCTTACCTATATTTTGGATGAAAAATATGCTGCGCAAAAACTTTTATTTGTTACGTGGGACTACAAAAATTGGCGATTTAAGATATTGAGTTAAAGTACAATATATTCAAAGATCTTTATTTTAGGGCCCTGTTTTTTGTATATTAACTACATAAAGGGTGGTATTTTACAGTTTTAGTGGGAGGGGTTGATGTGAAAAAGGTTGATGATTTTATAAAAAATGTTGATTACCAGGTTGAACATCATTTGCCGACATCGTTTTTTTCTTTTTTCAAAAAGTATTTTGTTTATTTTAGTTCGTTTTTGTTACTTGGAACATTAGGGTTGTTTGTGTACCAAGTTCTTAAAGAACGGCCACTATACCTAGCAACCGTTATTAAGAGTGATCTTGAGCAAATTGAGAAAAATTTGGCCGCGATTGATAAAACATGCAACATTTTGAGTATAACGCCTGAGCGAGCATATATTGATTTTCTGAATATAGAGAAATTTTCTGGATCAATGGTTGGCTGCCTGAACCTTGCATACCCAGCAAAATGGGCGGGGCCTTATATGCGCCGAAATCCAACATTGCGCGGGATATTTTATGAAATAGTCAAAACACGGGATGGTGTTTATATTGTTCCTGGGCATGGGGTTAAGCTTCCAAATAATATGATTGTGGGAAAGCATTTTGAGTTAACGTATGCGACGCCAATTGCCCAGATGTTGCAACCAGGCAAACAATTAAATTACAAGGGTGAGCCATTGGCACGAAAACTTAAATTTGCCATTGGCGACTGGGACACTCCAACTATGACAAATTCAACGATTGAGAGCATTCATAAGGTACTCAAAGAATTTAGTGATGCGTTACCATTTGCCCAAAATAAGGCGCCAAAAAACACAAAAACCTGTTGACGGTAGCTTGTTTACGATTGTATTTTTTGAAGGTAACTTGAAAGTAATGTTTTGTGCCCGTTTTTAAATATGGCGGTGATATAATAGTCATCGCCATCAGCTTTTTCAACTTTTGTAACAATGCCAACACCAAACTTTGTATGATGAACTTGTTGGTTTTTCTGCCAGCCAATTGATGGTGTTTTCACGCTTGGTTGGTGCGGTTTGGTCATTTGTGTTGAAGTTGGTATATAGGAGTGTGATGTTTGGCGGGTTGAGCCAAAGGTGACGATGCTTGGTGCTGTTATTTTATTTCCTAACCATTGATCAAAAAATAATTTGATTTGGCTATTCTGCAGATCTTCAAAATCTTTGATATTAAGTAAATCTTTGGGTATTTCCGATACAAATCGTGATTGAATTTGATCGACGATTTGGCCAAAAGTATTGCGATAACTGGCGCTTAAAAAAAGCAGATAGTCTTTGGCGCGAGTGATACCGACATAAAAAAGGCGGCGCTCTTCTTCAAGTTCCTCGTTGCCCGCAAGGGATTTTGAACTTGGGAGTAGGTTTTCTTCAAGGCCGACAAGAATGACGGCGTCAAATTCTAGGCCCTTAGCAGCATGGAATGTCATGAGAGGGATTTGGTCTTCGCCATCATTTTTTTCAAGTTTTTCCTGCATAAGAGCGATATCAAATAAAAAGTTTTCGAGTGTTCCTGGTCGGCTGGTTGCATCTTGAGCTTGTTTGATAAATGCATCATGCTCAAAGAGTGTTGCCGATTCGCGCAGTTCACGGATATTTTCAATTTTTTCTTCGGCCTCTTTTGCTTCGTATTCGCCGCGCAAGTAGTTGAGGTACTCTGTGTTTTCAAGGACGGTGCCGATTGCTTCGAGTGGTTTGGTTGTAGCATCAATGCCATCAAAAATAGCTAAAAAATCGAGAACAGCTTTGTGTTTTGTCGCAGTTAATCCGCCATGCTGAGTATCGATCATTGTTTGAAGGATTTGCTTAAAATCGGAGAATGGTTGATATGCCCAAAGGCTCATAAGATCGTCTTCAAATTTTTGTCCGAGTCCGCGAGTAGGACAGTTAATGACGCGCATAAGGCTTAGTTTGTCATAAGGATTAATGACTAAGCGGAGGTAGGCCAAGACGTCTTTTATTTCTTTGCGTTCATAAAAACGGATGCCGCCGACAATTTTATAGGGGATGCTATGGTAAATAAGAGCTTCTTCAATCACGCGTGATTGATAGTGTGTTCGGTACAGGATGGCGAGCGAAGGATTTGTTTTTTCAGCGCTAAAAGCTTTGATAAAGAGAGCGGCCGTTTCTGCTTCTTGTTCTCCAGAACGGCAAAGGCCATGAACAACACGATTGGTTGCTTGGCGTTCGGACCATAAGTTTTTGGGATTACGGAGCATATTGTTGACGATAACGCTGTTGGCGATTTCAAGAATTGGTTGCACCGAACGATAATTCTGCTCAATTTTGATGTGGGTTACTGGAGCAAAATCGCTTGAAAATTTGAGCATATTGGTGACCGTTGCGCCGCGCCATGAATAAATTGATTGGTCTTCGTCGCCAACGGCGCATAATGAATCGAGTACAAATTTTTCTTGGGTATCAAGAGCCATACATCGTAAGAGTAAGTGTTGCACATGGTTGGTGTCTTGATATTCATCGACCAAGACATGGCGGATATTTTGCTGAAAATTAGCCCTAAAAGTTTCATTGCTCTGAAATAGTTTAACCACGTTTATTATTAGATCGTCAAAATCTAGGCAGTGGGCGTTATTTTTTTCGTTTTCGTATTCAAAATAAATTTCGCGCAAATATGGATAGGTAAAAACGTCATCCTCGAGCGACAAAATCTTTTTGTTTTTGTGCTGCGAAAGCTGATAACCAACTTGCGAGGCGGAGACATGTTTATTGAGTGAATTTTTCTTAATGATCTTTTTTATGAGGTCTTGCTGATCATTCGAATCCATAATCGAAAAATTGGCGAATGGAAGGAGGTGAGGATTGGCACGAAGTTGTAATAAACAATAGGCATGAAAGGTACCAATAAATGGTAGGCGATGACTAGCCCCAATGAAGCCAACAAGCCGCTCTTTCATTTCACCGGCCGCTTTGTTGGTGAAGGTCATGGCAACAATGGTTGAGGGCATAACATTTTCATTGATAATCAGGTTGGCGATGCGTGCCGTGATGACCCGTGTTTTACCAGACCCGGCACCTGCCGTAATAAGCAAAGCATCATTTTTTTGCAAAACGGCTTGGCGTTGTGGTCCATTGAGTGCGGATTGGAGAAAATGCTGAAAGATTGTTGCGTTGGTTTGGTTCATGTTTGATGCCCACAAATGATCGGAGACGGTTTAGATGCCTAACTGAAACCATAATAGCAGATTTTTTCGGTAAAAATAAGCGAAACCCAATAAAGGCAATTCCTGAGTAATTAAATTTAACTAATATGAAATTTTGTTTATAATTGTCGGTGATGCTCGTTGTTTGTCGATATGATGATTATCGGAGCAATGGAAAATGTTGGTTGTGCGGATTCGTAATTTTCAGGAATAAATTATATGAATAAATTTTTCAAAAAGGTGCTTTTTTTGTATTTTCCGTTCTCAATGGCTTTGGGTGTTGGGGCGATGGCGATTAATCCAGCTTGGTATGAGGAGAGTTTATGTTCGGCTTTTTCTCAAATATCCTTGCAAAATGAAGGAGCTTCAGATCAAGGTGAAGGACCTTCTGACGGGCCAGATTTAAGGACAAAAAAACTTGATCAAATAATGCATATGTGTTCGGCAGTTGATGGAGCCTTGGTTTCGGTGACCGATGGTGAGTTTTCAGCTAAAGTGGTTAATTTTTTGGCCGGCCTTATGGTTGAACCTCTTCAACATCAAGCGGTTGCGTTAGCAGACGATGAGTACGCTGATTTTTGCTGTGATGAGCGGAAAATTTCGCTGTCCGAACTTATCTGGCGCATTGAAAAAATGACAGTATCAGGGGGGCGTAATGTTGTATTGGTTACACTTATGAATTTGGAAAAAATTTCAAAACAACATTTGAAAAAACATCAGGATGTACGATTAACGACATGCAATATTAGAATGTTTTTTCTGATTTCTTACTGGCTTGCACATGGTACAATGGATGACGTTGGCTTTACACATAAAAATTGGATAAAGATTTTTAGTCGTAGTATTTTACCGAGAGAATTACATGGACGCGACTTTTTTGAATCAGAAAAAATACTTCGCATGCAAAGAAAGGTGCTTGAGCTTCATGATTATCAACCACTTCCATTGCATTCCCACGAAGCGTTTGTTTCATTTATTATGAATTTTATGGAAACCATTCCTTCCAAGATAGACGAGCAGGCCCTTAAAGGTGTGGGTGAGCAATAATAGCGAATAATTAGTAAAAACAAAAAGCCCCTGCATTTAAATGCAGGGGCTTTTTGTTTTTTGTTTACGATTTTTTGTTTTCAGGATTGGTCGTAAATATTATTTCTTTGACCATTTCTTTTTCTTCATCCGTCACAGGTTCTACTTGAGGTGCTTTAAGGGCTTGCGTTATAAGGCTATTGACAAGCACTTTACGCGTCCAATGCCCGATGATATATTCTATGACCTGCGCCTTTTCTTCATTCAAAAATTGGCTTGCAATCCATTCAAGTTGGATGCGTGAGGTAAACTTTGATTTGTCAGGATTCATGAGAAGATAGGTTGCGGTAAAGAAAAGATCTTGTGCAAATTTATCTTGCGTGCTTTGCAGCAATTTTTTTAACTGTTCATTGTTTGATTCAAGCTCGAGTGTGTGCTCTAAGTAAAAAAGGACCTTCTTAAAGTTAAGGAGGCTGTCTTTTTCGATGTTAAATTCAAATGATTGGAGCGATTCAAGGTGTTGAATGATTAAGTGCTCGAATGCTTCACGAAGTATTTTGTGATGTGTTGTGATGACCGATGGGATACCTGGGGAAAGATCAAGTGCTTGGAGTGATGCCATATCGGTGTTTTTTGGCTTGAGTTCTTTTTCAACAAAGATCTTGAATAGCTCAACCAATTCAGGGTTGTGTGGTAGGTTTTTGACAACCCATTGACGATCGGTAGAGGCCTTCTTGAGAAGACTGAAAAGATTTACCGATACATTAAAGCGTTCGGTATCTGAAAGGTTATTGTTGTTGATCTCGTCGATTACTAAACGAAAAAAATTCGGCGTTGTTGTCATAAGACATCCTCTTCTTAAATAATAATATGCAGCATGGGGAAATTTTACATGAATTATGCGCGTTCGGCTAGTTTTTGCTTTTGGTAAAAGGAAAAAACACAAAAAAGCCTACGCTATTAAACGTAGGCTTTTTTGTAAATCGAATGTAAATTTTCTAATTTTTTATTCGACTATTTGGCCAGTTTCAACCAATTGGCTGTTTTTAGTGGATACATACATAGCTACAAGTATCCAGACGCCGACAATACCAAGAGAGATTAATGATCCGTAGAACATTAGGCTCGCCATGTTGGTAAAGACTGCGTTTATACTAGAACCGGCAGCTTTTGAGGTGCGGCCACCAAATCCGTCAATCCAGCTTTTGGCTTTAAATTTAACGTCTTTGCTGGTTGGGATGTACATGATTTCTTTGCAAGGGTTATTTAATGCATAGCTTAAACCCTTAATGGCAACCATTGCGCCAAAAAGAACCCAGAGGGTAGGATTAAACCATACATAACAAATAACGGCACCAACGGCTATTGGGAATGCAATTAAAGAAAAACGTAGGCCGAAGTTACGGATGATATAACTGGTTCCAACCAACGCGAAAACAAACGCAAGTAAGTTAGCGCACTGACCATACAAACCAAGAAATTCGGTAACTTTTTCGGTTGAATGATACACTTCGTCTGCAATGAACTTCATTTGGTAATCGATAATTGTTCCGATAACCTCGTAAAGTGTTGCGATACCAAGAATACCAAGAAGGTATGGTTGCGAAAAGAGCAAACGCAAACCTTCAGTGAAGCCGGTTGATTTCTTTTTCTCGGCGAGAGGTACGGCGGCGACTTGTGGTTGTGAGCGGATAAACCAGTACACCATCATAGGAACCATTGATACACCAATAGCAATAATAACCGAAAGCATAGGCATACCAATTGCGGTTGCATGTTTTGCAAATTCTGGGCCGGCAATAGAACCGATTTGTGCTCCAGAAATAACCAATCCGTAACCTCTTTTTGCCGAAGCTGAATCGGTTGTGCTGTTCAAGAACGACCAGAAAAGTGCTGGTAATAGGGAACCAAAACTTTCAATGGTCAAATAAATTACCCAACCAAAAATACGGTATTTGTTTGGTGTTGTGTTAGCAACGCCAATGGTAGGATGTGCTAAGAAATATGCTGCAACGGCAAAAAACACAACATAAAAAGCTGGCAAGATGTAAAGAAGCTTATGTTTTTCAACCATGTCGACGAGTTTTGAATAAAGCAAAATGAGTGGAACTAAGAAAAGAACCGAAGCCATCTTGGCGTATGGAATATAAGTTTTGCCAACGATGTTCATAAAAAGTGCGTCTTTAAGTGGACGCATAAGCCAGTAAGTACCAATAAGAAATAAGAATGTTCCGGCTAATAGCCCAAATTTCTTATATTCTTCTGTTGATAAATCACCCCATAACCAACGGACAACCTTGCAGGCCATAAAAAAACCCTTCTAAAAAAATATTAAAAAAGAAACTGTTCGCACACAACGAAAAATCTCCACAACTCCTTCAGTATAGCACAATCGGCTTATACTCCCAATAAAAATTAATCGATAAGCGTTTTGCTGGAGATAACTTTTTTATAGACGTTACCAATTAAGCTTGCCGAAAAGACCCAAACAGCGATTATGCCTAGGCAGGTGGCGCCCACGAGACCGGTTGCTGGGCCAATAAAGCTGCTAATTCCTGAGCCGGTTGCCTTTGCAAAACGCATGCCAAACATGTCAATCCATGCTTTTGATTTATATTTTATATTTTTTGAGGTTGGAATATAGAGCACTTCTTTGGCTGGTTGGTAGAGTGCGTAATTGAGTGCCTTTGCAATGAGCATGACATAGAAAATTGTCGATAGCGACGGATGAATGATGTATCCAATAAGTGATATGCCAATAACAAGAGGGAAGGCAATTAGGCAGAATTTGATTCCAAACTTGCGTTGAAAATATGAAGTTCCGAGAAGTCCGAATAAACAGGCAATAACTTGGATTGCAAGTGCAAATTCAAACAAAAACTTATTGACCATTCCGGGGTCGGCATAAGTACTCTTAACCATGAGCGACATTTGAAATCCCATAAGTGTAGTAAGCAGTTCTTGAAAGAAAATAAGAACAAAGATTCCAGTAACATATGGTCGCGTTAATAATACTTTTAGGCCGTCGAGAAAACCAACTTTTGGAACATCGACCGTTTCGTCTATTGGTGCATGCGTTTGATAACCGCTGAGGTGTTCATCACCAACAAAGTGCTGCAGAATGAATACAACGACGGCAACCATAAGAAACATTGAAATTGAAATAAGAGCGATAATGGGGACTCGTTGGGCATATTTTGTTGTATCGTACGATAGATAGCTGCCAAGCAAGGTGAATAAAACGCCGCCAAATTGTGTGCCAAATATAATGAGACCATAGCCTTTTTGCGCAGATTCTGGTGTTGTAACGTCATTAATAAAAGACCAGTAAAGCGAGACCATTAATGAAATATAGCTTTCAACAAACAAGTAAAACGCCCAACCAATATAGCGCTCTGGACTTACGGTTGTGTTTTGTAGGCCGATGACGGGGTGATAAAGATAATAGACGAGGATGAGTCCTATAAAGCCATAGAAACCGATAAGGATATAGATCATTTTTTCTTTAGAAAAAATGTCGATAAGCTTTGAGTAGATTAAAACGAGAGGGAAAAATAAGCCAAGAGAAGCCAATTTTACTTGAGGCAAATATAAAGGGCCTACCATATTAATAAATATGCTGTCTTTTAAGGTTTTGAGAGGCCAATAAGAGCCAATAAGAAAAAAGAAGCCAATAGCAAGAAGGACAAATTTGATAAGCTCTTTGCCTTTTAGGTTGCCCCACAATGCTCGAATAATTCTATATCCCATAAAAAAAACACCTAAAAAGAAAAATAAAACATTTTTCGAGGAATCTAATCCGATTTCTTGAGAAAATGCTTTGGTTTTTTAAAATATTACAATCTGTGAAAGTTTTTTTAGACATTTCTACATAACTAAGGAAGAACAAAGTCTAGCAGAAGCCGCTTGATAGTCAAATGATAAAACATTAAAAACGTTTTGAAATGCGAATGATCTCTGTTTTTTGTTAATTGTTAAGCGGGCTAAGAGGTCAAGATAAGCGCTGCGCTGCTATCTTGATTTATGCGAAAAAATCCATCATGGACAATGAGGCTTTGGAGCGTCTTTTCGCCAACTTGTTTGTAACAAAAAGGGCTTTTGTTTTTGATTAATGAAACAAGCGGTGTATGGTTCGGGCCAACAAAAAAGCTTCCTGTTGGGCTTTCAACTTCAACCCACTCAACGGCTATCCGACGATTACTTGTTGGGCTGATTATTTCAAGAACAAAAGATTCGTTTTCCATTACACATTCACTTGCATTTTTTGATAGGCTTCTTCAAGGGTTCCGACCATGTAAAATGCTTGTTCTGGCATGCTATCGCACTGACCTGATATGATTTTTTCAAAATCATCAACAGTATTTTCGCGTTTGATGAATTTGCCTGGGATGCCGGTAAATTGTTCAGCAACAAAAAGCGGTTGTGTGAGAAATTTCTGCATTTTTTTTGCGCGATGAACGATTAGTTTATCCGCATCAGATAGTTCATCCATCCCAAGAATGGCGATAATGTCTTGTAGCTCTTTGTACTTTTGCAAGACCATGAGGGCGGTTCTGGCAACATCGTAATGTTTTTTGCCAACAACGTGTATTTTGAGCCCACTGGAAACAGACTCAAGCGGGTCTACGGCAGGATAAAGGCCAGCGCTGTGCAATTTTCGTGAAAGAACCGTGCTGGAGTCAAGGTGTTGAAAGGTGGTGGCCGGTGCTGGATCGGTGTAATCATCGGCCGGGACATAGACGCATTGGATTGAGGTAATAGACCCGGTATTCGTACTGGTGATGCGTTCTTGGAGCATTCCCATTTCTGACGCAAGTGTTGGTTGGTAGCCGACAGCTGATGGCATTCTGCCAAGAAGTGCCGAGACCTCCGACCCTGCTTGCACATAGCGGAAAATGTTGTCAATGAATAATAAGGTGTCTTTGCTTCCTTCGTCGCGGAAGTATTCGGCCATAGTGAGGCCAGAAAGTCCAGCGCGTAACCTGGCACCGGGCATTTCACCCATTTGAGCAAAAACAAGTGCTGTTTTATCGATAACGCCTGAAGCGCGCATCTCTAACCACAATTCATTGCCTTCGCGGGTTCGTTCGCCGATTCCGACAAAAACAGAATGGCCTTGATGTTCGATGGCAACGTTGCGAATCAATTCTTGGATAAGAATGGTCTTTCCAACTCCTGCACCGCCAAAGAGTCCAATTTTAGATCCTTTGACGTAAGGGCAAAATAGATCGAGTACCTTTATTCCTGTTTCCAGGATATCAACGCTTGTTTTTTGTTCTATAAGGCTTGGCGCTGGTCTAAAAATGGGCCACTTAAGTTGGTTTTCTAGCGTTTCTGATCCATCGATTGGTCGTCCAAGTACATCAAATACGTGGCCAAGGACGTTTTTGCCAACCGGAACCATGATTGGACCACCGGTATCGATGACCGATAGGCCGCGGGTTATGCCTTCAAGTGGATCAAGCGCAATGCAGCGAACAATACCATCGCCCATGTGTTGTGCGACCTCAAGATTGATTTCTTTTAATCCTGATGGGATAGGTTTGTCACCACATTGAATGATAAGTCTATTGTAAATTTCTGGAACTTCGTTTTGATTGAATTGGATATCGACAACGGTGCTACGAATACGCAAAACTTTACCAACACCAAATTTGTTTTGATGAGGTGAGAAAGATTCTTGATTTTTTGTATTTTGAGTCATGAAGACCTCTAGTGTCTCGTGGTTGAGCGAAATATCCCCAATAAATATGCAAAACATTTGTGCAAGAGCTTACTATGCATGATAGCACAAGGTGCTTGGTATGTTAATAGGATAAAACAAAAACTTTAAACACATTTCTTTCCATAGCTCAGACATTTGTGTTAAAATGACATAAATTTGAGATATTTGTTAAAAGGCTTTTTTAGCAAAAAAAGCTTGGCCGTGAATACATGGTCTGGGGGAGCTAAAAAAATTAAAATGGTTAGGATTGTCCATGATTGCAAAAATTTTAGCAAAAGTATTTGGAACCAAGAATGAACGGGAATTAAAACGTCTTCAGCCAATGGTTGAAAGGATTAATTCGTTCGAGCCATTAATTCGTGAGTTATCAAATTTAGATTTGATTGCAAAAACAAATATATTTAGAGAGCGCATATCTCGTGGCGAATCGCTTGATAGCGTTCTATTTGAGGCTTTTGCCGTGGTGCGTGAAACAAGTCATCGTTTTCGCAATGAGCGTCATTACGATGCACAATTGGTTGGCGGTATTGTGTTGCATGAAGGTAAAATTGCTGAAATGAAAACCGGTGAAGGTAAGACGCTGGTTGCAACGTTGCCGTTGTATTTGAATGCATTGTCCGGCAAGGGGACGCATCTTATTACGGTTAACGATTATTTGGCCCGCCGCGATGCTGAATGGATGAATCTCATTTACCAAAACCTTGGCCTTGAAGTTGGTGTGCTGCAAAACCAGATGGAGGATGCTGAGCGCAAAAAGGTTTATAACTCAGATATCACCTACGGAACCAATAGTGAATTTGGTTTTGACTATCTGCGCGATAACATGAAATTTGATAAAAGTGACCTTGTTCAACGAGAACTTAACTTCTGTATTGTAGACGAAGTCGACTCAATTTTGGTTGATGAGGCGCGTACGCCACTCATCATTTCTGGTCCAAGTGAAAAAGGAAGTAACTTATACAAAGAGGCTGATCAAGCCGTATTAACTTTACGTAAAGAAGATTACGATATTGATGAAAAAGCTCGATCGGTACATTTGTCCGAATTGGGCACCGATAAGATTGAGCATTTTTTCAAATTAGACAATCTTTATGCGCCAGAAAATATCTTGGCTCTTCACCATGTTTCTCAGGCTTTGCGTGCTCATACGCTATTTAAAGTCGACGTTGATTATGTGGTGCGTGAAGGCGAAGTGTTAATTGTTGACGAGTTTACTGGACGCATTTTGCCAGGTCGCCGCTATAGCGATGGATTGCACCAAGCTCTTGAATCAAAAGAAAAGGTTAAGGTTGAGCGCGAGAACCAGACCTTGGCTTCCATTACTTTGCAAAATTATTTTAGAATGTACAAAAAACTTGCCGGTATGACCGGTACGGCAGAGACCGAAGCGGCCGAATTTTGGAAAATTTATAAACTTGCCGTTATCGTCATTCCAACCAATCGTCCAATGATTAGGCGCGATGAGGCCGATATCGTATTTTTGACGCGTGAGGACAAGTTTGGTGCAGTAGCTCAGGACATTAAAGAATGTAATAAAATTGGCCAGCCCGTACTTGTTGGTACCGTATCTATTGAAACATCAGAATACTTGAGTCATTTATTGGCCCAACAAGGCGTTGCTCATAATGTTTTGAACGCTAAGCAACATGAACGTGAAGCTGAAATTGTTAAAGAAGCTGGTGAGCGCGGCAAAGTGACGATTGCAACTAATATGGCCGGTCGTGGTACTGACATTAAGTTGGGTGAAGGGGTTCGTGATCTTGGCGGGTTACGTATTATTGGTACCGAGCGGCACGAAAGCCGTCGTATTGATAATCAGTTGCGTGGGCGTTCTGGTCGTCAAGGGGATAAGGGTTCATCAAAATTTTATTTATCGCTTGAAGATGACTTGATGCGTATTTTTGGTGGCGAACGGCTCAAGAAGACCATGGAACGTATTGGTATGAAGCCGGGCGAAAGCATTGAACACCGCATGGTTTCGCGCAGTATTGAAAAAGCACAAGAGCGTGTCGAGAAGCATAACTTTGATATACGTAAACATTTGCTTGAATATGACGATGTATTAAACCAACAACGCTCAATTATTTATCAATACCGCCGAGATGTTCTTGAGGGCGGAGAGCTTATCGTGGGTATTATCAAAGAAATGATAACCGATGTTGTGCATAGGTTATTTGCTATTTATTGTCCGCAGGGCGGGGCTTCTGATGAGGAGCGCGCAGAGGTTATCCATGCTCTTGAAAAAGTGACCGGTATGCCCAAGCAAGTCTTTGAGCGTATTCAATTGCCAAAAAATCAAACAGGATTTGAGATAGTTGTGGCAGAGTTTCTTGTCTATCAATATGAACAAATTCGTGCGGCGATGGCGGCAAAGATGCCAGAACAACCTGACTTTGTTGATCGAGCCGAAAAATGGGTTTTACTTGAGACTATTGATCATGCCTGGAGATTACATCTTTTGAGTATTGATCACCTTAAAGAAGGTATCGGTTGGCGCGGTTATGGATCAAAGAATCCTTTGATTGAATATAAGCGCGAGTCATTTTTTGAATTTGAACGCATGATGGAACAAATTAAGTGGGATATTCTTCAACGTGTTTTCCATATGCGTCCAGAGGATTATTCAATTGATGCTATTGAAGAAATAGAAGAAGAAAAAGAACAAGAATTGGCGGCATTGCAACTCGGTGGAGATGGAACCGGTAAGGTTGATGTTCGAACCGTTAAGCGTGTGCAGCCAAAGGTTGGGCGCAATGAATTATGTCCTTGCGGTTCAGGGAAGAAATACAAGCATTGTTGTGGCAAGAATTAAGGGAGGTGCAGGAGGGAACGGCCTGCAATACAATTAATCATGTCTTTATTTGTTAAGCCAATTGGTATGTTTGATTCAGGGGTAGGCGGCCTTGGAATTTTCCAGGCAGTCGCCCATTTATTGCCAAGCGAAGATATAGTCTATGTTGCTGGCAATAAATACATGCCTTTTGGCCAAAAAACTACTGAAGAAGTTCAGCAAATTTCTGAAAAAATTGTCCAATTTCTTATTGATAAACACCAGGTTAAGATGGTTGTTGTTGCGTGTAATACGGCAACCATTACAAGTATCGCTTATTTACGTTCGAAATTTACAATTCCTTTTGTTGGGGTGGTGCCTGTTGTTAAACCAGCATGTGAACAAACCAAAACGGGCTGCGTGGCAATTTTATCAACACCGCTAACCGCCGGTGGTGCGTATATTCATGAGCTTATTACTAAGTTTGGAGATGGCGTACGAGTCTTGAGTATCGGAAGTCCGGGGCTTGCTGAATTGGTTGATTCGGGGATGGTTAATACTCCAGAAATGGAATTATTATTGCGTAAGTTTATCGCTCCGGCATTAGAAAATAATGCTGATATTATTGGCTTATGTTGCACTCATTATTCGTTTGTTCGCGAACAATTACAAAAAATTGTTGGCCCGTTGGTAACGATTGTTGACTCAAACGATCCGGTTGCTCGTCAGGTTAAACGAGTTTTGGCGGCGATGCCCGATGGGCTAGTTCCAGAAGGTCGACAACCAAAATATCAATTCTATGCGACAAAAGATGCAAAGAATTTTGAGATTGTTGCTCAACAGTTAATAGGAGATCTTGTTGCCGGAGTTATCGAAATTGATTTGTAATTACTGACAGATTGAGTCTCTTAATCGTTCTAAGTTTTGATCATCTAAAACGTCAAAAATACCTAACCCCGTCGCATTAATGTTAAATAACGAGGCTTCAAAGTCAAGTCCAGTTTGGTCATCGGTAATCATATTGGTCCATTGATCAATGGACCTTTTATCGGCATCGATATTCGTATCGGTTACTATTTCGTATTCATCATTAAAAGATTTTCCATTCATGCTTGTTAGTGATGATTCAAAGTAAAGGTCAAAGCCGACAAGGCGAAGAATAGCCTTTATTTTTTGGCAGTGCTTTCCGCCCGAAAAAAGAACAATTTTTGGCTTAGACTCATTTTTGAAGATTTCAAATAGGGTTTGAATTTCAACGCTTGGATAGGCGGCATATGAGGTTGTTACAGAATTCAAAAAGAATATGGTTTGTGAGGCTAAATTCGACTTGTTTATGTAAGGTTGGTCGAGCAAGGCTAAAAAATTGAACCCAAGGATTATTTGGGATAAGGGTGTTGCCCGAAATTTATGCAATGTTTTTTTAGATGAATAAAGATCAAATAATGTGCGAGAAACTTCGTTAATGACGCTACGTTCCGGTCGTTCATAATAAGGCATTGAGGTAAAGATTTTTGTTGTTAAATCGCTTTCATTACGTACGCCAACGTTTTTGATTTGATGTGCAAAAATATTTTCTAGGTAATCATAGAGCTTTTTGGCGAGGTTGTTTGCGTCGGTGCAAAATGCGCCGCATGATGCGATTAATTCGTCGATTTCGTTGAGGTGGTGGTGATTGAAAAATTGCACAAATGGATAGGTGTTTTCTTTGCTTTGATTGATAATATCATCAATTGAAGTATTGAGCCTTGTTTCTGGTTGATATTGGTTAGCGAGGGTAGAAAAGCCGTAACTAGAATTTTGATCATTAGCTATGCGATGGATCTCGTTAAGAGTTGTTAGAAGTCCGCCGTATAGCAAATGCCGATTGTCGCAGTAAATGCATTGATTTATGATTTGGGGTAATTTATATAAAAAAATATAATCGTAGTCAATATATGATATTGCCCTGGGGTTTATGGTTTTATTTGTTTCGATTAAAAAAGAGGTATCACGCATGGGGAGTTGATCTGTTTTTTGTTTTAATTGGTCGATTTCCAGCTGTGTTGCTTGTTTGATTAGTTCTTGCTTGTGATGTGGAAGATTCTTATAGCAGAGCTCATAGTGAAAATCATGAAAGAGATAAACGGTTTGATTGCTCAATTGACTGCGAAGAACGGAGACTTTAATCGAAAGAGGGTGCAATTCAAGCGAAAAACATGAAATTATGACGTAAAATAGGAGGAAGCGCTTATCCATGGTAGTCTTTGGGTAATGTTTGCATGTTTATGTATTTCTTACGATAAGAAATACCAATGCAGATTAAAGTCTTTTTATGAAAATACAACAAGATTTATCTGTTTATTCAAAAAAAATTAATTCAAATTTTTGTTTATTAAAGATGTGATTGTTTTGTGTTTGGTGATTTATTGCTAGGCCGTGTTGCTTAGTGATAGTATCAGAATAGAACTTTTGGGGTCGGGTTCGTTAAAAAATTAACGTTAGGTTTTAGGTTTGTGGGGTTATTATGAATATTACTTTGGGCTTTATAAGCCTTATCGGCATGTGGGTTGCACAAATTTTTTATGTCCTTGTTTACATTCCGCAAATTATTACTAATTACAGGCAAAAGTCGGGAAAAGGGTTGAGTGAATTAATGCTTTTTGCTTACTTTAATACGATGGTTGCTGTTTTGTATTATGTATTTTCTTACAATTTACCACCGGCGTACAAGATTTGCTGTCCGTTGCAGATTGCAGCTTTGGTGATTTTGATTGGGCAACGTTTGTATTATGATGATATCAAGACCGCAAAGCCCTATTGGTTTTGGTACGGTGGAAATATGGTAGCATCAATGGCCTTCATTCCCTTAAGCGTTCAAAATCCTTCGGCTATTGGGTTGTTTGCGGGTTGGACAATGTTTGCATTGTCACTCATGAATCAATTACCTCAGGTTTTTAAGATTTTCAAAGAAAAAAGTGTTGCTGGTTTTAGTTTTTTCTTTATAGTATTTTCGTTTACCGCTGCGCTTGTTGAGTTTGTAACAGCTTTGATTGTTGGGTTACCCGTACAAACACTCTTGTGTGCGACTCGTGGTATCGTGATTGGCCTTGTTTGGTTTTGGCAATTTAGGTTGTATCGCTGAGCGTACGATAGCTTTCTAGGGAGGGTATGGGAGGGAACGGCCCACAAGATAGTTTGCTAAAATTTTTTTAAAATAACTCGGATACAAAAGTCATGCTTGACCGCAATAAGCTCGTTTATCTTTTAGATCAAATTTCATCACAACTTTTTTCAAATAAAGAAACAGATCAAAATGCTTTGGCGGGCGCAATCTGGCAATCAATTGCCAAAGACCCAGCCTTTGCCGATCGCGTAACCGATAGCGAAAGTTCCTTTTTGTTGCCGCGTTGGCAGGGCAACTTATCGGATGTATTTGAGGCACCTGTTCCTTTGGCTGAGTACACCGTTTTGGGTGTTGATGGGTCACAGGTTTATCCAGAGCGGCACCTCGCAGGCGTTGGCTGTTTTGTGGTTAATACAGGCGGTTGCTTGTTGCGTTATGGGGCAACGAGCTCGGTTGAATTTTTTTCAGCGCCACAAGTATTTACTCCAGAAAAGCTTACCGAAGATTTTGGCCATTTTTCGACCGATATGGTCGACTTAAAAAGAGAAGCGTGTGAATTTGAAACCGCATTTGATAAATCAATCCAGATTCTTAGTCAGTGGCCGACAATTGTTTCCGTTGGGCAACGACGCCCATTTGTTTTTTTGTTCGATGGTAGTTTGATTTTTTGGCATTTAGAGGGTAAACCGCAGGATGTGCGTGATGCCTTTTTGCGGGTTTATCTTGATTACTTACAGAAGTTTTACGATAAAGCTATTGTTATGGCTGGGTACATAAGTATGCCAAAAAGTAGGGAGCTGGTAAATTTGACGCGGATCGGGTTGTGTCGTTTTGATAAGGCAAATTGTATTCCGTGCCATAGTGCTTTTACCGATTTTCCGTGTAAGGCCGTTGACCAGGTCTTGGACACCCAGTTATGCAAAATGTTTTTACCCAAGTTTGGGCGGACGACCATTTTTTATAGTACGTCAAATATTGTTGAGCATTATCCTCAACATCTTAAACCGGCCTTTTTTTATCTTGATGTTGGCAGTGAAGTAGTGCGCATCGAAATTCCAGCATGGGTTGCTAATGATCCTTCGGCGATTGATTTGGTCTGCGCCGTTGCTCTTGATCAGGCCAATAAGGGGCGTGGATATCCGGTTGCCCTTGCCGAATCTCACGAGCAAGCTGTTATTCGTGGTGCCGATCGTGACTTTTTTTACCATGTTATGAGTAAACGCAGCCTTGAGCATCAGCGCCGCATTGTCATGTCGCCTAAAAGTATCAAGAAAAAAGGCATTGGAATTTGAATACATAACGATTCTTTTGGGTAAATTTGCAAAATTTACAAATCATTTGATATCTTAAATTTGTCATTTTTACAATTTGGGCTATTAAGGAGTCGGGGTGTTATGATGAAAAAAGTGCTAACGTTATTCTTTTTTGTTTTAAGCTTTTCTTTATTTGGCATGTACGGTGCTTACCAATTAAGTCCACCAGGATCTCCGCAAAGGGATGGTCATAGGGATCGTGGCACGAAGCGTGCTCTTTCTGGCAATGGAGCAGCTTTCGAAAATCTAAAGAGAGCAAGAACAGATGGGGAATCTTTTTCTCCAGGCCGTCCCCCTTTATTTCCAAGCGCTGCTGTGTTAGCTCCTTCGCAAGCGGTTATCGATGCACGTAAAAGTTTGGAGAAATTTCTTACTCTATTGGGGGCTAAGGATAAGTTTGCCGAAATTTCACCCCAAATAAAAGATATTGACGGAGCGATTCCACAAATTACAAATTTAGATGAAATATTCAAAAAACATATTCGGAACGGATTTTTAAATGGTGATTTAAGTATACCTGTTACCGATAGGCTGCTTACCTTTAAGATTGCTGATTCAGATGGAACTGGTGCTGCCGCCGAACCTGTTGAAGCTAAGTCAGATATCGAGGTTTCTGGTGGTAGCCTTGGTGGTTCGCCGGCTCGCCCACCAAGGACAATTGTGCCGCAGACTACGCCGAGTACTCAGAGGATTGCTTTACTTGAACTTGGCCCATTATTGCATCGACTTATCGGTTCTATTTTACTTGCTCCTGTTGGAAGTATTGATGAAGAATTGAGACAATTTGTTGCCGCCAGTTTCTTAATAGATCCACGCACATTTAAAATTTCTACAAGGCCCCACTCACCTAGCTCTGATCCGGTTGTCACATATCCAATATTAACTAATCTTATTACTGCGTATCATACGCATATGCAAGATGCGGTTAGTGGATTGTCTTCTTTTGTTACATCTATTGATAAGAACGCGTTTATTGAAGAAATAGATAAACACGATTTAGTAACTTGGCTTCATTTTGAGCCGGGAAACATTGAGCGTTTGGCCGCTCATATTCGCCATCTTATTTTTAATCTTCATTGTTACCGGTCGGCTTTGCCTGATCCTTATTTAGCTAATCAAACTGATATTTTTTATCGTGATGCTATTAGATTGTATAAAAACATTGAAGCTTATATTGAAACTGCATTAACAGAACTTCGATCAGAGGGTTTGCTAGAAGCAAGAGGGACTTTGTTAAGAAATACATTAACAAGAGCATATGAACGCATCCTTGATTTTAAACATCTTATGGTGATATCTGAAAAGGTAGAAGAACGAGCCGTTGCTGGTGCCGTTAGTGATGTTGAAGTTGTTTCGTTTGCATATAAAAAATTGTTGATTTTGGCTAAGGCTATTGAAATTAGCCTTGGGATTGTTGCTAAGGCGGATTATCCTAGTCTAAATTTTGATAACATGGTCTTTGTAAAAGATGCGCACGGTTATCAAGTAACGATTGAAAAAGGATCGCAATCATCAGCGTCTGGTGGCCATTTTGGGTTACCTGGGTTGGATAAAACGTCTTTTCCTGTTTATAAGGCGCTAGATCTTTGTGAATTGCCAAGCGTGATGGCAACGTTGTCAGAAAAACATCTAACTGTTAAAGCGTTTAAAGAATTGTATAAACAAGAAAGCACCGGAATTATATTGGGTGATTGGATAATTCATGATAAAGAAAAAGGAGCGGATGAAGATCCAAAATCGTCGAATCTTTTTCCAGAGTGTTATAGAGAGAACTACCTAAATTATGTGGGAATCTTAAATCGGGCGATTAATGACTCTGGATTTGCTGCAAGTGAGAACATTATTGTTTATACAAAACAACAAAAGAGAAAGCTTGGTGATCCTGAGTATGGTCTATTGATGACATGTACTCACAAAAAGAATGATGTTTTTTTGATTAAACATCGGCATAATTTATCGTGTAAAAGCGAATTGTCGCAAGCAGCTGAAAAGCCCTGTGCTTACCATGAGAGCTTTATGTATGTAACGGTTTTTCGCCATGTTGATGAATATACTATTAATCTTGGTGGGGCGGCGGCGCCATTTAGGGTTACGACAATACATTCGGTATTTCCTATGGTTATCTTTGAGAAGGATGAGGTTATGGCTGATCGATTTACCATCAATATGTTGGTGAATGCGAAAGAGGTTGCCATGAATGCTATTAATGCTGAAATAGAAAGAGTGGAAGCTCCGCTACCAGGAGAAAGCCCAAAAAAGCGTAATGCGGCAAAAGCACTTAGCCCTACAAGGTTTACACGAGAAGAATGGGCGGCCAAGAGAAAGGAAGATATTCCATTAATTGAAGCCCAAAAAAAATACGAAGAGCTCGTTGCTAGACGAAAACAAGCCATTGAAAACGCAAAAGCGGAAAAGAAACGGATAGAGGATCTGCCATTTACATATGAACCACTGGAAATAATGGCGGCAGAAATCAGAGCAAAGCTTGCTAGTCCAAGAGGAGATTTTTATGATGGGCGTTCTGGCAATTGCCGGTTAATAGAAATAGCACCACATGTTTTTGTTAGGGTCTTATTGTTATAGTAAAATTAATTAGGCCGTGATGCTTTGTACCAAGGCGTTGCGGCCTACCGTTTTTTGCTCGCCGGTTTTCATATCCTTAACCGTATATTTGTCCGCTTTTATCTCATCCTCACCAACCAAAATAACAAACCCGATTCCCAATTTATTGGCGTAATCGAGTTTTTTCTTCATTTTTCCGGTTTCCAAATAGACTTCCGTATTAATGCCAGCGGTGCGTAATTGGGTGGCAATTTCTAGTGGAATGGTTAGGTTTTCGACCAATGGAACAACCAATACTTTCGTTGTGGTGCCAATAGCTGAATTAATAATGTTGTGTTCTTTAAGTTGTGAAAAGAGGCGGGTTAGGCCAATCGAAATGCCAACGCCGGGTAATTTTTTGTTACAAAATGATTCGGCTAAATTATCATAACGGCCACCTGAGCAAACCGATCCAATTTGGGGGAGGGAATTTAACATTGTTTCATAAACGGTACCGGTATAGTAATCAAGGCCGCGAGCAATTGAAAGATCAAGCTCATAGTTTGTTGCCGGAATACCAAGTTCTTCAAGATGCTTGGTAACGGTTGTCAGTTCCTGTATTCCCAGAGCAAAAAGGTCATTGGTTATATTGAGATTATTGAGTGCATTAAGGACAGCGGTTGATGAACCCCTAAGCGCGACCAATGTTAAAATTTGTTCAATAGTTTTGGCTGCGATGCCTATAATTTCAAGTTCAGCGACTACTTTATCGCGACCAATTTTTTCAAGTTTATCAATAATGCGCAATATCGGGGTCATTTGATCACCAACGCCAAGGCCTGCAAAAAAGCCATTAAGGATCTTGCGGTTATTGATGCGAATGGTAAATTCGCCGACGTTTAGCGCCGTAAAGGTAGCGTTAATGACGCTCAAAATTTCAGCATCATTGATCAAATTAAGTTGTTCATTGCCGATAATGTCGATATCGCATTGATAAAATTCACGGTAACGGCCCTTTTGTGCTCGTTCGCCACGATATACTTTGCCTATGTGGTAGCGGCGAAAAGGGAAGGCAAGTTCATTCATGTGTTCGCTGACGTAGCGCGCAAGAGGAACCGTTAAATCAAAACGGAGGGCTTGAGGGGTATCGCCTTTATCGATGCGATAAATTTGTTTATCTGTTTCTTCGCCGGCATTGGCAAATAATACTTCAGCGCGCTCAATAACGGGCGTATCGAGTGGTATGAAGCCAAATCGTTCATAGGTTGTACGAATGGTATCGAGCATTTTGTTAAAAATAAGTTGATCTGCGGGGAGTAATTCCATGAAGCCGGACATAACCTGCGTATTGATCTTAGTCATGGTAGATCCTTAAGGCTTTTGTTAATTAGGGAGGTGCGGGAGGGAACGGCCCGCATACCAATTTTTACTCATACATTAAAACGTATATTCAAGAGATCGCCGTCTTGAACGATATATTCTTTGCCTTCAATGCGGAGCTTACCTTGGGCTTTGAGTTGTTGCTCGCTACCGGCTGCAAAAATATCTTCGCAGTTATAAACTTCGGCACAAATAAAACCACGTTCAAGATCTGAGTGAATTTCGCCAGCGGCTCGAGGGCACTTGGTGCCGGAATGAATACTCCAAGCATGAGCCTCTTTTGGCCCGCAAGTGAAGTAGGATATAAGTCCGAGATTTGTGTATGCTTTGGCGATAATATTGTCTAATCCCTTTTCGGTGATATCAAGCGATTCCATCATTTCGGCCGCATCGGTCTCGCTCATTTGAGCTAATTCGGATTCGATTTTGGCCGAAACCGGAATGACTTTATCTTTGCCAAAACGTTCGATGAGGCTTTGGTAATGTGGATTAGCTAGGTAATTGCTACCCGAATAATCGTCTTCTGATAAATTTGCGATGATAAGATAATTTTTTCCAGAAAGGAGAGGGATGATTTGGGTTCCGGCCGCCTTTGCTTGAGTAACAAGTGCTTGAACTTTAAGTATATCACCAGCATTTAAAGCTGCTTTAACGGCAACCAAAAAAGCTTTTTCCGCTTCTTGATCTTTAATTTGTTGTGCTGTGTTGCCATGCTTTTTCATAGTTGCGCCTAATCGTTCGTCACGTTTTATGACCGATTCAAGGTCTTTAAGCATAAGCTCGGCGCAGATGGTTTCAAAGTCATCGATAGGGTTAATTGAGTTATGAACGTGGGTGACGTTTGGGTCTTCGAAACAACGCAGGACGTTGAGTATAAGGTCAACTTCCATGATGTGTGATAGAAACTGATTTCCTAGACCCTCTCCCTCTGCTGCCCCCTTAACCAATCCGGCAATATCGACAAATTTGACGACGGTTGGAATTGTTTTTCCTGATTTAAAGATTTTGGCAAGGCGATCAAGGCGTTCATCAGGTACGTTGGTAATCGCAATGTTTGGATCGACCGTACAGAAAGGATAATTTTCTGCTGGGATGCTTGAATTGGTAAGTGCATTAAAGAGTGTTGATTTTCCTACGTTTGGAAGTCCAACGAGTCCTGCTTGAATTGCCATGTAAACCTTTCGATATTTCTCAGTTTCTTAGGGGGATGCCAAGGGGGAACTCCTTGGCGATAACAATTATGTTCCACGCCCTAATCCTAGCAGGTAACGCAAATTTTGTCACTTTTCGCTATTGGTAATTTTCTGGGTGCATCGCATGCAAGTCACGATCAATTTGGGGGTAATCGTGAAGTTGCTCAATGGAACAAGCACGAAAGTGTTCAAGATCCCTTTGGTCGAGCAATGTTTCATACTCTTCATCGGCTGGCATTAAGCCTTTTTTAACCAAGGTTAAATAGGCAACGGCGTGGCATTGGCAGCTGATCGTATTGATACCGGCCTTTTCAGCGCCAATAAGATTTCTAGGGGAATCATCGATGAATGTGCATCGCGGGGCAAATGCTTTCAATCCTGGGCATGTTAATTCAATTGAGGAAATTAATTGAATTAATTGATTTCGGTGTCTTGTTATTTCGGCTACAAGTTCTTTTCCTCGCATCTTATTTAAAGCAATTTTTTCATGTAGTCGGCCGAGAACTATTCCGTACATAAAGTCATCAACGAGATCGGGTGTTTCGCGAAGACTTTTAAGGTGTTCTGTTGCATGAGCTAAATTGTCGTCGCACTCAAATTTTTCTTGGAGGCTTTTAAGGAGGTTGTTTTTTATTTGAATACACTGAGCTTTTGCTTCGAATGGGACGCTTGGGCAATTTAATGTTAAAAAATATTTGTAACACAAGACATCAGGTTTACCAAGACCAAGGCAGCAAGAATACCCCTCGCTCAGCACAAACCCGAGGGCTTTCATTTTTCTAGCTTCTGCAAAAATATCAGGATATTGATAGCTACTGGTTTCATTCACGCGAGGGAAATATTCTGGGTTGTCTATACCTGCAATACAGTACGTTGAGATGTTTGAAAGCATGAGGAGTGCATATCCTAGGGACTTGAGTCTTGTGAAAATTTCCATACCGGCTCGTATTGGTTTGACCCAGTTGCCGATTTCGCCAATATAACTTACCACAGCATCATAATCCTGTCCCTTTTCTGCCGCTTCTTGGGCAACTTGTTCCTTGGTGGCTACTCCCAAGTCCATGTCATACCAGGTTCTAGCACACATCGTTGCTTCAGCTTTAAATCGAGGGCTGGCTGGTGTTGGTACCTCAAGGTCGGCTTTTGCCTTATCTACGCAAAATAAAACCCCAAAAAAATCAAATATGATTATGGGCGAATCGAGAGAGGCTTCTTTTTCTGGTCGTTCTAATAAATCAAAATCATTAGAAGAAAAAGAATTTTCCATCGCTGGGCAAGTTATAGGTGTTATAGTAAAAAGAAGAAAAAGTGAAAGTGTTGTGCCGAGAAAAAGCTTTTGAAACTTCATATAAATCCTTTAATTTATTTTTTAATTATGTTCAAATTATGCTCAAGCTTATCATGAGGTGATGAATTATTTTCAACAAAAAGAGAAGTGGGTGCTTTTTGCCTTTAAAACCAGGCGTTTTTCAGGCTGTACTTGTGTCTTATTTATGGTTTTATTATACTAAAAAACAGTTGCACCTTGTGAATGTTACCCGCTTGTATAGCATTTTTTAGGAATTTATTGTGGTTTCATTTTTTATTAAGACATATGGATGTCAGGCAAATGTTGCCGATTCAGAGGGGCTTACCCGTTATTTACTTGATCTTGAATGTGAGCAAGTTGATAAGGCAAGTTCGGCCGATTTAATTCTTATAAATACGTGCGCAATTCGCGATAAAGCTGAGCAGAAGCTTTATTCATATATTGGTGAATTAGCTCCATTAAAGAAAATGAAGCCATATCTAAAGATTGGCATTATTGGTTGTGTTGCTAGTTATCGTAAGCTAGAAATTTATCAATCGTTTGACCATATCTCATTTGTTTATGGTGCGCGAGACGAAATGCAAACATTGCAGGTATACCTTGCCGATGCCATTGAAAAAATAAGTACGCTTAAACAGCTTCATGCAGAAGATCCTCAGGCGGACATTGGAAGTAAAAACAGGCAAGATCGAGATCTGAAAAAATTTGTTGAGTTCCGGCCATTGCTTAAGGCGTCAAAAATTACAAAGGCATTGTCGGTAAACATCAGTGAATTTAATCTGAAAAAGCATGCAGCTGAAGGGGTTGCTCCTTCTGGCGTTGCGTGTGAGGTTAAGCGCTCATTTATCAATATTATGACCGGGTGCAATAAATATTGTTCGTATTGCATTGTGCCATTCACTCGTGGTTGTGAAGTCAGTTATGCTATGAGTGAGATTCTTGCTGCGGTTACCAGGGACGTGGCTATGGGCTCACGTGAAGTGACGCTTATAGGCCAAAACGTTAATTCATATATAGATCCAGAAACGGGTGCACGGTTTCCTGAATTGCTTGAGCGTGTTGCCAAGATACCGGGTACGTTTTGGATTCGGTACATGAGTCCTCATCCACAAGATATGACTAAGGACCTTTTTGATGTGATGGCCGCTTATCGTCCAAAAATAACCGCATTTCTTCATTTTCCAATGCAATCAGGGTGTGATAAAATTTTACAATCGATGAATCGCAATTATACGGTTCAAGAATATATAGAAAAAATTGGATGGATCAGAGAAAAGTTACCCGGAGCAACAATTTCAACAGATATTATTGTTGGATTTCCTGGCGAGACAGAGCAAGACTTTTTGGAGACAATGCGGGTAATTGAGCTCGTAAGATTTGACTTGATCTATTCGTTTGTTTATTCGCCTCGCCGTTATACAAAGGCGATTTCGATGGAAGACAATTGCTCGTTAGCTGAGAAAACGAAGCGACTTGAATTTTTGCAAAAACGGCAAATGGAGATCGCTGCAGAGGTAAATTCACTCAATATTGGAAACAACTTTAAAGTTCTTGTTGAAAAACGCCTCGCACGTGGTAAACTTTTGTCTAGAACAGAAGGAAACATCCGAGTTCTTCTCGATGGAAGTGACGATCTTATTGGTCAATATGTGACCGTGCGGATTGAACGTGTTGGCCCAGCCAATATGACTGCAGTTATTGTTCCTTGAAAAAAATCTGAGGTGGCGGCATAGCCAAGTGGTAAGGCAATGGACTGCAAATCCGTGATCCCCGGTTCAAATCCGGGTGCCGCCTCCACATAAAATGGTTGCCGGGGTGGCGGAATTGGTAGACGCAAGGGACTTAAAATCCCTCGGATGTATAATCCGTGCCGGTTCGAGTCCGGCCCTCGGCACCATATAATAAATTCTTTATGATCTCTATTTAATTCTTATCTAAACCCACAGTTTTTATTTTTAGTAAAACTCTTGAAAAAGGGCTTCAATTTTTTTTAAATTAGTCGCTTGGTTTGAAAATGTTGCCTCGCTGTCTTGTGTTTCATGATTAATTTAATAAAGAATACTTGACAAAAGTTATTTGATGAACGATCCTGTGATAAGTGATCACTGATTGATGTTGTAGGTGGTGTTGTTAAAAATGGTTATAGTCTAACCTGCTCTTTAAAAGAGGAGATTTCCATGAATAAAGCTGCGTTGATTGAACACATGGCAAAAGAAACCAAGTTGCCTAAAACAACTTGCAAAAGTGCCTTAGAATCCTTTATCAAGGCCGTTGAAGGCACACTCAAGAAAGGCAAAACCGTTGTCTTAACAGGCTTCGGAACCTTCGCTGTTATGAAAAGAAAAGAACGTCTTGGTATCAATCCTGCAACTGGCCAAAAGATGAAGATCCCAAGCAAGAGAGTTCCAAAATTCAAGCCTGGCAAGAGATTGAAGGACATGGTCCTCTAGATTTCTGCAAAAAATTAAATTTTTTAAAGGGTGGTAGCGCAAGCGCTAGCGCCCTTTTTTATTGGGTATCGGCGAATATTTTGACGGTTTATCGTAATTGGATAGTGCTCTGTGTTAGCCTAATATTTGGTTAACATGCCATTGAGGTGTGTTGGAGGATCAGATAAAAGGAACGCGGAGGGGATATGTTATTCAGTACTACCGTCGGCACTACCGTTAGCTCGGCTATCGTTAATTTGAAGATTTTTTGGCATCAATTCGATTTAAAAAAATGGGCAGAGGGAATTGGGGGTTCGTCGGCACAAGCCATTCAGGCTGCTGTGTATTTTGGGTTGAGTTTTGCAATTGGTTTCTTATTCAAAAAATATTTTAAATTTTTATTCATGAGTCTTTTTGTTGCGACATTTATTATCTTGTTATTGCATTATAATAAGTTGGTTATCATTGACATTAAGGCCATCAAAGCATTGCTTGGCATGGGTCATGGCGCTGCTGGTGGTGGTGACATAAATGTTTTGATTAATCATTTTTTCGATAAGATACGCGATAATATGTTGCTTTTCATTTCTTCTATAGTTGGTTTTTTTGTTGGCTATAAATTAGGGTAAGATTGTTTGGAGGGGGAAATGTGGGGGATCTTGTTTATCGGTTATTCAGTCATGAAGAAAAATTGCGTAATAATATTGTTGAAGATAAAACGATAGCGCTCGTTGATGTTTTGGTTTACAAGGCAATTGTGCTTTGCGCGTCAGATATTCATGTACAACCAGAAGAGCATTGTGTACGCATTAGGTATCGGATTGACGGTATTCTTTACGACCAAGAATCATTATCCTATGAATACTCAGCTCCGGTTCTTTCGCGTTTAAAGGTATTGGCATCCCTTGATATTGCCCAGGCAAGATTACCTCAAGATGGCAAAATTCGCGTTGGTATTTCAACCAAGGAGCATGGTAAAACCTCGGTAATCGATTTGCGTATTTCAACATTTCCATCAATGTTTGGCGAAAAGATGGTTATTAGAATTCTTGATCGATCGCAAGGGGTTCGAACGCTTCAAGAGCTTGGTTTATCACAAGCGCCTTTAGATAAAGTTAAAGAAATTATTGGTAACCCTCATGGCTTTTTCTTGTTAACCGGGCCAACCGGTTCAGGAAAATCAACAACATTATATGCGTTACTCGCGAATTTAAACAAGGCAGAATGTAATATTGTAACCATGGAAGACCCGGTTGAATATAATATTCCCGGTATCATGCAAAGTCAGGTTAACTTGCTCGCCGGATTTAACTTTAATAGTGGACTGAGATGTTTGTTGAGGCAGGACCCCGATGTTATCATGATCGGTGAAATTCGTGATAAGACAACGGTTCAAATTGCAATCGAAGCTGCGTTAACCGGACATCTTGTGGTAAGTACTTTGCATACTAACGATGCGGCTGGAGCGATCATAAGACTTTTGGATATGGATGTTGAGCCATTCTTGATTAATGCAACGGTAACCGGTGTGCTTGCTCAACGGCTTGTTCGTGTTTTATGTAAGCACTGTAAGCAGGAGTGTGCGCCTCAGGACTATGTTTTGCAGGTTGCTCAACGATATAATGCAAAGATCGAAAAGATGTTTAAGGCGCGAGGTTGTGTGCATTGTCGGCAATCTGGCTATAAGGGACGAATGGGCTTATTTGAATTATTGATATTTGACGATCATATCCGCCAATTAGTTATTCAAAAGGCGTCTTGTGAGGTTATACGGCAACGAGCAATTGATGAAGGAATGTTTACGTTGGCACAAGATGGTATTGCAAAAGTTAATGCCGGCTTGATTTCATTCGAAGACTTTTTATGTATTGTTGGCCAATAAAAAAGGCCCGAAATTTTCCGGGCCTTTTCTTAGATTATTTAATTTATTTTTAATAAATCGTTGTTGTCCATTCAATAGGCTCGACGGCAACGTTGTTTATGCGGACTTCCCAGTGAAGGTGATATCCAGTAGCATAACCAGTCATGCCCAATGTACCAACGGGATTACCTTTTTTGATAAGATCGCCAACTTGGATGTCTGCATAATCTTCAAGGTGGCCATAAAGGGTGAAAACACCAATTCCGTGGTCGATGACAACAGTATTACCCGTAAGATAAAAACGATCCTTGATGATTACTTTTCCTGTTTGAGCTGCCCAGACACTGCAGCGGGGGCGATTAATGAGATCGACGCCTCTATGCATGTGCCGTCCACGTTCAGGTGTAACGCGAATTTCGCCAAACGGGGTGGCAATTCTTTGAACTTCTACTGGTGTATCAAACGCTCCATGCCACATTTTTTTCTTAGGTGATTCTTTTGCCCATTTTGCCATCGCTTCTTCAAGAACCTTATGGCTGGAACTGATTTCGCCTTCTTCATTCAATTTTTCGATGGATACCGAAAAGCCTTTTTGCTTTTTAAACGCGAATTGAACGACTTGTACGTTAGTTGTTATGTTCATGGCGTTTTGAACAAGGTCCTGGATGTTTGCCGTTACAACAACTTCTTGTGGGCTTTCTTCGCAATCAATTGGAATGAAGCATTCGTAGGTTGTTGCGCCGTCGCTAATCGGTGTGCAATCGTAGGATTTTGACAAAAATTGTACGATTGCTGAACGCAACGTTTTGTTGGCCTGAATTTTTAGGTGGAGCGTCTTTCCTTGGTCGACTTTGTAATTGTTTTCTACAAAGGCTGTTCTGAGTGGTTTATTATCGATATAAAAGGGCCATTGTTTGCGTGACGAATTTTGATGGTAACTTGAGTCGACCGCTTCAATTTCCAGGGTGTGTTTGCCGTCAATCATGTGTATTGTATTGATGTTGAGGGGGACCTCGAATTGTTTAGCGCTTACGTTCCCTGCGCGGCCCAAATCAATTTCTTTGCCGTCCAAAAATGCTTTGATGTAAGAAATTTTGTATTCATTGTTTGCCGTTATTGAGCAATGAAGATCTTTATTGTAGGTTCCGTCTTGTTCAAGTTTGGCCATAGAGACGATTGGTGCTTGATTATGAGTGAAGTAACGATAGGCTGTTTTTCCGGTAAACCAAAGACAAAAGCCAATAATAATGGTGATCACGAAGGATTTTAATCTATAAAACATCATAAACTCATTGCATAATGGTTAATTAAGTACTGAAACGTGCTATTAATATACCCTTTTTTTTATGCCAGTAAACAAAAAACAAGTACCGACTCTTTTCGTTTGTAGAAATAAGGAATATATTACAAGCATGAATTTTCAAAAAAGGTCTTAAAGGGAGTGGGATGATTTTTGTTCAAAAGATTCGATGTTTTAAATTTTTGTTGTTAACGAGCTTAATATTTGGTGATTACAATTTGTGCGCGATGACTCGATCGGGCAGTAAGCCGGAAGGCTGTTGTTTATCCCCAGCGATTGAAGTCGAATGTGGAGCTGAGCGTGAAGCCGAACAACATAAGATTAGCCAAGCCTATGATTTGTGGAAGTCATTAATTAACGCAAAAATTAGCGGTGCTCGCAAAAAAATGGAGAAATATTTGCTCTCAAATCGTTTTTTTATTGCATTTGATATGGATGGTGTATTGATTAGAGTGAAAGAAGATTTTGAGTTATTGGGGAAGTTGCCTTGTTTAACCAGGGAGACGATTCCCATAATGGTTCGGTTGTTTAATGATGCGTTTGAACTTCATTTACCTGTTTATATTATCACCGCGAGGCCCGAGACTCCCACAGATGAAGATGGCAATGTGATAGAATATAAGGAGCTTTTGATTACATATCTTACCGATTGTGGGTTGCGAGGAGTTACATCTAAAAATATGTTTGCAATGCCAAAAAAACTTCACGATAAGGTAATTGAAGCTCAAAAAGCAAGCGATGGTGAAATAATGGGAAGGCTTGTTGGAGCATGGAAGCAATCAAAAATTGAAGAAATAAAAAGAGAGTTAGGTTCTCCTTCTGTGGATGTGGATTATGTTTTTTTTGATGATGATGCATATAATAACCCTACCGATTTAATTCCACACGTTTGTGCGGTTTATAGGGATTTGGTAAAAACTGAACCATCAGCAAGTGATGCCTTTTACTTTTAAGCATTAGGCACCAATAGGTTAGGAAATAATTAGTTTTGGTTTTTTTGTAAAGGAGCTTTGAAAATGGCTCGTTTTAACGAATATGAGAAGGTTGCTGAAAATATTAAAAAATTGCCGGCAAAACCTGGCGTTTACCTTTTTAAGGATGCCGAAGGCCATATTCTCTATATCGGCAAAGCAAAGAATCTCAAAAAGCGTGGGGCTAATTATCTGCAACGAGTTGGTCGTGATGTAAAGGTTGATGGATTAATGCAAGAAAGCGATCACCTTGACCATCAAGTAACCAGTAATGAGCTTGAGGCTATGTTGCTTGAGGCACAACTTATTCAGAGCAACCAGCCCAAATTTAATGTTTTACTCAAGACGGGGCAACCGTTTATCTACCTGCTTTTTACCGCCAACAAGCTTTCTGAGGTTAAGTTGGTGCGTAATCGTAAACAAAAGGGAACGTACTTTGGGCCTTTTCTTGATAAGGGTGCGGCGCGGAATGTGTATGACTTTCTTATCAAAACATTTCGCCTTAAGTTATGTAAAAAAAAGATAGAACATGGGTGTCTAGACTATCACCTTGGCATTTGTGCGGGTAGGTGTCGTCCAGATTTTGATATGGCCGCTTACCAAGATCGGCTTGAGTTGGCGCGTCGAGCATTGTCACAAGGCCATAAAGTCTTTCTTGATGGTCTGATGACGCAGATTCAAGAGTACAATAAGCAGGAAGAATTTGAGCGGGCGCGTGAATTACATGGGTATTATGCGGCGTGCCAAAAGGTATTTTCTTATTTAGACATTAAACCGATGAGTGTCGGTGGGCGTGTTGGGCATGATGTTTGGATTTTGGCCGATAATAAAAAATCGCTTCATGTGTTTATTGAGCAGCAAAATGTGTTAAAGCTTAAGCAAAGCTTCTATATGCCTTTTATTGACGATGATTTAATGCAGGCCGTTCCCTCCTGCACCTCCCCAGGAGAACCCCCTAAAGATGAATTGCTCGAATTAGAAGATTATTTTATTGGGTATTATCGAACCTATCGGCCAGCCAACAGAATCCTTATCAATTTTGATCTTGGGGCTACCGAACGCGACCTCTATCAAAAATTTTTAAAACAATGGCACCACCTAGACCAAGATGTGACTATTTTTAACCCATCAATCGGTCACGAACAATCTCTGATTCGATACGCGATGGCCCACGTTGGGCAAGAATTGCTTAAAAAAGCAACATTGGGGCAGGCGCTGAAAAAATTACTCAAGCTTACCAAAGAGCCTCGTGTTATCGATTGTTTTGATATTTCTCATAAGCAGGGGACTTTTATGGTTGGTTCCTGTGTCCGTTTTGTTGATGGACAACCAGACAAACCGATGTTTCGCCATTTTCACATAAAAACGGTCAAGGGCCAGAATGATTATGCAAGTTTGGCAGAAATTGTCGGCCGTAGGTATCGAGAAGGGCAGGATTTGCCAGACTTAGTGCTTATCGATGGGGGCAAAGGGCAATTGTCGGCGGTTCGGGCTCTGATTCCCGCTGGGGTGGATGTGGCGAGCTTGGCTAAACGCGAGGAAACGGTTTTTGGCGATCGAGTGCCCGAGGGCCGCCGTCTTGACCAAGCAACCTTCGTTGGGCAGCTGTTAATTGCGCTTCGTGACTATGCTCATCATTTTGCCATTAGTTTTCATCGTAAAATAGCTCGAGAAGGCCTTGATAAGCTGAAATGATTAGTATAAGCTGACGAAGAAAAAGTTTAGCAGAAAGCAAAAAAAACGAGGATTTTTCATGAGTTTCCATTTACATAAAAGTGGCATTATTAAAAATGTTGCCAAAGTTGGCGGCATTACTTTTTTTAGCCGTATTTTGGGGATTATACGAGAAGTTTTTTTGGTTCGTTTTTTTGGTGTAGGCGCGATGTCCGATGCCTTTGTCGCGGCGTTTAAACTACCGAATCTTTTTCGTCATGTTTTTGCCGAAGGTGCGATGAGTGCTTCATTTGTCCCCGCATTTGTTAAGAGTGTTAAAGAAGATGATCGCGAAGCATCTAATGGATTAATGACCATATCCTTTTTGTTTTTCGAGGGTTTGGTGTTGTTGCTCAGTGTTTTTGTTTTCTTTAAGGCTGAGTTTATTATATGGGTATTTGCCCCAGGATTTTCACCCGAACAGGTTGCCTACGCGATTCCCTTTTTGCGTGTTTTATTTCCATTCTTGTTCTTTGTTTCAAGCAGTTCGCTTATTGCTGGCGCGTTGCAATCGGTTAACCACTTTTTTGCCCCAGCGTTTGGAACGCCACTCTGGAATATGGTCTATATCGGCGCATTGCTCCTTGCTTTAAAGTTCAATTTATCGCCTATGTTTGTTTGTGGTGGCATTCTGGTTGGTGCGGCAATACAGTTTTCGTTACATCTTTATTTTTATTTTAAGCTTAATTTTAATTTTGGTGCAATAACGCCACAAGTTAAGGTTTTGTTTAGAAATGTTTTGACCAAATTTTGCCCCTGCTTATTTGGGGTTAGTATTGTTGAGGCCAACCTTTTGATTAGTGGTATTTTTGCCTCCTATCTTCCAAAGGGATCAATGACGTTATTGTATCTTGGTAGCCGGTATATGAACATCCCATTGGGTGTTTTTGCCGTTGCCTTGACCAGCGTCCTTTTACCTCACTTTTCACGGGTTGTTTTGTATGCGCCGCGTCGGCTTAATTTTTATATTCTTGAAGCGGCAAAATTAGTGACATGGGTTATTGTTCCGGTCACATTGATCATGATTTTTTTATCAAGACCTCTTTTCGAAATGGTTTTATTTTCCAAAAATCAGACGGCAGCCCAGGTTACTGAAGCAAGCTTCATTCTCATAATTTACCTTTGCGCATTGTTGTTTTTGTGTTTAAACAAGATTTTGTTGAGCGTTTTTTATTCGATGAAAGATACTACGTCAACAACAATAGCGGCCGCTGCTTCGGCGGTTGTTAATTTGGCTGGAGACATTGTCGGCATCTACTTGTGGGGTTCATATGGTATTGCCGCGGCCGTTATATGGTCAGCAGTTACGATGACCTGTATGTGCTTTTATTTCTTGCGTACTAAGCATGGATTCAGATTTTATTCAGCTAATTATTTCAACTTTTTAGGTCGTTATGTGGTTCAATTATTACTTGGCGGCTTAGTCTTTATTGGCGGTTATTACACGGCACATATGCATATGGCATGGGTAACGCATTGGATTGGCTTTTGGGTATTTGCGTGTACATGGTCAGTCGCCGTTATGGCTGGCATGTACCTAACGCGCAAAATGTTTAAACTTGAAGTCTATTTCTTGAATCGATAAGTAACGTTAGATTATTTGGCACCCCGGGCTCGATTATAAGCGTTCGGGGTGTTTTTTTGTGTATTTGCAATGTTCTTTTTGTCACCCTGAACGTGATTCACAACTGTCCGAAGTGTTGGAATAAACGAATTTTTAAATAATATTTTATCTTGTTTTGTCATGCTGAACGTGATTCAGCATCCATCTTATTTTTCAAGAATTAGTCGACTAGGTTGACTTAACGGATCATTGTTAAGATGGACCCTGAATCACGTTCAGGGTGACAAGGGGGCAAAAAAGATTGTAGATTTCGGATGGATGCTCGGGGCAAGCCCAAGCATGACAAAAAAGAATAAGTTGTGATTATGCTCATGGTGCTGGCCGTTGCCAGCGAACGTGACGTAGCCCAATGCGGACCTGTCGTCCATAGCCACGAAGGGCGTCGGCTGATGCTTTGGGCATTTTTACTTAAACTACCCCTTAAGAATCGTCACAATCGACATAGTTTCTTGTGGATTAATCATTGGCTGATACGAGCCAGATAAGCCCGTTGACCAATCAATGGCAACTTCATGTAAATCAGGATCAATATAGAAATGTTTTTTAGGATGCCGAATAGCATTGTTAAGTCCAAGCCAAATAGGGAACGCCGTTGCGCTTGCAAATACCTGTGTTCCCATTGGTTTATTGTCATCGCGGCCGACATATACAGCCGTTGTCAGGTCGGGTGTTGAGCCAACAAACCAGGTGGTTGCCGCGCCATTGGTTGATCCCGTTTTGCCAATACTATCGGCGTCAAACCAGCCCATTTTTGATATCTGTTTATTGATTGTCATGCGATGCGAAAGGGCATTGATCATTTTTGAAGCCACTTTGCTAGGGATGACACGATATTTTACCGGTTCATATTCCCACAGTTTTGCGCCCCATTCATCTTTTACCCATTCAACAAGACATGGTTTTACGTACATCCCGTTAGTTGCAAAGATATTAAACGCTGCACAATTTTCTTCAACCGTAACCTCGGTTGTTCCAAGTGCGGCCGAAGGATATGGTGGAACGCTGTTTTTAAACCCAAATCGCTTGGCCCATTCAACAACATTTTTGATTCCGAGGTCAAGGAACAACTTTATGGTGATGATGTTATTTGACATGGTGAGTGCTCGTGCGAGTGTCATTGGGCCATCAAAGCTATTGTTCCAGTTTTTAGGCGTCCAGGATTGGCCTGTTGGCATGGTAAGTTCTATTGGTTCATCAACCATAACTCTATCAAGTTCAATGTTACGTTCAACCGCATATGTGTAGACAAATGGTTTGAACGAAGATCCCATTTGGCGGCGCGCTTGGAATGCTCGGTTAAATTGTGATTGTTTAAAATTAAGTCCACCAACAAATGCTTTGACCTGGCCCGTTGATGGTTCTATTGAGACAAGTCCACCATTAAGGTCATCGCCGATTTGGTTACGTAAAATGCTGACAACGTTGGCAAATGATTTTTCTGCCGCCGCTTGAATCTCAAGATTTATTGATGTTTGGATACGGAGGCCTTTGTGATAAAGCGCATCCTTGCCCCAAATGCTTTCTGCCCACGTCCTTATCCATTCAAGGATATAGAGGCGGATTGGGTTGCCTTGGACAAAATCAAGAACCTTTAATTTTTCTTTTCGCGCAAGTTCACTTTCTTTTAAGGTGATAAAGCCTTCTTTGAGCATTGAGGTAATAATGACATTGCGCCGCTTTTTTGCTGAGCATGGTGCGTTGAGTGGTGAATATAGGCGCGCTGATGCAGCAACAGCTGCCAAGGTAGCTGCGTCGGCTGTTGTTAGTTGAGTCATCGGCTTGTTCCAAAATCTTCTACAAGCAGCTTCGACGCCGTAGGTGCCTCGGCCAAAGTAGATGTTATTCAGGTAAAGCTCCATGATTTGTTCTTTGCTCAGTTGCCGTTCGAGTTGAAAGGCAATAAAAATTTCCTGAACTTTGCGCCAAATGGTTCGGTCATGGTACAAAAACATACCGCGAGCAAGCTGTTGGGTAATCGTGCTGGCCCCTTGGACAACGCGGCCATGATAGAGGTTAACCAGAAACGATCGGACAATTCCTTTGAGCGATATTCCGGTGTGCTCAAAAAAGTGGTGATCTTCGGCGGCTACAAATGCCTTAATCAGGATGTCTGGCATTTTGTCGTATGTTATTGGATCGCGGCGATCAAGCTCAAATCGTCCGATCTCGCGGCCTTCTTCATCAAGAACGATCGATGGTTTTGCATTTGAATAATAGCCAAGGCTTGAGAAATCAACCCACTCTTTTTCAAATAAATAAAAAAGAGCGCCAATGCCGGTGCAACAGAAAAAAAATGTTATAAGAATGAGGCGTCTAAACAAGTTAGAATCCCTTTTTGGTTGTTAGATATGTTATTTGTTTTGTGATGCGTTCGAATACTTCTTGCCAGTTGCCAGCCTTTTTTTGTCTGAATTTTTTCACCCGCGAATACCAGCAACTTTGATCGCCCTCGCTATAACCAAACCATCGCCAGTCGGTGACATATGGCAGGAGTATCAATGTTGGTTTCCCAAGCGCTCCGCCCAAATGAGCCATGCCAGTATCAACGCTAATGAGTAAGTCGAGATTTTCTATGGCCGCGGCATTGTCAGCAAAGTCATGCAAATAAGGATCAAGATTAGTGATCTGAGTATTCGGCTGATTATTCTCTAATTGCTCTACCCCATAACCTTTTTGGAGTGAGTATACCTTTACTCCGGGGATGGTTGTTAATGGGGAGAAGTAACTAAGCGGTATTGAGCGATTTTTATCGTTTGTATGGTTTGGGTTGCCTTGCCAAACAATCCCAATTTTGAACGATGGATTATCAAAAAAAGCTTTTTTAAACTCACCAACCTTCTTTGCATTGGCGTTGAGGTATCCATTGCGCGAAGGTATTTGGGTATAGCTCGCTTTAATGTTACTTGGGATACTGTGCAATTGGGTGTAATAATCAAAGGTTGAAGGGTCCGGTTCTTGGGTTGCATTAAGTAATTCAATATCTTTGCCAAGTGTTTCTTTGAGCAATGTATAAAGTTCCGGTTGAGGTTTAAAAAGAATTTTGGTTCCGGGTTTAATAATCTGAGGAAGGAAGCGAAGAAAAAAGATTGTGTCGCCAATCCCTGCTTCGGCGTATACATAAATAATTTTGTTATCAAGAGGTTGGCCTTTCCAGCACTGTTTTGCTGGCAGTGGAGAATTTTCAAAGGGATCGTGGGGGGGAAGCGTTTTGAATGTTTTTGTGCGTGTTTCGATAAAGCTTGGACTAATACTCATTGCCTTTAAGTACGTTTTAAGAGCCTTATCCAGCTGATGACACAATTCAAAACAGGTTCCGAGATAATCATAACATTCAAGGTAGTAGGGGTTTTTTTCGATGGCCATAGTATAGGCTTTAATGGCCGACTTAAAGTCATGCCTTTTTTGGGAAGACAATCCGATATCGCAGTACATTTTACTCATGTCTTGGTTGAAATCGCTTGTCGAATAAAGCGGTTCACGTGTTTTCTGGCTAAAAAAGTATGGCGACATAAACATAAACGTAGCATATGCTGCCGCAAAAAAAACCGGATAACGAAGATAGTAAAGCACGCCCACACCCTTTATATATAACAAATTTGTCATGCTGAACGTGATTCAGCATCCATCTTATTGAATTGAAAAGTCTCCCCGGCCACTCAATAATGGTACTGTTTTTTGGCTGGGCGTCAAGGTTTAGCGGCACGATCGTGCCGCTTTCAACTGCTTGATTATCTAGGTGGCCCTTTTTTAGTGCTTAAATAGTTCTTTAATCGAGGTCAATGAACCCATGAGGGCGGAAGATTCGTAAGGAAGGATAACCATTTTGCCTGTTTTGTCTTTGGTCATTTCAGGGAGTATTTTTATGTAATTCATGGCGATAAGATAAGCAAGTGGATCGGCCGTTGGTAAAGCATTTTTAATGATTTTGATGGTATCAGATTCTGCTTCTGCAAATATGCGGCGAGATTCTGCTTCGCCCTTAGCTCTAGTGACTTTGGATTGGTAGTCGCCTTCTGCTTCTAGAATTGCTGACATTTTGTTACCTTCGGCTTCTAGAATTTGAGCACGGCGTGTACGTTCGGCACGCATTTGTTTTTCCATTGCTTCGCGTATATCGGCCGGAGGAAGAATTTCTTGTAATTCAACGCGGTTGATCTTTACGCCCCATTTTTCGCTGGCATCATCAAGAACAAGGCGGAGCCGTTCATTGATTTTGTCTCTCGAGGTCAAAGTCTCGTCAAGGTCCAAAGAACCAATGATATTACGCATGGTTGTTTGGGTAAGCTTTTCAATCGAAAGTGGAAGGTTGGACACTTCATACATAACTGAGCGTGGATTGGTAATTTGATAGTACAAAAGGGCGCTGAGATCTATGGTAACGTTGTCTTTGGTGATGACGCTTTGTTTTGGAAAATCGTAAACGGTTTCGCGGAGATCGATACGTTCAACAAATTCGTGATATCGATAAACCTTGCCGCGCATGTCTTCTTTACTGAATGTCCAAAGTATTCTGCGTGTTTGGTCCATGAATGGGACGATAAAGTGTATCCCGGACGTTAAAATTTGATGGAAACTACCGAGTCGTTCAACAATAATTACTTCTGCTTGTCTGACCAAGAAGGTCGACTTTATGAGGATCGTTGCCAAAACGATGATGAGTACTCCGAATGCGATGAGAAATGCGGTCATGATCATAAAAGGCCCTTTTCTTTTTTGTGTGTATTTGCGAAATAATCAAATTTCATATTTTGTCATGCTTGGGCTTGCCCGAGCATCCATCTTGCGCCTCCCCGAAGGCCGTTCGCCCTGCGGGCGGTGGATTCGACTACGCTCACCACGAACGGCGGACTAAGAATTTTCCGTTCACCCTGAGCGGAGCCCTTTTAGGGCGCAGTCGAATGGGCGCTTACCACGAACGGTAAGAAAATCGGTAAATCTAAAAAACATCGTTCGCCCTGAGCGTAGTCGAATGGGTACGAACGATTCATCTTATCATCTAACGATTAATTTATTTCCTTCAAGTCCCATAATCATCACAACGGTACCCTTATGCAAAATATATCCCGTCTCGGTTATGGCAGGCCATTCTTCACCTTTGACTTTAACGCGCCCTGTCTTACGCGGTTCAATCGGTTCAATGACCACCGCTTCTTGGTGCATGAGTGCGTCAAGATTGGTTTTGTGTGATGGTTTTGTGCTTGGTTTTACATACACGCGCATTACAAAAAAAGTTATGGCAGCAACGGCCAAGCCAACAAGACATTGAATATAAATGTCGGCGCCCAAAAATGCGGCCATTGATGCACCGGTCGCGCCGGCCGAAAAAGAGAGAAAATAGAAAAGGCCGGGGGCGCCAATTTCTGATAAAAGCAAAAGAAGTGCGGCTACCAGCCAGGCATATCCTTGAAGGGTGGGGTCGGCAAACAAATTTATCATACAATGTCCTCTCAACCATGGTTAAGAACGTTTTTAGCAAACTGAGCATAGCACAACGCTATTTGGAGAGCAATGAGCGGTATTGCCATAGTCGTTTTGAGCCATATATTAGCCAAAGATTGTTTTCTTTATGATTGGTTTGGTAGATTTCGTAAAAGTGGGTGATTTGTTATATGCAAAAAAGAAAGGGAGTTTGGTATGCGTTTTATCTCAAAATGTACAGTCATTATTCTTTTGTTTTTGGGGGCGCTTGGCAATATGGAAGCGCAACAAATTAAATATGGCGATGTTATTAGATTAAAGCATCCGGCAACGGGTAATAGATACTTGGGTTTGGTTACCAATAAGACGGTTCCCTCTGCGAATAATCGTTTTTTGGTTGGCACCTATGCCGATAAGAGCAATAAGGCAATGAATTTTAATTTGGTAGTAGACGGCGGAACATTCGGCACCGTTGTTAATAATAATGTTTCCGGGGTTAGGTTATTATTTGAGGGAACTAACCTATATTTACATCTCAGTGGGGCGTCTTGTATTAGCGGGGCTTCTGGGCAACTTGAAGTGAGCGCAGCCAGCGATGGCGGAATTCTGGGCAGTAGAGCGTTATGGACATTAACGAATACCGTGCTTGGTGGGATTACTTTGGTAAACAGTACTGGTTCTAGTAATTACAAAATGCACTCACATAATTATCAAGCGAGTATGATTGCGGCATTGAGTGTCAACAATATTTATGAAGTGACAGCCTGGAGATATTCTGATGGTGGTGATAATTGGGTTGTTGAAATGGCAATCCCAGTACAATTCGTGGATTTTGTGGATAAGGTTAATGCGGCACAAGATATTACTGGTATTACTGGATTAAAGAATATATTGGATAAAAATATTAACATCGCAAAGAACGTAATAAATTATAGAGACGTCGTAGCCGCGGTAATTACCAAAGTTGATAACTTGCTGCTTAAATTTGATTATACAGAATCTACGTTGAATGATTTATTAAAAGTAGCACAATTATTTGCGCCCGTAGGGTTTTCCTTTGAGGGGAATGATCCGGTAGTAAAAGATGCGCGTAGCTTCATTGCCTTCTCCGGTGCAATTGCGGGGGCAAAGACCATTGTCGATTTGAAATATGTTTTATTGAAGGAAGAGTATAGACGTATTAGCGGCAGGCTTAGAGATAAGGGCGGAGTTGCCGATAGATTTATCTTGCTGCTTGGGACAGCTAACACAGAACAAGAGTTGCTGGAGTGTGTAGACTCAGTGCAAGGATTTTTAAGTATCGATATCCGTAATGATCAGCGTGTAAAAGATGCGCACGCGATATTGAAATTTACGTCAGAGGTTAACCAAGCAGAGCGCAATGTTCCACGTTTGATCGAAGTATTATCGAAACCTGAGTACAAAAACAAGACAGCTCTTCTAAAGGATAAGGGCGGAGTTGCAATAAAAGTTGCCGGATTTATAACCGAAAAGGATAATAGTGCCACTATTAATAATGATATTGATAAGTTGAACGATTTGAGTCTTTTGTGCGCAGCGGCACAACCATTTGCCGATTTTTCGGCGAGCAAGAAGACGATTGATGATCGTATTGCAACTCTGAAATTTCCGGAGACACTTCGTGGAACAACCGATATTGCTGGATTAAAGAAAGTATTTGATGACCATAAGGATATTGCAACTCTCATAAGGGGCGGTGATACTGCAGCAATGGTAACTAACGAGGTAAATAGAACATTTGAGCGTTTGCTGCTCAATTTTGATTATACAGAATCTACGTTGAATGATTTATTAAAAGTAGCAAAATCATTTGTGCCAGAAGGGACTGACCTTACGTCATGGTCTATGGTAAAGGATGCGCGTAGCTTCTTTGCCTTCCCGGGTGCAATTGCGGGGGCAAAGACCATTGTCGATTTGAAAGTTGTTTTATCGAAGGAAGAGTATCAACGTCTTCGCGGCAGGCTTAGAGATAAGGGCGGAGTTGCCGATAGATTTATCTTGCTGCTTGGGACAGCTAACACAGAACAAGAGTTGCTGGAGTGTGTAGACTCAGTGCAAGGATTTTTAAGTATCGATATCCGTAATGATCAGCGTGTAAAAGATGCGCACGCGATATTGAAATTTACGTCAGAGGTTAACCAAGCAGAGCGCAATGTTCCACGTTTGATCGAAGTATTATCGAAACCTGAGTACAAAAACAAGACAGCTCTTCTAAAGGATAAGGGCGGAGTTGCAATAAAAGTTGCCGGATTTATAACCGAAAAGGATAATAGTGCCACTATTAATAATGATATTGATAAGTTGAACGATTTGAGTCTTTTGTGCGCAGCGGCACAACCATTTGCCGATTTTTCGGCGAGCAAGAAGACGATTGATGATCGTATTGCAACTCTGAAATTTCCGGAGACACTTCGTGGAACAACCGATATTGCTGGATTAAAGAAAGTATTTGATGACCATAAGGATATTGCAACTCTCATAAGGGGCGGTGATACTGCAGCAATGGTAACTAACGAGGTAAATAGAACATTTGAGCGTTTGCTGCTCAATTTTGATTATACAGAATCTACGTTGAATGATTTATTAAAAGTAGCAAAATCATTTGTGCCAGAAGGGACTGACCTTACGTCATGGTCTATGGTAAAGGATGCGCGTAGCTTCTTTGCCTTCCCGGGTGCAATTGCGGGGGCAAAGACCATTGTCGATTTGAAAGTTGTTTTATCGAAGGAAGAGTATCAACGTCTTCGCGGCAGGCTTAGAGATAAGGGCGGAGTTGCCGATAGATTTATCTTGCTGCTTGGGACAGCTAACACAGAACAAGAGTTGCTGGAGTGTGAAGACTCAATGCGAGATTTTTTAAGTATCGATATCCTTATTAATGATCAGCGCGTAAAAGATGCGCACGCGATATTGAAATTTACGTCAGAGTTTAAGAAAAAGGTTGAAGCTACATTAGATGTTTCAGCTTTACAAAAAATTTTGAATGATCCCGTAAATACGAAAAAAGCTACTAGCTTGAAGGATAAGGGCGGTGTGATTTATAGAATTAAGTACTTTTTAAAACCGTACGGAATTGGAGATTAATTGTTTTCAATTCTGGTCGCGCTAAAATTAATATGTTGTTTAATTGATATTTTTTTTTAAATGGGTTTGATAATTTTAATAAAGGTGGTCATTTTTTTAGTTTACTAGTGAGGAGTTGTTTTATGCGTTTAATTTCAAGATTTTTAGTTATAGCGCTTTTACTTTTCGGGGTGCTTGGTAATATTTATGCTATGTCTCCGGCACCCGTGGGATCTGGGGCAGTAACAGCAGGACCAGCAACTCCAGTTGTTAAATTTTCAGGCGATTATCAAGCATTAATTGATTTGTGTAATTCGGCAAAGCCTTTTACGGCAACCGATCTTAGCGGCTATATTAGCAAAATTACTACCTTACGTAATGACGCCAAAGTACGTGAAGACAATACAAAAACAATAGCAGCGGCCGTTACGGTTCTTAATAATGCCACGACTAATGCTGCGACAATGACAACCGAATTGAAAAAAACTGAAAATATTGCGCTTGCAAGTGGCATTGCATCTGCTATGGATTTAACGACAAGGGTAACGGCTGTACTTAACGGTATTACAACAACAGAAGCAGATTTGGATGCATTGTTGGCGGCAACGGGTCCATATTTTGCCGACAACGCGGCAGCTCTCAAGGCAAGCACCGCTGTTACGACAAAACGTACTGAATTGCAAAACTCTGTGAACGATGCTGCTTTAAAAACTGCTCTAGCTAGCGTGACAACTGTTGAGGGTTTGATTACTGCGATAAAAAAGGCAGGTGATGCGACTGTTTCGCGGTCGTTTGATCCGGTGAGGAAAGCGTATGCGTTGATTACAAAAGCTGATGAATTAAAAGAATTTGTTAAATATTATACTGATAAGAAAATCATCCGAGTGTTACCACCAGTGATGACATTTGTTGACGGTTTTGCCTCAATTGATTCAAAAGAGATTGCATCTCTGAAGGCATTCTTGTCAACGAATGACGCAAAAGGAATGCAAGACTCACTTAAAAACAATACGTTGCTTGCAGGATTGTCTGGTATTATTTACCAGAAGGTTATTGACGTACTCACTGCGGCAGGAATTTCGTTAACGCCACAACCCGCTGCGGCAACAGTGCCAGCAACAAGATAAGTTTTTTTAAAATATTAAAGAAATTTTGCACAAGCTACCCAGAAAGTTTTAGGGCTTTCTGGGTAGCTTGTTTTTACCATATGATTGTTTTTTTGAGCGATATAGGCACCAAAGGAGTAGTATTTGCGAAGGCTTGTTTTTTTCGTGAAGTGTTTGATAAAGTCTACGAAAGTAGCCAGTTTTTAATACCTACCATGGAAAAAGGGAGTTTTTATGCAAGGTCTCTCAAGGAAAAACATTTTAGTCATTTTGTTGCTTTTGTTATTTGGTAATGTGGCAGCGCAACAAGTTCAAGCTCCGGCAGCAACGGGACAGTCTTCTGCTATAACGGCACTGCAGGGCTTAAGAGCATTGTGTGTTGCGGCACAGCCATTTATGAAGCAAGATCTTACAGAAGCCATTAAAGAAATTAATAGTCGATCTACATTTATGACCGATTTGACGGCAAAGCTTGCATTAACTGAAGCAACGGCAAGCGATGCAGACTTAGCGATTCTCGACCAAGCCGCAACCAAGGTATATTTGAGTGCCGATGATAAGCAAAAAGCGGCCGCTAAGATAAAAGCTATTAATGATGAAATAGCAAGACGTAACGGCATTATCGATACAGCACTTAGTGTCGCCGTTAATGCCGATGCAACGCAATTAGATCTTGATAATGCATTAACGAATTTGGGCAAAGCGGGTACGTATAAG
>CAZGPI010000003.1:0-99954 GCA_964527595.1 uncultured Pseudomonadota bacterium
GGCGGCTGCAGAACTTAAAGCTAAGCAAGAAGCGGAAAAAGTTGCTGCGGAACTTAAGGCAAAACAGGAGACGGAAGCAAAAGCAAAAGCTGAAGCCGAAGCAAAAGCACAACAAGAGGCCGCCGAGTTGAAAGCCAAGCAAGAAGCGGAAAAAGTTGCTGCGGAACTTAAGGCAAAACAGGACGCGGAAGCAAAAGCAAAAGCTGATGCTGACGCAAAAATAGCTGCCGATAAGGCATTGGCAGATAAAGCGATAGCCGATGAACAAGCACGGCAAGCAGCGCTCGCTGCCGCTGTAATTCCTGTTAATTTACCATCCGACTTTAAGCCAGACGCTGGAAATGCATTGGCAATTACCGTTGGTAGTAAAGATAGAGGAATCGAGGCATGGTGCGTTGCTCGTGATGGTTCATTGTGGCGTTATAACAACAAAGAAATTACAAAGCCAGCTGCATGGGTTAAGCAAGTTGCCGTTGATGCTCAGGGGAATACACTTCTCTTTAAGGATGTTTCAGCAACATCAGATGGTCACTTGGTAGCGTTGAGTAAGGATGGTTTTGCCTATAACTGTAATTTAGCTAACAACACCTGGGCAAGGCTTGATCCAACAAATACAACGTTGACGCTTGATGGTATTTCAGCAGGTAATTCGGATAGTATATGGGCGGTAAGTTTGACCGAGAAGACAATTTACCAATTTACGGCAACCGGTTGGATTGCGCGTGCACCACAAGTTGGCGCGGCCGTTGCGGCTGGTCTTGATGGTACCGTTGTTGGGGTAAATGCTGTTGGCCGTGTATTTAAGTATGACAATGGTAAGTGGATTGACATGCCTGGTGTTCAGTTAGCATCTGTTGCTGTTGGTAATAAAGATAATGTTTTTGGTATTAGTCCTAATAAGGAATTGTGGCAATATGCTAATGGCAATTGGACCGCTGTTATGGGAGCGAGTGGAAAAATAGCCACAGGAATTGGTCGTATAGCAGTTAATGCTGCCGGGACGATATTTTGTCTCGATACTGCAGGTAACACATACCATAAGGGCGATGTTGAGGTTGCTGTGACTAAACCGGAGCCTGTAGCTGTTCAACCAGTTTCATCACAAGGAACGGTTCAAGCACCGGCACCTAATTTGGCCGTGCCCGCGCCAAAAAGCATTGATGCGCTATTGTCATTATTTGTTCCGGTTCCTCCTGTTGCGCAAGAAAGTGCGAAACCAGCGGTTGCCCAAGCAATTGTTGCAAAACCTGCGCCAAAAATGACGGCTAAACAAAAAGCGGCGGCGGCAGCCGAGGAGAAAAAAGCAGCGGCAGCCAAGTTAAAGGCAGACAAAGAAGCTGTGGCAAAGCTTGAAGAGAAAAAGAAGGCAGTGGCCATAGCCGAAGCAAAAAAGAAAGAGGCGTTAGCCAAAAAGAAGGCGGATGCAGCAAAAGCAGCAGCGAAAACTGCAAAACCAGCGGCTTCGAAAGTAGTAGTGTTGAAAAAGAAATAAACCCGTTCGCCCTATCGTGGCTATGGCGGGCATTCACCACAAACGGGATTCTAGAAGGACGCATGAAGAAGGGCCGGAACATCCGGCCCTTCTCTAATAGACCTCTTTTGAAACCATAAATTTGTGGCAATCCTGGATAATTCTTTCTATTTTTTTATTTATAATACCACCTAATTTGTCATCCCGGGCTTGATCCGGGATCCATCCTATGCTATGCGCCCCTTGGACTTGTAGCTTCGGATGGCAGGACATCTTCTTCTTTGAATTGATCAGCACCTTAAGAATTGGAAGCGAGAGTGGAAAATCGCTCTCATAGAAGAACTGAATCCAGAATGGAATGATTTATATGAAGGAGTTTTTGGACCAGAAGAAAAATAAGATGGATCCCGGATCAAGCCCGGGATGACAAATTTGGCAGTATTAATATTGTTTAAAGATAAAAAACAATCGTTACTATTTATGTTAAATAGGTTTCAGAAGAGATCTAATATTCGAGTAAAAATTTAAGGGATGAAGCAATTGGTTCGACAAATAATGGCCATTTTTCTTCATCGTTAAGGCCAATATCAAAAAGAAATGCAGGAGCAATAATGCCTTCAAGCGGTTTGATAGGAAGTCCGCTTACCCCTGAAAAATCAAATAGTTTTTGATAATCTGGTTGTGTGAGCGTCATGTTAATTCGCTCACCGAATGATTTTGTTTTGTTGATATTGCGCATATGTACGTGGCTTACCGGCGCCAAATCAAGAGGCGGATAGCTCCGTCTAGCAAGATCGGCTAAAGGATCAAGCATGCGATGATAAACCTGTAGCCGTGGTTTTTCATGATCTTCTTTATAAATATTTATGTTGATAAAGAGGTCGATATTGGTGCGATTGGCAAATGAGGCGTTTTGTAGATGGACTAATTCGTCTCCTGGAACGCGAGTAAGAATTACTTTCATTTCATATCGGTCTTCAAGTGCTTTTGCAAGCCGTTCGGCAATTTTAAAGGCTATCGAGCGTTCGTAGTTATTGGATAATTTACGCCCGGTATTTTTAGCGTCGCCGGCCGGATTGATCATAACCACTTTTGGTTTTGCTGATGAGCTGAATAACCCATATGCACTATTGGTTGGTAAGCTGCATATTAGGCATAGAAATAAAAAATAGTTTATTAATTTCATAATTTTAACGGATTTGTGTTTTTGTGTTTTTTATCTTTTTTGTCATCCCGGACACCGATCCGGGATCCATCCTAATTGAATCAAATTAAGGACTGCCCTGCACCTCCCTAACAACGTTTAAATAATTTATCCCACTTTGGGCTTTGAAGTATAACAAGGCAGATAAGAGCTGATAAGCATATGGCAAAAAAGCCGAAAAAGATAGATGCCTCAGATAGCCCGATTAGTCGCTGTGTCCAGGTAAATGGTGCAAAATTGATGAGATCTGGCCGTATAAGAGGATAAAACATTTTGCTGAAAACCAAGAAGATACTTGTCCATAGGGAACATTCAATGAGATTTTGTACCCCGGGGGTGATGTTTTTTACATTCAGCAAGGCTTTGATCTTTTTAATTACAACAACTGATCCCAAAAATGATGCGATGAGTAGGGATGGTAATAGTGGTTTGGTGAAAAAACCAAGAGCTTGGATGGTGGCAAACAAGTAACCATAGATTCCATAAGAAGCGAAAAAGATTAAAAATGATAAAAGCGAGGCTTTAACGTTGCGGCGAATGATGACAAAAAGGAAAAGGGCGGTAAAGAGTAGGAGAATGGTAAAAGGGTAGGTGTTACTTTCTGAGAGTTTGATGATTTGTGAAATACCAAGGTAATGAAACAATGTTTTGAGATAGGTTTTGAAAAAAATGCTTGAAAGTGCGCACATAAGAAAAATGAGTATGCCAAAAATAGGCATAAGGAAGAGCAAAAAACTGTTTTTTTTGATCCTTTGTATATTCATAAAGTGGCCCTTTAATTGTTTTGAACAGAAGTAGTATAAGGGAGTTGTTATGCAAGCCGTTCCCTCCTGCACCTCCCTGAAGGCTGTTCATTTACGAGCCCTCCCCATTAATAAAAGCATAGCAGTTTTGGGTAACCCTTTTGCAAGATTATAAAAATACTGACAAACTATGGGCGGGAATAAGTTCTGTGAAAAAATAAAAGAGTAAGGTCGTATGAAAAATTTATTGATAGAAGATATTGCATTGTGGGAAGCTCAGGCCGAAAAGCTACCATGGTTTAAAAAATGGACAAAGGTTCTTGACGGAATAACACCTTTTTACAGCTGGTTTAAGGGCGGGCTTATTAATGCCTCGCATGCTTGTTTGGATGTCCATATACAAGCTGGCCGTGGCGAACATACCGCAATTTTATGGGAAAATGAAAAGGGCGACAAGCGAAGCGTAAGCTATCAAGAGCTTTATGAATTAACTAATCGCATTGCATTTGAGTTACGCCTTCTTGGTGTAAAAAAGGGTGATACCGTTGTGGTCTATTTGCCCATGATTCCTGAAGCGGTTGCAACTATGTTGGCTATTGCTCGGCTTGGCGCAATTCACGTCGTCGTATTTTCTGGCTTTGGCGCAGACGCATTACGTGATCGGATTACTGACGTTGGTGCCAAAATAGTAGTAACTACCGATTTTGATATTAGGCGCGGCAAACGAATTCCATTAAAGGAGTTTGTTGATAAAGCGGTTGAGCAGACATCCGGCGTTAGTGTTGTTTTAGTTGATTCCATTCTTAGGGGGTTTGCCAAGGGGGAACGCCTTGAAGAATATTATGTATTACCCGAACCCGTTGAATCATCGCATCCACTTTTTGTTTTATACACCTCCGGCTCAACAGGAAAACCAAAAGGCATTATGCATTCGACCGGCGGTTATCTAACCTATGTTTATTCAACGATAAAATGGGCATTTAATATTAATGAATCATCGGTTTATTGGTGTACCGCCGATATTGGATGGATTACCGGACATTCTTATGTAGCTTATGGGCCACTTATGCACGGTGCTACGATGGTGATGTACGATGGTGCACCTGATAGTCCGCAACCAGATATTTGGTGGCAACTTATTGAACGATATAAAGTAACTATTTTTTATACGGCACCGACCGCTTTGAGATTTTTTATGAAGTTGGGCGATGCATTAGTACGCAAACATGATCTTTCTAGCTTACAAGTCTTAGGCTCAGTTGGTGAACCGCTTAATCCGCAGGTATGGCATTGGTATAACGATGTTGTTGGCGGCCAGCGTTGCCCGATTATTGATACGTGGTGGCAGACCGAAACAGGTGGTTTTATGATTGCTCCAACGGCATTTTGTCATCCTGAACTTGTTTCAGGATCCATTAAGCCAGGTTCGGTTGCTCAACCATTACCAGGCATCGAGGCTGGAGTTGTAGATGAATTTGGTGAGCCGGTTGAGGCAGAAACACGCGGCTTTTTGGTAATCAAAAAACCGTGGCCCGGAATGCCGCTTGGTTTTTTTGGCCAAGACCAAGAGCGATACCTCAAAACTTATTGGGAACGTTTTCCCGGCATGTATTTTTCTGGCGATTATGCCATAAAAGATGCTGATGGTTATTTTTGGATGTTGGGCCGCGCCGACGAAGTGCTTAATATTGCTGGCCATCGTGTTGGGACTGCTGAAATTGAATCGGCTATGCTTACGCATTCGGCGGTTGCCGAGGCGGCGGCTATTGGAGTGACCGATGATATTAAGGGGGAAACGGTTGTGGTCTTTGTTATTTTGAGAGATGAATATTCGTCCGCCCAAAATATCTCTAGGGGGTTTTCCAAGGGGGAACGCCTTGGAGATAATCTACAGGCCGTTCCCTCCTGTACCTCCCTAGAAAAAGAACTTATTGTTTGCGTCCAAGAACGCATTGGAAAATTTGTAACCCCATCGGGTGTCCACATCCTTACCAAATTACCTAAAACAAGATCAGGAAAAATTATGCGTCGAGTGCTTAAGGCAATGGTGCATAATACTCCTCTTGGCGATGTGACGACTATGGAAGATGATAGTGTTATTGAAGAAGTGCTTGCGGTTTACCGAGACTTTTTAGCGCGACGCTAGCGTTTGCTGGCTTTGCCTTTAATTTCTTCAATCGGATATTTTAACGCCGTTTTTTCAAGTTTTTCCAAAAGAATTGTTGAGACATCAAAGCCAAGCGTATCGGCAAATCCAAGGCATGATTGAAGTATGTCCCCAAGTTCATCCTTAAGGTTTTGCTTGAATTCAGCGTTATCATTAAGCATTTGCTTAACCGTTTGCGTGTCTTTCCACAAAAAAAGTTCAAGCAATTCTGATGCTTCTACGCAGATGTCCATGGCCAAGTTTTGTGGGGTATGAAATTGACCCCACTCACGATCTTCGCGAAATTTTTTAACCGCATTTTTGAGTTCTAAGACCGTTGTTTGAGCATCATTATGTTTCATATCATTGATCCTTTAATATTATTTTTTATACTGGTGTTTCAAGTTTATGATTTTTCTGCTTTTTGCCAAGAAAGAAGTGATGACAAAATGAGCTTCGCGGTGTATAGTTTTCCAAGATAAAAGGAATGGAGAACTTGGTTAAGGTAGTATGTTCATATGATTGCAAAATCAAGCCATGTTAAAGATTTTTACAAAAAAAATTGGCAAGAGCGATTAGCTTTCGTCAAATCGTTTGCTCATTTATCAGATGAAGAGGTTGAGCTTCTTAAGTTGGTGCGTACCGTTGATGGTTATGTATACGATCCAACAATCGAAAATGTTGTTTCTGGTATTGTCATTCCGCTCGGAATTGCGACTAATTTTATCATCAATGGCAAAGACTATTTGATTCCAATGGCAACAGAAGAACCAAGTGTTGTTGCCGGCGCCTGTAATGCTGCAAAACTTGCGCGCCCAAATGGCGGATTTTCGGTTTGTGCTGACGATCCGATTATGATAGGCCAACTATTAATTGTTGGCATTGATGATTTTAAAAAGGCCGAAAAGGCCTTTTCTAGTCTAACCGATTCTTTTTTGGCGATAGCCAATGCACAAGATCCATTTTTGGTAACTATTGGTGGTGGTGCTCGCGAACTCTCTATACGTGAGTTGCAATCACCGCGTGGATTATTTTTAGTTATTCATCTGCTGGTTAATGTTAAAGATGCCATGGGCGCCAATATTGTTAATAGTATGCTTGAAGCCTTGGCACCAGTTATTGTTGATGCTATTGGTGGAACCGCGCGCGCAAAAATTGTTTCTAATTTGGCAACCAGCCGGATGGTTACTGCCACGGCAACCTGGAAACATGAGCTTCTTGGTAAAGAATTAATTGAAGCATTATTGGATGTTTATACCTTTGCCTGTGTTGATCCGCATCGCGCGGTGACGCATAACAAAGGGATTATGAATGGTGTTGATGCTGTTGCCTTGGCAACAGGGAATGACTTCCGTGCCGTTGAGGCAGGAGCTCATGGATTTGCGGCAACGGTTTGTTACGAATCTTCATATCAACCATTAACCCATTATGAACTTAATGAACATGGAGATTTGGTTGGCACACTTCGCATGCCATTAGCTGTTGGCGTTGTTGGTGGTACGACCAAAAGTAATTCAATTGCTTCTTTATGTTTGAAAATTCTTGGTGTACAAACAGCAGCCGAACTTGCGGGTATTATGGCGGCCGTTGGTTTAGCACAAAATTTCGCGGCGCTTAAAGCGTTGGCAAGTGAAGGAATTCAAAAAGGGCACATGCGATTACATAGTCGTAACGTTGCCATTAACGCCGGCATTCCACATAACTTGGTTGATGATATTGCGCGGCGCATGGTTGATGAAGATAAAATTTCTTTTGATCGGGCTAAAGAACTTCTTATTATTGTAGGGCGTTCCCCCCTAAACCCCCCTAATAATTCTTTAGCAACTTCAGCAACTCAGGATAAATTGTGATCACCGGTATCTTGGGATACGGTGCATACTTACCTCGTTGGCGCCTCAAAGGTTCTGATATTGCTCAAGCATGGTCAAACGATTGGGAAAAAATTTTTGCCAGTATTGCAGTGCACGAAAAAGTAGTCCCATCAATTGATGAAGATACAACTACTATCGCCGTTGCTGCATCAGTTAATGCGCTTGCTCGCGCCGGTATTTCTGCCGATATCATTAATGCAATTTTTGTGGGGAGTGAGAGCCATGTATATGCCGTCAAGCCGACCGCAACTATGGTTGCTCAAGCATTAGGTATTAACAAATTTAGTCACGCGGCCGATCTTGAATTTGCCTGCAAAGCAGGAACGGCTGCACTTATGACCTGTTGCTCTTTGGTCGGTTCAGGCATGGCAACTCATGCGCTTGCTATTGGTGCCGATACGGCACAAGCTGCTCCGGGCGATATTCTTGAATATACAGCGGCGGCCGGTGGTGCAGCATTTATTGTTGCTCGGGATAATGACTATTCCGGGGAGGTGCCGGAGGGAACGGCCGGCGTATCCATTTGTGATATTGATTTTCCGGGGAGGTGCGGGAGGGAACGGCCCGCTAATATTGCTAATCAATCCTTATTAGCCATTATCGAACATACGTGTTCCCTAACCACCGACACACCAGATTTTTGGCGCCGACCTACCGAAAATTATCCAGAACACACCGGACGGTTTACCGCCGAGCCAGCATATTTTCATCATGTTGCTACGATTACTCAAGAAATTTTACGCCAAGTTAATTTATCTCCGTCCGATATTGACCACGTTATTTTTCACCAACCCAATGGTCGCTTTCCGGTAAATATAGCCAAGCGTCTTGGATTTTCTAAAGACGCTTTAACCCATGGCCTTCTTGCCCCAAATGTGGGTAATACTTATAGCGCGGCAACGTTACTTGGCCTGACCGCGGTTCTTGATAATGCGCAACCCGATCAACGAATATTGGTTGTTAGTTATGGGAGTGGAAGCGGTTCAGATGCCTTATTGTTGCGTACTACCGAGCATCTTATTCCGCGGCGAGCACGTGCTCCAATAACTGCCGATTATATTGCGCGTAAGGAATATGTAACGTATCAACAATATCGGCGCATTATGGAAATTGTTCACGGGGGTGATCGATGAAAATTCCTGTATTAGGAATTGGGTGTACACCGTTTGGTGAATTATGGCATCACAGCCTTGCCGACCTTTTAGCTCAATCGCAACACGAAGCATTACGTGATGCCCATCTTAAACCTTCAGATATTGATATGCTTTTTGTGGCCAATATTGGTGCTGAATTATGGGGCGGACAAGGTCATCTTGGTGCATTGGCTGCCGATGTTCTTGGCGTCTCGGTTCCTTCAATACGCATCGAATCTGCATGCGCTTCGGGAGGTATGGCATTAGCGGCTGGCGTGATGGCAATTATGTCCGGTTCTGCGCGTGTGGTTATGATAAGCGGTGTAGAAAAAATGACCGACGTTGATCCTGCAACCGTGACCGCCGGACTTATGGGCGCCTGTTTGCGTGATGCTGAATATATGGCCGGGGCTTCATTTGCCTCGTTGTTTGCGTTGGTGACACGTCAGTATTTTCATACCTATGGTATTGGGCGCGAACACCTTGCGGCTGTGAGTGTCAAAAACCATGCGCATGCATTACTCAATCCGTTGGCGCATATACGCAAAAAAATTTCGATTGATGATGTGATGCGATCACCAATGATTGCCGATCCATTATCACTCCTTGATTGTTCACCAATTTCTGATGGTGCGGCGACAATTATTTTGGGAAGCACTCGTTGCCAAAATGGCGGTGATTTGGCTGGCGTAAATATCATCGCCTCTTCTCAAGCAACCGACACGATGACAATCGCTGCTCGGCCAACCCTTACTTCATTTGCTGCTACCAAAAATTCGGCCGCGCGCGCATTTGCTCAAGCGGGCATTACGCCCGATATGGTTAATGTTGCCGAGGTGCACGATGCATTTACGATGGCTGAGATTATTGCGCTCGAGGATTTAGGCTTTTCTGCTCCCGGTATGGCTGCATTCCAGGGGGGTGTTGGCTTGTCCGCCATAGCCTTGGCGACGGCGGAAGGGAACGCCCTACCATCTTATCTCATTAATCCTTCCGGCGGCCTCAAAGCAAAAGGCCATCCCATTGGTGCAACTGGAATTGCACAAGCCGTTGAGATTGTTTTGCAATTACGAGGAAAAGCAAATGCTCGTCAAGTGCCCGATGCTCGTTTTGGGTTAACGCATAATATGGGCGGAATTGGAACTACGGTTGCTGTTCATATATTTGAACGTGAACAAGAGAGCGGGTTGTGATATACTCAGCAAGCAATAATTATTTTGTTTGCGTATATGATGTAAAAATATAAGGAATAACATGGTATTTCTTAGTCCCCGAAGCGATATGGTATTCAAAAAGCTTTTTGGAACACCAGCCAATAGGGAATTAACCATAAGCTTTTTAAACAGTGTCTTGGAACTTCCCGAAGGAAAACGCATTGTTAACGTTGAATTTAATGATCCAAATAATCACTTAGAAACGTTGCGCCAAAAATTTAGTATTGTTGATATTCGTTGTACCGATGAGCGTGGATATCAGTACATTATTGAAATGCAGAATCAAGACTATCACAACTTTGCTCAACGGGCTCAGTATTATAGTTCCTGTGGTATTTCAGTTCAGTTGCAAGTTGCAGAAGAATACCAAAACTTATTACCGATTATTTTTGTTGGTATTGTTAATTACACGTTATTTCCTCGCCATGACCGTTATTTGACGCATCATTACACGCTTGATATACAAGACCAATATCGCGATCTTGATCTAACGGCATATCATTTTATTGAGCTGCCTAAATTCAAAAAAGAGATAACGCAGGACGATTCGCTTATTGATAAATGGATTTATTTTCTTAAGCACGCAGAAGAAATAGAAGAGATTCCTTCAACACTTCAAAACACAAAACCATTTTCTAATGCATTTCATGTATTAACTCAAAGTGCTTGGACCATGAGGGATTTGGCATTATATAAGCAACAGGTTGATACATTACGGGTTGAAAAAGGTGTATTGAAAACGGCTGAAATGAAGGGGCGTGAAGAAGGCCGTGACGAAGGCCGTGATGAACGTTCGCTTGAAGTTGCTCGCAATATGTTGGCCGAAGGTATCGATAAAGCCATTATTGCAAAAATTACAGGACTGACCGCTGATGTAATTCAAAAATTAAAAAAGGATGAAGAATAACGTGATGACTTTTTGTCATCCTGAACTTGATTCAGGATCCATCCTATCCTTACATAATTATTCATTAAGCAGTTTAATTGTTGGAGTAAATTTATGATCAATTCATTTAATAATCGCAAAGGGAGATCTATGATGAGAAAAAAAATATTGTCGCTTTTGTTAGCAACCGTCGGGTTATGTTTTAGTGATGGGTTGCCGGTGGTAACAACAAAAATTGGTACCGATATTAATTTTGGTCCGGTTGCCAAAGGGTCTGGTTATGCTTATCTTGGCGCGACAAATAAAGATAGCAAAAATCCAGATCATGCTTTAACCAATGTTGAAATAAAAAGAGACGGAACTGGTGTTACAATTACCCCTTTTGCGCCAGCCCTAAAAGCAGCAGATAAAACAGCCATCGATAATTCCATCTCAAATAAAGTTATAAACAATCTTGTATTATGTGGTAATGATCCAATTTTGACCGTTGGTGACGAAAAGATCTACAAAGTAAGCGGTGCAAACAAAGAAGTGGTTACCATCAATAAGGTTGCGCTTAAAGATAGCGCTCCGACCGATGTTGATAAACCAATCAGCGCGATTGCCGCTAACGGTAGTTATGTATTTGCCGCCGTTCCAGGGGCCGGTAAAGCGTGGTCCGCGGTAGATGGTAATAATCGTGGCATCGCGATTCTTAATCCTAATGATTTAACCCAATATGAACCAACTGATTTTGAAAAGGCAGTAAAAGACGCCGCTCCTGCTGCCCTAAAAAATGATCATGCGGTTAATGCTGCAACAGCTGCGTTTAGTGCAACCAAACCGCTTGCTATTAAGTGGGACGATACAACGGGTATCGCTGGCGCTGAATTAACCGAAGACGTTAACATGTATTGGAACGATAATGTTAATCGTCTTTATGTTGGGCTTTCTGGCGTCAAACGTGACGACAAAGAAAAAGAAGGCGGTGTTTGTTCAATGCTTGTTGGGCGCATTGATAAAACAGAAAAAACAGAAACAGCAGCAGCAAAGACAAGCTTTGTTTTATCCCCAATTGTTAAAGATATGGCCGCTCCACGATTAGATGTTGAAATGGCGGCAAAAAAGGTTGCGATAGCCAATGCGGCATGTGTGGTTGCTGAAGCGATTGCTACCGTCAGTGATGCTAATAAAACTACGACAGCTACATTTGCTTCGGGATATACTATATCGACGCAACAGCCTCAAGTTACAATCCTTCGTAAGATTTATGACGCAATTAACAAAATAAAAACAGAAAACGATTTAATTACGTGGGTTGATGCAATATATGCTGCAAATTCGGTTGGTGCTGCATATGACGCAGCGGCAGCTGATAAGGCTGCAAAGCCACGAGCAGCCGCTCAAATATACGTCGACAATATTGCGTATTCAGAGATGGCTTTAGCCGCTAAAAAATCATACGAGATTGCCGGTTATCCTGCCGATGCTAACCATTCTATCGTTGCCGCAACGGCTGCAACGGCATTACTTGATTTTGATGCTATTGCTAATAAGTGTGGCTTGGGTGCTAATAATGATAAAACAGACGAATATGATACCGCCATCAAAGCAATGAAAACCTACAAAACAACCCCAACGGCAGCAAACGCTAAAAATTATATTACAAAAGTTATTGCCTATGATGCGGCAATAAGTAAGATTGCTGGAATTGATGTTTATGTTGATACTGACGGCTATTCATCAGCAGATCCGTCAACAATGTCAGCTGCAAAAGCATCGGCGAAAAATATCGGCGCCAAAGAAACAGATAAAGTACCTAGTTCATATTTTGATACTGTTGGCGCAGCTGCTCCTCTGCTTAAGCCATTAGGAAAATCACTTAAAAATATTGTCGCCGCTGCAGCTGGTGTTGCAGATGCAGCTACTGTTGCCGATACAAATAAACTTTTACAAGCGGCAGCGCTTCCGTATACCAACCAAAAAGTTTCGGCCAACGATTCAACGCGTATGGTTGCTAATTATTTTGCAGGTGCAGGATATCCAAAGGCTCAAACACTTGATGCCAATGATGATGCAACCGGTAAGGCGCGCGTCGTTAACCCATTTGGTAACAATGGTAATGATGATATAGCCCTAACGGCCGGTAAGATGGCCAGCCTCAGGACAACACCACGTGGCCATAACTACTTGATTACCAATGTTATTACAAAAGTTGGGTCAGTAGACAAAAATCTTATTTGCGCATTACCGTTAATGGGTGGATCGGTAGAAGCCGATAAGGGTACCATTTCAAAGGTGGCAAATGGCGTTGCAACGTTCGATGCTCCTGCCTTAAATATGTCCGAATTACCAATTTTTGACGACGTTGCCGTTGTGGTTGGTGGCAATAACGACTTGATTGATGTTGCATTGGGCACCGATATCTTTACTGATGGCGATGATAGTGTTTATATGGCATTGGGTGGCAATACCCCTTTAAAAGCTGGGCTTGTAAAGTCAACGGCGCTCTTTGACAAAAATGGCATTATTAATGGTTGGACTCAATGGAGGCACGTTGATAATTCATTGCAACGCATTAAGGCTGCCGTTTTCGATCCATTTACCAACAAATACATGTTCTTGAAATCAGCAGACTATGTATCAGATTTCAACACCATTGAATTGACAGGTGGTGGCAACCTGGCGCTTACGCCAGAAGATTTAATGGCCATTCCCCCAACTGCTTTAAAAGCCGTTATGCACAACGCATTTCCGGTAAGCGATAATGGTATTTTCAATCTTTTTGCTTATGACAAAAATACTCCTGGTTTTGCTAACAATACGCTTGCGGCGATGGTTGCCGTTGGTTACGATACGTTGAGCTTTGTCGTGATGGCTGATCAAACACAAGGGACGCTCAGATCAGCAGATGAATTTAATATTAATAACGTTTTTACTTTTGCTGATCAAGCACTTAAAGATATTGCACCAATTGTGTGCACTGCTATCGCTGAAGCGAATGGTCAAGCATGGTTGTTTGCCGCCGGATATAATGGCTTGACTGTCTTGAGTGCAGCTGATGGAAAAGGATTCAGTAGTTTCGACGGAACAAATAGCCAAATTGGTGGTTTGACATTTAAGCAGTTGACCGATAATAGATTCAAGAATATTCGCAAGATTACTTCTGGCAAAAATAATAATTTATTGGTAATGACCGATACGGCTATTTATTCAATTGCGTTGGGTGCTGATAAATTCAGGGCGGCAAACCCAGTTCCGCTTGTTGCAACAGAATATATGCCAGCAAAATTGGATACGGTTGGTTATTTATCAGATATGGTTGTTTTGGGAACAGACTTGATTCTATTAGCGGCAACGGGAAAAATTGGTGAAGAAGATACAGAATCTCCTGGCTTATGGTTGGCGAGCAAATCTGGTGGTACGTTGAATCCTACTCCTATATCAACAAAAGAAGATGGGCCAGCGGTACAGATTAATTATAAGTCGAAGACAGAAACAACGGGCGACTTATATGTATTGTTTGCCAACTTTACCAAAGATGATGCAAAGCTGAATCATTATGATGTTGATATGAGCAAGGTTGGGGCAGCCAGAGTTGCTGCTTCGACGATAAATACCGTTACGCAATTTACCAAATTTTATCTAAACTTTGACGTTGGTGATGGAGTGGTTGTGGTTAATAGCCCAACGGAGCATTTGGTTACCAAGGTGCCACTGAAAAATGTAAACCAGCGGGCAGAGATGTTTGTTGATAAGAACGTTACCAATGTTGGCGCACCAATATTTGATGATGTTTCTGGTTGTTTTATCGCTCCATATAATGGTGGTGTTGTTGTTATTTAACGAGTAAAAACATTAAGAAAGGGTTTTGATGAAATTAATGAGTAAGATAGCGCTTGGGGCTTTGACTCTAGCTCTGGTTGCACAAACGGCCGCCGCTTTTGCGCCAACAAATTTTTTCCAACCATTTGATCCAAATTTAGCTTTGTATAAAGTTCCTCAAACACAATTTCGTTTGGGTGCTCAAGCAGAATATGGAAGTACAAGTAGCGCACATAACTGGAACAGCAAAAAGAAAAACGTTTTGCAGCTTCATAACGACCGTGAACGCGTGGTCGATATGCTTATGGGTAAGCCTATTCTTTTGCCCTATATGTCGGCGTTTGGTAGTGTGCCAGATTCTGAAAAGATGTTGGCAGATTTTCGAGGTTCATTTGATCAACTTGATGTAACATTATTTTCCGATTACAAGTTGCCGGTAAAACTTTTTGAAGGGAACGTGCAGCTTAGTGTCTATATGCCGATTAGAAATGTGCATGTTAAGGATGTGCAGATGACCATCGATCCGCTTAATAAGATGCCCGTGGGCACCAATCAATTTTTTGATGATTGGATGACAACGCCAGATGTTCTCAAGGCAAAAATCAAAGCGATTGATAAGGATTTGGATTTTGGTAGCTGGAGCAAAATAGGCGTTGGTGACCTTGTTGCCATGCTTAAGTGGGGCCGATTATACAAGCAAGATAAAGAGTGGATTCGCACAGTATACGTTTATTTTAAGGGCGGCGTTTCGATTCCAACAAGTAGCCGACATGACGTTGATAAAGTGTTTAGTGTTCCGTTGGGACATGATGGCGCTGTTGGCATTCCTTTTGGTGTTGGCCTTGCATTAAACATGAAGCATCATCTCAAGCTTGGTCTTGATACTGAGTTTATTGCGCTTCTTGATAGTGCTGCCGATTATCGTATGAAAACTACGATGAATCAAACAGAAATTTTGTTGCTTAATAAAGGGCGTGCATATAAAGATCATGGGCTGACCTGGAAGTTCAATCTCTATGCAAAGGGTGTTCATCTTTGGCAAGGCTTCTCTCTTAAAACAGCTTATGAATACACCAAGCATGATACTGATAGCCTTGTGCTAAAGACAAATAAATTTGATAATAATGTCGTTAATAGTGCTAACAGTTTGCAAGAATGGAATACTCATAGCGCGATATTCCAGTTGAATTGGGATTCTTACAAGGTTAATACAAAGATGACGTGTAAGCCTCAATTGAGCATCTTCTATAAGTTACCAATTAATGGTAAAAATGTGCTAGATCCACACACCTTTGGTGGTCAATTGGCATTGAATTTCTAAGTCTAGTTTGATTATATATAAAACCCTCGAGGGCGAAAGACTTCGGGGGTTTTGTTATTTTTTTTGGCGAGATTTACGCTTATTCATGCGATCGACAATACAATCAACAATTTTATCAGCTGCAACAGCTGGGCCATTTTGGCGCGAATTAATGGCGACAACGTCGTGTTTCATTTTTGGTTGAATGAATGCAGTTTTACCTTTTTTAGGATAAAGTTCAGAGCGTAAAACTTGTATGGTTTTTTTGACGTTATCTTCTTTTTTTCCCTCTTTGCGTTTTTTCTTGTTGTCTTTTTCGAGTTCTTTTTTTAGGGGTTTAAGAATTTGCTCGACCTCTTTTTTTGTTACGGAATCGATTGTTTGCACTGTTGCTTTTGAGGTAATTGCAAACATGTCTGGAATTTGAGAAATGGCTTGATAGAGGGTGCGTTCTTCATCCTTATTGCCAGAGAGATTTCGGGCTTCAACGCGACGAGGGACTTCAACGGCTGGGCAGTAAACGAGGGCACAAATGGTTTTGTCGTCTTTTCCAATAATCGATTTATATTCTTTTATGTCTTGATCGTCGCGCAATACGGTGTCACCAACAACATTTTTGCCATTAGTTGCCAAGTCTTTTATATATTGCAGATAATCTGCTTGAGAATCGTCGTCGTCATCATCTTCATCGTCCTCATCTTCAGAATCGCTGCGATCCTCAGTATCTTCCGAGCGTTCGAGACTTCTGCTGGACATGCTTTTTGGTGTTGAATGGTGTGATTTGCTTGCCTGTGTTTTTTTTTCTGCATCTTCTTTTCTGGTGTTAAAGTCGTCAAGAGATTCATAGTTAAATGAACGCTTTGTTTTGTTTAAAAGTTTGCTTTTTAGGTGGCGAGCTACCGATGATTTACCAGCAGAAGATGTTCCATCAAGAATGACAAGCCAACCAGGTTCTATGCTTGTTGCCAATAGGCCAAGGGTGATAAATAAACTAAAGAAGGTGGTTATTAAAGCACGGTGACGGATGTATTGGTTACTGCTCATAAAAAACTCCTTAGTAGTCATTACATAATACGCAAACAGTGGCTTACGTTAATCTAATCAACCTAGTTTAGCATGTTTTTTATCAAACGGTACAAGGGGCCCAATAAAAGGCACTGGTTTGTTTTGAGATTGTGTAGCGCTAATGGTTTGTTGCAGGGTAAAAAATCCGGCTTTATTAATTTCTTGAGCAATGGTTTTTTGGTCTTGAGCATTTGCGGCCAAAGCAATCATAATGCCGCCACATCCGGTTCCCGTTAATTTTGCACCAAGAGCTCCTGTGTTTAGTGCGAGATTAACAAGAAAATCAAGTTCCGGACTTGATACCCCAAGCTCATTGAGTAGGCGGTGGTTTTTGGTCATAGCATTACCAAATTCTTTGAGGTTGCCTTCCGTGAGCGCCTTCTGGCCATCGGTAAAAAGCTGATGATATTTTTCAAAAGTATGTGCTATTGCTTGAGCATTTTGTGTGCGCAATGCGCTGACAGCAGCTATCACAGATTTGGTGTTGGTTGGCCGACCGCTATCGGCAAGTATCAAATGAAGTGGCGTGTTTAACGATATTGGTTGTTTTATCGTTTGGTTGGTTTCTTTGGTAAAGATAAACGTGCCACCAAATGTTGCAGCTGTGTTGTCGATGCCACTTGGTGTGCCATGGATTTCTTGTTCTCCACAAAATGCGGCTTGATTAATTTGCTCATCAGACCAGTTGAGTGAAAAACTTTGGTCAATTGCTCTCGCTATGGCAACGGCGGCTGCAGCACTTGCACCGATGCCTCCGTTGGTGACCGGTAATGTTCCGCTTAGGGTTATGCTCCAACCGTGCGGTGCAATGCCCATTGACGTGAGAACTGAATGTGCCATGCTTTTATACTCGTCGTATTTGCGTGGTTTATAATTGGGGCCTTTGGGTCGATTATCGATGATGAGAATTTCAGCTTTTTCTAGCTCTTCAATCTGTGCAGTTGTCACCAAGTTGAGTGTTGTAACGAGTGCTGGTAGCCCATAGACGACAAAGTGCTCGCCGAGCAGAATCACTTTGCCAAATCCGCCAATCATATTAGCTCACCACTTTTTAGTGAAACAAATTTAATACCGTAATAAATAATCCCTTGTTTGTGTGCATACAATTTACGCAAAACTCCTTTTACGCGCATACCAATACTTAGAGCATCGAGTGTAACATCGGCAAGTTGCGCAACAATGCGTGGGCCTTGATCTAGTTGTATAAGCCCAATGCAATACGGAGCCATGTGTTTAAAGTCTGCCGGAGGCGTGGTGACTTGTGTGAATGATAAAAGGGTTCCCTGGGGGGATAGTCGGTGCGATTCTAGTTCTTTGCTTCCACATGAACAATATTTTACCGCGGGTAAATGTACTTTTTCGCAAGCGGTACATTTTGTACCTTCGAGCCGGTAATGTGTATTAAATTGGCGCCATGCGGCAATTGGTGAATTGAACATAGGATTACACACTCTTTAAAAAAACAGCATTGTCTTTTTTTATCTTTCTTTTGTCATGCTTGGGCTTGCCCCGAGCATCCATCCTTCGCCAAGGCTTCTGCTTTGTATGCCATCTTAAGATTAAAAAAAATAAGATGGATCCTCGGAGCAAGTCCGAGGATGACAAGCAAGAAAAATTGGTTATTTCAACAGTTTGGACAGTTATGGGTTAAGCCCGTGATGACAAAATAGGCATTATTATTCAGCAATAGTCTAACATAAGTTTTACAGAGTTAAAGTGTATGAATGTCGATTACTAAAATGCCAGCCGCTTGCCAGTCACGTTTAATTTTTTCGGCAATTGCTTGGTCGGTGCATAATGCTATTCCACAGTCACCACCACCAGCGCCAGAAAATTTTGCGGCAGCGCCATGCTTTTGGGCAATAGAGATAAGATTGGTGAGTTGGTCGGGTTCAAGATCTATGCCAGATTTTTGTGCAAGCTCGGCAAGGATGGTTCGATTTTGATTAATGCAATTGAAAAGGGGGCTGCCATTTTTTTCAGGGAGGGGCGGGAGGGAACGGCCCGCATATAAGGAGTATTCAAGGCTTGTCACAATATTATTGATCTCGCTTATCAAGCATTGATATGTCTTAGCTTCGCGTTTTTTGTAATCATTCATGGCATTGATGAGTGCCGAAGTATTTGCGCTTTTACCAGAAAAACCAACAAGCACAATAAGATTTTCTGGAAGCTTAATTGGGGTAATTTTTAGGTCAGGCCAGGGTTGAGTAACGATATTTCTTAGGGAGGTGCAGGAGGGAACGGCCTGCGTTATAACATTTTCTATTTGTTTTTCCAGCCATGTTGGGTCGAATCGTTTATATACAAGTGTTGTACCATATGTTGCCGCGGCAATGTCAAATCCGCTTCCGCAATTACCTTGTGCTTCATAATGGGCAATAACAGCGATCTTGAATATTTGTTCATTTGTTATGTCCTGTTCATAAAATGCAAAAATTGCCTTAATGGTCGCAACAACCGCGGCGGCGCTGCTGCCAAATCCAATTTTGTGTTGGTTTCCATTTGGCATTGTGATGGCTGAAATTTCTGATGTAATAGTAAGTTTGAATGGCTCTGGATTCCATTTTTCTAGGATGGATGCTGAATCAAGTTCAGCATGACAAAAACGGTTAGGAAGGTTGAATCGGACGCTTTTCCTTTTGTCATCCCGGACTTGATCCGGGATCCATCTTGATATATACCTCAATGCAATTTCTGTTGCCATTTTGCACATGGAGAACTTTTGTGTTTGTTCTTGAGTAAGGGTTTTAGTGGGGAACTGGTACCCATTTTTATAGATCACTTCAATCGGGGGTAAATTAAGGTCAGGCAAATTAAAGATAAATGTGTCACTTGACGTAATAGTGGCCGAAAGGTATTTATCAACGGCCATTACGATGCAACGATTGCCTGGTTCTAGTATTGCCCATTCGCCTGCGAGCATAAGTTTGCCGGGGACTTTGATGGTTAGCACCGATAGTGTTCCTTGTGTCAAAGTGATTGAGTCTTTGATGGTGATTATGCAAAAATATAGAAGGAATAGGAAGCTTTTTGGTGGGGACTAAGGGGAAGGGATTCGATCATGAATATAAAAAACGTTGGGTTGAGCTTATTGTTAATGGGAGGATGTTATAGTCTTGCTTATGGGCAAGAAGCGGTGGTTCCTCAGGATCGTTCTTTAGCTGCTGAGATAGACAGTGTCATGAATCAAGACTCGCAAAAAAATAATGGTGCACAAACGAGATTGGTAGATATTGATAATCTTCTTGCGCTCAAAAAATTTCTTGATGATTGCAGGCAAGAAGCTTTGCAAGGCAAAACCGAGGGTGGGATGCAAAAACTCGATGGGCGACTTGAAGAACTGATTATGCAATATATAAAGCTGGAAGAACAAAAAGTACAAAGGCTTTCACAGATTGATGTTGCGGCATGGATAGGTGCCATTAGTTTAGTTATGATGTCTGCTTGGTTAGGGGTTAGAATATTATCTTAAAAGGTTAATGCTATTGTGGTTAATGAAAAGGCGTTGCTTTATGCAGCGCCTCTTTTTATTGAGGATCGCGTGCAATTTTGCTGGTAATGCAATAACTAACGTCCGGGATTGTCTTTATATACTCAAGAATTGATGAAACATTGTTGTCGAGGCACAAAATTTTGACGTTTGGGCCGGCATCGATGGTGAAATAACAAGGGACATTGTGCTTGGTTCTTAGTTCGATGACGGATTGCATAATAACCTGAGTTGCTGGCGACCAAAAAGTTATTGATGGTTGGCTTGTGTGCATGGTTTTGTGCATACCGAGGCAATCATCTTCGGCTAGTTGGCCAACAGTACCAAAGTCTTTTTCCGCAAGGGCCTTTTGCATTTTAAGTAAGCGTTGTTCAGATTCCTTAAGCCATTGAGCATAAAAAGGGCTTGTGTTTACCGAGCTTTGCATCGCAAGGCGCGAACTGATTTTCTTAGGCTCTCCCGATACGACTACCACAATAATACGAAATTCAGGCCAATGGTTTGCGGTAAAAAGTTGTTCGGCAATTGAGTCGTGACCGTCCGTTTGTTTGCCTTGGTTCCATATTACAAAGCCGCCAAAAAGTGAACGGCAGGCCGAACCAGACCCGCGGCGAGCCAGTTCTGATAATTTTGCTCGTGATAATTGTAGATCAAAAAAGGTATTAAGCGCGATAGCAAGAGCGGCAAAACCGCTGGCGGAGCTAGCTAACCCGGCCGCCGTTGGAAAGTTGTTGCTCGTTGTTATCGCAATTGCTTGGTTGATATTATACATATTTTTAAAGAGTGTTAAAAAATCCAAAATTGGCTGAGCAATGCGAGGTGTTGCAGTTTCGCCATTTATGATTATTTGGTCGATTAGCTCAGATGTTGAAGCGATGGTTGTTTGCGTGGCCAAACTACCAAGGCCGACCGATAGACTTGATTTGGTTGGCAGGTGTAAAACTTCGTCTCGTTTTCCCCAGTATTTAATCAAAGCTATATTTGGGTGGGTGATGACGGTGACTGGTTTCATAATGGGCTTGAGATAGTACTTTGGGGAAATAAAAAAAACGATTGTATTTCTAGAACTTTTTTTTCAATGTTTTCACATAAGATGTAGTGTTCAAGCGAAGCGCAACCATAGATTCGTGGGATTTCAGCCACGGTTAAAAGATTCTCAAGAATTATTGCAAAACGCTTTCTGATAATTGTTTTTTCAATGCCATATGGCGTATATATTGTTTTCAATTTTTCTATTTCGTTAATTGTTTCATTATTAAAAGATGTGCCGAACATAGGGTTTTCGGCCTCCAGTAATATGAGTTGCGTAATAGCATCAAAAAGATTCTTGCATAGATAAAGCGCTTTTTTTGTGTTTATTACTCGTGGATCCATGATGTAGACTCTGGCGAATAAGATGATATTATCGAGCGCATACATAAGTGCTGATTGTACTTCATAACCCGATGGTTGTGCGAATGGGATCTCGTAACTTATTGCTTCTTCTTGTGCCTCATAAGCACCTTGGGCGCTTTGAGTTATTAACAAAAAAATGAGTGCGATTAAGAAAGGCATATAAGCTCCCGCTTTGTTGCATTTGTTATTTAATTGCAGAGTTTAACGCGAGCTTATTTTTTTTCAACGCAAAAGTTTTTTAGTCCAAATAATAATCCATACGAATAAAACGGTGGTTAAAACCGAATCGAATCGATCAAGGAAACCACCATGTCCTGGCAATATTGTCCCAGCGTCTTTTACGCCGCTGCTTCGTTTAAGTTTTGATATGAACATTCCACCCAGAAAGGCTATAGTTGTTTGGCAAAGGCAGAAGAGTGTGAAAAATATCCAGCCCATAGTAGGGCCGAGAATATACCAAAAGTCGGCGTAGTATGAAAAAGGGGCGGCAGTTATTTTTGGAAGAATGAGAAGATTGATGAGCATAATGCCAATCATGCTGCCAATAAAACCTTCCCACGATTTTCCGGGGCTGATGTTTGGACACATCTTATTGCGGCCAATTGCTTTGCCGACAATATAGCCAAAGGTATCGGCGGCCCAGGCAATTAAAAATGGATAGAGAGGGAGCCACATGCTGTCATAATGGTATCGATAATTGAGGTAAATGAGACAAGCAAATGGAAAAAATGGGTAAATGATGCTAACAAAAAAATAGCGGATTGGTGAAGTTGGCATGAGTGCCGGCCACTCAAAAAAGAGTATAACTAAAAGTACTGCGATGAGTAAAAAAGAGAACATGGCAATCGAGTGAAAATATGATCCCGCCATGCATCCGAGTAAAACGGCGCCTGAAATACTGCGCATTAAAAATTCTTTATAAGGTAATAAGTTCATTGTACAAAACCTTTCGTAAACAAAGACCACAACCATCAGCTTTTAACAGTTTTTGTTGAGGATTTGGGTTAGCAAGCATTTCCTGTATATAGGATACTTGTAAATCTTTGCGGCGTGCAACATCAAGCGCATATCCAATCATTCTACGTATTTGAAAGCGCAAAAACGATTGGCCTTTTATGGTAACGCGCAGAGCTCCAAAGTGGGGTAGCTTGGTAATGGTTATGTGATCGATAGTGCGAATAGTTGATTTGTCTTCATCTTCAATTTTGCAAAATGAAGCAAAGTTATGTTTGCCTTCGTAAAAATTAAGCACTTGAGCAAACTTTTCAAAATCAACTCGGTCAATAAATTCATAGTGCCAACCAAACCGTGCAAGAAAAGGAAGCGGGCGCTTGAGGAAAAGGTGGTAGTCATATGTTTTTTGTATGACGTTTTTGCACGGATGAAAGTCGGTTTCGATATGGTGCAATTCTTTGATGTGAATGCTTTTGGGTAGTGCATTGTTCCAAGCATCTTGAATGGTTTTTGCTGGCAGATTGAGATCTACGGAAAATTTTGCAACTTGACCAAGAGCATGGACGCCGGTGTCGGTTCTTGAGGCGCCGGCAATACTTATTGATTGTTTGAATACTTTATTAAATGTTTCCTGAAGACATGATGTAATAGTTTGTGCTTTTGGTTGAATTTGCCAACCAAAAAAATCGGTGCCGTCGTAGGCAATGATAGCTTTAAATTTTTTCATATAATCAATCGTTTCAAAAAAAACCCCCATCCAGACGAACGTCTTGGACAGGGGAAATGGAGGTTATCTAATTAATATAAAATTATCTTACACCAGCTCCCACGAAAATGCAATAGGATTTTTTGAAAATTTTATCAAAATTATTCGCATGAAAAGTTTTCTGATTGTGTGATTTAGTACTGTTTTTTGGTGGCATAGTTACACAGGAATTATATGTAAAAATTACAAACGAGTTTTGTTTTTGTCTGAAAAAAGCACAGCTTTTTCGGTATAGATCTTGTGGTAAGATGTAATGGTTTTTTTTAGCGAAAATCTGTCGGCTACGAGAGCCTTGTTGGCTTTTTGCATTGAAATACGCAAGTCATTGTTTTCACGTAAACTTTTTATAGCCTCGGCAAGTGCTTGGATATTGTTGGTTGGCACAATGAGTCCATTGACATTGTGTTCGATGACATCGTGTATAGGCGTTTGGTTTGTGGTGATAATGGGAAGCCCAAAGCAAAGTGCTTCAAGAAGTGCTATTGATAATCCTTCACTTTGAGACGAAAGGACAAAGCAATCGAATAGCGGGTAAAAACTTATAGCATCGGTACGATATCCTACAAAGATTACTTTTTCGCTTATCCCAAGGTCTGAACATAACGTTTTAAGCGTTTGTTCTTGGCTGCCACCACCAACGATCATGAGGGTTGTTTTTTTATGACTATTTTTACCGCAGGCCGTTCCTTCCTGCACCTCCCTGAAAGCTTTTATAAGTATGTCGTATGACTTAATTGGTTCGAGTCTGCCAAGGGCGCCAATGACAAAATCGTTGTCGGTGAGTCCAAAATCGGCACGCTTAAGTTGATGCTTTTGAGCGCGCGAGCAAACCGACGGACAATCAATGCCATTATTGATTGTTATTAAGTTATTTGCGAGGTTAGGGTCTTTGAGTTGAGCTATGATGTTTGTATGGTATGTGTCATGCGTTGAAGTAGACACCGCAACGATTTTTGTCGCATAGCCAACGGTTTGGCGATCAAACCAATTTCTAAATTTACCTTCATCAAAACTATTACCATGGATATCGCAGATAATGGGGAGCGAAAAATATTTTGCCATGAGTCGACCGATGATATTGGCTGACCATAATGCGCTGTGAATAATATTAGGTTGCTCTTGTTTAATAAGTCGTGCAAGTTTCCAGAGGCCGATTGGGTCAGTATAAGAAATTAATCCGGTTATGTGATGCGTCGTAATATTGAGCGCATGAATTTTTTCAAGATTTGGGCCAGGATGAAAATAGGCAACAACATGTTCATGTGGATTATTATTGGCAGCAGTTAGAAAATTTATCAAAGCGCTTTCCGCGCCACCGATTTTTAGGCTGGTAATGAGATGGAAGATTTTCATTGCCGGTTTCTTTTTGGGGAGGAGTAGGAGGGCATTGAGCCCTCCTTACATTTTATTCAATTAAGTCGTTTGATGATGATGAATTAGAGCCATCAAATTCTTTTTCAAAGAATGTTTGCAGTTTCTTTGCTCGTGATGGGTGCCTGAGTTTGCGCAAGGCTTTGACCTCAATTTGTCGAATACGTTCGCGGGTAACAGAAAAGTCTTTACCAACTTCTTCAAGCGTATGTTCTGAGGCAACGTCGATACCAAAGCGCATCTTAAGTACTTTTTCTTCACGTGGTGTAAGTGATTTAAGGATTTCACGAACCTTTTCTTTCAGATCTTCATTAACAACGGCGTCTACTGGTGAGTATTCGTTTTCGTCTTCAATAAAGTCTTTTAGGTATGTGTCATCGCTATCACCAACAGGGGTTTCAAGAGAAACTGGTTCTTTAGAAATCTTGATAATGTTTTTAATTTTCTTTTCATCAAGATTAAGTTCTTTAGATAGTTCAGCAAATGATGGTTCTCGTCCCATTTCTTGGACGTAGTTACGCGTAATTTTGTTGATCTTGCTGAGTGTTTCAACCATGTGTACTGGTACGCGGATCGTACGTGACTGATCTGCAATTGCACGAGTTATAGCTTGCCTGATCCACCATGTTGCATAGGTTGAAAATTTGAATCCTCGTTCGAATTCAAATTTTTCTACCGCTTTTAATAAACCGATGTTTCCCTCTTGGATGAGATCCAAAAAGTGGAGTCCGCGGTTAATGTATTTTTTGGCGATATTGACAACCAATCGAAGGTTTGCTCTAGCCAAGTCGTCTTTTGCTTCTTTGTCTTTGCGTTGGGAGATTGAAAACGATCTAAAGAGTTTAAGAATTTTTTCTTTAGATAGACCTGATTCAGACTCTGTTTTTTTGACAATCTTCTGACCGCTTTTGATTGTTGTTTCAAGTTGGTTTATTTGCTCAAGATCATCTGGTTTCGGATTTTTTAAACCCTTGTAAAATTTAAGTTTTTCTTCGCAGATCTTGTTTTCGTCTTCGCGTTCCTGGATTTTTGAGACGATCTTTTCTATCTTTTTGCCAAATTTACGGATTTGCTTATTCGAAAGTTTTATGGTGCGAATCGCGATAATGATTTGGGTGCGGTTATTTTCAACAGCGGCAAACATTTCTTTTTTCTTTGATTCATCACTTAATAAATTGCGGTAGGAGCGATAGATTTTATCTTCATTCGCAACAAGGTCTTTGATGCCATTGATCTGTTTAATAAGCTTTTGACGTTCTTCTTCAAATTTAGGTGAGTTGTCTTCGTCAAAATCGGAGAACTGAATTATTTCTTTTAAGAAGAGTGGTTCTCGATTTAGTCTTTCTTCTAAGCTCATTAATTCTTTTGCAACAAACGGAAATTGCGAGATTGTGTCAATCGAATCACGTTTGCCAGCAGCAATTTTATCGGCGATAACTTTTTCGGTAGTTTTGTTGAGCAGAGGAATTTTGCCAATTTCTTTGAGATATAACTTAACTGGATCGTTAAGTTGGCTTGGTTCGCTGAGACTTTTAAGCTTTTCAAGCTCTGAGTCTTCTTCTAAATCGCCTGAAAGTTCTATGTGTTCAATAGATGTTTCAAGATTTTTTTTCAGTGGATCAAAGGACTGAGCAGATTCTTCGCCGGTTGTTTCAAGGCTTGCTTCATAATCGGTAGGCATCGATTCTAATTCTTCTTGTGAAATAAGATCGATGTTTTCTTTTTCTAATAAACGGAGTAATTCGTTTGAATCTTCTTCGCTTATTTTGTGCTTTGTGGTGAATGATAGCAATTCTTCGTAGGTTAAAACGCCTTCATTTTTACCTTTTTCAAGCAAAAGCTCAACTTGTTTTTCGACGCTTTTGATTGAGTTGACGGCATGATCTTCGCCTTCATGGATAATGAGATCGGTTGAATCTTCAAGCCCTTCTCCGCCATCATCGTCCATTAGCATTATTGGCTTTTTTAATACTTCTGCTGGAGTTATCTTTTTTTTAAGCAGGTCTTTTTCTTTTTGTGTCGGGGCTGCTTTTTTTGAAACAGTTTTTTTCCCTGTAGCTGGTTGCTCTTGGCTAAACATAGATTGTTGACCCTGGTTTTTTTGTGGTGTTTTAGCTTGAATACTTGGGGTCGGTGCAATTACTTTTGGTGCGGGTGCCTTGGCAATAACAGGTTGTGCTTTTATTACAGGAAGTTTTTTTACAGGTGTTTTTGGTGCTTTGGCCGGTTGAACTGACGGGGTTGCTTTTTTGGGCGCTACGCGAGCAATAATTGGAGCACTTTTTTTAACAAGAATTTTGCTTGGGGCCTTGATACCTTTTTTGGCAATCGAAGCAGTTACTTTTTTAGCCACTTTTATCGGAGCTGCTTTTTTGATGAAGCGACTTTTGCCAGGGGCAACTTTCTTAACCACTTTTTTGACTATCTTGCTTACAACTTTATGTTTGCTAGGGGCAACTTTTTTAATAATCTTTTTAACTTTTTTTTGCGTTACGCGTGATGGCGCTCGCAAAGCCTTTGTTTTTTTTGGTGTGGCTTTTTTTTGCGTTAGAGCTTTAGCTTTTTTGGTGTGTTTTACCGCCTTACCCCGGTTTATTTTGACGCGTGCTTTGGTCATATAAGTCCCCTGCTTTGGATTCCTTGTTTAAGTTTTAAAAAAGTTCCAAGTATTTCGTTAAGGCGTTCTACGTCGTTTATTTCTCGTGCCGCTTGAATTTCTTCTTTAATCTGTTTAACGATGTTTTTCCAATTGAGCTTGCAAAAACGTGATACCAATTGCTCAAAAGATTCTGAACCAGCGGTATCGTCATACTTTAAGCTTACTCGAACAACCCAGGACTTTGTCTGCTCATCTAGACTGTCAAGAAAGGTATTCCAGAGATTATCTGTTCCTTGTTGCTTGACGGTTTCATATGTTTTAAGCAGTGTCTGCATGCGAGTAGAAAAGTATGGTAGCAATTCATGATCTATTATAAGTGGCGTTTTGTTTTTGCCAATGTTATTCATTATAACAGAAAATATTTTTTCTTCTAGGACCGAAACGTCTTGTTCTTGTGGTGGTTCATCGGTTGGTGTTGGAGGGGGTGTAATTGGAGTTCGGGCCTCTTGCTGACTGTGCCGGTGCCGTTGTTTGAGCGTAAGTGCTTTGAGTGACTGTAAGGGCAATTGCATGACATTTGATGCTTGCTGAAGGAGGATGTCTTGCTTAAATTCGTCGTTAATGCGGGCAATGATATTGGTAATTTTTTCGGCTAAGCCTACCTTTTCAGATAGGGTTTTTTGTAAAAAATTTGTTGAAAGCGTTTGAATGAAAAAGGTGAAAATATCAAGGGCATTGAGGGTATAGGAGGTTAGGTCTCCATTGCCAACAAGCAGCGACGCAGGATCTTCTTTGGGCGGGAGTTGGATAACCTTCATCTCCAGATTAACTTCCCAGCAGAGTTCGGTGAGGCGGAGCATGGCATTTTGGCCTGCGTTGTCGCCGTCATAGAGGACATAGAGCGTTTTGATGTGCCGTGCGAGCATTTTGAGGTGTTCGTGGGTGCATGCGGTACCTAGGGTTGCCACGGTATTAGTGTAGCCATATTGAACCATGGTTATGCAGTCCAGGTATCCCTCGACCAGAAAGGCAAATTCCTTTTCTTGCATAGATTTTTTTGCCAAATCAAAGCCAAACAATATCTTTCCTTTGATAAAGCCTTCAGATTCTTTGCTATTGTAGTATTTTGCTCGGTCGTCGCCGGTTTTAAAGATTCGTCCGCCAAATCCACAATGTCGGCCAAGATTGTCGCGAATGGGGAAGATGATCCGTTCTTCAAAGGACGAGTAAAACTGAGCTCGACCTTCCATAATGATGCCGTGCTCAAGAAGATCTTTAGCTAGGATGCCTTCTTTAGCCATCGATTTTAAAAAGGCATTAAGGTTGTTAACCCCGCTGGGAAAATAGCCGATATTGAACCGCTTAACTGTTTCTTGGGTTAGGCCTCGTTGGGCAATATAGCTTGATGCAAGATGGTCACGCAAAAAGTTTTGATGTGCCCAGGTTGCAACCGATGTACATATATGAAAAAATATCTCTTTTTCTTTGAGCGACTGCGATGAACCACCGATTTTTTGGAGCAAATCGTTAGGGACGGCTATTTTGTAGCGGTCGATCATATGGTGTACGGCTTCTATTTGAGACAGATTTTCGGTTTTAGCGATAAAGGCAATAACGTCGCCAGATGCTTGGCAGCCGAAACAGTAAAAAATTTGTTTATCCGGGCTTACCGTAAATGAGGCATCTTTTTCGGCGTGGAATGGACAGGGGCCTTTCCAGTAGTTTCCGGCTTGTTTGAGATGTACGTACTCAGAGATAATGTCAACGATAGAAAGGTTCGACTTGATGTAGTTAAACAGCGACATTTAGTTTCCTTGCGGCATTAGGAAGTTGCTTTGTGTTTTTTCCAGCTTACGATAATCAGTCCGATAAGGCAGAGCCCAAAAAAAGTTGCTGAATAGATCTGAGGGGCCGAAAGCATAAAGCTTGTCGATGAACCTAACGAAATTTCGGTTAATTGTCCTCGGTCTCCGCGCCAAAAATCAAGGGTGTAGCGAGAAATTGACTCAAGGATTAGGTAGATAAACGATAGCTGCCCAGGTTTAGTCGTGCCTATTTTTGCGATAATCATCATGATGATGAAAATGCATAATGAAGATAAGCCCAGGTATATTTGAGTCGGGTGGAGTGGTAGTTGTAACGGCGCAAATCCGTCAGGATTTGTAAAGGTTATTGACCAAGGAAGGTCTGCGGCTATTCTGCCGTAACAACAGCCGGCAAATAAACAACCAGATCGGGCAATAGCCTGCATAAGTGGTGCGTATTGGCAGGCAAGGTCTATAAGCTGAAGGGGTTTGATGCGGTGATATACCAGGTAAATCGGAACGGCTATCAAGACACCAATTATTGATCCAAGTACCGTAAATCCAGGTTCCCAGAGCGCAATTATTTCCAGAGGATAACGCAAAAAATGTTCCCATTCGCTGAAAACAAACAATAATCTGCCCCCAATAATTCCGGCAAGGAGTCCAAGGAAAACGACATTAAGGTATTGTTCCCCTGAGATCAATTCAATGCGCTTGGGATGGCGGTAAGTGAGCCATAAAAAGACCAAAAATCCAAAGGCAATCATTACGCCGTATGAGTGAATCCATAGTGGACCATAGATATGTAAAAGTTTGGGCAACATGTTAAATTCCTTTAGGGGGTTTCAAGGGGGGATGTCTTGGAAGTTAAAATAATCGTTCGCATTATGATACAAATTTTTGGAAAAAAAGGATACCGGCGTCTGTTCCGTTATGCTTTTTGTCATCTCTTGTCATGCTTGGGCTTGCCCGAGCATCCATCTTAAAATTAACCAAATATCAGGATGGACCCCGGATCGAGCCCGGGGTGACAAAGAGACTTAAATTTTGTCCAAAATAGTTTGATAAAGCAAGGCCGGGTTGGTCGCCACGGTCCTTTGTTCTATCATGGTAAAAAGATGCGGATATTGGGCGCTGATTTCTCTGGCGTTATCAACTTGATGAGATGTAGATGTTGCAATGAGTGGAATGACAATACATGGCTTGCCAAAAAAAGCGACCTCAAAAATGGTTCCGGCACCGGCGCGGCAAATGACAAGGTTGGCAAGACCATAAAAATCTTTAACGTGTTCATAATATGAAAAGGTTAAAGCTGGGATACCGAGCTTTTGGTAAAAATCGGCCCAATTAAAATTATCTAAATTTCCGGTTTGATGAATGACTTGGATTGATTGCAAGGTGTTATGGTCTACTCCAATCTGCAAAAATTGCTTGAGGGCATTATTGAGCATCAATGAGCCTTGCGAACCACCAAGTAAAAAGATTGTTTTTCTGCTGGTTTCAAAAGGTAAAGAGTCTTTAGTGATCATGGTGTTAATGTTTTTGATGACCATCAATTTATCAATGTTTTTGTCTTGTTCGGTAAATCTAATAGGGTAATTACACGGACGGCATTTACGCTCGAAATTCATGCCAAACGCGTGACAATGTTTTTGTGTTGCCTTAAATGGTATATGGATAATATGTGCCAGCGGCATGAGCAGTTTGACCGCTTTTCCGGGGACAACGTTCAATTCATAAATCTCTATCTTGCTACCAAGTAATCGACCGGCCAAGCACAATGGAATTGCGATGAGTCCGCCGGTGCTCACGATTTTTGTGGGGCGATGCTTGATAATTATCCAGAAACTTTTACCCAGCGACCAGAGAATTTGAAGCAATATGATCGGATAAAGCCAAATCTTTTTTGGACTGAATTTGGCTATTGAAAAATTGATAATTGATGAAATAAAAGGATAATTTTCAAGAATCTTTTTATCAAGTGATGAAGTACCGGTGCAAAAAATCACATCGCCTTGCGGGTGTTGTTTGTGCCACGAGTTTGAAACAATAAGCGCGGGCAGAATATGTCCGCCAGAACCGCTGGCAACGGCGCATAATGTTTCTTGTTTATTGTTCATGAGCAAGCTCAAGGTGTTCAATAATAGTATTGTCGTTTGGTGCCGCAGATAAAGCTTGATTCAATATATCAAGCGCCTCGGTTTTTTTTCCAATTTTAATAAGCACGAGGCCTTTGGTGTCTAAAAAATAGGGCGAACTTGGGTTGAGCGCCAGAGCTTTATCAATAAAATCAAGAGCTTTGTCTAGGTTTTGATTGGTTTGAACATAGTAAAAAGCGATAAGGTTATAAAGATTCGGTGACGTGGCGACATAATTTAACGCTTTAGGTATAAAACTATCGAGGTTCTTGTAATCTTTAACGGAAAACAATACATAAGCAATATGGTAAAGAATTTTTGATTTAAGTTGTTCATCTTGTGAGAGCCTGAAGATGCTGTGATAGTAAACAATACCTTCTTTGTAGTTGCCATTTTCAATGCATAAATCTGCTAGCGCGCTGAGTATGCCGAGCGAGGGTGTACTTGCACGATTAACATCTTCGATTGTTTTGATGATTTCAGGACGCGATATTCCTGAATTTTTTAACAATAAAATAGTGTGAATAGTCGAGCTATCTTGGGGGTTTTTAATAAGCCAATCTTTTAAAAAGGCGAGCGCTGCTTGTGGGTTTTTTTGTGCCAAAAGAATTTCGGTTTTAAGCAGACGAGCTTGTTTGAAGTCAGGCGTCTTACTAAGACATGTATTAATGTGTTCGAGAGCTGAGATGTAATTTTCTGCCTTGAATTCAATCAGTGCTAAATCAAAATGATATTCTGGTACGTGATTTCTCATTTTTTTCAGATAATGAGCTGCTTCACTATATCGTTTTTGTGAAAAAAGAAGTTGGACGAGTTGCTTGGCAATAGTCTCTTCAGAACCGACAAGGTCGAGGAATTTTTTATAACCAGAAATAGCGTCGTTAATTTTGCCTTGTTGTTCCAGGAGTACGGCTTTAAATAACCAGCCGCGATCAAATTTGGGAAAAGCTTCAAGACTTTTTTCAATCATTGCAAGAGCTTGCGCTGGTTGATTTGATTGAAGGTAGATTTTTGATTTGAGAAAATAGAATAAAAAGAATTTTGAGTGTAAGACTGGTTTTTCAAGGCATTCATCAATGAATGAAAGCGCTTTTTCAAGTTGATTGTTTTGTATGAGTGATATTGCTGTGTAGTATGCAACTTGTTCGTTATCAGGATGTTTTTCCGCTAATGCAGTAAAGAGGCTTGTCGCCTTTATTTCTTGATCGGTATTTAGATACGCTTGCGCCACCATGAGTTGAAACTCGAGGTTATCCTTAAAGGCCGTTTCAAGAATTGCTGTTTTGTTTTCATAGAGTGAAACAATACCCTTAAATTGTCCGGTATCAAAAAGTAACCGAACAAATCCGTCATAGGTATAAGGTGATGGTTCTTGAGCGAGTAGGTATTGATAGGCTTTGAATGCGTCGGCCGCCTTGCCTCTTGTGTGAAGATAGCTTGCTTGCAGATAGCGGGCATATGTTGCCGCCGTGCTTTTTTGCTTATCTTCAATAAAACAAACCGTTGGGGCACTCTTGTTTTTTTTCTCGTGCCGATGTTTTACTTTTGTTCGATAATTGGTTTGACGATGCATTTTCGGTTGAGCGCGTAACGGTAAGATCATCAAGATGCTTAACGTAAAAAAGATGCTTTCCTTAGACAAAAACATTTACTCTCCTTTTAGATATTTACAACGTCTAAAAAAAAGCTCTAATGCTTCTTTAAGTCCGGCATCTTGGATGTTTGATATAGTTGCAGCCTCTTTGCTATTTAACGTTGCATTATTTTCAGTATACGTCTTTCGCCGATGTTCAACAAGATATCGCTGGCGCAGATTTGGTTTGATGGTTTTTATATCGGATGTTACAAACCGGATTGTTTGGATTCTGTTTGCGCCAAGGCAAGTATTAATTTTTTGTTTAAGCATGCTTGAAAGAAGATGTAGTTCTTGTGCCCAAGCAGGGTGAATAACCTTAAGCAATAAGGTTTCATTATTAATTTGTGCGATGGTCACCTTATCTTTTAGTGGCCCCATAATAGTATCCCAATTTTGAAACAAGGTTATTTTCCATTGTTGTTCTTGGGGAATGATTGTTACGAGGAGGCTTCTGATGGATGTTGCCACCATAGTTCCTAAGTTATGTTTGTTGATGATGGTAAAAAAACTCGAAGCGATTATGTTTTATTTTATAATGGAATGCGCCAAAGCGCCATCGTTTCTTGAAGTCTCAAAATTTTGTGATTAGAATGATGCATAATTACAGTATTTTTTGGGTTTTAACCTAAGGATGTTTATTATGCATTACGAATTTTTAGCACTCGTTCCTCCGTTAGTCGTTGTCATATTGGCAGGGATTACAAAAAACGTTCGCATATCGGTTGGCGTTGCCATATTGTCCGCTGGTCTTATTGCCACCGAGTTTTCAATACCTAACGCATTGCAGGTAATAGGCGCGCGTTTTTGGGAGGTTCTTGAACTAAAGACATTGACGTCTTGGGTTGCTTTTGAGCATTGCTCGTATTTGCCTATATGTGGCTTCTTGTTATTGTTGGGCATTATTATCGAACTTATTCAGCAGTCTGGTGGTGCTTATGCTTATGGTAATTTTATTATCACAAAACTAAAGAGTGCCAAAAATGTACAACGCGCATCATTGTTATTGTCATTAGTTTTTTCTATGGACGATTATTTTAGTAGCTTGACGGTCGGCGCCGTTATGCGTCCTGTTACCGATCAGTTTAGAATTGCTCGCGTAAAACTGGCTTTGTTGGTTAACGTATTGGCATCTCCATTGGCCGTATTGTTCCCATTTTCAAGTTGGGGTGGGCAGATTATAACTTCGTTGCAACAAGCTGGTGTTGGCATTGCGGGAGCATCGCAGACATTAGTTATTCAAGATCCATTTTCGTTATATCTTGCGGGCATTCCATTTCTATTTTATCCATTAATGGCGATGCTGGCCATTTGGTTTATGGTTGGGCGTGGTTTCTCTTTTGGGCTGTTGGCCAAGCATGAAACGATTGCAGCTAAGACCGGAAATTTGTTTGCGGGCAAGGTTTCAGTAACACGTCAGCCGCCAAAAGGATCAAATAACAGATCGCAAGCTGCTGTTGGTGATTTTTTATTACCAATCTTTTCATTGATATTTTCGGTTATCGGATTTTATTTGAACGGCTCGACTATTTTTTTAGCATTAATTAAGGGTGGTCTGCTGACGGTGATTTTTAGTATGTTGTTTTTGTGCATTAGGGGGCACATTGGTTTGTCCGATCTTCCTGGCATTATCAAGCAGGGAATTTTGCTTATGGCGCCTTGTGTTCTGGTGGTTGTTCTTATTTGGACATTAAGTACTTTATTGAAAGAAGATTTGCGTACGGGTAGTTATTTGGCAAGTCTTATAGGCCAACACTTTCCAGTTGTTTTCTTGCCGGCATTATTTTTCTTGGCCGCTGTTTTAATTTCGGCAACCATGGGGTCTGCTTGGGGGACCATTGGTACGTTAATGCCCATAGCTGTTCCTATGTTGGTTTCTTTGTCTGGTGTTATAACGCCGGTTACCCCGGGGCAGATTCTATTATTGTTACCGCTTATCGGTGCAATAATTTCTGGCGCTGTTTCTGGCAATCACTTGTCACCAATTTCTGATGTTATGTTTATGTCAGCAACCAGTTCTGGTGCTTATCATCTTGATCTTGTTAAGGTGATGGTGAGCTTTGCTATTCCGGTTGTTATTGCAACTTTTTGTGCATTTTTATGCGCCGGCTTTTTGACGATGCTGGGATATGGCGTGCTTGCTACGGTACTCATTTCACTTGCCGTTGGCTGTGCGCTTAATTTTAGCGTTATATCGGTATTGCATTGGTTGAGCCATCGAACGGCAAAATAACGCGATTCTGACCCCGCTCACACCCATTCGATTTCGCTCACTAATGCTCGCTTTACTCAGGGCGAACGGATTTGTTTCGCTAACAAAATTCAAACATTTGGCCGTTTTTGGGATGAACCCTGGTTTTTTGTGGCGGAGGGGACGCATTCGAAAATAGCAAAAATCACGATTTTACATGAATTTTTATGACAAATGGCAAAAACACGCAATTTTTGCCATTTGTCATTTTTTTTGAATGGGATAAACTGGTATCCAGTAGTTGTTTTTTTACTATTAGGATATTTGTTTCAAGGAGGTTCTTATGAACATTTTTTTAAAGGCGTGTAAACGCTCACTGTTAATTGGAAGTCTTTTAGGCTTCGGTTTGTTTTTTACGTCCGGATATGCTGCTATGCCTCAAGGAAAAGCGGTTGGGGAATCAAAGGCGCAAAAAGGATTTGCGGTAAAGGCTTCCAGTGGCGGAACCGGATTATTCAAAAAAATCTTGGTAATGGCCTTGTTGGCGTCGGCTCGTTGTTATGGAATGGCTGACGTGGGACTGGTTCCTATGGCTAAGGTGGAGTTTGTGGAAAGTTGTAAGATGCGCGCAGACTTCGTGCACGATTTTAGATATTCAGAAGCAGAGGCTGCCTGGTTTGATGCCAAACAAGCAGCCGCTCGTGAAACCCTTTGTTTATATACGGATGATTGCTTAGATAATCCGAAATATTTAGAAAAAGCTGACGCTGCCACTGCTTTATTGGTTAGCAAGCTATCCGCAAACAAGGAGCAACTAAAAGAAGAATTGTCCCATTGTGAGATTGACCCTAATTGGGATTTACGTGAATCTTCTGATGGTAGATTTGTTATGAGTTCTAGCGTCTTCGAATCTCGGTTAAAATAACTGCTGCTATAAGCTAAATATTAAGGCGGCTGGTAATTGGTGACAATGATGATATTGTTGCTAGATTGCCAGCCGTTTTTTTTATAAATCCGAAAAGCAAAATTCAAACATTTTACCGGTATGAAACGTTCCGCTGGCCGTTTTTGAAATGACGGCTGTTTGGTGGGGCATTTTTTCAACTAATTGGCTAATGGGAAGAAATCCTGTGCAGTGATTTGGTAGTAATATTTGAATGTTTTCTTTGGTGAATAATTCAATTATCTTGGTAATTTCTTCAGGGCTTGAATTTTTTAGATGGAGCCCTCCGACAAGTGCATAAATTGGAATTTGGTTATTAAATGCTTCTTTGGCATCGGCAAGGATTGTTGGCAATCCATGGTGAGCGCAACCAACAATAACTATAAGGCCCTTGCCCTCAAGATATGCAACAAGGTTTATTTCGTGAGTTTTGAGTTGAGAATTAATAGTTGGTCGTTCTTTTATTACCCAAAGGCCAGGGATTATCTCTGTATTTTCTCTAACTAAATGTACGTCAGTATAAATCGATTTAAGCATTTTGCTTTTTGGCATGTGTTCGCCAAAGGCATCGGATGTACAATACATAGGTTTATTGGCAATATGATGGCTCACTTTTTCCATGCCGCCGCTGTGGTCATCGTGAGGGTGGCTGAGTACAAAGGCATCGATGGTTTTCAGCTCAATGTTGAGTTCTTTGGCGTTATGTAATAAAACATCACCAGAATATCCAGTATCAAAAAGAATTTTTTTTCCATCTGCCTCAATCAACATTGATAAACCGTGTTCACCCCAAAACTGTTCGCTAGGAGCCGTATCTTCAACAAGAACGGTAATTTTTAATGATGCAAGCGAAGTCATTGGTTTCCAGTTTCTATTTTATAGCTACAAAAATTTTGACTATTGAATGAGCATCATTTGTGCTTTTTGCATCATACCATTCAAAGTCGTTGGTGAACGTCCGCTCAAGGCTTTTATCTTGCCAAATATCCATCCATGTTTTTCCGATAGCAGAAGCAAATGGGCCGGTAGCGGTAAAGACCGCGTATTTTGTAGCAGGAATTTCTTTGGTAACCATTCCGGCGGGAATTGTGTCAGTCTTGGTTACAGGGCAACCAAGAATAAGTGAATAGTGCCCGGTTGTAAGCGAAAAATCTGAGCTATAGTTTGTATACAGTCCTAAAATTACATCAGGATTTGTTTTATTTGGTATCGTTGCAAAGAGGTTGGCTTTTTGCTGCTCTTGCCAAAATGTTGGGATTGCAGAAAAGCATTCGTTATTTTGATATGTCGTGCGGAGTTCGGCTCCCATGATGATCATGGCTGGTAATAACACTATTTCAAAGCTCATAAAGCTCCTAAATGATTTGAGCGAATCGATTATTTGATAAATACTATAAGCGTAATATGCCAAATAATTGGTGGGTTGTTAAGGCTTGGCGAAAGTCATGCCAGTTTTTTAGAGGACATCTTTTGTGGTAAGCTAATGAATGAAATTTATTGATAGAATGGATCCCGGATCGAGTCCGGGATGACAAAAAGAGGTAGTGCAACAAAGGGATTTCTGCAATAAGGCATTGTAGTATTCATTTAAAAAAAAGGGGGATCTGGAATGGTTTTGCTTGATATTTTACAGGAGAGTCGTAAAAAATATGCCGAGCATCCGGCATTAATTATGCGTGTTGGTTATCGAACGGTAACGTTAACATTTGCTCAGGTATATGAACTTGCGCAAAGAACGGCAGCCTTTTTAGAAGCTCATGGAGTTGGTAAGGGGGATTGCGTGGCCGTTTGTGCGCCTAATTCTCCGTATTGGGCCTGTTTGTTTTGGGGATGCTTGTTGCGCGGGGTGGTGATTGTACCACTTAATATTCAGAGCACCGATGCGATGATTGCCAAGATTATTGAGCAAACAGGGGCGAAATTTCTATTTACCACTCGAGGCATGGCGTTAGGGGGTTCTCCAAGGGGGAACGCCTTGGAGGTATTATTGAAGCAGGCGGTTCCCTCCTGCACCTCCCTGGAACTTGCTCTTTTGGATGAAATTATTGCTCCATATGCGGGTAAAAATATTGAGCCCATAAAAACATTATCCGATGATTTAATTGAAATTTTATACACCTCGGGGACGACCGGTGAACCCAAGGGCGTTATGCTTACTCACCGAAATCTTATGACAAATCTCCACGCGATACAGCAATGTTTAATGTTGAAAGAACAACATGAACGTGTTTTATCTATCTTGCCGTTAAGCCATATTCTTGAACAAATGGTTGGTTTTTTACTGCCATTTTCTTGTGGTGCGACAATTGTTTATGCGCATAGTCATGGAGCGATTGCTCAATTACTTGCAGAATTTAAGATAACCAAAATGGTTGCAGTCCCAGAATTTTTAAAAGTTTTGATGGCTCGTATTATGACTAAAGTTAACGATGCTGGATGGCAAGCGACGGTTAATCGATTAATGAAATTTAGTTTGCATATGCCATGGTGGATTCGGCGGTTAGTTTTTCGTCCAATACTTAAGCCGCTTGGTGGATGCCTGAATATGGTTGCATCGGGTGGAGCCCCGCTTGATCCTGAAATTGAACAGCAATGGAATGCACTTGGCGTCCAAGTACTTCAAGGATATGGATTAACTGAAACTTCGCCCGTACTTACGAATAATACCTTTGCCGATCATCGGCCAGGGAGTGTTGGGCGGGTTGCGGCTGGCGTCAGTATTCGTTTAGTTGGCGGTGAAATTCAGGCAAAGGGTGACAGCGTGTTTAGTGGTTATTTTAAAAATGAACAAAAAACGCGTGAAGTTTTTACCGATGATGGATGGTTTATGACCGGTGATATGGGGCAATTGGACGCCGATGGTTTTTTGTTTATTAAGGGACGGCGTAAATACATGATCAAGGGTGCTGGTGCCCAAAACGTTTATCCGGAAGATATCGAGGAATTTTTAAACCGAGAATCGATGATTAAGGATAGTTGTGTTGTTGGCCTTGAGCAAACGGGTGGGGCTGTCCAAATTCATGCGGTATTATTACTCAAAGAAGCTTTGTCTAACGCCGAGATTGAGGCGTTGGTTAATCGTGTTAACGACCAATTGGCAACGTACCAACATATCGGTGGATGGAGTGTTTGGCCGGATGAAGATTTTCCGCGGTCGGCGACGCGTAAAATAAAAAAAGAAGAGGTAATTACTTTTTTGAAGGCTGGTACTGATCATGGGTCTTTTTCTCATGGTGGTCATGCTGCTGGGCGGTTAGAGATTTTGTTGTCAACGATGACGGGCGTTCCTGCGGAAAATATTGAACCGACATCGCTTCTTGTACGGCAATTACATATGGATTCATTAATGACCGTTGAGCTTTTGGCACGAATTGAGGATGCCTTTGCTATTTCGGTTGATGGGTGGATTATTGGGCCAACTACCACGGTTGCCGATATTGAAGAGTGGATTAGCCACGGCGCTCCTGTGCAAAAGCCGGTGCGCTTAAAGGCATGGCCTCGATCATGGTGGGCACGCATACTTAGGGCAATTGGCCAACCAATTGTGGTTGGAATTGTGCGTTTGTTTGCGCGAGTACGAGTTGAAGGATTAGAGAATCTTGAAAAAATTGTTCCTAGGGGGTTTGCCAAGGGGGAACGCCTTGGCGATATGCCTGTCATCTTTATGCCCAACCATGTAAGCATGATAGACCCCTTTTTTTTGATGGCAGCATTGCCCGCAAAAATACGCCGCCGCATTGCCTTTGCTTCGGCCGTTGACGTTTTGTACAAAGACTTTTGGTATATAGTTCCGCTTACCGAATTACTTGCCTATACATTTCCATTTCCTCGTAAAGAAACAGAGAATGTTGTGCAGGGTCTGACGCTTATGGGGCAAGTTCTTGATCATGGCTATTCGGCCGTTGTTTTTCCCGAGGGGCAGGTTTCTCGCGATGGACAATTACAGCCTCTTAAAGCGGGCGCTGGATTGGTGGCAAGTCAAATGATGGTGACGGTGATACCGGTTGCATTGATTGGGGTGCCGGCAATTGTTGGGCCAGACAGCCTTTTCCCTTCGCATCGTGGTACGGTTGCCGTTCTTTTTGGTAAGCCTATAAAGATGAGCCGAATGACTTCTATTGCCCAGGCAACGGCTGAAATTGAAAAGGCGATGAGGATGACTCAAGAAAAAAAAAGAGATTTTTAGATTTTTTTTAACATGAAGGTTGATGTACAAAATTGTTTGTTTATAATTGGTTTCGGTGAAGAAATTTTTAAACGAATAGAAGAAGGATTTGTACATGAATAAGAAGTTAATGGCAATTGCATTTGCAGGAGCTTTTGCAAGTTCTCAGTTAAGCGCTTTTAGTGAAACTGATTTGCGCAGAGCTTTGCTTTTGCATCGATTTAATGATGCGAGAATAATCGATGAAACCACGTGCGCTGAATTTACCGCAATGAAATTGTCAGACGCAAAAAAATTGATCCGCGTCGATTTAAAATTGGCTGATTTGGCAAGAATAAATCTGATGAACGCAAATTTGTCATTAGCAAATTTAGCAGAGGCATCTTTGTATGGCGCCATCTTGAAAAATGCAAATCTGACTGATTCAAACATGTTTGGGGCAATATTAGTATGGGCAGATTTGAGCGGTGCAAATTTGACTGGTGCTGATTTAGGCGATGTTGTGTGGCAATGGGCCGAGTTAAGGGGCACCAATTTTGCCGGCGCAAAAAACATGTCGGATGAATTTAAGGCATATGCAAAAGGCAATGGAGCTATTAACGTTCCTGAGTAATATTAATTTTTGATATTAAGTAAAAAGAGACGGCTGACATTTTAAAGTGTCGGCCGTCTCTTTTTACTTAATCTTGCAATCAAAATTGCTTTGTTTATAATCGGCTTTAGTCAAAAAACATTTTTCAAAACAAACAAAGAAAGGTTTGTACATGCATAAGAAAATAATAGGGTTTTTATTTTCTGGAATATTAGCGCATATCCAGCTTGGAGCTTATAATCAAGCACATTTGGATAAGGCTCTTGCACTTGATGCGATTAATCGTAGCGGCCAAATAGCCACTTATGAACAATGTGATTTAAGAGACACCGATTTGAGGGCCACTAATTTGAGTGAAAGGAATTTGCAGGGCATTGATTTGGGCGGTGCAGATTTACGATGTACTTATTTGGCTGGAGCTGATTTGAGAGGGGCGAGATCGTTACACGCCAATTTTGAAGCGGCAAATTTAGAGCATGTAAACTTAAGCAAGACAAGATTGCTTTGGTCTCATTTTGAGGGTGTAAACTTGACTGGGGCAAATTTATCTGAGTCATGTTTTGCCGAGTCTCGCTTTGATCGGGCAAATTTGAATTGTGCCGATCTACACGGGACAGATTTGCGCAAGGCAAATTTTGCTGGTGCAGAGTTAAATAACGTGAATTTAAGGTTGGCTAATTTAGACGGGGCCTATTTGCACGAGGCAAGATTATTCAAAGCCGACTTATCTGGGGCAAATTTAATTAATGCTGTTTTAACGAATGCCTATTTGCAGGGTGCGAGTTTTGATAAAGCAATAGTAAAATGGGCAAATTTTAGTTATGCAAATTTGAGCAAACACGATAGGCGAGGCGCGGCACTTTATGATTTTCCTATAGATGGGGCAAGTTTCTATCGTGCTGATGTTGAGGGCGCTATTTTTGAAGGGGCAGATTTGTATGGGACGTTATTTTTAGAGGCTAAAAATATATCAAATGAATTGATGCGATATTTAAGCAATCATCAAGCACGTTTACGTTTATAAATTCTACATCCTATCTATTTCGATAAGTAAGTAAAAAGAGGCGGCCGGTATTTTTAAAGTACCGGCCGCCTCTTTTTTACTTGTATTTGCTTCTGACTAAAGTATTAGTCGTCTGCGCGTGATGTACGTTTACGCTTATTAGGATCCAAATATTGCTTACGTAAGCGGATTGACTTTGGTGTTACTTCAATAAGTTCGTCGTTATTAATCCAATCAAGACATGATTCAAGGGTCATGATGCGTGGCGGTGCGAGCTTAACTGAATCGTCTGTACCAGATGCGCGCATGTTGGTGAGTTTCTTTTTCTTGGTTGGGTTAACTTCGAGATCGTTTTCTCGGCTGTGTTCCCCAATGACCATTCCTGAATAAACTTCTTCAGTTGGCGCAACAAATAAAGTTCCTCGTGGTTGCAATCCGTCCAATGCATATGGAGTTACTGGACCATGTTCCATTGATATCATGGCGCCACGGGTTCTGCCTGCAATCTCTCCTGCATATTCATCATAACTGTGAAAGCGATGGCTCATGAGACCGGTGCCACGCGTATCGGTTAAGAACATGCTACGGAAGCCGATAAGGCCTCGTGCAGGGACTTTAAACTCGAGGCGGATCTTTTTTGAACCATGGTGCGTCATGTTTTGTAATAATGCGCGTCTGCGACCAAGATTTTCCATGATAACACCTTGATAGGCTTCTTCGACGTCGATGAAGAGCAATTCGTAAGGTTCGTGCTTGTGTCCGTTGACCGTTTTGCAAATAACTTCGGGTGCTGAAAGCTGTAGCTCAAAACCTTCTCGACGCATTGTTTCAACCAAGATTCCTAAGTGCAACTGACCACGACCTGAGACCTTAAAAGTGTCAGCAGAATCGGTGTCTTCAACGCGAAGGGCGAGGTTGGTTTTTGTTTCTTTTTGAAGGCGATCGCGAATTTGGCGAGAAGTGATTAATTTGCCTTCGCGGCCAGCAAATGGTGAGTCATTGACCGAAAAATCGATCGAAAGTGTTGGTTCGTCAATTTCAACATAAGGGATTGGTGTAGCGTTTCCGACGTCGCAAATTGTTGTACCAATTGTTATGTCCTCATCAACACCAGCGAGGGCAATGATGTCGCCGAGTGTTGCCGATTGAACGTCGGTACGTTTAACACCATCAAAGACGTACATTTTAATAATCTTAACTGGGGCACCAACATATGTTCCCTTGCAGGCGATTACTTGTTTGCCCATGTTAATCGATCCACTAAATACGCGGCCAATAGCAATACGGCCAACGTAATCTGAGTGATCAAGGTTGGTGATCAGGATACGAAGGTTATCAGCTTCTTGTTCTGGAACTGGTATGTGTTCAATAATTGTTTGGAACAATGGTTCGAGTGTTCCTTCTAATCTGCTTGAGTCTTTAGATGCATAACCACCGCGAGATGAGCCGTACAAAATAGGGAAGTCGAGTTGTTCTTCATGTGTTGCTAAATCAAGGAAAAGTTCATGAATCATATTCTCGGTGCGTTCAACATCGGCGTCTTTACGATCAATTTTGTTGATAAGCACGATTGGCTTAAGTTCAAGTTGTAGAGCCTTTTGAAGTACAAATCGTGTTCCTGGCAATGGTCCTTCGGCTGCGTCAACCAAAAGCATGAAGCCTTCAACCATTTGCAAGGTACGTTCAACTTCGCCACCAAAATCTAAGTGGCCAGGGGTATCGACAATGTTAATTTTAATGCCGTTGAAGTTGATGGATGTATTTTTTGCTAAAATGGTGATACCGCGTTCGCGTTCGATATCTCCAGAATCCATGACGCGTTCCATTGTTTCAGCTGAAACGGTTCCTGATTGCTTAAGCATTTGATCGACCAGCGTTGTTTTGCCATGGTCAACGTGAGCAATAATAGCAATGTTTCTAACATCTAATCTTTGTCTAAAACTCATTGATCCCCCGTATTTTTATTCGTTAGGTTCTACCTGGTATTCAGGTTAGCATAAATGAAAAATTTTGCAAAATGAAATAAAATTATCAAAGAAAAAGAAAGGAAGCCACAGCTCCCTTTCTTGAAGATTCTTTAATTAACCGTAAATTCTTAGCGGTGGATTGCGCAGAACGGCAATAATGCCATTGAGCGAGCCAGCTTGATATGATTTGCAAGATGGCGTTGATGAAAGGCACAGTTTCCAGAGACCTTTGACGGAAGGATTTTGTAACGTTCTGTTAAGAAGTTACGCAATAAATTGGTGTTTTTGTAATCGATCAAGAGTTCTTGTTCGAGATTTGCACAAAAACGGCAATGTTTAGGGCTCAGAAACGAGCTCTTGCGGACTTTTTTCTTTAAAATACGGGAACTAATTTTAAGTTTAAATTTTGTCATGGCTTATCCTTGCTTAATCTTATGCTACTTATTTATCATCTTCGTCAAGTCCATTACCATCATGGTCGACGCTGGAAAGAAGGCCTTCCATCTTATTGTCCTTCAAAAACGAATCAACGCTTGATGAGCGAGTGCTGTCGATTGATTCTGGTTTAAGATAGGCGATAGGGGCGTCTTTTCTGAGTTTGATGGTGACATGGCGCATAACAAAATCATTACACTTAATTTTAAAGAAGGTATCAAGTTCTTTTAAAAAAGCATTTGTATAATCTTCTGATGCTTCGTAGCGGACCAAGATATAAGAGCCGTAATCATTTTTTTTGACAGGATATGCTAAACGGAGCTTGCCCCATTTATCAAATGCTGAAACATTTCCATTGTTATCGGAAAGGTGATTATAAAAATGACGTTCAAGTTGTCCTACTTCATCTTCGGTGATTTCTGGACTAGTAAGGATGAGCGTTTCGTAACGTGACATCTAAAGGTTCTCCTCGAATATTCGGGTAAACTTATGTTATACACTGAGAAAGGAGATAGCGGACATTTTGTCCACTAACGGTACCTTACTTTCAAATAAAGCTCTCTAAGAGTAGCAAAAATACTTATAAAAGCAATAAAAAAGCGGACCCTCTACGCATAGTGGATCCGCTTTTTTATTTAGGAGATTATTATCATTAGCTGAGTTTTTGGTAGCGATAAATGACCTTGCCGATGATACGGATCTGGTCTTTGCCGCGAACCAAGGCAATAGGCGCCTTCTTATGGTTAATTGATTCAAGGACGATAAACTCTTCCATGAAATTAACCTGAACAATCGCTTTGGTTGGATTTTCGTTACCATATTCAACGGCAACGATATCACCTGAAGTTGTCCACGCTGAAGGCGAAATAACAAGCAAATCGTTTTTAACAAAATTTGGAGCCAGGGCGTTGTCTTCTACGCACAAGCAGAACAATGAATCATCATCAAAACCGGTAACGGGAACAAATTGGTCTTTGTAGCCGGTGGTGTGTTGAACGATCTGATTATTTGCTGGTGATGGCTGAGAAGGAATTTGCCCGACAACGGGGACGATTTTAAGTTTAATGTTTAACTGCGCAAGTTGATCCTTAATGCCTTCTGGCAATTGGATAACCTGGTTAAGGTTTGGCAATTGAGTGCTGCTGGCTTCAAGGACATCAGCAGGAGTAAGCTCAAATGCTTCGGCTAATTTTTTAAGTGCATCTTCGTTCCAACGGCGAGTACCATTCTTGATGTGAGTTAGATAACTCTCGGACATGCCGGTTTTTTCGGCTAGCACTTTTGTGGTCCAGCGACGCTCTCTCAATAATTCTTTTACGCGTAATCTTGTAGTAATCATAATATATAACCTCCAGATCTAATGCCTAGGCATTGGTTTACCATTTTTCATTTCTCACCGTCCTTATAAGTTGTTTTATATGAGTCTCGAAAAATTCATATCAACAATCTTTGACAAGTAGGCTACAATTAATTTACAGGATATTGACGGGCTGTCAACTGGGGTGGGGTTGGTGATTTTTAGGGAATACTACCATATTTTGATGAGAATGCTGCTCAAAACCCAAAGTGATTCGCTGGCAAAGACGCCTGCACAAAAGGGAAGGTACTCTTCTTTACGTTTAGTCAGCAGGGTGAGCGAGGCTCCGATAATAAGTCCTATTGAGATACTATTTGGCATGATTATGCCACCAAAGACCATTGTTGGGCTCAAGCCGCATTTTTTTACCAGTAATCCATATAAAAAGCCAAAAAACACCACAAAAGGGTCAAAATGGAGGGTTTGAAGTAATAATGCTTTAGCTTGGCTGCGTTGGGCAAAAAAGTCTGGGGTGCCCAGATGAAGATTGGTGAATAAGAGATAAAAGATAAAGCCAATGCTGATGGTTACGCCGATCAAGCCAACCCATTGGGCAAGCCACATTTTTTTTGGTGATACCTGGGCTAATGAGCCTGTTTTTAAGTCAAAAAGCATATCAGATGCGGTTGCTGCGCAAATATTAAAGAAAACACAGACAATGGTTAGTTGTAAGTATGTTAAATCAAACAGGAGAAACATCGGTATAAGAATATAGGTTGAAAAGCGACCATATTGTATTAATCCAATTTTGCTGCCTATAAAACAAATCTGGTGGGTGGCAAAGGTGCAAACAGCCAATAGCGTTATTTGTGCAAGGGGCGGGAATTTTAACTCTGTTAAGAGGCATATGGTGCCAAGTAATATTCCAATGGTGAGAAAAAGGCCACCGCGTCTTGATGGTTCTGATATTATTGAGCGCATTTTGCTGAATTTAGTTGTAAAGCTTCTAATGTTTGGCAAAAGAGAGCCGGCAGACGATTTTATTCTTTTTATGCCAAGTCGCAAAAGGCTGATTAATCCACCAATGAGCTCGCTCAGGACAATCCCACTGCAAAAGGCAACGGTCAGTGAGACAATATTCATGGGTTGAAATAGGCTTATAGGTAATATATTCGCATGATTGTTGAGTGGAAAGAGGATTGCATATTTTGAAAGTAGGCCAAGGAGTATTGGTGCGATAAGGCTCAATCCACCACTAAACCCAATGGCCCAAATGGTTGGCCAAAGTGCAATTGAGAATTCTTGATTAACATATGGTGTAAATAGGTGAATTGTTTTTGGGATAATACCGCCAATTTTACCAATACCATCGCGTAGCAGGGAAACCGTTGCGGCTAAGGTTATCCCTCTAAAGATACCAACAGCTTGCGTACGGTTGTTTTGTGAGGAGATGACATTGTAAGTTAATTGGCTGACGGGAAAAGAAAGGTCTTTATTTTTTAAGAAGGATGGCGCATACAATGTTCCAAGTGCTATGCCAAGGCTGCCGGCCGTTAAGCAAAGTCCGGCGATAAATAGACAAAAAAACCCGGGATTAACCAGAAGGCTCATAAATGTTGGGCGGTCGAGGAAGTAAAGCATAGGAAAAGCAAAGCCGATCCCCGTTGCAACGGCGCCCCCAACAGAACCTATAGCCTGAATTAGGGTGGTTGTCTGCTGATTTTTAGGTGAATAAGAGGATCCTGTTAGATTTTGCTTAAGATTGAAAAAAACATTAGAAATCAATGCAATGGTTGGAGCCATCCATGGTCCCATCATCGTGGCAATCGATATATAGGCAAGTATGCTTCCTGAGAAGACAGTAAAAAAAAGACCGAGAAAAATAATGACAATACCCATATAATGCTCGTTAAAGGCTACACAAAAAAAATAATAGTGGCACAATAATGCGTTACAACACGGTCGACTTGTTACTATTTTCTTGGGTTATCGGCAAAGTGTCAAAGGGTTTCGTGAAAAGTCTTGTTTTATATCCCTAATTAGCTTACAATTAGAATTAGAATGATTAGACTCATGGAAAAATGGTTTCCAGATGAAACTTTAATGGAAGCCAGTAAGTGTAGGGTTTGGTTATGATGAAGAGAAAAATATACATAATCCTTTTGACCATAATGGCTGTTCTTGCCCTTTTAAAGGGCGGGGTGGTTCTCTATCGGTTTTATGCCCAAAATCATAAAGGTCATAAACAGATTTTTGGTAAGGGGAAGCGTTTTGCTCATTTATTTCCGCCGCAAAGCGTAAAACAGGGTGGCAATCGTGACGGTGGGTATGGGTTTGCAAAAATGATAGCGTTGGTCCAGGCGAGCCAAAAGCTCAAGGATCTTGAACATTTATATTTTGCCAGGGCTCTTAATGAACCTCAGATCGAAACTCAGACAATTCGAGATTTAATTAAGTCTTTGTCGCAGGAGCGGATTAAATTCAAGCGGCATATTGATGATCTAAAGTCGCGAGCACTTGAGCCAATATCAACGAAAAAGATACGTTCGCTTTTGTTCTATCTCCGTGTTATTGATGAATGCATTCAAGACTCTGAGGTTATTTTAACTAATCGTGTTTTGCCTCAGGAAAGAAATGATAAAAGCTCATAAGCAAATATCAAAATAAAACAGAGCGGCCTATTGGTTTATCCAATAGGCCGCTCTGTTTCGGTTGTGGTTCGGTAACTTATTTATATACGTGGCATAAGCACGTGGGTTAATACTTCTTCTACATTATCAACAAATACTAACTTAATTCCTTCATAGAGCTTTTGTGAAATACCAACAAGGTCTTTGGCGTTTTGCTTTGGAATGATGATGCTGGTTAAGCCATGTTGTTTTGCGGCCAAGATCTTTTCTTTTAAGCCGCCAATTGGCAATACGCAGCCTTGAAGATTAAGTTCGCCTGTCATGGCATAATCACCGTTAATTGCACGACCTGTTAATACTGACAATATTGCGGACAATAGCGTAATGCCTGCCGAAGGGCCATCCTTGGGTACCGCTCCTGCTGGTACATGGATGTGTAAGTCGAACTCGTTAAAGAATTTTTGTTCGATTCCAAAAATATCTGAGTGAGCCTTTGCATAAGTTATTGCCGCTTGAGCCGATTCTTTCATGACGTCGCCAAGTTGTCCTGTTAAGATTAACTTCCCACTTCCCCTCATAAGTACTGCTTCAACCTGAAGCACTTCGCCTCCATAAGGTGTCCAGGCAAGGCCATTTGAGACGCCGATTTTGTTGGAGTGAACAAAATCTTCATCAGGAATTTTGCTTGGCCCAAGGTATTCGTGAATATTTTCATCGACAAACACCAGTTTTTTGTTGTTTTCGACCAATGCTCGAGCATACTTAGCGCAAAGCTTTTGTATGTTGCGATCAAGGTCTCTCACGCCAGATTCACGTGTATATGACATAATGATTTTACTTAAAACATTGCGATCAAATTCCAATCCATGATTTTCTAGGCCACAGTTTTTGAGTGCTCTCGTGACAAGGTGTTTTTGAGCAATTTCAATTTTTTCTTCATGAGCATAACCAGAGATTTGAATGATTTCCATACGGTCACGCAATGGACCAGGGATTGTTGATAAATCGTTAGCCGTCGTAATAAACATGGTTTTTGAAAGATCAAAATGTACACCAAGATAGTTATCATAGAACGAGTGATTTTGTTCAGGATCAAGGACTTCAAGCAATGCGGCCGATGGATCGCCGCGGTTGGCCATGCCAATTTTATCTATTTCGTCGATGATGATAAGTGGATTAGAGCTTTCAGATTTTTTAATGGCTTGTATAAAGCGGCCAGGTAATGCACCAACATAGGTGCGACGATGGCCACGAATTTCGCATTCATCATAAACACCACCAAGAGAAAGTCTGAAATATTTACGGCCAAGTGCGTCGGCTATTGATTGTCCAAGAGATGTTTTGCCAACTCCTGGAGGGCCAAAAAGACAAAGTATTGGGGTTTGGCTTGAGCCATTTAAAAAGCGAACTGATAAAAAGTCGAGGATACGATCTTTGGCTTCATCAAGTCCAAAGTGATTTTTTTCAAGTATTTCTTTAGCGCGGGCAATGTCCGTATTATCTTTTGTTTGTATGCCCCATGGAAGGCCCAAGAGCCAATCAAGATGATTGCGCAAAACCGTTGATTCCATAGAGTCTGGTGAAGTTTTTTCAAGACGTCTAAGTTGACGCGTTGCTTCCAGCTTAGCTTCTTCGGTTAATGGAAGTGTTTCGATTTTGTTACGTAAGCCGTCGTTGTCATTTTCGCCTTCATCGCCAAGTTCTTTTTGAATTGCCTTCATTTGTTCACGTAAATAATATTCACGTTGTGACTTATTGATGGAGTCACGGGTATTGTTGCGGATGCGTTCTTGGACGCCAAACGAATCAATTTCTTGTGAAAGGAATTCACAAATACCATCGAGGAGACTATTGAGGTCCTCTTTTTCAAGGAGGGCTTGCGCACTTGCTACCGATAAGTCTAAATGAGAAAGGATGAAGTCGGTTATGCGTTCAGGGTCTTGTATTTGTGTGAGGATTGCTTGAAAGTCTGGGCTGAAAAGCCTGCCGCTTGCCGAAATTTTTTCGATTAACGATTGAATGTTTTTGATTTGTGACTCAACTCTTTTTGCGTCGTATTGCTTGTTAGTTGCAATCGAGACTCTTGCTTGGAGCAGGTCTTGGCCCGAAAGGACTTCGGTGATTTCTGCTTTTTCCAATCCTTGAGCCAGTATTTTAATGCCGCCTTCAGGTAGGTTCATGACCCGCATGATGGTGCTGACGGTGCCAACTTTGAACAAGTCTTGAATACCAATTGGGCCGTGATAATTTTCGGCTTGTTGGCGAGCGGCAAGAAGTAAAACTTTCTTATCGCCTTGCATAGCGAGTTCAACGCCCTTGATGATTTTTTCGTCGAGTACCAATAGCGGCACGACCATGTGAGGAAACACAACCACATCGATGGTTGGTATAACCGGAAGAACCGGTGTCGTGGTTTCGCTAGGTATGTTTTGCTTTTTCTCTTCCATTGCGCCCCCCTTCTTTCTGAAGGTTATTTAGAATGTCCCCGTTTCCCATATTACCAAGGTCGGTTTTCCTCGAACCTTCCTTAGCTGTCCTAGTCAGATATTAAAGAATTTTCTTTTTCCAAAGCAAGAGTCTTGCTAATATTGAGATTGGATATTGAATTAAGGCCCTTTTACTAATGGCGGGGTTTAGGTGAATGACCAAAAAATGACATTGAGTGCTGTTGATGTTTGCAAAGATTTTAATCAAGGTGGTAAAACGCAAAAAGTATTGCGTGGAATTTCGGTAAATTTTGTTCATGATCATGCATATGCAATTACCGGAGTTTCTGGTAGTGGAAAATCAACATTATTGCACCTGCTCGGCGGATTGGATAGTCCGAGCCAAGGTTTCATATTGTGTAACGGCAAAGATTTGGCAATATTCAAACATGCAGAAAAAAATGTCTTACTTAACCAACGGCTTGGGTTTGTTTTTCAATTTCATTATCTCATTAAAGAATTGTCAGTTATTGAAAACGTGATTCTTCCAGGTTTAATTGCTGGTCAAAAGCGTGTCACTTGTTATCAGCGGGCCCGCGAGCTTTTGGTTATGATGGGTATCGAGGGTAAGGAAAACGCGTATCCAACAACTTTGTCCGGAGGGGAACAACAACGGGTTGCTATTGCTCGAGCACTTTTCAATAAACCGGCTTTTTTATTGGCCGATGAACCGACCGGTAATTTGGATGCTGATAATGCACGAATAGTTATAGATCTATTTTTTAAGGCCAAAGCTGAGTGGGGGATGGGCATCATTTTGTGTTCGCACGATCCTGCCGTATATGAGCGAATGGAAACCATTTATCATCTTCATGATGGCGTTATTTTACCCCAAGGTCAAAATTAATCGTAATAAGTTTGAAAAAGAAAAGGGGCGCTGAAATCGTTTAACAATTTCAGCGCCCCTTAAAATTTGGGAGTTGCTTAGTCTAGCTCAAAAACAAGAGGGGCTATTGCGGCGACGGGTACTAATGCTCTAATTGCACTGTTTTCGATTCGGCTTATTGAAGATGCAAAGCTATGCTTAAATTCTTGGCATAAGTTGGCTTCGGAGCCCATGCTGCGAAGAAAAGCATTAAATTCTGTAATATACGCTTCTTTGAGTGATGATATTAGGGCGACTTTAGCATCATGGGTAATATCTTGGCGTTGCGTAATTGCGGCACTCTCCGTTTTAAATTGAGCGCGCAAGCTTGCTCCGTTTTGTAAAATTATTTCGCGTATAGTATTCCAATCACGTATAGGAGCCGAATATCCTGAATACATACCAAAACCGTTAGTAAAGAATAGGCTGCATGCAATTGCCAATACTGCGAGTGATTTATGAGAAATGATAGCCATAAAAAAGACCCCTATAAAATTGAGCATTAATAACATACGTTTTTGTTGACCGGAGTCAATTTTATAAGGGTCTGAAAAAAATGCAAGCGCTACAATTTATTCGTGATCACTTATTCGCTTATTTCTTCTATTACTTCGCTATTTTCTTGTTCTGGTTGGATTTCCTCTATTGCTTGATCTTCGACTGGTGCTTCTTCTGCTTCTGCCGTAGCTTCGGTCGCGACCGGTTCTACTTCGGCTTCTGGTTCCACAACTACTTCTGTCGCGGGTTCTTCTACAACTTCTGGCTCTACCGCTATATCAGCCTCGATTTCTGCTTCTATGGAAGCGAGTTCCATAGCGTCTGATGGTTTTTTGATTGAAATGCCAATTTTTGACCGTGCGGTAAGAACCTTTTTGCCAGATGTTTGAGCCATTTTCTCAAGATTAATAGCCGGAAGAATAGCCAGATTCTTAATAGTCGTTGCGGTATTCCAACAGCTTCCCATAATGTATCTAATTGAAGGTGTTGGGTATGGATCTTTCCATGAGATAAAGGTGTTTTTTCCCGGAGCTCCTGTCCCTGCCGATAGTTGCCCCTTATCGAGGTTAACCCAGTATTTTGTAAATTCTTGTGCCGGAAGCTTTGTGTCTGGTTTATCATCGGTTGATATTTCGACAACTGACTTGCCAAGGCATTCGGCGCGAATAACGTGTTTTGAATTTTGCCAGCAGCCAAGGCCGACTTCATACAGTTCTTCGCCGCTATTTCGGAGAGGAATGTCGTTTGTTCTGGCAAAGCAAATTAAAAGATCATTTTCGCCCATTGCTTCAAAGGTAACAAGGCCAGCGCCTTCTTGCGGAAGTTTGCCAAGCGTTATGTATTCACCAAAATAATTATTGAGATTAAATTCTTTTCCGGGAGTGGCAAGTGCATTATTGGCAGTTCGTCTAATATTGTTGATCCATGTTTTTCTGAGGATCGGAGCAGATGCATCCATGCCGGTAAGGAACGAGTTGTTGTATGCCAAAAAGAGTAGATCTACTAATTCCTGTTGTGCCGCTGGAACAGATTTTCCTGTGCTGTATAAGTTTTCGAGGTTGCGCCAAATTCTTTCGCGTATTTCTGCTTTGCGAATAGGATAATAGTTTTTGATAAGAAATAGCATGTTTTGGGCGCTTATTACAAGTGAAGAGACATTTTCTGGTGTTGCCTCTGTTTCTATTTTGCTCAATTGTTCATTTATTAGGTCCTCTACCTTAAGCGTGTCTTCGTCGACTTGCCCCTCCTTTATTTGAGGAACCGATGGTTTATCAATAAATACGTAACTATCGTGACTTGCAAATGCAAAGTCGGCAGAACCCTTAAGGATTTTTGCTTGAAAATCAAGTTCATTGGCTTTGCTTTCTTGTTCCAATCCGCGGCGTTGGGCCTGTACCCCAATTTTTGCTGCATCTAGTTTTTTATCAGCGGCGATTCCTTTGTAGATTTGGCTAACCCCAGCGGCTGCAAGCGATATTCCTGTTGCAATACCTTGGCCTATGATGCCAAGGGTTCCTACCGTTCCAGAAATTAGTCGAGCGCCGCCTTCTATTTGTTCACCGGTAGCGGCCATGCGTTCTGCTTCTGCTTCTTTTTCTTGTTTAGCAAAATCTCCTTCCTTAGCCACCGATTCTGCTACTTTACGCGTTAACTCTGATTGTGCTTCAGCTTTGACTAAAGCTTTTTGCACCTTTAGTTGAAGTGGATTGTTTGCTGGATCAAGCAATTCCATATTATATCCACCATCTGGGTTGATGGTGAAGTTGAATCTATAAAAAGCTCCTCGTTGTGGCGTTCCAGCAATGCGGTCTGGGCCTTGGTTGGTAATGCCGTTATATAAAGTTACCGCCGGGCCATCTTGATTAAATTGGTATTCAAAAGGCAAGAGAAGCGTCATGCCTCCCTTAAATGATTCTGCTGCTTTTGGTTGAGCATAATTTTCAGTTTTGCTGGCAACTTGAAGTGTAACGGCAGGGGCAATAATGAGATTTTGCACCGTTGCATTATTGAGTTCGAATTTGATGGCGTTAATGTTGTCTGCCGGTGTTATATCTTGGTACATAAGTAAAATGTTTTCACCCAAAGTTCCTTGTCCGATGAGAATTTGCCCATCATCATAGCTTATCCAAAATTGGTTAACGTCCGTTTCGGACAGTTTGCATGCTGGGTATTTTGCAGCCAAAATATTTGCGCAAGAGATAATCTCATATTTGCCACCGATTTGCGCATTTTTTTTAATAAAAATTCCCGCAGGTTCTGTTGCGCTAAAATTAATAAAGTACGCTTCTTTTGTAGGATCGTTATTGGTTTGCAGTGTTGCGGTAATTGAGTTTTTGCCTTTTGCTTGAAAGGTTAAAGAACCATGATTTGGAAATCTAAAAGGAATCGCTGTTGATGGAGCACTTGGAAACGTTTGATAATTACGGTTTGGTTTTTTTGCAACAATTGGTTCTGACAATTTAGGGTATACGCACGCAAATTCTTGGGTTTCGCTTCCTATTGCTAATCGTGTTGGTTCTGAAGTTGGATTAGGGTCGCGCCATGCCATAAATGGATTTTCTCCAATTTCTCCCATGCCGGCCAAAATGAGCCCATCATTATAAGATATCCAATATGGATTAGGTTCGCCGGCTAACATTTTTGCAAATCTACTTTGTTTTGCAGAACATTCAAAAACAGCAATATCTTGCGGTTCTTTTCCTTCAAAGTTTCTTTTGATAATAGATGCTTTTGTGTTTAGTGCGCCGCCAATAACAATATCGTACAAGAAGGTATCAGAAATTTGGTCGCCCAATTTTATATGAAGGCCCCCTTTGTCGCCCGGCATAGCAATTACACCAAATGAGGCATCGCCTGGAAAAGCTGATTCAAACCAAGCGCCACCGCGGCCCTTCATTGGAGGAATGGTAAATGGGACGCCTGGAACAAGTGGAGGTTTTTTATTTTTAGCTATGCCAAAAACAGTTGGCTTTTTTATAAGCGGCATTGCTTCAAAAGAAAATGCTCCGCCATTGCCAGGGATGCCTCCGCCCATGCCAATCTTAACAATTTCAAAGGCTATTTTAGCTTTTTCATTAACGGGGAACGGTTGGTCTGGGGGGGTTGCGCTAGGGATTACGGTTGATGCGCATTCAACATTAACCATTTTAAATTCTTGTTTTATTTGGTAACCATTGGCGACGGCAATATCATCATAATGAGTGTTATTAAAGAGCGGGCCAACCCATTTATCGGTAGCATCATCCCATTTATAAACGTTGCCGGATTTTGCATCTGAAATTGCATAATTACCACTTAGTCTGATGATTTTTGTGTTGCCTGGTCGCCCAATAGACTCCCAGCGTTTTTCTTCACTGTTATATTCCCAAATATCCCCATTTGTGTCGACCGCTCTTATTGTTCCATCGCCAAGTGCTGTAATGCTTTCCGCTTTTTTATCAAGAATTTTTCTAGTATCCCAGGATAGGCCATCATAGCGTGAGACTATTCCTTCTGTATTGAGTCCCCATACTTCAGTTTTGCTGACGATTGCAAGCTGACGCATGCCCTTGCTCATATCGGGGAGTTTTATAGGAATTAATTTACCTTGTTTGGAAAGTTCAAAAATTGTTTTTTCTTTGCTGATTAAAAAGACAAGATCGTCTTGGTTTGCTGTAACGCTATCAAAAAGGCCGCTAGTTTGATATTTTTCCCATGCAGGATTTCCTATTTTACTATATTTATACAAATTTCCATTAACATCAACGCCCCACGCTCGCGTTGCATCAATAACAGCTACTTGAGATATAATGGTACTAGTCTCTTGAGGCTTTTCATGGATATTGCTATAAAGCGCACTTTTGATTTTAACCTGGTCGTATCTATCAAATATACCATTAAGGAGCATTCCGCCTGGTCCGGTTGGACTCAACATCATGAAGTATGTTCTAATCTGTCCATCACCTTGGTTAACGCCCGCTGGAAATCCTTTTTCTTGTCTAATGAACTTTTGATCGCCGACGCTTTTTATGGCGATTAAATCACCATATTGAACATTTTGTGCCAGATTTATTGCCCCACCTTGTTGGGTTGCAATGTATTTTTTATCAATAATTTTCCTTTCGTTTTGTGCCAAAGGTCCAAGGTCGCTAGGATAAGCGTGAAGAACTAGGCCATCGCTAAAACGGATCCTGAAACTTGTACCGTACGTCAAATTTTGTCTACTATCGTTGCCATTTTCATCTGTTATGGTGACATACGCCATTTGCCTTCGGCCTGTGTCTTTTGATGTTAATATAACCTGTGCTTTTTCTGCTATGTGGCCGTTGAATCCAATGGTTCCGCTAAATGCAATCGAAACTTTGTCGCCAAATTTTATTGGTCGGGTACCATCCATATCAATTTTGACTTTCAGTACATCGTTATAATCGGACTTAATTCCCCAAACATCGTTGCTCATTATTTTTTCTTCTTTAATTTTAACCGATTTTTCTCCTTTAAATGGATAAAGGCAGCCGTTGGTTTTGCGGTTTTTTAACACAGCATTATCAATCGTTACATCTTCAGGAATTTCCCAATGGCAATCGTAGTTATCTTCGTCGGTAAACGTACTATCTTTGGCATCAAAAACAACGTCTTTTGTTTCTTTATCAAAGCGCATAAATGCATTATTGGCATCGGGTGATGAAATACCAAGCCAATCATGGAGGTTTTTTGACATACGGCGAGCGATAATAAAGGTTGATGCTTTTTTCGAGTTAGTTGTGGTTGGATTCATGGTAAATCGGTTTGCTGAATCTTTGCTAACGGTAAAATATTTACCCTCTTTACCCAATTCTGGATCAAGTGATTTTATTCTGACAAAAGTTTGGTTTGGTAGGTCATCATGCCTTTTTTTTTCAAACAAAAGGCCGGCCGATTCTTCTGAATTGTTTTTCACTCTTCCCAAAAGTGCATAACCATGATCAGGGCCACTTTCAAGTTCATCTTTTAGTCGCTCGATATCAGATGATTGATTTTGCGCTAAGCAGAAAATAAGAGAAAAGAATAGAACCATTTTACCGATTCGTTGGATTAGCTTTTTCACTTCGGCTCCTTTATAAAGAGGTTATTTTTTCACGGTTAAACCTCACTTTATATAAATGCCGAAGAGCGGTGCAAGGGAATTGAAAAAAAGATGGATCCCGGCCTGGGGGCCGGGATCGACAAAATTGGTATTACTTATTTGCTTTTCAGCCAACCCAAAATAACTTCCTTCAAGCTTCCATTAAGGGTTCCGCTGCCTTGTATCATGACTGGTGAACCTCCGCCACGAATTTCTGGGTTTGTTACCTTGATAGCGTCAAAACATACTTTTGCATTAACTTCTTTTTGGGCACTTTTGCAAACATATCCGAGGAATGAGCTAATACCGGTTGTTGTGTCTTTACTGACCACAAAATAAAACCCAGGGGCTGTTTTTTCAAGCTCTTGGCATAATGTTTTTAGATCGTCGTTGCCCATGTTTTCAAGTTCAAGATACAAAAACGGAACAGTGCCAATTGTTTCCATGTCTTTGGTCATTGATGCGCTATTTGCCTTGATGAGTTGTTTTTTGAGATTTTTGATTTCGGTAAGCGTTTCTTGATGCGATTGTTGTAGTTTCTTTACGGCGGCTAATACTTCTTCTGGCTTTGCCTTAAACTCTTCGCTGAGTTTTTTTACCGTTGTGTGTGTTTGTTGGAAAAGCCTTATGGCTTCAGGTCCGGTTACACCAGCGATACGACGAGTTCCGGTAGCAAGCGCTGTTTCGGCCACAATTTTAAAGCAACCAATAATGCCGGTGCTTGAGGCATGGGTTCCCCCACACAATTCGACCGAGAATCCTGGTATTTGGATGACTCGTACACATTCTGGGTTGTATTTTTCACCAAAGAATGCCAAGGCTCCAACTTGTTTAGCCTTTTCAAGGGTTGTGGTAAATGTCTTTGTTGAAAGATTTTCTTGGATTTTTTGATTAACCAATTGCTCAACCTGTTCTATTTGTTCCGGTGTGAGTGCCTGGTTATGGGTAAAGTCAAAACGAAGAGCGTTTTGCGTCACTTGTGAGCCGGCTTGCTTAACGCTTGGCCCAAGAATTTGGACGAGTGCCGCTTGCAATAAGTGTGCCGCTGTATGATTTTTGACGACATTTGTGCGTGCGTAATGGTCAACGACGCAATGGATGGGATCGCCAAGGTGAATATCGGTATTCAATAAACCATTGGTCGATTTTAAGGAGATTTTGATAGCAATTGATGGTGTTGCGGTACAACCCATTTTTTGCAATTCCATAACTGGGTAGGTATGGCTTTTTATTGTTACCCAGCCGGTATCGCCAACTTGTCCGCCGCATTCAACATAAAAAGGACATTCTTTTGTGACTATCCAAGCGGTATTATCTTGTAAATTTGTTTGAATGAATTGGATGGTTGAATCGTTTTCGAGTTTATCGTAACCAACAAAGGAGGTTGCCATGGTATCGGGAATTGAGAGGGTTTCTTTGCCGACCGTTTGTTTTTTGCCCGATTGCTCTTGTTGTTTTTTCATTTCTTCTTCAAAGCCGGCCATATCGAAGGTCAGGTTGTTTTCTCGTGCAAGGACCATCGTTAATTCTGGCGGAAAGCCATAGGTGTCATAAAGTTTGAATACTTGTTCGCCGGTAAGCATCGTGCGGTTATTTTTTTTATTTTCTTCAAGATATTTTACAAAGATCCCTTGGCCTTGTTCTAGGTTGCAGGTAAATCGCTCGATTTCATTATCAAGAATTGAAAGGATGAGCTTTTTGCTGACTTCAAGTTCTGGATAAACCGGAGCCATGAAAGTAATAAATTCTTGGGCAAGTTTTGAGAAAAGGAATTGATCATCCGATAATTTTTGGGCAAAAAGGGCGGCGCGTCTGATGATTTTGCGCAAAACATAGCCGCGGCCATCGTTTGATGGGCTGCATCCGTCGGCAATCAAAAGGCTGCTTGAGCGGACATGGTCGGCAAGGACACGGAAGGCCGCCTTAATGTTTTCGTTTCCTTGAGCATAACTTATGCCAGAAATTGACTCGGTTTTTTTTATGATATCGGTAAATAAATCGGTATCAAATACTGTACTAACGCCTTGAATAACAGTACATAAACGTTCCAAGCCCATTCCGGTATCAACGCCCGTTTGCTTGAGCGGTTGTAATGAGCCATCTGCTTGGCGTTCATATTGCATAAATACGTTGTTCCATATTTCCATAAAGCGGTCGCAGTCACAACCTGGCGCGCAATTTGGCTGTTTGCATCCTTTTTCGATGCCGCGATCAATGTAGATTTCGGTGCAAGGGCCGCAGGGACCGGTATCGCCCATTTGCCAGAAGTTGTCTTTTTCACCCAATCTGGTTATGCGGTCGGCTGGAATACCGACGTTTTTGTGCCAAATATCAAACGCTTCGTCGTCCGTTTTATAGATGGTTACGTATAATTTTTCGGCCGGGAGTTTCATTTCTTTGGTTAAAAATTCCCAGGCAAAGGGGATGGCTTCTTTTTTGAAGTAGTCACCAAATGAGAAGTTGCCAAGCATTTCAAAAAAGGTGAGATGGCGTTCGGTAAAACCAACCTGTTCAAGGTCGTTGTGTTTTCCGCCGGCGCGGACACATTTTTGGCTTGTCGTTGCACGTGTATATGATCGCTTTTCTTTGCCCAAAAAAAGGTCTTTAAATTGGTTCATGCCGGCATTGGCAAACAATAACGTAGGGTCTTCTGCCGGGATGAGTGATGAACTTGAGACGATGGTATGTCCATTTTTGGCAAAAAAATCTAAAAACTTTTGGCGAATTTGGAATGAATTCATATATTCCTCATTATTTACGGTATAAAACAACATAAAATATACCACTTTTGGTGGGTTGAGTAAAATTTGGCCATTTTTTTGCCGTTTTTCATAGGGGGTGGTTTTGCCTTGCCATAAAAACCAAATAACGTTAAATTGATAGGGAAAATAACGTAAACTGCTTTATGCAAGGATATATACCCATGGCGTCAAGTGCTGTTACTTTAGAAAAAATTGTTGCTTTATGTAAACGCAGAGGATTTGTTTATCAATCCGCTGAAATTTACGATGGCCTTAATGGTGTTTATGATTTTGGTCCGCTTGGCGCATTATTAAAACAAAACATTAAATCGGCGTGGACTTCTAGTATTACAAGTTTCCCCGAAGAAGTTTTATTGCTCGATGGTGCAATTTTGGGTGCATCTCAGGTTTGGAAAGCTTCGGGCCATCTTGATAACTTTAGTGATCCGATGGTTGATTGCTTGAATTGCAAAAAACGCTTCCGTGCCGATGATATCGACCTTGAAAAGCCATGTGCTTCATGCGGTATCAAAAGTTGGACCGGCGTGCGTCAATTTCAGTTAATGTTTCAGACCAATCTTGGTGCCATGAGTGATGGTGCTAGTGTTGCTTATTTACGCCCTGAAACAGCACAATCAATCTTTGTTAATTTTAAAAATATTTTGACTAGTAATCGAGTAAAAATTCCTTTTGGTGTTGCCCAAATTGGTAAAGCATTTAGAAACGAAATTACGCCAAAACAATTTTTATTCCGTATGCGTGAATTTGAGCAAATGGAAATGGAGTTTTTCTGTAAAGAAGATCAAGCAGCGAATTTTTTTGAAGTTTGGTGCCAACGACGCAAAGATTTTTTCGCGGCCCTTGGCTTAAACCCAGAAAAGATCCGTATGCGAGCTCATGCATCTGATGAACTTGCCCATTATTCAACCGCTTGTTTTGACGTTGAATATAATTTTCCTTTTGGGTGGAAAGAACTTGAAGGGATTGCCAACCGAGGTAATTTCGACCTTACTCAGCACTCAAAATCTTCCGGAAAAGAATTGGCCGTATTTGATGATGCCACAAAGACAAGTTATACCCCCCATGTTGTTGAGTGCTCGGTCGGGGTTGATCGCCTATTCTTAACACTTCTTTTTGATGCATATAATGAAGACGAAGTTGAGGGTGAAGTTCGGACCGTATTAAAGTTTCATCCACGGATTGCCCCAATTACGGCCGCAGTATTGCCATTGACCAATAAGCTATCCGAGCAAGCTGAAAAATTATATGTAGATATTAAGGCTCAAGGTTATCGTGTTCAATACGATTATTCAGGTTCTATTGGTAAGCGCTATCGTCGCCAGGATGAAATTGGAACACCCGTTTGCTTTACCTACGATTTTCAAACGCTTGAAGATAATACAGTAACGGCCCGTAATCGTGATACTTTAATCCAAGAGCGCATTGCGATTGATCGCATTGATGAATATCTGAAAAATTTATTGAAGTAACTAATTTGGTAAAAAGGCGCTTAAAAGGGCGCCTTTTTAATTATTAAATCTTTAACGGAGTAGGAAGATGAAGTTTATCAGGAAAATATATGATTGGATGGGAACTAAAGTTGATTCACCATATGCAATGTGGTGGTTATCGGTACTCTTTTTTATAGAGTCATCTTTTTTAGTTATTCCCGTTGATCCATTACTTATTTTGTTTTGCGTAGAAAAACCTAAACGCTCAATGTTTTATGCATTTGTGGCAACGGTTGCCTCGGTCTTTGGCGGCCTATTTGGCTATTTTATTGGTGCTTTTTTATGGAAGAGTGTTGGCGTTGCGCTCGTTACCTGGATAATATCTGAAGCGACATTTTACAATATGGTCGCTAAGTATAAAATGTACCAGCATTGGGCAATTTTCCTTGCTGGTTTTATGCCATTGCCTTATAAGGCGGTAACGATTTCTGCTGGATATTGCCATTTACCAATTCTTCCTTTTATGTTTTATTCGATTCTTGCTCGCGGTGGGCGATTTTTCTTGGTTGCTGGCCTTATCCAATTATTGGGTGTTCGCGTGAAGGTTTTTATTGATAAGTACTTTAATCAGCTTGTTATCGCGTTTGTTGTTATATTTGTTTTAAGTTGTATGGTTTTAAAATAAAAAATATTAAAAGTTTCGAGGAGTTTTTGCAGTGATTACATTACAGACACCAATGTTCAAAAAAATCGAGGCTCAATCTCAAGCAACGCCCGACTGCATTTCTTTTTCTCAGGGCGCATTGCGTGTCGGTGGTGTTCCTGCTGAAATTCGTGAACATGTACGAGAGTTATTAAAAACGGATAAAGCCGATTATTACGTTAATGCCGTTGGCATAATGCCTTTGCGAGAAAAAATTGCTGAGTATCTTGAGGCTCACCACGGTGCGGCAATTAATCCTCAGCATGTTCTTATAACGCATGGCAGTGTTGGTGGGTTAACCACAACGCTTTTAGGTTTGCTTAACGCTGGGGATGAAGTCATTTTACCTGCCCCAACATACCCGGTTTATCAAAATATCGTTAAAATGGCCAAAGCAACACCAGTTTTTGTGGATGCTATTTTTACGCAGCAGATAAGCGATGGCACGTTGTCATGGCTCTGTGATTTGGACCGTATCAAAGCGGCCGTCACTCAAAAAACTAAAATGATCATTATCGCCAATCCATCTAACCCAACGGGGGTAACGTTGGGCAAACAAGATGTGCTTGCCCTTAAAGATTTTTGCGAAAAGAATAAGATTTATTTTGTTTCAGATGAAGTATATGAACATTTTGTTTTTGAAGGCGAATTTTATTCAGCAACGGAACTTGTAGCGCGATCTGAGTATGTTATTCGCGTTGGTTCATTTTCAAAAAATTTTTCGATGAGTGGTTGGCGTGTTGGTTTTGTGGTTGCTCCAGCGCACATGATTGATACGTTTGCGGCTCTTCAAAGTGCGACTATTTGTTGTCCTTCTGCTATTGCTCAGCACGCGGTGTTGTACGCGCTTGAGCATCCTGAATTGATGATTGGACAAACGGCTATGGTTAAGCAAGCTCGAGATATTGCATATCAAGGGCTACAGCCTTTGGTTAAGAAGGGGATATTGTCAGTTGCTTATCCTCAGGCTAGTTTCTATTTGTTCGTTAAAACGCCAGAAAAAGATTGCACCGATATGGTTATGGATATTCTAAATACCGCTAAAGTTGCCCTGGCTCCAGGAACAGACTTTGGGCCGTTTAGTGCAGGATATTTCAGATTGTGTTATGCCCGTGATCCAAAGTTGGTTCAAGAAGGCATTGCACGATTGGTGAGCTATCTTGAAAAGCGTTTTTAAGCTATAAACGAGCCAACCCTTTTTCTTTGCTTTTCTTGAACATAAACACGAAAAACATTATTGCGCTGGTTAGATAAACAGCGTTAAGACCTATGCTTATGGCAAATAAATTCCATTGCATATTGCCGGTAAATAGAATCGATCGCATACCTTCAAAAATATATGAAGTTGGAAGACATAATCCGACGTATTTCATCCATGCAGGAAGTGCGCTGAGTGGGTAATAGACGGCACTAAAAGGTGCCACAAGCCATGGAAGCATCCAAGGCATACTTTGGACTTTGTGGCCAAAGTAAATAATGACTCCAGCGCCAAATAGACCGATAGCCCAACCAGAAATAATAAGCGAGGCAGCAAAAGGAATAAACATCCAGCCTATATTGAAAACGTTGGTTGCATATAAAATAAACACAAGTCCGGCACAAAAAAGTCCTGAGGTTACTGCGCGGAGCACGCTGGTGATTATTGTTCCTGTAATCCACTCGCAAATTGTGAGCGGTGTGGTAAAAAGAGTAAGTAAACTTTTTTCATGAATTTCGTTGATCATGCCAACCGAAATTTCGTAAATTGCTCGCAAGGTCATTTCCCAGAAGACCAGCCCGGTGAGAATGGCGAGCGCAAGGTTATTGATATTCGTTGTACTTTTGGCAAACCAAAGACTGGTTGTTCCCCATACGATAATATCGAGCGTTGGCCAGAAAATAATGTCGATTATGGTCATGCCATTATGTTTGTAATGTAATATATTGCGAAGCACAATTGCTTTAATGCGATGGCAGGTAAATTTGTTCATTTTAAAACTCCTTACTTTTTAGCAATGTGTAAAAAGTAGTCTTCAAGTGTTGGTTTATCGATTGATATTTCTGAGTATTGTACGTCGGCCTGTGCCAGATTGGTAAGAAATTCTGCAATTTTGTGTTCATCGAGTGAAATCTCGATCCATCGGTCTTTGAGTTGATAGGGGAGACCCTTTTCTACGACAAATGCAATAATTTTTCTTAGGCCATCGCCAACATTGAGTTGTATTTTTGTAGTTGAAACGCTTGCGGCCAGGGCTGTTGGTGTGTCGTGGGCAATAATGACGCCATCCTTAAGAACTAATACGCGGTCACAAATTTGTTCAACTTCGGCCATATTATGTGAAGTTATAAGAATTGTGGTTTTTTCTTTACGCTGTTGCTCAAGAATAAAATGACGAACTTCATAGGCAATATCAGGGTCGAGTGATGCCGTTGGTTCATCAAGTAGGACTATTGCTGGTTTCGTTAAAAATGCCGTTGCAAGCATGACACGAGTTTTTTGTCCCGTGGAGAGCATGTTTACCGATTTATCTCGTTGATTCCAGACATCGAAGTCGTTTAGTGTTTTTTCAATGGAAGAAGGGATTTTGGATGGTTCAACTCCATAAAGCCGGCCATGGATCATAAGATTTTCATAGATGGTGAGGTGGCTGGTAAATTCAACATAGGTGCTGGCAAAGCCTATTTGTTGCCGAATTGTTGCTGGATTGGTAAAAAAATCGAGCCCAAAAACGGATATCGAGCCCGATGTTGGGGTTAGTATTCCCAATATCATTTGGATGGTTGTTGTTTTTCCAGCGCCATTTGGACCAAGAAGGCCAAGAATTTCACCCCTTTGGATATCAAACGATATATTGTTGACGGCCGTTAACGGTGGCAATCCCTTTTTAAACGAGGGATAGCGCTTGGTTAGATTTTTGATTTGCAAAATTGGACTAATACTAGACATTGTGACTCCTTATATTTTAGATATCAACATTAGCAAGATGCGTCACGAATGAAAATGGTTTAGTAAGAAAAATTTGTAATCAACGAGTGAGCATGAATACTTAGTGGGTCAAATTTATAAAGGTTTATTTTTTTGTCCAAATAAGTATAACGGAGGCCGATGAATGGAATATTAAGACTTTTAGCGGCACGTTCAACTGATGTAACGTGTTTTTCCTTATCATCAATAAAAATTATCTTAGCCGGCTTTAGGTTGAGGTGCTTTAGCAATGTAGTCAGTGCTTCGCCTTTATCGTTATTTCCACAATAAAGAATACCTTCTTGGTAAACAGCTTTTTCTTTGGTGAGTTCAAATGTTACAATTTTTTGGGTACCCATATGAAAAGGAGAGAACGAAACGCTGCTTACGGTCGCATCTTGGATGTTATTAAGTTCTCGTTGTGTTTGAGTAATGATGTGGCGCGATGTAAGGATTACGGTCTTAATCGATTTTTTTGTAAGGGTTTGTAGTAATGGAATCGTTTCCTTTTCTACCGGCCTCATGAGCGCAGTTTCGTGTGCGATTTCAAAGTTTTGGATCATTTTTTCAACGGCCAGATTAGGCGTGAAATTTTCTTTTTTGATGAGGTGGTTTATGCCTTCGCTAAACCATTGGTCGCTCCCATGATTTTCGTCAACACATTCAAAAAGTGTGTTATCAAAGTCTGAAACAAATAAACAGTTGGCTGTAAGGTGGGGATTAACTTCGGCAATTGAGCTACAGGTAGTTTGTATATTGCTTTTAAAGAGAGTGCATTGGCACAAGAAAATAATAGAAATTGTCGAAATAGTATATAAAGTGCGACGAAGCATAAGATTCCTTGAGATTTTTGGAGCGGGAAACGGGATTCGAACCCGCGACCCTTGCCTTGGGAAGGCAATGCTCTACCAATTGAGCTATTCCCGCATTTCAATGTTTAAAATGTATCATAATTACGTTATGATGCAAGAAGATTTTTGCTTTACCCTGAAAACAAAAAAGCCTCCGAAAACGGAGGCTTTTTTGTAAAAATAACAAAATTTATTTTGTTAAATGCTTTCGATACGGATAACCGTTTGTCTTTGACGATGTCCGGTTTTCGTACGATATTTTGTTCGGCGCTTGAATTTGAAAACAATAACCTTAGGGGTTTTGAATTGTTTTACAATGCTTGCGGTAATTGTTGCACCGCTAACAAATGGTTGCCCGATTTCAAATTTATCGCATTCCATCTTACGAAAAAGGACTTCGTTAAAAGTCAAAATCGATCCGTCTTCGCCTTCAATTTTTTCAATAGCCACTGTCTTGCCTGGAATAGCTTGGTATTGCTTGCCACCAGTTTGGAACAAGGCGTATTTTTCAAATACAGGTTTTTCTGTGTACTCCATGGTCACATAGCCTTTCAGAAATTCATCATCATTGTATTATCTACTTAAGAACGAGCTTTAAACACCACTTATTGTAGCAAGCCCTCTTTTTATGTCTAGGAAAACTCGTTTACTCTTTTATTGAGCGGCAAAAAGTCTAAGAATGTATTGATTATGATGGTTTTCAAATTGAAACGATTTGCGCGTTTTCTAGCCAAGGAAATATTTTCTTGAGTTCTATAGCCAATTTCGGTGTAAGATTATCGCGAATAAGCTTTATAAATTCATCAACGTTGTTTTGTATTCTGACTGATGCGGGACTTTTGATAAGTTTTATCAGGCCAGAAATTTCTGTTTCATTGAGATTGGCTAAAATCTGGCACCTTATGTTTGCGGTTAATTTTTTCTCATCAATGTTTGTGCTTACAAGGCTTTTGGCAAGTGGAAGTATGACGTTTGTTTTAATCATTATAAATACTGGATGCTCAAGCAACTCATTAATGAGGATGTTTTTTGGTGAGTTTGGCTGATCATCGATAGCTAATTTAATATTTAGAGGGGAGAGATCAATCGATTTTTCGACAATGACTCGCAGCGCCTCGAGCGTTGATTTGTTGTCCATTATGTATGATCTTAGATAAAGCTTTTCTGTGGTGCAGCATACTTCTTTAATCTTTTCAACGAACTTATCCATGAACATTGGGCCACTTTTATCAATATAGACGAAAAGCTCAGCCGCTTTTGGATCTTTGGCAAGCTGGTCAAGTGATAATGCGTATAATGACATATCGCTTACTGATACATAAGCAATAACCAGATTAACGATTAAGCCTATAACATATTTTTTTGAGCGAATAACATTAAATATAGTAAACATAAGCAACCTCCTAGGTCTTCTGGACGTAAAATTTTGATAGTGTTTTAGTTTGACCTGTTCTGCTAAAAACGTCAAACGCCACCAATAATTTCAATTATGATATAATTATCAATGGTTTTGGTCTGGCTGAAAATTTAAGCAATTACCAGGTGCTCAATTCTTCAATGAGTGATTTTATTACCGTTTTGCCGCTATGAGTGTGCGGTGGTTCGATAATAAGGGGAATGTGGGCAAGCTTTGGGTGCGTGACGATGGCATTAAGGGTGTCTTTACCAATCAATCCATGCCCTGGGAGGGAATGTTGGTCTTTTTTGCTTGAACATAACTCGGCAGAATCGTTAAAATGTATGAGCTTTATCGAATCGATACCTATTGTTGTATCAAGCATTTGTATGAAATTTTCAGTATCGGTTAGTTGGTATCCATAGGCAAAGGCGTGGGCAAGGTCAACACAAAAGCCTACTTGTTCTGGATAATCGAGTTCTTGCTTAAGTGCAAAATAATCATTGAAATCGTTGCCAATGGTGCGATTTCCATGGGCACAGTTTTCAAGCAAAAATTGGACCCCAGGTTCACCTTTAGATAGATGATTAAGCAACTTAGCGAGCGTGTGAATACCTGGCTTTTTTGCCATTGGATCATCTTGGGTTGTTGGATGGTCTTTAGCTACGCCACCATGCAATACGAGAAAGGGGATTTCGAGCTTTTGTGCAAGGCTTTGTTCTTTTTTTAAGAGCCCTTTGCTTACTTCATATCCTGTCGGGTTTCCCGTTGCTGGATTAATCCAATAAGAGCTGTGTAAATAGAGCGATTGAAAGTTGTCTCGTTTAATTTTTAAAAAGTCTTCGCGCTCAGGTTCAATGTTAAGGTAGGCGCTTTTGCTTGATTTGGTTAGCGAGATTTGAAAGCGGCGCAGATTGAGATTGAGGGCTTCTTGCGCAACCGCCAAAAGCCCCTGTTTAAGATGTATATGAAGTCCAATACGCTCAATATCCAATGTATCCCTTTAGTGTTTTTTCATCAAAGTGTGGAAGAAGCGCTTTGAAAAAATCTTCCTTAACCTGGTCAAATCCTTCTTTGGTTGTTGATTCAAAGCGTAAACAAATGACCGGTTGGGTGTTAGATGCCCGTAATAGTCCCCAGCCATAAGGCATTGAAGCACGTATTCCGTCAATAGTCAAAAGCTCCGCATCTTCGCGCGCGGCAAATATTTTTTTCACATCGGCAACAATTGCCACTTTCTGGGCATCGGTTGAGCATTTAATGCGAATTTCTGGGGAACTTTGTTTTACCGGTATAATGGTAAGGAGTTCTTCGAGCGGCTTTTTTGTTTCTTCAAGAATTTCAAAAAGGCGGAGTGTTGCATAAATACCATCATCGTATCCAAAATATCTGTCATTGAAGAAGAAATGGCAGCTGAGTTCGCCTGCAAGCTTTGCGTTGTGTTCGGCCATCGCCTTCTTTATAAGTGAGTGTCCAGATGGTGAGATACATGGTTTAGCGCCCCATTGGGTAAGTAATTCGATAAGGCTAGAAGAGCTTTTGATGTCGAAGACAATTGAGGCTCCAGGGAAATCCTTTAATGTTTTTTGTGCATATAATGCAAGCATTTTATCACCGGCAACCAATTCTCCGGTTTTTGTCATTGGGGCCATACGGTCGCAGTCGCCATCAAGCCCTAGGCCAACTTTGAATTTTGGATCTTCAGCAAGTATTCTTTTGACGTCTTGCATATTTTCTGGGACCGTTGGATCGGCTTCATGATTAGGAAAGTTTCCATCAGGTTCGACAAATAAAAGTTTAACATTTGACCAATTCATCGCGGAAACTAATTGTGGCATGACGCTTCCAGCAGCGCCATTTCCGCAATCAATAACGGCATCGATAGGTAAGTTTTTTAGGTGGCTAAAGTGATTTTCGAGATATGCAACATAGTCATCAATGATGTTAAGTGTTTTGAGTGAGCCCTTGGTTGCTTGAGTAGGATAAAAATCTTTACTCAGATAAATATTTTTAATGTCTTGTATTTGATTGCCCCAGACGCCCCATGTTTTTACGCCATTGTATTCTTTGGGGTTGTGGGATGCGGTGACAACAAGGGCAAGAGGGGTGTTGAATTTGTGGCGGGCATAATAAACAACTGGTGAAGGACAAAGCCCAATATTGATAACATCCAAGCCGAGCTCAGTAGCTGCGAGCATGATGTTTTCTAATATAGGTATAGAGTGGCTTCGGGCATCATATCCTATGATAAGTGTTGATTCATTTGGATGTTTGCCGCGTAGGTATGTTACAATCGCTTTGCCTAGCTCATAGGTTTCTTCGATTTGCAGGTCTTCACCGATTATTCCACGAATGTCATATTCTCTGAAAATTGTTGTGTTCACTGGGTCTCCTTTTAGAGCGGCTATTTTTATGATTTATATAAGACAAGCCCAATGTTTATCGGGCTTGTCTTGTGATTATTTTATTGTAGGCAAAAAAAGAAGGTTTGGAAATAGATATTATTGTTGTTTATCGTCTTCTTTGATTTTTTCTTTAACATCGCTTACAACGCGATTAACCATTCCCGAAAAGAAATAATCATAAATAGATGTAACAATATATTTAATTCCAGAGACGATAAATGCTATTCCATCAAGTATTTCACTTGTGATGAGCATCGCGATTCGCTTCCATTGTGGTTCTTTTGCTTTTTCAGTTAATTTTTCTGCTGGTTGAACGCCTTTAAGTGTATCGACAAGGGTGGTTGTGCTTTTTTCTAATGAAAGTAATTTTTCGCCGATTGCCCTTTGTTGTTCATCAAGCTTTTTCATTGTCGTTTCAGCCGAGTTGAGTTGTGAGGTAATAAGACCTTGTGTTATCGGTGAAATCGTTGGGGTGATGCTTGGTGGAGTTGTGGCGATTATCGGTTCAACTATTTTTTTTTTTTCAGCAACATCTATTGGAGCTTCATTTTTTTTTGGTTGAGTGCCTTTTGCAAGTTCTGGTTCAGCTTCGAATACCCTTTTTATTCGGCGTACCACTTTGGCAAAAAATTTGGTGACCGAATCCCAAGTAAATCCTTGCGTTTGTTGTTTTTTAGCTATTGATTTAGCCGCAGCTTCAGCTTCTGCTGCAGGCTTTGCGTTGTCTTCCATGGCTTTTATTTGAGCCTGTGCGATTTGCTGTTGATATCCTTTTTCTTGGAGTGATTTAATGAGAGATTGCCCTTTTTGGATTGCCGCTTGAATTTTAGCAATGTTACCATCAAATGTGCGTGAAAAGTCGCCATCGATGAACGATTGAGTTGCCGTTATTTTGGCTGTCGAAGCATTAATAGTATTCAAAAGAGCTTGAGCCTCTGTTTCTTGTGCTTTGGCTAAAATGTCCGAACTGTTTTTGCGCATGGTTGCAACTTCATTGCGAGCTTCAGCTAATTTATCATCAAGTTGTTTAATTTGGTCCTTGATGGCTTTTTTAGTATTTTGTATTTCTTCTAAAATTGGATCGATTTGTGTGAGCTCTTGTGGTTGATTATTTGTTTGTGTTGGGATTCCTGCCGTTGGAGCAAGGGGCATTGCGGCTGGTACTTGAGGGGGGGGTGCTTGTGGTATTGCCGTTGGCATGGTCGCAGGTACTGGCATTGCTGGTGGAATGGTGTTCGGTGCTATTGCCATTGGTTGGGCTACGGGTGGTTGGTCGGCCGTTGGCATGGTATACAGATGGTTGGTTCCAAGGCTATAACTTACGAGGACTAAGCTTATTACACTGATAAAAGACTTCATTATTCTCCTATTTTGGTAAAGAAGGGGATGTTTGTTCTTTTGCTTTGCCTTCAAGAAATGCGGTTTCTTGCAAGAAGCTATCTATTTGAGAATTTATATCATCGAATTTTTTCGAAAAATCTTCATATGATTTTGACATTTTATTAAGTTGCTCGTTGGTGTCTTGTGTGATTTTTTTTGAGTTACTGAATAGCGCAAGAACGGCTTTGTTACTCGTTTGAGCAAGATCGGTTTGTGTTTCTGATAGTTCTATTGTGTCTGGCCATTTAAGTTGTTCCGATTTAACCTCGGGCCCAGCAGGTGCCGTTGAGGGGGCTGGTGGTGGCGCTGATGACTCAAGCGGTGGTGGCGGTGGAAAATCTTCTTGCCCATGCAGCGATGTTGAATTATTTATAAGAAAAATACTTAAGATACAAGAACAAAAAATTATTATCTTCATGCCGACTTCCTTCTTTTTTATAAGTGATTCGTCGAAATTATTGTGCCTAAGCTTAATTCAGAGGCATGCCGCCAAGTGCATCTGCTGGAAGTGGAATCGTAAGAGGCTGAGGAGCCGTCGTTGGTGCTGAAGGGATTGCAAGAGGCATAGGTGAACTTGATAGAGGAATTGTATTTTGAGTGGTCGAGGTTGGTATTTGAGGCATTTCTGTGGCCAGCGGTGTTGATGGGACAATAGGTTGCACTATTTTTATTGGCTGGGTGGTTAATTGCTTTGGCGTTTTAGTTTGAGGTTCAAAACCAAAGAATGATGCTGTAAATAAATAGACTTGCGATATTATATTGACGGCATAGGCATATGCTTTTTCATACCAATATGTTGGTTGTTTTTTGATTTTTCTTAAATCAATCAACTCGTCTTTGGTCGGTATGCTTGCGATGTCTTTTTTGGCCTGTTCGATTTTTTGTAGTTCTCTGAGCTTTAATTGCTCAATGCGTTGTGAACGGTTTTTTACAATAAAACCTTTATCTTCTAGTGCTTTGATTGATCCTTTAGCTTTATTCATTTGAGTTCTTGCCGTTTCAGCGACCGAATCAAAATCACGCAAAAGATCTTCCTTGAGATAGGATAGGATGTTTTTTAATTTTTCAAGCGTTGAGCCTTTAAGTTCGTAGTAAATTATTCGAGCCTTTTTGTCGTCAATAATATTCCATAGTTCTTCGATGCTTCCCGTTGCTTTGTCAAAAAGTTCTTTAGCCTGTGCAATTTGTTCATCAACGCGCTTGATCCGTTCAACAATTGATTTGTCGAGATCATCAATCGATTTAAGATCGAGCTTTAGTTGATCAAGGTCTTCTTTTTGTTGTTTTACTTCAATGTTAAGGAGATCGACCTTGAGGAGGTAATCTTTTTCAGAGACTTCTTCTTTTTTTACGGTAGAAAGTTCCTCGATTTTTTTCTTTTTCTTTTTTTCAAGGTATCGTTCAAGTTCTTCAAATAGTTCTTGCAGCTTTCCTTGATCGAGGCTGACCGTTTTGTAGAAAATATCCAGCTCTTCATCGATTCTATGATATTTTTCGTTGAATATTTTACGCATTCCTTGGATTTCAAGCGCTACGGTTTGAATTTCGTCAAGAACCTCATTTGATTTAATAAGCCAATCTTTCTTTTTCATCCAATTGCCCTGAACTCCTACCTTCTCTTCTGATGGCGCAGCACCGCCTGTAAATTGTTCTGGTGCCGCGGTGGGGAATTGGCCAAATTGTTGGTCTTGAGGGATTGGCGGAACTTCGACAACTGGTGCGTTTTGATCAACAGCAGATGGCATACTTACAATGTAAGATTGGTGCAAAAGAAGAAGGAGTGTGCTTGCTACCGATATCATTTTAACATTGAATAAGAATTGTGACCTTTTCATATGCACCCTTTGTCAACCAAGTTTTACTTCATTACTACCCAGCTTTTTTCTGATGCTATAGTGTTTTTGCTAAATCCTTAAGCTCGCCAAAAAGACTTGTTACCAAATCTTCAGCTTCAGAAGAAGTATAACTCCACTGAACGCCTTGGTCTACTCGTGACAAAATTGAGCGGTCGCATTTAATATCAATGATGTCTATGCGTACGATGTTCATGAGCGGATGTACCGATGATGGTGCTCTAACCACGCCGGCGCGGCCGAGGATGCTGTATGCAACGTTACCTTCTCCAAGAATGCAGATCATTACTTTTTTTTGCCAAACCATGTTGAGGTATCCGGTATGTTCTTTGTGGATACTTAAAAGCAAGCTTTCTTGTCCTTTAGGGTAAATACAAGAAACGGGAGTTGTGTTTGGAATGCCTTTTTCTGAAAATGTTGCAAGAATTGCAATGGATCGTTCTTTTTTCAACAGTTCAATCAGATCGTCGGGTAATTTTACCCCTATGTGTTTTGCCATAACCCCTCTAACTTTAAAAAAACTAAATTATATTTATTAAGATTACATTTGGTGCAAAATCTACGGTGTTTCATTGACACGTTACCAAAATATTTATCAGGTGCTGCGTAAAAAAACAACTACAACAACTTTAATATTACCTCATTTTCCAAAACCATACCTTTAATCGTTAATTTAATCACCCCTTCATGTTCTTCTAGAAAAGCTTGTTCTTTAAGCATCGCTAAATTATGGTAAAATTGTTTTTGTTGTTCATCCTTTAGCAAGTATACCACATCATGCAAGTTTACCCCTTTGCGCTGCCGGAGGCCAAGCATCAGTATTTCCATCGCAGCCTGATCGCTTGTTGGCGTCTCAGCCGATATAAACGCATTTTTATCGTCCGATGTTGCCATTGTGAGGTATTTTCCAAGGTTTTTCTCGTTCGAAAATCTATTTATTCCATCAAAAGATGCTGAAGCTATACCGAATCCTCTGTATGGCAGGCGATTCCAGTAGGTTTTATTATGCGCAGACTCAAACCCTTGGCGAGAAAAATTTGAAATTTCATATTGAAAAAATCCTTTATTTGCCAGGAAATCGACACTTTTTTCATAATTCGCGATAAAACGCTCTTCGGGCCAAGTTGATAATTCTCCTTGATCTAACCTAAAAAAAAGTGGCGTTTTTTCATGAACCGTGAGGAAATAGAGTGAAACATGAGTAATTGGCCATGAGGATACTTCCGCTAATGTTTCAAACCAACAAGAATCTGAAACATCTGGAAGGCCAAGAATAAGATCGACCGAAATATTTGAAAAAAAACGAGGAGCATATTTTATGGCGCGCTGGGCATCCGCAACTCTTTGGCGCCGATTTAACTTGAATAGTACGTCATTATTGAGTATTTGAACGCCGATACTGAGCCGATTAATACCGAGCGATTTCCAGAGCGCTAAATTTTCTTCATTTATATCTGCCGGATTTGTTTCGATGGTAATTTCTGCTTGCGGGGTAATGGTAAAGTAGTCGCGCAAAAGGGTGAAGAGTGACTGCAATAAATGGCTAGGATAAAGGCTTGGCGTTCCGCCCCCAAGGAAAATTGTTTCTATGGTATGCGGTGAATTTTGTGGGCGTTCATGAGCAAATGCAGTAATTTCATTACAAAGTGCTTTGTGATAAAGATCATAAAAATGTTCATGTTGTTCGAATGAGATGAAATCACAAAAGTGGCATTTGTTGGCGCAAAACGGCCAATGGATATAGAGAGACTTTGTTTGTTGGTTGAACGAATATTTGATCATAATTTTTTCTTATAATCGGATGGTTTAGTTTTTTCTACAATTTCAAGTGCTTTGGCTTTGTCTTCAAAAGCTTGAGATTTTAACGCATCTTCGTTGGCAAACTTAATCCAAACAGCGCCGGTAAATATTTTTTTTAGGCATTCAAGTTGTTGATGGTCAAAATTTTGTTCTTGTAAAAGCAGAATGAGTTCTTCATCGGTCTTATCTTCGGTTTGCCAAAAATAGCGAACGTGAAAATAATGCTTGAGGATCGATGTTAGAGAGAAGTAGAACCTTTTAAAATCAGCTTTGTTTTTACATACATCGCAAGAAAGTTTTTTGAGTTGTTCTTCAGCAATTTCCCATGGAAGTGGCTGGCGTTTTTTTTTGGTGATGATAAAAAACACGATAAGCCCGATAATAACAATAACTCCGCCGATTAATGCTATTTTTGCCCAGGTGTGTGTCCACCATGCTGGATAGAAGTAGTCATAGATTTCATAGAATTCTTGTGGTGTTTGCATAATTTATAATTCCGTTCAGGGGGTTTTTCAAGGGGGAACGCCTTGGCTCTATAAAATGCTTTATTAATGCAGGCCGTTCCCTCCTGCACCTCCCCGGAGAGGCCGTTCATTTAAATTTGCCGTCTAATTCTTTGATGGAGAAATGAAACAAGTTTGTTGATAAATGGTTGGCCGATAGTTATATCAAGAAGATCGATTTTATATTTATCAAACAATTGCTTTTGCTCAAGTAATCTTGTTTGTAAAAACAGGTTTCGGTGTTTTTGTTTGCTCGTGTCAATAACATATCGTGCGCCCGATTCTGGATCTTCAACTTCAAGTAATCCAATATCAGGAAATGTGTGTTCACGTTGGTCAAGGACTCTGACCCCAACGAAATCGTATTTGCAACTAGCCACCCTAAGAATACTATCATAAGTATCTGTTGTATCGATCCAATCGGAAAGCATGAAAACAATAGCACTTCGTTTTTTTAGATTAATTAAAAACTTTAGCGTTTGCGCAATAGATGTTTTTTTTCCGGTTGGGCTCATCGTAAAAATTGCTTCAAGTATTCGGCCGACATGGCTTGGTCCACGGCCTGGTGCTATCCATTTTTCAATGCGGTCGGAGAAAAAAAGAGCTCCAACCTTATCCTTGTTATTTCCGGCAACGAGCGCTAATGTGCCAGAAAGCTGTGCAATAATATCTTGGCGAAGTTCCGATTGAGATGAATAGAGTGATGATGCAGAAACGTCGATTGCTAGAATAATAGTTCGTTCGCGCTCTTCAATAAACTGCTTAACCATTATTTTATTACTTTTGGCTGAGCTGTTCCAGTCAATTCTGCGTACGTCATCGCCAAATTGATATTCTCGAATTTGGTCAAACTCGAGGCCCGAACCTTTGAAGGCCGATGTGTAATCGCCCATCAAGGTATTTTGCATTAGGCGCTTGGTGTGTATTTTAATGTTTTTTATTTTGCTACGGATATTTTCATTAATCATTACGGGCTCCTTTGCCAGCTTTCTAATATGAGAATGCTTTTAGGGAGGGGTGGGCCTGTCCGCCATGGATTGTTTTCACCAAAGATCGTCCATTTCCTTTTGCAATACCTCAGGCAAAATAATCGCCCCATCAGCTTGTTGATACGTTTCCATAAGCGCAACCATAAGCCTTGGTAATGCGAGTGAAGATGCATTAAGTGTATGTGCAAGAGTTGGTTTTTCATCATTGTTGGTGCGATAGCGAATTTGTGCACGGCGTGCCTGAAAGTCGGTGCAGTTGCTACATGACGAAACTTCGTAATATTGTTGTTGGCCGGGCAACCATGTTTCAATATCATATGTTCTTGATGAAGGGAATGAGCAATCTTGTGTTGCCAAAAGACTAACGCGGTAATGAAGGCCAAGCATTTGGAGTATGTTTTCGCCACAGCTAACCATCATTTCAAGTTCGGGATTTGATTTTTCTGGCTCACAAATTGAGTAGAGTTCGCATTTCTCAAATTGATGAATTCGAATAAGCCCGCGTTCATGCGCGCCATACGTACCGGCTTCGCTTCTAAAGCAACTTGTCCATGATGTCATACGCAGAGGGAGTTGGTTTGTATGTAGAATTTTATTTGCATATATGTTGGTCAAGCTTACTTCTGCTGTTGGGATAAGGCATAGTCCTTGAGCTGGAACTTCATAATAATCGCCACGAAATTTTGGTAAATTTCCGGAATTATAAAGAGCTTTTTCGGTAACTAAATACGGTGGAATAATTGGCTCAAAGCCATACTTAACATTATTTTTAAGCATAAGGCGCGTGAGTGCGTAAATAACTTTTACCCCTGTTCCTCGATAGAGTGCAAATTGGGCACCAGACATTGATGCGGCTGTTTGAAAATCAAACCATCCCGCTTGTTCGTTAAGTTCAACGTGATTTTTTGGTGTAAATGAAAAGTCTTTTTTGCTACCAAAGGCTTTAACCGGCTTATTTGCTTCTTTGTTACCAAGCGGAAGATCATCTTGAGGAAGGTTTGGGCACGAAAGCCAAAGGTCGTTATGTGCCTTTTCGTTTTCTTCGAGCGCTGTTTCTAGGGCTTTGATTTTTTTGCCTAATTCAATACTTTTTTCGCGCAATTCAGGCGTAATTCCTTTTGCTCCTTGAGCGGCAAGTTCATTTTTTTCTTTGCGCAGTTGTTCGATGGTTGATTTAGTTGATTTTACTTCAAGATCAAGGGTGATCAGTTGATCGACATTGAAGGTTGGTTCTTTGCGCAAAATAAGGTCTTTAACGCGCGTTGTTTCTTCACGAAGGCGATTTAAGTCTATCATGAGCGGTCCCCGCAACTTAAGATATTAGATTTATTTTTAGGTTATGAGACTGTTTCAATTTTAGCTACAATTACGTTGGTAGCTCGGCATAGTGGGCAGGTCTTTTTGTTCTCGAGCCAGGCGCGAATACAGTCGTTGTGAAATGTGTGGCCGCAACTTAATTGCCCAACGCGATCGCTACGTTTGTAATTGTCTAAACAGATTGAACATGGTTCATATTTGTAGTTAATTTTGTCGATTATTGGTTGCAATATTTCGCGGGCTGCGGTTTCAATTTCGTTAGTCCAAACATAGTTGCGCCAATGAGTTGCCATAATGTTGTTCATGCGCGAAATTATTTTTTGTATAGCATCGCTGTAGTCAGAAACAACACGGGCTGGAATATTATCTGGGTCAATGCCTTTTGTTCGTAATAATGCATAAACCGCATCAAGCACTTTTTGATCAAGTTGATAGCGTTGTATTTGTGCAGGGGCAAGTGAGGCCGAGGTGTTGATTGATCGCGTTCCAAATAGCGATGCAAGCCAGTTCCATCCATTGTTATCCGCGGTGCTGAAATTTGTGCTTTGCGTATCTTTTACCTGTTCAATAAAGTTACGCATTTCATCGTGGACAATCTTATCAACTTCTGTTTTACGAACATAATCGCGACGGTCGGCGAACATGTTGCTACGTAATTTATTGGTTATATACGATCCTTTGCGATGGTATTCGCTGACCATATGCGAAGGAATAATATCAGGACTGAGACCATGCTTAACCAATTCTTGCTGTATTACTTCGGTAACGTTTGAATCAAGGTCATATGATTTGACAATTGAATTCATGGTGACAACAAACCGTTGCATCTCTTTTTTTACTTCATTATTAAGTGCTTCAGAGTCTATGTAGGATTGTCCTTGATAGCCGATGTTTTGTTGCGCTGCAATTACAATGATTGCTAGGTGATCGTTATACTCGGGTAAAAGGTTTGCGGGAATAGAATATTTATTGATGCCATGTTGCCTCATGTATTGTTCAGCCATATCTTCTGTGCGTTGGCGGATATTATTTTGGTGAATCATGGAGCCATTTAGGCCTGAATGAAAAATAAAACATGCGCTCAAAAGGACAAGATATAAAGGTTGTTTTACAAAAAACATAACCGCTCCTTTTTGCTATGAAAATGATACCAATAATCGGCTACATTTTTGCACTAATCTAGCACTAAGTCAAATAAATGCAAAATTCGGTAGGGTTTTGAAAATTAATTAAAAAGCGTCATAGCTTTTTGGATTGTAATCGTTGATTAACCATTGGCGACCCTTCCAGCGCTTGATAAAAAAACGTTTTGCCGGGCAAACTGGTTGCATATGACCATAACGTAAAGAAAGTTGCTTAAGAGCTATTTTTAGATCTTTTTTTTGTTGCTCAAGAACCCAGAGTGCGGCCGCTTCACCGGTACGGTCGGCGCCGCTATAACAGTGTATAAGTATAGGGCGTGGTGCGCTTTGGTAGATTTGTAAAAGACTAAGGAGGTTGTTTTTGTCCGGTAGGTGAGCGGCGCTCATCGGAATATTGTAAAGCATTACCCCTAGTCGTTCGGAAAGTTTTTTTTCTTTTTGCCACCACCGCTTATTTTCATTGCAGCCACGAAGGTTAATGATGGTTTTGATGTCATATTTTTTGATCATTGATTCAAGAAAATGAGGTGAAAGCTGCGCCGAACGATACAAAACCCCTGGCTGAACCGTGTGGAAATTGTTAAGCGCTTTTTCAAGGCTCGTGATATGAATTGGCTTTGGTGTGGTCAAGGTGCGCCGTGTATTATGGTTACGTGCGCAACCAGCTAATGAAAAAAAAATGATTGCGCAAATATATGGATACACGTGTTTAATTTTGAACACGAGGGAAACCTTTTTTGTTTTCCTCAGCCTAGAAATTTCTTAAAAAATCCGGTAATGCCGCTTGGATTACTTCCTTGAGCATCAAGCTTTTCTGCATATTCCAAAAGAACTTTTTTTGAGTCATCGTTAAGTTTGGTTGGAATGTCGCACTGAGTAATAATGATCAAATCGCCAACACCTTTTCCTTGTAGATGAGGAAATCCTTTGCCGGTGACACGGATAAGTTTACCAACAGGGCATCCCTTAGGGATTTTTATTGCCTCGCGGGTGGTGTCGATATTTTCGATTTCAATTTGGCATCCAAGCACAAGTTGTGGATAGGTGAGTGTAAGCGTGGTAATCAGGTTATGATCGTCGCGTGAAAATTTAGCATCCGGCAGAATACTTATCGTGAGATAAATATCTCCAGCGGCACCGCCAAAAATCCCGGCGTCACCTTTTTCACTGATTCGCAATTCTGCTTGGTTAAAAATGCCGGCAGGAATGGAGACCGAGAGCTTTTCGTGTCTTTGTATGCGTGTTTGTCCTCGGCACATTGAGCATGGGTTGGTGATTTTGAATCCTTGGCCATTACAGGCTGAGCATGGTTGGCTGTAAGCAAAGAAGCCTTGGCGATAATGTATTGTTCCCTTGCCTTGGCACGTGGCGCAGGTTGTTGGCTTGGCGTTGTCTTTGCATCCGGTACCTTTACAGGATTCGCATTTTTCTAGTCGGTATATTTTAATTTCTTTTTTGCATCCGGTATATGCTTCTTTGAGCGTAATTTCTATGTTTTGAGAAAGGTCGTGGCCGCGTTGAGCCGTTGGGCCAGATTTTTTTGCTTTTCGTTGGGGTCCACCAGCGCCAAAAAGATTTTCAAAAATATCACTGAAGTTTTCAAAAATATCGCCCATATCATCATATTGATTGGGTCCATGGCCTTGTCCCATACCCTCATGCCCGAGTTGGTCATAACGGGCGCGCTTTTCTTTATCCGAAAGGACTTCGTAAGCTTCGGTAGCTTCTTTGAAGCTGTTTTCAGCTTCTTTGTTATCCGGGTTACGGTCTGGATGGTACTTAAGCGCAAGTACGCGATATGCTTTTTTTATTTCTTCAGGGGTTGATGTTTTTGTTACCCCAAGTATTTCGTAATAATCTCTTTTGGCCATAATTTTCCAGCTTTTAACTTTTAACTAATATAAGGTTAATGAATTTTTTTGGTGCCGAAGAGGGGACTCGAACCCCTACCCCGTTTCCGGGACTAGACCCTGAACCTAGCGCGTCTACCAATTCCGCCACTTCGGCACAATGAAGGCAAGATCTGGCTAATAGATTATCATGAAAAATGCTGAAAGCCAATGCATAATGCGTGTTGGCTATTGGGCAATAATCCTCTTGAATTTGTCACAATTGGCGTGTGAGTGGACAATGTCGCCCATGCGTGCCGGTTGAAAGGCGATTTCGGCAGCTTTTGTCTTGAGCTCCGTCTCCAATTGCTCGATCAATTCTAATAAATTTATGCTTTTACCGGTTCCAATATTAAAGACGTCGCCTTGCAAATTTGGCTGTGCGCCCATGGTCAGGTTGGCATCGACAATATCGGATACCCGGATAAAGTCTCTTGTTTGGTCGCCATTGCCAAAAACGACTAATGGAATGTTGTTTTGAAGTGCATATTTAAATTTAGCGACAACGGCCGCATATTCACCTTGAGGGTTTTGGCGTTCGCCATAGACATTGAAATAGCGCAGGCAGGCCGTATTGATGCCATGCTCAAGTGCATATTGTTTGCATAATGCTTCACCGGCTAGTTTGCTGCTGGCATAGGGAGATAATGGATCGGTTGGAGAGTCTTCAGTGCATGGACCCTCATGATTGCCATAAACGGCCGATGATGATGAAAAGATAACGGTTTTAACATCGTTAAGGCGACAATTATCCAGAAGGTTTTTTGTCCCCTGAATATTTATGGTATTGCAAAGTTCAGGTTTTTTGATTGATTGGGCAACTGATATAAATGCAGCCAGATGAAAAACAATATCCTGGCCCCGCGTTGCCTTAAGCACGCTAAAGGGGTTGCTAATATCAGCATAAAGAATGATGATATTATTCATGACCGAGGATAAATTTTTTAAATTACCGGTAGAAAAATTGTCCAAAATGGTAACATGGGCTCCATAATCCACTAAGCGTTCAACAAGATGTGACCCAATAAAACCGGCGCCTCCGGTAACCAAGACCCTTTTTCCTTGGTAAAATGATTTGATGTTTTCCATTTCAATTACTCTCTCTCTTTTTTACTTGCCAATCAAATGATTTCCTTTTTAATTTTTGCCATTGATTAATGCATAAGTGGCTGCATTCTTACCATCATTATATGCCTCTTGCATACTAGAGTATTTCCAGGCGCCAAATCTTCCCGTTGAATGAATATTGAGGGCTTGTAACGAAGCAAGAATTTTTGGCAAATTTTTCTCTCGCCATGCATCGTAGGTGACATACCCATGTTGTATTTCTAGGGTCAGTGCCGTTTTAACATCGTTATCGGTGAGCCCTAAATAATCAATGGTTTGAGCAATTGATGTATCAACATGCGTTTGCATTGAGGCTCGTGAATTTTTGCGCGGTTGATATGATAACTCACCGTAAATACTCGAGCAATTTGGTGCGGCGAGTGACCGACTAATATTGCTCCAAAAACCGATGCGATAAAATTGATATTCCTTTTCAGGAAAATAAACCCAATGATGCGGGCCAATGTTTTGTTTTGAAAAACCAAGGTTAAAATTGATTACCGAATTACACCATAATTTTTCTACCGTTTTGCTTAACGTTGAATGTGATTTCGGTGCTAACGTTTTTAATGTATAGTCCAGCGGGGCGGTAGTAATTAACACATTATATGATTCTGTTTTTCCATTAGAAAAAGTGACAGTTTTTTTGTTTTGATCAATGGCGACAACTTCATGATTTGTCTGAATTTTTGTTGAAATTTTATTGGTAAGGTTTTTGATAAATGATTCAATCCCGCCTTTTTTAGGGTAATAGAAGCAATTATTGTAACCAACCGCGGCGTGAGGATTTTTTTCAAGTGCGCCCTTAAGGATATTGTGTAATGAGGTTTGAGGGACAAATCGACCTGTCCAACTATGATGAATTTTTTTAGTTGGGTAAGCGAGCAGTTTGCTGTTATAAGGAAAAAAGAAATGTTCGCCAAAACCTTTGCCAAAATATTTAAGCACCCAATCATAAAATGTTTGCGGCTTTGTTCGTGACGTTGGGCGATTGATATAGCCGTTTATGCATTCGTAAATAAAATCGGTTGGCAACCCAAAAAGATTCATTTGGATCGGATAGTCAACATGGGTATTGTGGGTATAGACGGCTGAATTTCGTTGAATGCTATCAAATGTATCGATTCCAGAAATATCGTTGAGAAAATTATGAAAATTTTGGTCGTTAACGTGTAGATAATGGCCGGTGTAATCAAAAACAAATCCATTGCTTTGTTCCGAACGCATAAGTCCGCCGGTTCGAGCATTTTTCTCGTAAATTGCAAAATCAAAAAAATTGTTTTTTTCAAGATGATATGCGGTCGAAAGGCCTGTTAACCCAGCTCCTATTATAACAATCTCAGGCACAATTCTCCTTTTTTAGAATGCGCTTTAGCGACTAAATTTCATCATTACCTTTTTTTTATAATACCAAGTTGGTGTGTTAACGCAATAAGTAAACACATAATAAATGAAGGCTGTCTGCTACGTTTTATATAGCATACAGCCTTCATTATATGATCTTGTTTTGTTGTTAATCCAAGTATGTAATTTTCATAGGATTATTTTGAGGGATAACAAATGATCCATGCTTAATTTTTTGCACATCTTTTTCTGCAAAATTGAGAACCAAATAATACTTGTTTACGGCAACAATTTTCTTATCAACAAAAAACGTTAAGTTTTGCGTTTTTGCATTCCATTGGCCATCGCATACCAAATTTTCCTGAATAGGAATAAGTTGATATTCAGATTCTTTTTTTTTGTAGAGCGAAGCCTGAAGTGTTGCTATTTCCTCACCAAGCCATTTTAGTTGTAATTCTTGTAGGTTGACCGGTTGCGTGCTTTTTAGGGTGATCATGCCGGTCCAGACCCAGCGATTTGGATTAAAGTGATTGATTGATGGCGCGAGCGTATAATCCCTCCACGTTGTACTTGCGCTTAATGAGAAGAGCCCTGGATATTTATCAAATTCTTGAGCTTTTGCCGGAATATTTATTGCGGCTGTAATGCCGACGTAGGCCCAAAATAGTAATCGATTTATCTTCATAATCCATTCCCCTTTTCTCCAAAATCTCCCCTGTCTATTTTTGTTTGTTATTTTTAATATACGGTTATTTGAGGGGTGGGGGGAATGGTTATATAAAAAAGGGCCGGTTTGTTACTTACAAACCGGCCTATTGATTGATACTCTTATGTCGCCGGTATGTGCACCGTTTCGGCGCTCATTCTTTTGAGTGCTTGCTCTCGTATTATTTTTAGCAGAGCACTAAACTTTTGCAATAGATCTTGATACTGCTTTAATTTGCGGGCTTGGCTTGCAAGGGGATCGCTTGAAGGCTTATTGATCTCTGCAGTGAGGGTTGTTAGTTGATTTGCTAAGGCTAGCGTTTCATCACGTAGCCTATTATCGGCTGCGGCTTGCTCGGCATCTTTTTTAAGATTCTCATTTTGTAACTGAAGCTCAGCAGTAACTCGTTCATTCACTGCTTTTTGTAAAGCGAGTTCGCTTGCTGCTTTCTCTGCGGCGGCTTCGGCATCGCGTTTTTGTGTTTCTAAAGAGGCTTTAAATTGAGCTGTTTTTTCAAGCGCTGTGTTAGCCTTCGATAGGGCAGCTTCGAGTTGTCGTTTGGCTTCTGCTAATTGTTCTGCTGCATGGCGTTTTTGGTTTTCGAGTTCATCCTGAGCTTTTTGAGCTCCGGAATTTGCAATTTCTGCTCTGGCATCGGCTGCTGTTTTTGCACGCTCGAATTCAGCTTTGGCAGATTCGATTTCTTTCGCGGTGGCAGCTTTGAGTTCTTCGACGGCTTTTACGGCCTCGCGTTTTTGTGCGGTTAATAGTTCTTCTACTTGATTTTTGTCTTTTGCGGCGGCTGCTATTTGGGCTTGCGCATCCTCTTGAGCTTTTTTAAGCAGGGCTTCTGCTTCAGTTGCTTTGCTTTCCGCGGCTTCCTTGGCTTGTTTGAGATCTGCGGCAGCTTTTTCAGCGGTTTCAGCTTTAGCAAGTGCTGTTTTAGTTGCATCTTGGGCAGTTTCGAGTTGTCGGTTTGCTTCTGCTAATTGTTCTGCTGCTTTCTTGGCGGCCGTTGCGGCTTCACCGGCTTGGCGTTTTTGTTCTTCTAATGTCCGTTTCTGTTCGTCCAATTGTTCTTTAATTTTAGTCTTTTCCTCGTTAGCTTTTTGTGTAGCTTTTTGGGCAGCTTCGAGTTGTGCTTCAAGTCCTTTTTTCTGTTCGGCAAGTTCTTGTTTATGCCGTTCATTTTCTTCTTGTGCTTTTTGAGCTTCGGTTTCTGCTTTTGCTTGAAGATTTTTGAGTAACACATCAGCTCTATCATTAGCCTCCTTTATCGCTCGTTGATGTTTTTCATCGGCTGCACCACGTAATCTGGCAGCTTCTGTTCCTTGGGCCGCGAGCTCTTGTTTATGAGTTTGGTTGGCGGCGTCGAGCGCAGTTTGATAGTTGTTTCGGGTGAGATCTAATGCTTGTTGATGAGCGGCATTGGCGTCAACCGCCGCTTGATTTAATTCCACTATTCGTGCTTGAGCTGCGGCATTAGCTTGGTTGGCTGCGGCCGTGGCATTTTGGGCTAATAAAAGTGCAGCTTGATCTGCGTCGTGATTTCGGTTGGCGGCGCCAAGTTGAGCGTTTAGTCTTTCAAGAGCTTCGCCGTGCAAGCGGTTTGCTTCGGAAATTGCCGCTTGATGGTCGGCAGCGGCTACTTCGCGAGCGTTGACCGCGTCTGCTCTTTGGGCTGCTAACGCTTGTCGATGAGTTTCGGCTGTGTCAATTGCAGCTTGATTTAGTTCAGCAATTCGATTTTCAGATATAGTGCGCAAGCGATTTACTTCGGCAATTGCAGCTTGATGTTCGGCGGTTGCCAAATCACGCAATCTGACTGCTTCTTCTCTTTGGACTACTAATGCTTGTCGGTGTACTTCGGTTGCGGCAATAGCTGCTGCTTCAGCTACAGCTATTTGTGCGGCATGAGCTCGGTTGGCTTCTGCCAGTGCAGCTTGAGCAGTATCGCGAGCGTTGGCTGCTTCGGTTGTGGCAGCTTGGGCGCGTTCCAGACCAACTCGATGCGCGTCGTTTAGTTCAACTATTTGTGCGCCATGAGCTCGGTTGGCAAGGTCAAGTGCTGCAATAGCGTCGGCGTGATTTCGGTTGGCGGCGCCAAGTTGAGCGTTTAGTCTTTCAAGAGCTTCGCCGTGCAAGCGGTTTGCTTCGGCAATTGCCGCTTGATGGTCGGCATCGGTATTAATTGCTGTTTGTTCTAGCCCAGCTATTCGTACAAGATCTGCGGCATGAGTTCGGTTGGCTTCTACCAGTGCAGCTTGAGCAGTATCGCGAGCGTTGGTCGCTTCGGCTACCGCTCGTTGCTGAGTGGCCGCGTCTGCGCGCAACCTGGTAACTGCGTCGGTTTGGTGCCGAATTTCCTCTTGGAGCCTTTGGTTTTCTGCTTTTGTCTCCGCTGCCTCTTGTTGCCGATCTTGGGCTACTTGACCTATCTGTTTATTTTTCTCGCGGAGCGCTTCTAACTCACCTTCAAGCCGTTTGTTTTCAGCTTTGTATTGAGTTTGTGTTTGTTTAAGTGTCGCTAGCTCTTTTTGAGCTTCTTGAGCCGCGGCGAGTTCTTGCTGTTGGGCTTCAAGTTGTTTCTTGAGTTCAGCTTGAGCATCGGTGAGCCTTTGATTTTCAACCTGAGCAGCGGCGGCTTTATCGTCAGCTTCTTTTTGTGCGGCGTTAGCTTTGCGAGCGGCTTCATTTGCTTGGTGCAATTCGGCGTCTTTTGCTGCGATCGTGTTCGTAACTTCGGCTGTTTTGCGTTCTGCTTCATCTTTCGCTTTATTTGCACTTTCAATCTCTATTCTTATTTGGGCGAGTTGTTCTTTTGCCTCTACAACATCTTTGGTTCTTGCCACGGCCGTAGCTTTTGTTTTTGCAAGCTCTTGTTGCTCTCGCAAAATTGATTGTTTTGCGACATCTAATTGGTCTTCGAGCGCTTTTTTTTGTGCTTCGGCTTCTGATGTAGCTTCTTCGGCTAGTGCTATTTTGCCATTAGCTTCATCGCTTTTTGCCTTTATTACGGCATCAAATAAGGCTTGTTGTTCGGTGAGTTTCTCGGTAAGCGCCGTTTTTTCTGTTTCTTTTGCTGCATTAGCTTTTGTAATTTCGGCCAATTGAGCTGCTAATTGTTCTTTTTCGGCTTTGGTTGAATCGATTTCCGCTTGATGTTTTTTAGTGGCTTCTTCTTGAGCCGTTTTATTTCGCAGATTTTCTTGCTTAGCCGCTTCCAAGAGTTGCTTCTGTTTTAGGATTTCTTGGTCAATCGCTTCTTTTTCTGCTTTTAATCGGGCTGCTTCTTGTAACGCTATAGTTTTTTTATCTTCTATCGAAGCTTGGGCCAGTCGAAGCGCGGCAGCGTTTTTTTGCGCCTCTTTTTGAGCGGCTTCGAGCGTCGCTTGCGTTTGAGCGATCTCGGTATTAAGTCGGACAATTTCTTTATCTTGTGCATCTCTTAGCTTTGAAGCATCTTCGCTTGCGGCGCTAGCGGCTATTTTTTTACGTTTTTCGGTGGCAAGTTCCTGTTTAATTTGCTCAATTTCGGTAGCTTGTGCTGTTCTTTGGCGCTCGGCTGTTGTGGCGGCGATAGTCATTTCAATTCTTGCTGCTTCAAGCTGGCGTTGAATTGCGGTATTTGCGGCGTTTTGATCTGCAATTTGTTGGGCAAGTTCGGCATTGCGATTTCTTAGCTCTTCTGCTTCTTTGTCTGTTTGAAGTTTGGCGGCGAAGGCTCCTGCGACGGCCCCTCCGATTGCGGCAAGGCCTTTCCCATACCAACTATTTCCCGATGGTTTTTCTGTAGGTTCTACGAGTGGTTCGACCGGCGCCTCTGGTGCTTTAAGTTGCGCATCAATTTTGTTTTTTAATGCTTCAAGTGCTTTTTCTTGTTCTGCTTTTTCTGCTTCAGCTTTTTGCTGGATTGCCGCTACTTCGTCTTTTGCCTTTTGAGCTTCTTGTTTGGCGGCATCTATTTTATGTTTGGCCATTAGAGCGAGCGCGACAGTGTTTTTTTTATGGTGAAAATTGATAATGGTTTCTGTTGTTGTTTGTAGTTTTGTTATTGCTTCTTTTATTTCATCTTCTGTGAAAACAGATCCTTTTTTACTTTCAAATACTTTTTGTGCATTGGCTATTACCGAAAGCGTTTTGTGTATATAGGGAAGCGCTTCTTGTTGCGTTTCGAGTGTTTTGATAATTTTTTCTGCTTCAGTCAGAGCTTCAAAAAGGCCATCGACAAATTGTTTTTTTTCGGCAGGTATTACACTTGGAAAATTTAGTATCAGTTGGTCGCAGCCTTCCACGAGCGTGCCTTGTTTTTTTGTTTGTGCTACGCCTTCCTCAAACTTGTCAAGTTTAGGGCTTGAATAAAGCGGCGATCCTGCCAAAAAGCAGCAGAGTAATAATAAAAAAATATGCATGAATTTTATCCTTACATTTAAAACGCTAAATTTGCCGTGAGCCACATTGAATAGGCGTCAATATTACTATTAGCCGAGCCCAGTTCATAAGCGGCGCCAAGGCCAAAAAGAAGTGGGTTTTGCCAATTGGTTGTATGGCTTATGGATCCATAAAATTTATGGGTAATCTGAGCTGGCGTGGTGACTGAGCGCATATCAAGATTGTTTGATTTGATCGTGTGTTTATCTAAAATCAATTTATCGATGTTATCTGAATCATACGTTCCATTATTATCTATCATGAAAGTTTTTTCAGTTGCTGTACCATAATTATTTAGCGCTATTGCATACATGTTATCATCCCATGCATTTTTGAGCTGAACCGTTTCACGTTGTTTGGCAAACAGGTTATAACCGCAATCAAAGACAACATTTTTGAAGGTTAAGGCAACATTGGCTAGAGCTTGGCCGTGGACCCCAGGGGTGACCTTAAGGTCTTGTGTTGAAATATTAGCAAACGGGAAAAGTTGGCGCAGGCCGCGTTGACCAACCACATAATACTGACTAAAGGGAACCGGCGTACCATCGTCTTTTTGAATACTTAATGTGCGCTTTTCGATATCTTCTAAACCATATGAGCATGAAACATTGGCCAGAAATGAGATAGAGCTGCGGTCATTTTGCCAGAGTAAGTATTTGGTATCGGCAAAGCCGCCAAATTCCCAGTGTTGCCCGTTTCCGCATATTGGTTCAAAAATAAATTCACCCGTTGGGCGGTTGCTGGTTGGCGTGACCATTGAAGCGCCAATTTTTAACCATGAATTTTTATTGTTAATGAGTGCAATGCCAAGTTTTGTTTCAAGGTCGGCAAGACCGGAATGGCTTTTTCCGTTTTCCATTTTGGCGTGTGTTAGGGCAAGTTGCTGATTTTCAGAGTTATTGAATTCAAAATCAGAAACGTTGCCTTTAAAGTAGTCAACAAGCGTTTTACCAATTGCAGGGTGATCAGTTATGGTAATTGGGGTAAGTGTTCCGTTTTGGGTAAGGCGTAGCGAATTTTTTACCGATGTGATTGGCATTGAAATTTGTAAAAACAAGTTATTGGCCAATGATGAAAGATCGGTGTAAAAATCCAAACGAGTACTGAATATTTCTTGCGTTGGCCTGAATTGTATTTTGCCGGCGAGATTTTTTTCGAACGAATCGGTATTATGGACAATGAATGCGGCCCAGGTATCGTCTTTGGCATCAGCGGCGCTAAAATCGTTACTATTAACCACATTTATGTAATCACGAAATTCATTTGCTTTTGGGGCATAATATCCAAAATATTTGCCGAGATCACCGCTATTAGTTGAGTTTTGATAAAGGGTGGAGACTTGTATTGAGGCGCCGTGCTCGGCAGTTGGTATTTCGCCAAGGGTATGGTGCCAGGTTGATTGCTCGAGGGCCATATTGTATAGAGGTGCGCGAGGCATCATGAACGTGCGGTTTGCGTATGTTTTTGCGTGCGCATTAGCAAATGGGCAGGCGATTAGGATAAGGGCGACGAGATAACGTGCATTCATAAAAACTCCGAATACTAAGAATTTATGGAATAACTTTTATGCACTATAAAGAAGTTACATTATGAGATGCAAGTGATTTGGTTTTTGCGTATAATGCCGATGGTTCGATACATTTTTTTCGCATATAAAATGCTCAAAAAACACTCACCACGAGCGACACAAAAAAGATTCCGCAGAATAAATGGCCGGGTTGTACGTAACAAACCGGCCATTATGGTTATTTGAATTTTTGCTTAGTGTTTAATTCTGGATTATCTGGGTAAGAAACGGGTGAACCACATCCAGCGACTGTGCAATAAAAGTTTTTAGTTTTTGTACTGGCAACAAGGCCTTTATGTGATGGCGCATTTGGTTTTGCTAAGCAGGCCCAACGGATTTGTTCTGAGCTGGCTTTTTTGGCTGCCGGCTTAGTTGTCGTTGTAACGGCCGCTTGAACATCTACCCTTGCCTCTGCAAGTGCTGCGGTTTTATCGAGTTGTGCTTGGAGTGCTTCGATTTGAGCGGCAAGTTCGGTGTTTGTAGTGGTTAATGCTTCGTTGGCTTCTTCTTTTTCATTTGCCATTTTAATAGCAGCATCTTTTTCTGCTGTTAGCGCTTGCACTTGAGCCGCTTTTTTTGTGAGCGCATTAATTTGTTCTGTTTGTTGTTGCGCATCTCGTTTAAGCTTTGCAACTTCCGCTTGTGCTGTTTGAGCTGTTTTTAGGGCTGCTTCTTTTTCAGCGATTGCTTTGTCGGCTGCCGCTTGCGCTGTTTTAGCCGCTGTTTCGGCCGCTTCTTTTGCGCCAACTGCCGCGGTTGCTTCGGTTTGCTTACTTTTTGTTACACTGCGTTGAGCGCCAAGCAAAAATTTAGATGCGGTCTTTGTTGACTTGAGCAACTTCTCGGATGCTTTTTGTGCATCAAGTGCGGCAGTTACTTTTGCTTGTGCCGCTATTAATGCTTTTTCTGCTAGCTCTTTTGCGGCTTTGTTTGCATTTGTTTCTGTTTCGAGCTTTGCCTTGTCCGCATTAAATTGTGTCGCTTGAGCCGCGGCCGTGGCTTTTGCTGTTGCCGCTTCAGTTTGAGCTTGTTTTGCTTCATTAGCTGCTTTGGTGTTTGCATCGCTCAGTTCTTTTTCGCGTGCGGCTTGTGTTGCCTTGAGTGCTAAAATAGCCACTTCTGAGCCAGCGCCAGAGTTTGCTTGTAGTTGTTTGATAGCTTCAAGGTTTCGTTGTTTTTCTGCAGCCAGTTCCGCTTTTGCTGCGTCGGCATCTAGTTTTGCTTGGTTTTGTATCGCGAGCTTTTCTGCTTGCGCCGTTTGCGCGGCTTGTTGTTGTTGAGCTAAAAGATTTTTTTGTTGATCAAGAGCGCTTTTTGATTCAGATAAAGAATCTTGTAAGCGTTTTTGTTCATCTTGCGCGGCCTGAGCTTTGCGAATTTGTTCATTTAATTTGGCATCAAGATCGGCCTTTAACAGGTCTTGTTGAGCCGTGAGGCGCTGTTTTTGTTCTTCCGCTTCTTTGCGCAATTTATCGGCGTCAGCGCCAGATTGTTGTTGTAGTAGAGCCAGTTGGTCTTCAAGGGCTTTTTGCTTTTGAGTATTTTCGGTCAAGAGCTTTTCGGCCGCTTGCGCTTTTTCCGCGGCTGCTGCCGTTGCTTTTTCTTTTGCGGCAATTTCTAAGCGAAGATTTTCTTGTTCTTTTTGTTGTTCAAGCTTTTCTTTGTCCGCTTGTTTTTTTTGTGCTTCAAGTTCTAGCGCCAGGCGATTGCGTTCTTGTTCGGCTACTTTTTGGGCTTCTAGTATTTGAGTTTTGAGTTGAGCCGATTCTAGTTGCGCGGCCGCTTTTTCGCTCGCTATTTGAGTAAGCGTTGCTTGTTGAGTTGCTAATTCCTGAGCTTGTTTAGCTTTGGCCGCTTCAAGTTCTTTTTGGCTCGCATTTGCCTTCTTTAGTTCTTCAAGCTTTGCTGCTTGCTCGGCTTTAAGCTGAGCAATTTCTAATTCTTTTTCTGCTTGTTTTTGTGCGGCTGCTTTGCTTGTTTCTTCTTGCGCTTTTTTGGCCGTTTCGATGCTTGCTTGTAGTTCTTTGTTTTGTTTTTGCTGTTCTTCCGCTTGTTTAGTGCTTGCGGCTAATTGTTCATCTAACTTCTTTTTTGCCTCGGTAGCCTCGGCTTCTATACGGGTTCGTTCGGCTGCGAGTCTGTCAATTTCGGCTAATTTTTGTGCGCTTTCTTCGGCTTGTTTTTTTGCAAGGGCTTCCATTTGCTTATTTAATTCGTCGATTTTTGCCTGATCATTACCGGCTTTTGTTTGTTGGGCTGCTATTGTTGCTCTTTGCTTTTCGATGGCGTCAGCTTGCTGTGCGCTTTGTCTTTCAGCGTCTTTTAGCTTTTGGTTGGCTTCGGCGACCTCGCGTTCTTTTTCTGCCCTATCGGCTTCAAGTTGTTTTTTTGCTAATTCAGCGTCGGCTCGTTCATTTGCTGCCGCGCCCTGTTGTGCATTGAGTTGCTTTGCTAGTTTTTCATTAGCGCTGGCCGATTTTAATAGTGATACAGTTCTTTTTGCTTTTTGAGCGTTTTCTTTAATGCTGATAATTTTGCTATTCCAGATGGCTAAACTTGCAAGAATATCCTTTATTTTTTTCGGTTCGCTAGGATAAGCGGCTGTTTTAAGTGGATATACTCTTTCTGCGGTCGAAATTACTTTAAGGATAGCATCAAAATAGGGGGTAGATAGCTCAGCTTTTTGTGGAAAATTTGGCGTCTTGAAAAGATTTTCTGCATTTGCAAGAGCGGTGAAGAGTCCTTTTTCTATTGAGGCTTTATTCTTAGGAGAAATGGTGCCGATTTGGCTGGAAATTTCAGTGCAACCAACAATAAATGACGCGAGATTTGATGTTTTGGCAACGCTTGGTTCCATGCCAAAAAGTGGGGTGCTTAGCAATAAACAATGGAATAAGAGTAATGGTGTTATGCGCATGATAAATCCTTAGTTAACGTGAATTTTTTAGAACGCTAGGTTTGCGGTAAGCCATGCCGAATAAGCATCAATACTGGTGTTAGATGAGCAAAATTCATAAGCCGCACCAAGGCCAAAAAGGATTGGGTTTTTTCCGTTAACGGTGTGGCTTATTGCGCCATAAAATTTGTGGGTAATTTGTGAAGGTGAGGTAGCGGCGCGCAGGTTGACGTTGTTTGTATCAATGGTGTGATCAAGCGTGAATGTATCGATTGAGTTTTGAATGGGTGAGGTGACGTTATATAAAAACGGTGCATATGATAAATCGGTTGTATAATCTTCCTGTGCTATTGCATATATTCCATCGTTCCATGCATTTTTGAGCTGGACCGTTTCGTGTTGTTTGGCAAACAGATTATAACCACAATCAAAGGCAACATTTTTAAAGGTGAAGGCAAGGTTAGCCAGCGCTTGGCAATGTACGCCGGGTGTAACCTTAAGGTCTTGGGTTGAGATATTAGCAAACGGGAAGAGGTGGCGAACCCCTTTTTGGCCAACGACATAATATTGGCTAAAAGGGACCGGCGTTCCATCATTTTTTTGAATACCCAAGGTACGCTTTTCGGTATCTTCCAGACCATATGAGCATGAAGCATTAGCTAAAAATGAGACCGAGCTGCGATCATTTTTCCAGAGTAAGCATTTGGTATCCACAAAGCCACCAAATTCCCAGTGTTGTCCGTTTCCACAGATTGGTTCAAAAATGAATTCACCAGTTGGGCGGTTGCCGGTTGGGGTGACCATTGAGGCGCCAACCTTTAGCCATGAATTTTTATTATTAATGAGCGCAAGGCCAAGTTTTGTTTCAACGTCGGCAATGCCTGCGTGGCTTTTACCATTTTCCATTTTTGCATGTGTTAATGCAAGTTGTTGGTTGGCGGCATCTTCGGCAAAGCTTGAAACGTTGCCTTTAAAATAATCAAGAAGCGTTTTGCCGTTTGCGGGATGTCCAGCCATGGTAATTGGGGTAAGGGTTCCATCTTGGGTAAGCCGTAGCGAGTTTTTTACCGACGTAATGGGCATTGAAATTTGCAAAAATAGGTTATTGGCTAATGATGAAAGGTCGGTATAAAAATCTAAACGTGTGCTGAAAATTTCTTGTGTTGGCCGAAATTGTATTTTGCCAGAGAGATTGTCTTTATAATCGGCAACATTATGGATAATGAATTCCGACCATGTATTGTCTTTGGCGTCAGCGGTGGCGAAGTCGTCACTATTAACCACATTTATGTAATCACGAAATTCATTTGCCTTTGGGGCAAAGTACCCAAAATATTTGCCGAGGTCGCCGCTATTAGTTGAGTGTTGATAAAGTGTAGAGACTTGGATAGATGATTTATGATCGCTTGTGGTGGTTTTGCCCAGGGCTCGATGCCAGGTTGATTGCTCGAGTGCCATATTGTATAAAGATGCGCGAGGCATCATAAACGTGCGATTTGCGTATGTTTTTGCGTGTGCATTAGCCAATGGGCATGCGATTAGGATAAGGGCAATGAGATGACGTGCATTCATAAGGTCTCCTTTACGTGAAAAAAAGATGGAACAACTTTGATGCACTATAAAGAAGTTGCGATATGAGGAGCAAGCCTTTTGAAATTTATGTCTTTCTATATGCCGTATTTACTTCAATAAATATTGACTCTGCGGCCGGTTGTATAACTTTTGACCCCAAAGTGTTTTGGAAGGGGGGGGAATGGGCTGGCGAATTTGGTGTTTTTCATAATTATGTTATCAAGCTCCTTATCTCCTGATGATTGGAGTAACTCTAACTGGGTAATATAACCCTTTTCATCGATGGTAAATTCGATAATTGCTTTTCCTCCGTTGGTTCTAATTGTTGGATTATATCTAAAATTTTGTTTCCATGTCGCTTGCCAGTTCCAATTGATATTGGCCTCATAAGAGATATATTTCATTTCTTCAAATGATGGGCGCTTATTAGGGTCGCCATCGCGTTCGATATCGTCTTCGCCTTCGTCCTTGATGTTTTCGACAAATCCTTTGGTAAGGGCAATTATGCCTCGGCCGTCTTTTGGTTTGATGCTTTTGGCCCCACGAACTTTTGTGGTAGGTTTATCCGATGAGGGCGCAAAGCGTTCAACTTGTTCTTGCATATGCGCAATACGGTCGATACGTGCTTGAATTTCAGGTGATGGTTCAGGTGTTTCTGGTTCATCATATCTTGGCGCATCAACTATTTGTTCGGCTTCGGGGGCTGTATTAATCTCATCCATTAACGATTCAATGTTTAATTCATTGGCCGCGTCTTTTTTCTTTAGTTCTTTTTTGAGTTGTTTTTCGGTGAGGGGTTTGCCCTTCGATACATTTTGCTGCACAAAACACTGAGGGCGAGCGACTAATTGTTTTTCGATTAATTGAGTGGTTGGTGGGGCAGCGATTTTTTCTATTGGCGCTGATAGCTTTTGTGCGATATGTTCTGGTTGTTCGATAATTGGTTGTGAAATTTGTTTTTCGATGGGTGCTTCACTTGTTTTTTGCTTAACAAGTTTTGTTTTTTTATGCCTTTTGGGTGACGGCGTTATTGGTGTTACGGGTATTAGTTCGGTGGCATTGGGTGTGGGTGCCAAAGTATCTTGAATTTCGGTGGTCGTTGGAATTTCTATTGGGTTGGTTTTGGGCATCGACGGTTCATCGTTAAAAAACACCCATCCAAAATCGGACTTTTTAGGCCGTAATTTTGCCGGGATTCCGTTATCATTTTCTTTCTTAATTTCTTGTAGCTTTTTTATAAAATTTTGATGTTTTTCGGTTTGTTTTTGGCGTTCGGCTGGTGTAAGCGCGAGGCTGTCCAGCAGTCCGTGAACCATTGATTTGCCGTGGTTATGGAAGCCGACATTGAAAAACACCAAATAAAAAATGAGATGCAAAAGCACCGAAATGATGAGGAAATAAGAAAAATATTTATTGCGCCTGCGTTTAAATTTGAACATTACATAAGACTCTTTTTTCGCCGCTTGTCAGCTAAAAGCTTCTTTGTCATCCCGGACACCGATCCGGGATCCATCCTGATAATAATTCTTTAAGCCCGTTTATTCAACTAAAATCCTCTTTGTCACCCTGAACGTGATTCAGGGTCCATCCTGATGATGATTCGTTAAGTCCATCTAGGCGACTAATTATTGAAATATAAGATGGATGCTGAATCACGTTCAGCATGACAAAAAAAGAATAAGTTTTTTGGATAATTGGTCACTTGCCCGAGCATCCATCATTCGCCAAGACTTCGGTTCGGCAGGCCATCTTAAGATTAGAAAAAATATTAGGATGGATTCTCGGGGCAAGCCCGAGAATGACAAGCAAGAAAAATTGGTTATTTCCGCTCAATCCAGAGAGATTCACCTTTTTTGCAAATCGACCAAGTGCCAAGGCAGTGTCGTCCGCCTGCGTTTTGATTGATGAATCGGCACAATTCATCCAGATATGAGGTACTTGGGTTGAATGATACACTTTCGGTGATAAGCCAACGCAATAAAACGCGGCGTTGCATAACCGAGTGCAATTTCTTGAATTCTGGTAATGAGCCGATAATCAATTGTTTCGAGGGAGGTGCAGGAGGGAACGGCCTGCCTATAATTTCTTGTTTCTTTTGAAATATTCTCTCAAAAGCTTCTTGAGAAGATGCCTGAAGATATGAATCTTCTTCTTGTAAATGTTCGATCGTGCTCGCCAATTTCTGTTCAAACCGAGGGTCGATACTCTTGAGCGCGGGGATAACGTATTTACGAATTCGGTTGCGTAGATATGTATCGGTTTCATTTGTTGGGTCGGTACAGAAGGGGAGATTGTGTATTGTAAGATAGTCGACAATCATTTGCTTATCTATTCCCAGTAATGGACGGATATAACATTTATCAATTTCCTTCATACAGGTTAATCCGCTCAATGTTGTTCCGCGCAAAAGGCGCAAAAAAAATGTTTCTTGTTGATCTTGGCGATGATGGGCAAGGGCAATGAAATCGGCATTATATTGTTTTTGAACTTCTTGGAAAAAGTGGCGGCGCAAGCGGCGACCAACGTCTTCTTTTGACCCATTAAATTTGATCGGCAGGTCGAGTTCTGATGCTTTTTTATTAACTAAGGGAACGTTGGCCGAACGGCATAATTCGATGCAAAATTGAGCGTCGGCGATTGAACTATTTCGCCATTCGTGGTCCAAATGTGCGGCGATTAGGGTAAGGTGACCTTCGGTTTGTAGTTTGGCAAGGACGTGAAACATAAATACCGAGTCTGGCCCGCCGGATAAACCAAGGATAATCGTTGGGTTGTTTTTCCTAAGGGGATCAGATGTAAGGGTTAATGTATTTTGTTTTGCGATAGTAAAAGTGGGCATAATATTATTTTGCGTGCAAAGGTAATTTATATTTAATAATGCCGGCAAAGATTATCGTTTTGAGCAGCTGGTTTAGGTTTAACTTTTTGCCAAAAATACGGTTGTTGCGGAGTTTTGGCAAAACTCCGTCTTTTTCATCTGATAATAACGCCGGATATTTTTGGTTGATTAAAAAAAGACTATCAATGATCTCATTTTTTCTTCTATTAAATTCTTCAACAATTGCTTCAGTTGGTGGCAGATAATGGCTTTCTATTTCTCGCGTAATGTCTTGCATGAATTTTTGTGCAGTTGCTTGCCACTTTTGTATGTCTTCGTATGGATGAGTCGGGCCCTTTTCTAATTCAACAGGATCGAATGTTATCATTGGTGATAGCGTAGAAAATTGGCAACCCATAATGATGATTGCACATAATAAATAGGTTTTATTTCTTTTGATCATCGCAATATATTTATTCTTATTTTTGTTCTTTTGCCACTTCAAGAAGGTAGCGCTCAATAAATGGCATTATGTTTCCATCGAGTACGTCGTCTGGTTGTGGTGATTCATAATCGGTCCTATGGTCTTTAACCATCTTGTAAGGATGTAATACATAGGATCGAATTTGTGAGCCCCATTCAATTTTTTTCTTTTCAACCGATGCTTCTTTGGCGCGTTTTTCCTGTTCTTGTTTTTCTATAAGTTTTGCCTTGAGCATCTTCATGGCGATGTGTTTATTTTGCCCTTGTGAGCGTTCGTTTTGGCATTGGACAACGATACCAGAAGGTATATGGGTGATGCGAATGGCTGACTCTGTTTTGTTAACGTGTTGGCCACCAGCTCCGCCTGCACGGTATGTGTCAATTCTTAAGTCTTCGTCAGAGATTTCAATTTTTGCGTCTTCAACTTCAGGAGCGACGGTTACCGCGGCAAATGAGGTGTGACGACGCTTATTCGAGTCAAATGGTGAGATGCGGACTAATCTATGAATACCAGCTTCAGTTTTTAAAAAGCCATGGGCCTTGTTGCCACGGATAAAGAGGGTTGCCGATTTGACGCCCGCTTCTTCGCCGGCTTGGTAGTCAAGAATATCAACCTTGAAGCCTTCGCGCTCGCAAAAGCGCAAATACATACGCAAGAGCATGCTTGTCCAGTCTTGAGACTCTGTTCCTCCAGCACCCGAGTTGATGCTGAAAAAACAATCACTACTGTCATCGGGATGGCTTAAAAGAAGCTCAAGTTTGAATTTGCCAACTTTTTTACATAAAGCATAAATCTCAGGTCTTATCGCATTTTGTTCTGCTTCATTGTCGGCAAACAGTTCGAGAAGTTCGTTATTGTCATTGTATGCCTGCATTATGGCATGATAGCCCTCAACTAATTGACGTAAGCGACGATGATCGACTAAGATGGCATCGCGTTGTGGGTTCTTCCAGAAATCTTCAGCATTAACATGAGCATCCAGCTCATTAAATGTTGGCTCAATTTTAGCATTGGTCCAATACATCTTAATGGCGGCAAGGTCAGGTTCAATACTTTTAAGCTGTTCGCGAAGTTCGTCAATTAACATGAGTCACGTATCTCGATTTTTAAGGGTTGATTTTATCCTTACTGATTATATCGAGATTTGGCCTGAAGGACAAGCTCCCGCCTTTTCGACAAATATCCCCCGCGTAATGGCTAACACCATCGGGCGAGGGACATTTTTATTTAATTACCATTCAGATAGCTGACGGGCCATTAAATTTTTCGGCCTTTATTCTTTTCCTGTTTGGTACCCCAGTGACGGCTTGGGAAATGCTGGTGCTGCCGAGCCTTGCCGTGAGTTGCTAACTCAGGAAGATGATGCTCAACTACACCCTCCCATACTTTTTCGGCGTGAGGACCCTTTTGCTTTTTATGATGAACCGGAAGTTTGACCGTTGTCGACTTGCTCATAATAAACTCCTTTTTTTAGATAGTTATTATACTATTTGCTATATTTAGCTTAAATTAAACAAATTCAACAAGTCAATAAAACCCATAATTCTGATAGAAGTTGTTCTTTTTTAGCCAAAAACGACCAAAATTGATTGATTTTGCTTGCTTGTTGGCTTTGGGCTTGGTTAATGATATTGACAATTTGGACAAGTTTGATAAATTGGGATTGAGGTTGTCGCATATAAGCGTATTTATGCGTCTGGTATTAAAACTTAATTTCAAACATAATTTTGGAGATCTTATGAAGAAATATACATTAGGTATATTGCTGAGCGTTGGCGTATTTGCGTCAGCACCGGTTAGTAATTTGAGGGCTATGCTTTGCGTTGAAGATCCTTTAGATAATATGGAAATGGAATCACCAGCATCTGAAAAAAGGGCTTCTTGTCTTACGCCTGCACTTGTTTGTCAGCAAGGCTGTCCATTTGGTGCAATGGTTTCCTACCTTAGGGAGAATCCGCAAGAGCTTGATAGTTTGCTTTTCGCTTGGGAGAAAATCAGTCCCGTCGGCTACGAAAAAGCCGATCTTGAAGCGCTCGTGAGGGCTTTCATTAAGCACTTTTCAGTTAATGGCTCCGATCGTCATATTTTGGATAGGGCAACAAGTCCACATGCTAAAAAAATTAAACGCTTAGTTTCTCCTTGTCCAGTTAGCTAACTGAAAGATTTAATAATAAAAAAGCCCCGAAATGAATCAATCATTTCGGGGCTTTTTAGTTGAAGTGAAATATTTTCTTTTTATGCTTGCAAGACAAAAATATTACAGGTATAATCCCTTTACAAATTTGATAGTTTTATTGCGAAAACGAAGAGCGCGCCCCGAATAAATGCAAAAATTTAAATAAAAACTTTACGGCGATTAGTTCTTATGGTAAAACTATACAACCTTTTGAGAGAAGGTGGTGGGGGAAGGAAAAAAATTGAGTTATCTTTGAAATACACGGAGACGGAAGGTAACGATTAAAAGTTACCTGAATTTGGAGGACTCTTAGTCAATTTTAGATATGGAGAGTTTGATCCTG
>CAZGPI010000004.1:0-88985 GCA_964527595.1 uncultured Pseudomonadota bacterium
CTCCAACGATACGCGCAAGCAGCTATCAAATAGTAATGAATCGTACAACAAGTAACGCAGTTGTTCAAATCTATGCAGAATTAACGCAACTCGACCTAGCAGCTGATGGAAACATTATAAATTCAGCACTTGATGACCTTTATGTTAAATACCGAACAAGCAGCAATCTCATCGTGTACAATGGTGGAATCCTCGCACAGCACTATATTGTTTCAGAAAATACTGAATCAATTAACAATATGCGTTACATCAAAAAAGGATTTACCATACCAACCGGAAAGACATTGATACTTAATACTCCATTGCGTGTATCAGGCAATCTAAACTTTGGTGCCGGAACCTTGCAACTCGATGGTGATCTTACGCTTGGTTCAGATGCATACTTAACATCAGGCGGTATAATCAAGGGCGAAGGAAATACTCTTCTATTAACTTCAAGTTTTGTCATCCCATCAAATAGCCGATTAAAGATAACCAGCAATATGGTAATTGATGGACAAGGCAACAACCTGGTAATTGGGCAAGGCGCCAAGCTGATTGTTGATCCTTCAATTTCGGTAACAATACGCAACACAAACTGGTTCAATAGCAATTCGGCGCCGCACCTTGAAATGCGTGCCGACACATCAAGCCTGACCCTCGATAATGTGAACATGGCATTTGACAGAAACTTCAGCTTCACTCAAGGCCGCTTGTTTATCGACAACGATGTTATGGTAACCGGAACAAACACCTTTGCTTATTCATCCATGAAACCACTTTATATTGAACCGTTTGCAACATTACGTTTTGATATCGGCACAACATTTAGCTTCAGTCCAAATGAATCTGGTCCCCATACCGCAACTGAGCGTGATCTGTTAAGGCTCGTTGATCGTAGCTCACAACTCTACTTTGATGGTTGTACAATCAACTTACCAGACGCCGGCATGCGCTTAACACGCGGTACAATATGCTTTGACAACAAGATCATCGTTAATGGAAACACAATAGACATAGATGATGCACACAGCTTTGAATTGGGTGACGGAATCTCGAGTGAAACAGACGTTGAGATAAAAGTCCTCAGCGGAGCAAATGTAATTGTCGATGGTCTTATGTACCATCATCCAGCCGCTTAATAACGTTTAAGGAGAAAAGGAAAGGGGCCCGAAAATTCGGGCCCCTTTTACATATGATTCAAAAACTATTCAATTATTATTCAAATAAGCTCTTGCGCCCAAGCTTTTTCCAATCGTTATCAAACAATTCAACTCCGCGATCGGTTAATGGATGCTTGATCCCTTGTTCAATAACTCCAGGGGGTAATGTTACAATATCAACACCAGCATATGCTGCGCGGCGCCAATGGAAAACGGACCGAATTGATGCGGCCAAAATCTCAGCCTCAAATTCGTAATTTCTTTTAATCTCAATCATATCCTCAACTACTTCCATGCCATCTTCCCCAATATCATCCCAACGCCCAACAAAAGGAGAGATGTAGGTTACGCCAATCTTAGCCATCAATAATGCCTGAATATCAGAAAAAACAAGGGTCGCGTTTATCTTTACCCCTTCTTGAACCAGTTTACTCATAACGGGCAAATACTCCTGAAGACAAGGAATCTTTACGACCACGTTCTTGGCAAATGCGGCGATTTCTTTGGCTTGTCTATAAACCGCTTCAGGGTCCTTTTCAACCACCTCAATGCTCACCGGCCCAGGAACCATGGCGCAAATATCCAATAACACTTGCTTTGGACTTGCTCCTTCTTTACTTAATAGTGATGGATTGGTCGTTACACCATCAATAAGTCCGGTCGGCAACCATTTTTTGATAACATCACGATTGGCGGTATCTAAAAATATCTTCATAGCTAATCCCCTTTACTAAACTTTATTTATGAACTAATTTGACGATGTATTTAAGGTAGCGACCCAAAAACAATATGTCTACCCCTTTAACCGAGGAATCAAATCGCCATGAAAATCCACCCAATAATCACTATCATGATGTTGTTTAGCACTAACTGCTTTGGCATGCTCACTGGTACTAGCCGTCAATCATCCGCACCCATCGAAGTCAAAATAGTACGAGAACTAAACTCAATATTCAACCTGCCTGAATACCCAGGGGTATCTCCTATACAACCTATTACTAAAACATTTCCTCAATTACTCAGAATTAATGAATTCGATGAATTCCTTACATACTTAAAACAATACTATCCTATCGAAATATTAGAAGATAAAAAAAATCAAGAAGAGATCAAAAAGTATCATGTTGAAATTCTAAAACAAAGCGATTCTGAGGTAAGAATACCAACCGAGACAAGAACCGTTGAAACACCAATGACCCAACAGGCAAAAGAGCACATCTTGTATCTTATTTTATTTTTAAAAACACTTACGCAATAGCATTCCTCTAATACTAAGCATCGAAATGCCTATTTAGCTTTTCCCTTGTCTTTGCTGTATATCCTTTGCTATTGTTTATATAGTGAAATAAAAGAAGTTATTTCAAAGTTTGGGGGAATGGTGGAAAACAATTTACGTATCATTAAATTATCTTCATTTATCGTTGGGGTCTTTTGCGTTATATCAATCTTTTCGCCATCTAGAATCGTAGCCGCAGAACCAACACTTTCGCAAGAACAATATGATTTGATCACCAAAGAATATCAGGCCCTCGCCAGATTCAACTATCAGTCAATTGAGTGGCAAGAGATCCTGGATCTATATGTTTTTGAAAACCATAGTAAAATTTTCACAACAACAATAATGCCCGGCGTCTCTGCCTGCAGTTCAACCAAGTTTTACGAACATTTTTTCCCCGAAGCATCATTTCCAAAGCGTGTTCTTCTTCTTTATTTAATCATAAGACTCATTACTACAAAAAAGCTGCCACTTTACACTCCACCAACTTGTCACCACGGCTACTGGCATGAATATGAGGATCTGCAAGAAAAATTTCAGCCGCCTCTATTATCATGGTAGAATTAGCTCAAAAATAACCTAATCTAATTTTTTTTTCGCCAGAAAGCTCCCCCTATCACCGGAAATCAACTATGGATTTAAATAAAGGAGGTAGCATGAAATTATTACCACCTATATTAGGAATCGTTTTCTTTTTATCATTATCTTCAATAGTAAAAATTTCTGCGATGGAAGACTTTGTATTATCAGAATCAATCCCAGAAGAACAATACAACATCATTGCTGATGCTTACATAAAAAATGACGAGCTCAACAAAAAAACAAGCGAAGGTGATTGGAAACAAATATTAAAAAAATATATTGATGATAGGCATGATAAAATCTATGCAATCGACTCAACAACAAAAAGCTCTCGATATATTTCAACACAATGCTACATACAGTATTTCGCACAAGATTTTCTTACAAAACGTTCATTTCTTTTTTTAATAATTCTGAATCTCATAGAGGCTCAAATTTTGCCACTGTGTGTAAGAGTCGAACTTCCAAGAACATAATTTGAATTGCTTAAGGGCGGTATAAAAACCGCCCTTTAATATCACTTATTTAACAACAAAACTAATCAATCGATCGGGCACAAAAATTACCTTAACAATAGATTTATCTTGTAACCATTGAGATATCTGTTTTTTCGCTTCAGGCTCAACAACGTCCTGCTTAAATCCCTTGGCCATTGTAATAGTTGCCCGCAACTTACCATTCACCTGAATAGCAATTTCAACGTCATTAACCTGTGCAAGAATCTGGTCAACTTCAGGCCATGAACAATTTTCTAATTGCTTGCCAATCAAACGCTCAAGTAATTCTGATGCAAAATGCGGGACCATTAACGACAACGAGACTAATAGCTTCTCCATTATCTCATGGTCAAAAACCATTTTGCCACTCTCAACATCATTCAAAAATTCCATGACCGAGGCAACGGCAGTATTTGGCTTAAAGTCATTAATGCGTTCCTGATATGCTTTTAGGAATCGATGAAAGCGTTTTTGAACATCAAGCTCAGCCTTTTGGCCAACTGGCAACAAGCGAGCAGGGTTATTCAGATATGCCCATAAGCGCTTAAGGAAGTTGTGCACACCTTTAATCGAATCTGATTGCCATTCGGTATCAAGTTCAGGTGGACCCATAAATAACATGTACATACGTAATGTGTCAGAACCCATAAGGTCAACCATATCATCTGGATTTACGACATTACCTTTGGACTTTGACATCTTTTCAACACGTCCGGTAAGTGTTGATTTCATGCATACCATTCCCTGATTAAACAGTTGTTTAAATGGTTCATCGAATGAAAGATGTCCAAGATCGTATAATACTTTAACGTAAAAACGTGCATATAAAAGATGAAGAATCGCGTGTTCTATCCCACCAATATACAAATCAACCGGCAGCCAATGCTTCATATCTTCTTGTGTAAATGGCTTATCAGTCAACGTTGGGTTTGGATAACGCAAAAAGTACCAACAAGAGCCTGCCCATTGAGGCATCGTATTTGTTTCGCGTTTAGCCGCACCGCCACATTTTGGACATGTAGTATTAACCCACCAATCAATCCCAGCCAATGGTGACTCGCCAGTCCCGGTTGGCTGATAATTTTCAACCTCTGGCAATGCGATAGGCAATTGATCTTCAGGTACCGGCACCACCCCACACGATGGGCAATGGACTAAAGGTATCGGTTCACCCCAATAACGTTGGCGTGAAAATACCCAATCACGTAATTTATATGTTACATGGGCCGCAGCCTTACCCGTCTCAGCCAAAAGTTCAACGATCTTTTTTGCGCCTTCTGTTTTGGCATCAAGCCCATCAAACTGACCGGCATTAATCATGCATCCATTATCAACATATGCTTTAATTAAAAGACCATTTTGGTCATAGAAGCCGTTAGATGGCTCATAGGATTTAACAACTTCTCTTATTGGAAGATTATATTTTTTAGCAAAATCAAAGTCACGATCATCATGCGCCGGCACACCCATGACAATCCCTGTGCCATAATTTTTGAGCACATAGTCTGCCAAATAAACAGGAACTTTATCACCGGTTAAAGGGTTAATAGCATAACTACCAGTAAAAATACCGGTTCGGTCCTGAGTTCCAGATGTTCGATCAAGATCGGTTCGTTTTGCTATTTCTGCCTGATATGAGATAACGGCTTGGCGTTGATCATCAGTTATTAGACCAGCAACCAATTCATGGTCGGGTGCCATCGCCACAAAGGTAACCCCTGGTAAAGTGTCTGGACGAGTGGTAAAAACATTAAATGGCAGGCCGTCCTTGTCCATGGTGAATATTATTTTTGCACCAGTGCTCTTACCAATCCAGTTCTCTTGCATCAACTTAACTTTTTCTGGCCAGTCTAATTTTTTAAGCCCATCAAGCAATTTTTCTGCGTAATCGGTGATCCTGAGTATCCATTGGCGGATTGGTTTTTGCGTAGTCTGGGTACCACATCGCTCGCAACACCCTCCAACAACTTCTTCATTAGCCAACCCCGTCAAACACTTTGGGCACCAATTTATTGGCTTGCTTTCTTGATATGCAAGGCCAGCATTATACATTTGTAAGAAAATCCACTGAGTCCACTTATAGTAAGAAGGATCGGTAGTATTAACTTCTTTGGACCAGTCATAAATAGAGCCGATGTATTCAAGTTGCCGTTTAAAGTTTTCTATGTTTTTAGCCGTGCCTATTTTTGGGTGAATGCCCTTTTTAATGGCATCGTTTTCAGCTGGTAATCCAAAGGCATCCCAGCCCATAGGATGAAGAACATCGTAACCTTGCAACAATTTTGAACGCGCGTAAATATCTGAAAGCACATAACCCTTCCAGTGGCCAACGTGCAAACCAGAACCAGAAGGATAGGGAAACATATCTAAGCAATAAAATTTTTTCTTTGAGTGATCATTTTTTGTTCTATAGTAAGGATTTTTGCGCCAATTATCGCGCCACTTTTGTTCGATAACCTTAAATTCGTAACTCATAAATCTTCCTTTATCAGGGAGGGGCGGGAGGGAACGGCCCGCGCTATTAAATTCCCACTCAGATTGAACAAACACGTGGGATTAGTATAGCAAAAATGTTGTTTTGTTCCTAAAACAACCGCAATCGCAAAAACTCTCGGCCAACAATTTCTTTATCGTTTTTTCCACGAAACCCATTATCAAACCAAAGACCAAAACGTCTGATTTTTACGACATTAATTGACAAATAAGAAATATATTGATTCCGGAAAGCCTAATGCGTTAGTCTAAAGCTAGTAAGGGGTACTAGGGACAATAAAAACTGCATACCGTCACAGGAATGCACTTCTAACGCTTAACTAGGGGGGATTATGGAAAAGGGATTTATGGGAGCTTCTCGTGTTTCTCGGATAATTAATTTACTAATGTTAAATATTGCCTTACTGTTTACAGGAAGCTTACATGCTCTTGCTGAATGGACGGTACTTGTTTATGCCCAAGCAAACAACAACCTATCTCAATATGCTGAAAAAAACTTCTCAGATATGGCATCGATTGGCTCAGCAGACAATCTAAATATTTTAGTCGAATGGCACCAACCAAGCAAGCCAGGTGCATGGCGTTACAAAATCGATAAAGGCAAGATGACCTTTGATGCATGTGTAGCAAAAGAATCGGATGGCAATAACCCTCAGGACTTAGTTAACGCAATGCAGTGGGCCGTCAGCAAATATCCGGCCAAAAAATACTCACTCGTTTTATGGGATCATGGAATTGGCATTCTCGACCCTGCTTGGGGAAAATACCGCCCATGGAGTAGCCAAAAAAGCCTTGTTAACCAAATAGCAGTAAAAGACAACCCACGCATTCAAATCAACGGGCTCACCGTTAAACCACACCACCAAAAAACAATAGCTAAAAACGGTTCTCTCGCAAAAAATGGTCGAGCTAAGGCCGGCACAGACCTTACTCGTGGAATATTATTTAACGAGCAAAGCAGAACATATATGACCAACCAACACCTTTCGGCCGCTCTTTCGGAAATTAAAACCTCGGTCCTAGGTGGCAAAAAAATTGATATAATCGGCATGGATGCCTGTTTGATGGCCATGGTCGAAATTGGTTATCAAGCAAAAAACTATGCTGATATTCTTGTTGCCTCAGAAGAAGTTGAATTGGCCCAAGGGTGGCACTATTCTTCATTTTTGCAGTTACTCAAAAACGGAACACTTTCACCAATTCAATTGGCTCAAAGTATTGTACAAACATACGAGCTTTACTATAAAGAACGGGTACAGTTTTTTACCCAATCAGCAATCAACTTAAATAATATGGATATACTTAAAGACAGTCTGGACAATATGGTAACCCTGGCAAAAAAATGTAAAGATGCCAATATGCCCCTTGGCGCAATTATAAAAAAATCACGCTCGACGAGCCTACAATTTAGCGCACCAAGCTATATCGACCTCCACTCTTTTTTAAGTGAATTTCAAAAAAATCTAACGTCCATAACAATGAGAAGCAATGTGCTCGATGAGCTTAGAAAATCGATCGCTATAAGCTCAAACCTTGTAGAATCATCGGTAATCGCACATACGGCAGGACGATCCATCGGTCGCGCAAAAGGCTTATCAATTTACTATCCAACATCAGGAATTGATGCCTCATATGCCAAAACCGACTTTGCAAAGGAATCGCTTTGGTTGTGCCTTTTAAATGAATTAGCATCGTAATAAAGTATCCCCACATTCCCAATTCCCAGGCTTGACGAGTCATATCGTCAAGCCTTTTTTTTGTTCCTTTTCCTACTCCTTGATTTTCATTTTTCGTTTATTTTATCTTTAGGATAATTCGTTAATTTTTTGTAACACGTCCAATGACAAGGAGCTCAATAATGCTGAATTTTTCTTCTGTTCATTCACGATTTTTAACCGTCATCATTCTCTTATTAACACATCTATGTTCCGCAAAAGTAGCAACACCAGCAGCCTGGACGATACTCACCTACATCCAAGCAGACAATAACCTTGCTCCTTATGCCAACTATAATATTAGGGATATGGAAGTAGCGATCGCAGGGCACAAGGAAACTGCTAGCCAAATCAACCTCCTTGTTCAATGGGACCAACCACAAAACAATAAAACCTGGCGCTATCGAGTAACGCCAAACGGACGCATTGAAGATGAATCTGTGAGTCAAGAAATGGGCATTGCCCCCGCACAAGAAATTATCGACTCAATGAAATGGGTAACCAGAAAATACTCGGCCCAACATTATGCGCTTATTTTATGGAATCATGGAAGCGGCGTTGAAGACTACAGATTAAGCTTTCCTCAATTTCCAAAAGTTCTTCGTGCTCGGCTCGGCAGCTCTTGGCTCATGCCGCCAGGAATTTTAAATGAATCACGCGGAATATTGTACGATGATTCACAAAAAACCTGCTTAACCAATCAAGGACTTTCAACGGCACTAACCGGAGTCAAGAAAGCGATTGGAAAAAATTTAGATATTCTCGGTATGGATGCTTGCCTAATGGCCATGGTTGAAATTGCCTATCAAATTAAGGATAGCGTTGATATTCTCGTCGCCTCTGAAGAAACCGAACCTGGCACCGGTTGGGCATATTCAGGATTCTTATCGCCGGTAGCTGAAGCTCCATCAATCTTTACGCCAACGCTTTTGGCCCAAAATATTGTTAATGCATATGGCCAATTTTATAAGCCAGAAGATCCAGACTACTCACTTTCGGCTATTTCGATAAACAAAATTAATGCCCTTAAAACAAATATTGATCTGGTGGTCGCGCAAATCGCTGCGTGCAAAAAATTAGCACAATCGGACATCAAAGATAAAGTCATTAAAGCCCGACGAGCATCTCAAACATTCACGATTGATAGCTATGTTGACCTTTATTCTTTTTACACCGAACTTAAAAAACAATGCACTAAATCTGCCCCCAAATCGGCTAAGATTCTTGATCGAATCACCAATCCAAAAGTAACCATAACAACTCGCTATAAAAAATCGCTCCAAGACCTTACGACAACTCTTACCAATGGTTTAAAACAAATCAAGCAAGTTGTGTTTGCCAATACTGTCGGCTCAGGCGTTCCAGAAGCTTATGGTATCGCAATTTACTACCCAAACACGCGAGACTCAACGGCGGCAATTCATTCATCATATCTAAAAACTAATTTTGCCAAAGAATCAAAATGGCTACCATTCATTAAGGAATATCGATCAGCTAAATAAGCATCAAAGACTTTGCGGGGGTGGCGTATTAAATACACCACCCCCCTTTCTCATTTTTTCACAAATTTTCTTCAAAATTAAGGCCTAAAAAAACCCGGGTGGACTTTTGGTGCAAAAATTTTATACTCATTTTGCTTTTAAATTCAATTGTCAGCAATTCTCTAACAGCCTGTCACCAAAGGAATCTTTATGCTTCCTAACCCAGTAATCATGCCTATAAACACTCATCCAATTAAGGTTGATGAGAAAATATTGGTAGTTCATCGCAAAAATCTTTTTAGCTCAATGCCAGAGTTTACCGGTTTTCGCGCGCTTCGAGATTTTACCGCCCTTCAAACCCTAGTAAGTACACATCAAGAATTTCACTGGCGCAAAGAAATGGAAGAAAATCCTGACTATAAACAAATTATTCCCTATTTAGTTTTTGAATACAACAATACATATTTCCTTATGCGCCGACGAACAACCGCCAGTGAGCAGCGCCTTAAAGATAAATATTCTTTGGGTATTGGTGGGCATATCCGCCAAGAAGATCTTACCTCTTGTAATCTTATCGACTGGGCGCAACGCGAATTTCATGAAGAAGTTAACTATCAAGGCAACCTCGTCACCACACCACTTGGCCTGATTAATGATGAAAGCAACGCAGTCGGACAAGTCCATATTGGTTTTGTATTTTTACTTCGTGGCGATTCACCCAATATTGCTATACGCGCCGAACACAAAGAAGGCAATCTCGTAACCCTCGAAGACTGCAAAAAGTTATATGCTGACCTGGAATCGTGGAGCCAATTTACCTATGATCACATCATCGGGGAAGTTTAAAACTAATCATCCACAAAACGATACCTTCTCTAGGGAGGGGCGGGAGGGAACGGCCCGCAATTAATTCCGTGATACTATATTAAATTAAAGATCCAAGGCGCTCCCCCTTGCGACCCCCCTGAAGGAACACAATGACAACTAATTTAATAAATTTTTTAGAAAATAAAGCCCTCAACCTTCGCATCGACTCCATCCGCGCTACCACCGCCAGTGAGTCCGGTCACCCAACTTCATGCCTTTCGGCAGCCGACCTTATTGCAACAATCTTTTTCAACTATCTTCGTTACGATTTAACTAACCCTGCAAATCCTGGTAATGACCGTTTTATCATGTCTAAAGGACATGCAATCCCCATTATCTACGCTGCGTGGAAACAATTAGGCGTAATCACCGATGAACAATTAATGAGTCTTCGTAAGTTCGATTCACCCTTTGAGGGCCATCCAACTCCTCGTTTTGCATACAACGAAGCGGCAACCGGATCACTCGGCCAAGGATTGGCAATCGGTGTCGGTATGGCACTGGCCGCACGGCAAGATAACCGCGACTATAGAACATATATCATGCTCGGTGATGGTGAGATTGCTGAAGGTTCTGTTTGGGAAGGCGCTGAAATTGCTGCACATTATAAACTGAATAATCTCATTGGCATCGTTGATTGTAATAGACTTGGACAATCGGGCGAGTCAATTCATAATCATGATGTTGAAAAATATGCACAAAAATTTCAGGCATTTGGCTGGCAAACAATCGTAATCAATGGCCATGAAATTACCGAAATTATAGCGGCTATCGACCGCGCTCATGCAACCACCGATCGCCCAACCATGATTGTTGCAAAAACATTCAAAGGCCATGGCCTTGAAGGCGTTGAAAATCTTGCTGGATGGCACGGTAAGCCATTCAAACCCGAAGAATCATTGTTAATGATTGCGCAATTAAACAAGCGTTTTGCAACGGCCCTAGGGGGGAATAGGGGGGAACGCCCTGCTTCTCTAAATATTGCTCCCAGGAAGATGCAGGAGGGAACGGCCTGCATGCCAATCACGCTCAATATAGAAAAAGATCCCAATATTGCACATTTTGCATTCGACAAAAAAATCTCAACACGTAAAGCATACGGTTACGCACTCGCCGCTCTCGGCCGCGCTAGCAAATCGGTAGTTGCCATCGATGCCGATGTTAATAATTCAACGTTTTCAGAATTCTTTGCCAAAGAATTTCCAGAACGTTTTGTGCAATGCTTTATCGCCGAACAAGCAATGGTAAGCACCGCAACGGGGCTGCAATTACGTGGAAAAATACCTTGCGCATCAACCTTTGGCGCCTTTTTTGCTCGCGCTTACGACCAAGTCCGCATGGCAGGTATAGGTAAAAATGCCCTAAGATTATGCGGTTCACATTGCGGCGTATCAATTGGGCAAGATGGCCCATCGCAAATGGCGCTCGAAGATATTGCCATAATGGCCGCGATCCCTAATTCCATTATTCTTTATCCTAGTGATGGCATCTCGGCCTACAAGCTTACCGAAGCGGCCGCAAACTACCACGATGGCATATCATACCTACGCACAACACGTGCAGATACTCAAGCACTCTATCCACATAACGAAACATTTCCGGTTGGTGGCTGCAAAATTCTTCGCCAAAGCAGTAACGATAAAGCTTGTATTATTGCTGCTGGCATAACGATCCACGAAGCACTCAAAGCATATGACTTACTTAAAAAAGACGGCATCTCGATTGCCATCATCGACGCTTATTCAGTTAAACCGCTTGATATTGCAACAATTACAGCAGTCGCAAAAGCAAGTGGAAACAGAATAATTACCGTCGAAGACCATTATATTCAAGGCGGTCTCGGGCAAATTGTCGCTAGTGCAATGGTTAATCATCAAATAAATGTAAACTCTCTCGCAGTTACTCATGTCTCTCGTTCAGGAAAACCTGAAGAGCTTCTTAGCGATGCAGAGATTGATGCCGAAAGTATTGTAAAAATAGTAAAAAAAAATAACGTATAAAAAAACACTTTTTCTGGCCAATTAAAACGGTTGTGCTAGTATTTTTTAAATAAATTATGAACCATTTTATTTGGAACAAATAATGAATAAGCAAATAACGCTTCTCTTGCTAGTATTTTCCATTGGCTTCGTATCAAAAAGCTTGGCAATGCAATATACACCAAGCCTAACTATAGAAACAGACGACACGGCTAAACCTATCGTTCAACAAGACATTCTAGAGCTTGCTCTAGAAAAAACTTGTGCAACAATAAAAGAAGGTTGCCTCTATAAATATTTATTCATTGTAGACGGTAGCATTGAGCTCGCTGACAGCGAAGAAAATGAAGACATTGCCGAAGATTCTTCTACATCTAGCAGTGATGATGATTGTTTTTACGAAGGGATAAGAACCCCTAAAAAAAACCTCGCGGCTATGGAAAACACCTATGATTATTATAATTATATAGAACGCCAAAGCCATTACACGAACAAAAGAATCCTGCTTTTTTTATCAAAAAACAAGCAACCCGCTTATAGCGAAAAAGAAATTATAGCCGCGGTCATTTGTACCTACTACTTGGAATACCGCCCTTACATTAACATCCAAGAGCTTTGGTTATCTGCACTTACCACCGCAAATCATATAACAAGGAGCGCGGTCTAATTAAATAAGCCCGTTTTTGCATCTTTTTCTTGCAAAATTCACGAACTTTGGCAAAATGTATGGTAATCACTGGTTGAAATCAATGCCCGGCAGATTATAGCTGGGGCTGTAGCTCAGTTTGGTTAGAGCGTCCGCCTGTCACGCGGAAGGTCGTGGGTTCGAACCCCATCAGCCCCGCCAGTCATTTTCACAGAAAATGACCGGCAGGCCATCACCCTAATAAACTCTATTTAATACCCTCTTTTCTCCCCCTCTTTGCTTCTCTGATTACATTTTGTTAAGCTCAATTCATGAAAACAAAAAACGAATCCTTCAAATTACTATCTCCATTTAAGCCAGCCGGCGATCAACCTTCAGCCATAAACCTATTGAATAAAAACAGGCCGGGCAAATCTATACTTTTAGGCGTTACCGGTTCTGGTAAAACATTTACCATGGCAAATGTTATCGCTCAACAAAATAAACCAACACTAATCCTCTCGCCCAACAAAACGTTGGCTGCTCAGCTCTATGAAGAGTTTAGTTTATTTTTTCCTGAAAATAAGGTGTGCTATTTTGTCAGCTATTATGACTATTATCAGCCAGAATCATACCTGCCAGCGCAAGATATCTATATTCCCAAAGAAACAAAAGTTAACACCGAAATTGAACGCCTACGCGTTGAAGCAACGGCATCACTCATTAATCGTAATGATGTCATTGTTATCTCGTCAGTCTCTGCCATATATTCTCTCGGTAATCCATGGGACTATCGAGCGCTGACCTTTCAAATTAATGTTGGCGATACCATATCGCGCAAAGACCTGATTGATAAATTGATTTTCATTCAATATAAACGCAACGACGTGCAAAGCACTCATGGAACCTTCAAGGTTATGGGTAACACAATCACCATTAATTTGCCCTATATGCGCGAAAATCTGCGTATAGAAATGTTTGGTGATACCATCGAACTCATAGAGCTTGTTGACCGCAATAATCATACGGTTTTGAACACCCTGGACAACATGATCATTTTTCCGGCAAAACACTTTTTGACCACGCAAGAAAAACGAGATGCCGCCATCGCTATGATTAAAAATGATCTTGAGCACGATGCCTCATTAATCCAAAACCCTTTATATCGCGAACGACTTTTGACCCGCGTTAACCATGATATAAACATGCTTACCGAAACCGGCTATTGTACCGGTATTGAAAATTATTCACGCTATTTTGATGGTCGCAAACCAGGCGATGCTCCTTATAGCTTATTCGACTTCTTTCCTGAAGATTTTTTGTTGATCATTGACGAATCGCACATCGCCATTCCTCAGCTTGGCGGTATGTATAAAGGCGATCGCGCGCGCAAACAATCACTCGTCGACTTTGGGTTCAGATTATCATCATCATACGACAATCGTCCTCTCAAGTTTGAAGAAATTGAAAAATACTTTAAGGATGTTGTGTTTGTTTCGGCAACGCCATCAGCTTATGAGCTCACGACAGCAACATCAGTAGCCGAACAAATCGTTCGCCCAACAGGCATTCTTGACCCTCAAATCGAGATTGTGAAGCGCGAGGGACAAATAGATCATCTCATTAGCCAAATCAAAGCAACAACGGCAAAGGGTTTTCGTACGCTTATCACCGTACTTACCAAAAAAGCGGCCGAAGACTTTGCTCAGTTTTTACAAAATAAGAAAATTAAAGTGTGCTATATGCACAGTGAAATCAAAACCCCACAACGAACCGAACTCCTACATAAGCTAAGACTCGGAACCTTTGATTGTCTTGTTGGAATCAATCTTCTGCGTGAAGGGCTTGATTTACCTGAAGTCGCACTCGTTGCTATTATGGATGCTGACATTGAAAGCTTTTTGCGGGACACTCGTTCGCTCATCCAAACAATCGGCCGAGCAGCCAGAAATACTGAGAGCAAGGTTATTTTTTACGCTGACAAAATAACACCATCAATGCAACGCGCAATCGATGAAACAAATCGACGCCGAGAGCTCCAAGAAGCCCACAACAAAAAAATGGGTATTACGCCAGAATCGGTTCAACGCGAAGTAACCAAGAGTATTTCTAAACTTCAAGCATCAATAGCCAATGCCTCAAAAGCAAACAAAAAGAGCTCTATGCCAAAACCAAAAAGCGTTGCCGAAACACAGGCATTTATCGCACAATATGGAGAAGAGATGCAACTTGCTGCCGAAGAGCTTGATTTTGAAAAGGCAATCGATTTGCGCGAAAAAATTCTTAAATTACGCAAATTACTATCCTAAAAACTTATCGATGAGGGGAGCTCTTAATGACCGACACAAAAAAAGAATCGGCATTTTTAAAAATTTTAATATCATTTACCCTGCTATGGGTTGCCCATTGCATAGGCGATTATGCAATACAATCAGAATTCTTAGCCCTGAATAAAGGAAAATTCTTTTTCCTCTGTTTTGTTCATTCAACGCTTTGGACAGGCTGCATAATGGCAATGCTTTACCTGCTGGCTAAATGCAATCTTATTTGGCCTAATAGCCCACGCCTTCCTTATTGTCTTAAGCAAACATTTCTCGTATTTTTATTTCTGGTGATTACCCATTTCGCAATGGACTCATTCAAGGCAACGGGGCAACTAAATGTGTTGTTCAACAAGGCTCAAATTGACCTTGATTTTCTTATGCGAGAAGCACTTTGGATTGATCAAATATTTCACTTTATTACCTTGATAATTGTGTATTTTTGGCTAGGATTATCCTGTATAAAGACAAAAAAATCCTAATGAGGTCTTCATGAACAAAAAATATAGTTGGGTTTATACATGCCTCCGCAACACCGGTAAGTTCATCGGAGCCATTACTTTTCTGTGGTTTGCTCATTGCATTGGCGACTACTCACTTCAAACAAAAAGCGTCGCTCTTTATAAAAGCAAATCGCTCCTTATCTGCCTTATACACTCAAGTATTTGGACCGGGATCATGCTCATGGGTTTCGGGCTGGTTGCTCGCCTCGGGCTTTTTTGGAATACGAATCGTGGCATAAAAGCCGATGATCTTAAATGGCACGCTTTTTTAATCGTTGGGTATCTGCTCTTATTAAGCCACCTTATTATCGATTATGGAAAAATTTATACGTGTTATTTCCCCGCGTTGCCCGATGATTTGAGTAAATTCAATCCATTTACTCAGCAGTTACTGCTAATAGACCAGGCATTACATACGATATCAATAATTATTTGTTATTTTATACTTGGTAAATTACAAGGAAAATACCCACCCAAAGGGCAATAGACGCTAATTGCTAAAAAAACATAAGAATAAACGACAAAAATGCGTAATTTTTTTTGACGAATTTTCTTTTTTCATTTAACCTCTTGATACACTGAAATAAACAAGCAGCTATGGGCGAATAGCTCAGTTGGTTAGAGCACCTGCCTTACAAGCAGGGGGTCACAGGTTCGAATCCTGTCTCGCCCACCATATCTCGCAATGTTTAAGCAGCTTTGAAAGTTCTATGAATTAATGTTCCCCGATAGCTCAGTTGGTAGAGCAAACGACTGTTAATCGTTTTGTCACAGGTTCGAATCCTGTTCGGGGAGCCACTTTTTCGCCCAACCAAGTCTTTAAAATCAGAATCAAAAAATACCCAAAACATCACAGCAACCTGAAGATTCTTCTTAACATAAAGTAAACTTACCATGAACAAAGATATAAACATATTGCACCATGTTGGATTGATTGCGTCAAATATGAGCAAACTAGCAACATGTTATGAAAAACTTGGTTTTACTCTAATGCCGCTTTCGATGCCGAAAGCTCCCGCAAAACCCGATGCAAAACCAGAGATGCTAGGCATTGGAACTCGCTGCGCAATTTTCCAGAACAACTATCTCGAGCTCCTTGGCATTGTTGACAAAAACAGATGGGGCAAAACAACCAAAGAACAAAGAAGTTTTTACACCATTGATGAACCTCTTTGGCGCTACGAAGGGCTGCACGTTATGCATTTTGGTACCGACGACATTGAGGCAACGCATGAAAGACTTGTAAACCAAGGCACACCTTGTTCCCCAATCGCATCGTTTCAACAAAATGTAAATAGTCCTGATGGCAAGCAGCAAACAATGCATGCTAAAAATATAAGCTTTCCTCATGGAAGCAATCCTGAAGCCCTCATGCAAATTGCACAACACCTAACACCAGAGCTAGCACTTCCTCCCCGTTATATGAAGCATCGCAATGGGGCTCAAAGTATTACTGAAATTATTGTCTGCGTAGAAGAACCGATTAAATACGTTGAAAAATACGAGCAATACACAGGACATAAATGCACACAAAAGGGTAATCTCTCCATTATAGACCTCGACTACTCCCGAGTAATTGTTGTGGCCCCAGCACTTATTGATGAAATAATCCCTGGTTGCGTTCCACCGACATTACCTTTCCTCGCGGGGTTTACGGCTTCCACGGAAGACCTTGATATAGTTCGGGAGCTATTAAACACTAAGCAGGTATCATACCTAGCACACGAAGGACGCATTATTGTTCCCATGTCAGAGGCTTGCGGCAGTACCGTTATTTTTGAAAGCCAAGGATCTACTCGCCACTGATGGACTGAAAAAACGTTTTAATGCTACCTTACCCACAGTCACCTTGCCCCCAAGATTGTTCATAAATTTGAAATCGGTGATATTTCTAAGGTTGAACTCGATGCGGCACAAACCGAATGGGAGCAGGCTGAATATAGATGGCTTGATTTGGTAACCGATTCGGCAATTAAAGAAAAAAATTTGGCACGTGCCTGTGGATATCCAAAAGAATTGTTTTGATTGAAAAAGCCTCTTTTTTGGCAAATTATTTACTTTATCTAGGGATTATTGTAATTTTACCTAGTTAAATAGTGATGGCGTATCTAAAAAACTAGGAGTAATGTGGATTATAAAACAAGAATTAATGAAGATCTCATTAAAGATTTTTCAAAATTATTTAAAATTATTTTTTTAGTAGGGGCACGCCAAGTTGGAAAAAGCTCATTACTTGCACACCTTTTTCCTCAAGATAAGGCTTTTGTTTTTGATCCCATCCAAGATCTCTACAACGTCCGAAAAAACCCCGATCTTTTTTTAAATGATTTTAAACCGCCCATCATTTTAGATGAAATACAATTTGTTCCTGAATTACTCCCATCACTCAAGCGATATGTTGACCGTTCTGATGCTAAGGGCCAGTATTTTCTTACAGGTTCTCAACAATTATCAATTTTAAAATCGGTCTCAGAAAGTTTGGCTGGCAGGGTTGTGATTATTCCAGTAGGTCCAATGACCCCTCATGAAATGTATGCAACATTTAGCCAAGAAGAAAATTGGTTTTTACAATACCTTAAAAATCCTGATACCTTTTTTACCAATCAATTAACAAAAATAACTATTAAGCCAACGCGTATCGAAGCTATGTGGCGAGGTGGAATGCCAGGGATCATTGATCTTCCAAATACCGCACTTACCGCCTATTTTTCTTCTTATGTTCAAACATACGTTGAGCGTGATGTGCGACTTTTGGAAAACATTGAAGATCTTTCAAATTTTGGAAGATTTATCGCGTTGGTTGCGGCCCTTACTTCACAAGAGATCAATTACTCACAATTGGGCAGAGAACTTGGTATCTCGCCCAAAACAGCAGAACGTTGGTTACGCCTTTTGATGCATACGTATCAGTGGACAGAGTTACAGCCGTTTCACATGAATGCCGTCAAGCGACTCTCGCTTAAACCAAAGGGGATTATTACCGACACCGGTCTCGCCTGCTATTTACAACGCATATCCTCACCAGAAGCACTTGCAGCCAGTCCAATGCAAGGAGCGTTTTTTGAATCATATTGCTTTAACATGATAAAAGGATTTTGTGCCGCATTGCAAATGATGCCTAACTTTTATCATTGGCGCACATTGGCTGGAGCGGAAGTAGATATTATTGTTGAAATTGATGGTATTTTCTACCCTATCGAAGTAAAATCCGCGACAACGGTAAGTAAAAATGATATTCGCGGCATTACAGCCTTCAGAGAAACTTACCCAAATCTGCGTATTGCAAAGGGTATTGTTATCTATGCGGGTGACGAATGCTATCGCATCACAGAAGACACTATCGCAGTTCCATGGAACTTGCAGTAAAAGAACGCGAAAAAGCATTTCGGAAAAAAAACTCGATAACCGTCTCCATATTTTGTCGTATATATTATAAATCAAAACTTCCCAGCCGAGGCCTATATTGCTTGGCTGGGAAGTTTAATCTTTTTCAAAATTTTGCCGAAAAATAATAAAAGACCAACTCAAAAGTCATAAAATATATACCGTTCGCCGAGGCTTTTTTTAAGATGCTTTGTAGCGAATGGTAATTCACGCTGTTTTATTGCAAAAAAAGGAGATTGGATATGGACAAAATTCTTATGAAAAAAATAACAAAATGGCTCGTTGTTATTGCAATACTAGCCCTCTTCGTTTATGGCGGCTATATGCTGTATAAATACATTATGGCAAACCTCTTTGCAAGCATTGCAAAAGGCATTGTTTCAGGAGTTGGCAAAGAAATTGCCAGCCCTATCAATCTCTTCAAATAATTATAATGCAAGCGCAACAAGCCATCGACTGGTTAGACCAAGCAAAATGGAAAACCGCATCTGCTAAAATTAAGCTGGATTTTTTAAAGCAAATCCAAGACAATATCGAAACATATTCCGATGATCTGCTAAAATCAGATTGCGAAATGAAAGGTCTTTCGATAACCGACAATAATAATGCCCATCAAATTGGTACCGCCTTGCAATCTACCATTATGCCGATTGCAAGTAATGTTACCGCTTGCATTGATCTGTATGAATCTCTTATTAAACATAAAATGCCAGCACCATTAAGCATTAAAAAAATTGGCGGTGATTTATATGATGTTCTCGTATTTCCTATCCAGATAAAAGACAAAATATTATATGGGGATAGAAAAGATTATTTGCGCATAAAAGGCAAACCGTATCAAACAAATCCATTAGAAAAAGAAGGCGGAATTATTGCTATTCTTAGCGCAGGAAACTATAGCTCGCCATTTGAAATAGTGCGCGCACTGTTTATCGAAAATTGCGTGGCAACGCATAAACCCCACCCTATTAATGAAAAAAGTAATGCTATATGGGAAAAAATATTTAAGCCACTGATTGACTATAAAGCGGTAAGCTTTTGCGACGCCAATGATGGAAAAGCATTGATTAACGATAAGCGCCTAAAAAAAATCTATTTTACCGGCGGCGCGCAAACAGCAAAAGCAATTATGGCAGAAACGGATACTGAAATTGTATCTGAATGTGGCGGTAATAATCCATGTCTTATTGTTCCAGGTGATCAGCCATGGACCGATAAGCAAATAGCCCGTCAGGCTAATTTTATCGCCACCTTTGGAAAATTAAATGGTGGAGCTGTTTGTGCCCGACCGCAAACGTTGGTAACTTGTAAAAACTGGCCACAACGCCAAGTTTTTTTTGCCGCTTTAGAAAATGCATTAAAAAAAGAAACACCTGGAACAACAAGTTATTATCCCAACGCCGATAAAGTTTTTGCCAAATTTTGTGAGCATTATCCATCGGCAAAAATTATAAAATCAAAAGATCAAACCATTTCAAAGTCAGATTTTTTATTGATTAAGGATGTAGAAAAAGATGGATTTGCAACAAATCATGAAGCTTTTTGTCAGGTTATAAGCGAAGTAACATTAGACACTGCGCCAAACGCCGATGATTTTTTGGCCAATGCCGTCGAATTTTGCAATACCACGCTACTTGGAACATTGAGCTGCTCTATTTTAATTGATGATAATACGCAAAAGGCACATCAAACCCAACTAGAAAAAGCGATTACCGATCTAAATTACGGCAGCATTGCCATAAACACAATGCCACTTTACGTATGGTTAAACCCTTATTTAACTTGGGGTGGGAATGAAAAAGGAAAAGAATTTGCGTCAGGATTGGGCAATTTTGGCAATGTAATGTGCTTTGAAAATGTGGAAAAATCTATCATTTATAGTTCATTTATATCTCGTAAGCATCTGCTCAATACCAACAAAAAAAGTTGGTTAGACATATCGGTACAAGCAACCAAATATGCGATCCGTCCTTCATGGGTACGCCTTTGCATGATGTTGACAACAATGGTTATCGGCACACTTAAAGGGAAAGATTTTTAAAGGATTAATGTATGGCCCTTAACAAGATCCCCAGATAATCCAGTCAACGAATTAGCAATAGATTGCTTTACTTGCTTGAACCTTTCATCAAAGGTAGCGTCTTGATCGGACAATACTGAAAAACGGTCTATTAAACGCCATAACTCAACCCAATCCGCAAGCTCTGTCAAATAACCAGCCATTTGACCATGAATGGCTACTTCCCGATCAACACTATCAATACATGCAAAAACACGCAGCAACACCTCAAGCCCAAGTTGAAAAAATTGGGTTATTTTAGCTCTTCCGATGTGTTTTGATTCTGGTATTGTTGGATCAAACTCCTTAAGTTTGCCCGTCAATCGTATGTAATCATAATAGCTTGCCAACGCATAAAGCATTGTTTTTGGTACATTATAAACACAATGTTTTGCCAAGCAATCGTCAGAATGCTTGAACAGCTCTACCAAAATTTTGGCATCTGTCGCTGTCATGGATAGGAGCGCCGACGCCTTAATGGCCGCAACATTTTTACTATCAATCGCTAAAATACCAGGAATCTGTGCCGCACAAGCGGCCAATTGGATAAGTTCTTTATGCCCATTACACCAATCAACCGGCTGATCGCCATAATAGTGTAGTGATGATATAAAATCGAGCCACCCTCCTGCACTAAAAACAATAGAAGGAAATCCGCCAAAAAAAATTATTCCCAAGAAAAAAATGCTCGCTTTAAAATTCATTTTTGCCACGACATTTCCTTTCACCTTGCACCAAACCTTTTTTGCTTTAAACTAGATTAGTGTAAACGAATGACTTTTGGCAAGGATACCGATGAATGCTCAGAAACTAAAAAACGACTTTCCTTTTTTTTCGGCACTTGGACGCAAGCACCAAACCGCCGTATATCTTGACAATGCCTCGACTACTCATAAGCCGCAAATTGTCATAGATTCTATGGTAGATTTTTATACCAACCATAATGCTAACGTACACCGTAGCCTCTATGACCTGGGTGAAGGCTCAACGGTCATGTACGAACAAGCGCGAGAAAAAGTTGCGACCTTTATTAACGCACGCCACACAGAAGAAATTATCTTCACTAAAGGAACAACCGAGGGCATCAATTTTATTGCAGAGACTTGGGCGACAACTCACCTTAAAGCAGGCGACCAGATTTTGGTCACCCAGGTTGAACACCATGCCAATCTCCTTCCCTGGCAACGAGTAGCCGAAGAAACTGGCGCAAAGCTCGCGTTTATCGAAATCGACCCTATAACCTATACATTCAAAAATCCAGAACAATATCTAACTCCCAGCACAAAGCTGGTAGCGATTACCCAAGAATCGAACGTCCTCGGCCCGGTATGGGACCATAAGGCCGATCAACTCAAAAACCTTATCGCCGCGGCTCACCAAATAGGAGCAAAGGTCCTCCTCGATGCAGCCCAAACACCCATACACCAACAATTGGATGTTCGTCATTTAAACGCCGATTTTGTTGTTTTTTCTGGCCACAAAATGTTGGGTCCAACCGGCATCGGAGTATTATACATCAAGCAAGAACTTCATGATTCAATACAACCATACCAACGTGGTGGGTCGATGGTTCATGCCGTCTCATTTACCACGGCAACATGGACACAATCTCCACAAAAATTTGAGGCCGGAACTCCGCCAATAGCAAGCGCCATCGGGCTAGGTGCTGCAACAGACTATATAATAAAAAATATTGACTTTGACCGGCTTGCAAAACATGAGGCCAGTCTATGCTCATACCTTTTGGCAGGGCTTCAATCAAACGAAGCAATAACCATCGTTGGGCACCAACCATGGATCCAAGAATGTGGTCATATGGTTAGTTTTTCGGTCAAGGGAGTACATGCCCATGATTTGGCCGCATATTTAAGTAACCACGGCATTGCGGTGAGAGCCGGGCATTTATGTGCTCAACCACTTGTTAATCACCTTGGATTTGAATCACTCCTCCGCGTCAGTTTTGCTTTATATAACACGGCAGATGATGTAAATCGTTTTCTCGAAGCATTAAACAAAGGCACTACCCTTCTAAAAAAGCTATAATTTTATGAATGAAACATTATATCAAGAAGAATTGCTAGAACATTTTAAGTACCCCCGCAACAAAAAAATCCTCGCCACCCCATCCTTTGCCGCTGGCAAAGATAACCCATCCTGTGGTGACAGAGTATTTATTGAGGGAACAATCCAAGAAAACAGGGTCGTTGACATTGGGTTCTCTGGCGCTGGATGCGTTGTCAGTCAGGCCGCAACCTCAATGCTCACCGAACACTGCAAGGGTAAAACCGTCGACGAAATCATGGCCTTTACCAAAGACGATCTCCTTGCTTTAATCGGCATGCAATTTGGACCAAACCGACTCAAATGCGCGTTACTCTGCCTTCACGTACTTCAAGAAGGAATTTTAAGTTATAAAAAGGGTTAACACCCAAGAACCCCTTAGGGGGATACCCAAGGGGGAACGCCTTGGGGTTATTAATACGTTATTATTAATTAGATTGCGGGCCGTTCCCTCCCGCCCCTCCCTGGACGCAACCCCCTAAACCTAAAGAGGATTTCTATGATAAGCATTCTCGCCACAAACAAAAATTTTTGGGACAACGCGGTTGAGGGCTATATTTTTCTCATGACCGAAAACCTCAAATCGGAAACCGATTTAGCAACCCTCGATAAAATCGATAAAGAATATCATCAAGACATAAAAGCCGTTCTTAAAAAACATCTTTTTACCGGTAAAAAAGGACAACTTTTTGTTCTAACGGCCAAACACAAAAAAACACTGGTTCAATACGTTTTCGTCGGCCTTGGCGCTCAAACGGGACATCATCATGTTGAACGTGAATGTCTACGCCGAAGCATTTGTTCGGCTGTTCACACCATAAAAAAACAGAATATTGAATCGGCGGTAATCGCCATACCAAATAGCGAACCGTTTGGCGTAACGACATCCGAGATCGTTAAACAAATAGCAATAGCCGCCATTATGTCCGACTATGAATTTTCAACATTTAAAACAGATAAAAAAGATAAACGCTGGACAGGTAAGTTGTATATTGAACTTGACTCAAAAGAAGCCAAACCATTAACTGCTGCACTCAAAGAAGGAATCATTATCGGCCAAGCAACATCGATGGCTCGTGAATGGGCCGACTTGCCCGGCAATATCATGACCCCAACAGAACTAGCAAAACAGGCTCACAAAATTGCCAAGGAACACGATCTCAAATACACAGCATTTGGACGAGACAAAGCTTTAGATCTCAACATGGGCGGATTTTGTACCGTTGACGTTGGATCTGATCAGGACGGAAAATTTGTTATTCTTGAATACAAAACAACAGCAAAAAATGCACCTACTATTGCCTTGGTCGGTAAGGGCGTCTGTTTTGACAGCGGAGGCATCAGCCTTAAACCATCTGCCTCAATGATGGGTATGAAATTTGACATGTCTGGCGCAGCTGCCGTCATCGCAACAATGGACGTTATCGCCCGACTAAAACCAAAAGTTAATGTTATAGCATTAACGCCAATCGTTGAAAATATGCCAAGCGGAAAAGCCGCCCGACAAGATGATATCATCACCTTCATGAACGGTAAAACGGCAGAGATCAAAAGCACCGACGCCGAAGGACGCCTGATTTTAGCCGATGCTCTTTGTTATGCTGAAAAATTTTATAAACTTGATGCTATAATCGATATCGCCACGCTCACCGGCGCATGCATGTACAGCCTAGGTCATCTCTACTCTGGCTTGATGACCCGCGACAAAGCATTGGCCGAAACGCTTCATCAACTCGGCCTACTGACTGGCGATAAAGTCTGGCTCTTACCCATGGACGATGACTTCAAAGAAGCAATCAAATCTGACGTTGCCGACATCGCCAATACCGGCGCATCTGCATACGGCGGAGGTACGGTAACAGCATCACACTTTCTTGAAAACTTTGTAAAATCTAAACATTGGGCGCACCTGGACATCGCCAACACTGCCCATGAAGTTCCCGGAATCAATTATCTGGGCCGAGGCGCCACGGGCGTCGGCGTCAGATTGCTTACTGAATTTGTCATGACATTTAAGAAATAAGCGACTACTCGCTTGAAATTATTGAGGGGCGATTGCAACCAGCAATCGCCCCTCAATTTATTATCTGATCATAAAACGATATTGATCGTTATGCCGTAACATCTTCTAATAACTGAATAATATCCTGTTCATGTTCAAGTTCATCAGCAAGAATCTGTAATACAATGTTATAGGTTATAAAATCTTTACCTTCAACCAGCTTCAAAATACCATTGTAAAATTCAATTGCACACTGCTCCCCTTTAAGATTTTCCTGAAGTACCGACAAAACCTGTTTGTTGCTTATTGCATCATAATGGCAACCACCGATTTTTTGCCAGTCTTGAGGAAACATGCGCAAATCACCGCCCAATTGTATAATTCGATCGGCAAGCAACATAGCATGAGCCATCTCTTCTTGGTAATGTATCATAAGCTCAGCGGCAACGTCGGCACGCAATGGCCCACGTACAAGTTTTGAACCAAGCCAATACTGATATGCAGCCATCCATTCATCAGCAAATGCCGTGGTCAATTTTTTCAGCAATACATTGACGTCAAGATCAACAATTTCTAAAGCCTTATTCGTTATCATCGAAACTCCTCGTTTAAAATAACAAGCTCTCCCCGTAAACAGCTCGACCTTTAGCTTATAGGCCTTGCCACTATTTTGCAAAACTTTAAACACATCATTGCATCTGGGCCCCCAACTGTGTAAAACTAATAATATAAAATGAAAAATACTTGTCACTCACGACAATAAGAGGGCTATATGAATAACAAAGCGTTCACGCTGATAGAATTAATGATCGTTGTTGCAATCATCGCATTTCTTGCCACCATTTCAATCCCACAATACTTCAGATATCAGGCCAAGGCCAAACAAACAGAAGTCGCTATGAATCTTGCATCACTCCATACAGCAGAACAAGCATATTTTGCCGAACACGGGGAATACACAAATATTTTATGGGGAGATGGGGGCCTTGGATGGAAGCCTGAAGGCTATAAGGGCGGAGGCAAAGGAGAAAACTTTAATTATACCTATGGCTTCAACACCCCAGGAGCCCAAGAAGGCGTAAATTATTTTACCGGAAAACTCGGGACAGCAGCGGCTGAACTTGGCACCTCAAATGCCGACAAAAACTCATTCATCATCAAAGCGGCCGGTGATATTGCTGGCAAAGGAAAAGTTGATGTGTGGAAAATCGACGAAAGCCGAAGAATTGAACATGAACAAGACGGGTTAGATTAACGCATCAAGAATGTAATAATTTGCTGCCCACAAAAAAAATATATCATAGCGCCTAGCGCTAAAAATGGCCCAAATGGAATACGTTTCATGCGTCCATGGCCAGAAAGTAGTAAATATAAGCCTCCGATAATCATACCAGTAACCGATCCAATCATAAGGGCAAACCATACACCAACTGGGCCTAAAAATGCTCCAATCATGCATAATAGCTCCATGTCACCAACACCAAGCCCCTCTTTTTTGGTCATGATTTTAAAGATGGTTGCTACGATCCATAAAACGCCATAACCAACAACAGCACCGATTAGGCTCATTTGGTAACTTATTCCGGTAAAGCTGAAGTATGATAATACTATCCCAACCGGCGCTAACCAAATTGAGAATAGCTGTGGAATAACCATGGCACGTAGATCGGCATGGCTTGCGGCAATTAAAGCACTTAAAAATAAAACGGCGCTCACCACCAACCCGCCCGTATGTAAAATCAGATAATTTGGCACCCCATCGGCAAATTGCATAAGGTCAATCGTTAACGGATCGCCAGAAACGAGATAATACATTGGAAAAAAACGCGGAAGAAATTTAACCATCATCAACACCATGGAGACGGCCGTAATCAATTCAAAAAATAAATACAGTACGGTAATCGGTTGCTTACACGCCCGGCACTTACCGCCTAAAATCAACCATGAAATAATTGGAATATTGTCATACCAGAATATTGTCTTACGACAATGGGGACAATAAGATCGCGTAGTAAAAAATGTTTTATCAAATGTCAGGCGATATGCCACAACGTTAAGAAATGAACCCCAGCATAAGCCTAGTAAAAAAACAAAAAACAAGAGAAGGATAATTTCATTGATCATCCCAAGCTACCCCTTAATCCCCGCCTTAATCAAATCGTGAATATGGATAACACCGGCGACCATATCCTGTTCAACAACTACCAAATTGGTAATGTTATACGTTTCCATAATCTCTAAGGCCTGAATTGCCATCATTCGTGGGCCAATGGTTTTTGGGCTAACATTCATCAATTGTCCTGCGTTCCGTTCAAAAACGGATGGCCCGGTTTCACAAGCACGACGCAAATCGCCATCGGTAATAACGCCCTTAAATCTTTTTTGCTCATCAACAACAATCCCAAGTCCCAACTTTTTTGATGATATGATGTACATAAGATCGGTAAACGAGGCATCGTGTCCAACAAAGGGCAACGTATCCCCTTTGTGCATCAATGTATCAACGGTCAATAATAACCGCCGACCAAGTGCGCCAGCCGGATGATATCGAGCAAAATCTAATTTAGTAAATCCCCTAAGTTGGCTCGCCGCAATTGCTATTGCATCGCCAAAAGCCATAGTTATTGTAGAACTGCTTGTTGGAGCAAGATTGAAATCGCACGCTTCACGATCAAATGGTAATTGAATAACAAGATCAGCATAATTACAAAGCGGACCATTATTGCAACAAATGAGCGTGGTAAAATTTCCTTGTAATCGAAGTGATGAGAATAGATATTCAAATTCGATACCGGTTGCGCTTTTGGATAGGACGATAACCATATCTTGTGGTTCTACGCCTCCCAAATCACCATGTAAAGAATCGCAGCCGTGTAAGCCAAATGCAGGAATTCCAACCCCACAAAAGGTCGCTGCTAACTTTTGTGCAACAAGCCATGATTTGCCAAGACCAGAAAAAATAACCTTGCCCTTGTTGGCAACAATTTTTTCTATTAAAATTTCGGTATTCGCTGGAACACTATTAGCCAAGAGCCTTAGTGCTTCAGCCTCACGCCCAAGAACTTGGGCAACCATTGATTGACCTTCATTAATCATTGCTGTTTGCTGCAACTCCGCTAGCTTTTTTATTTCTTGCCGCTGCATACCTAAATTCCTTTCTATCACAGCCACGCAAACAGTTTATTCCGGTTCTTCTTTTTTAGCATCCTCGCGAAGCTCTTCAGAAACCTTATCAAGCAATTGATTGATGTTGTATTCTTTTTCTTTGATTTGGTCATAGAAAAAAACAAGATCAGGAGTATAGCGACTCTGAATACGCGCGGCCAAAGCCTTACGCATCGATGGCTTATACAACTTCAATCGCTCAAGAACCTCTTTAAACAACTCTTCGGAGAATTCACTAAACGTTGTAAAATAAACGTAGCAAATACCGTTGTCGGCTGAAAATTCCAGACGTGTTACATAAACCTGAGCAACCGCCTTATCATCGCCCCCCAAGGCTTGAACCAACGTTGTAATTTCGCGCAGAAAAAGGCTCTTCTTCTGCTCCCTCTTAATTTTTTGCAAACGAGGATTGAACATCAATGATCCAAACAGATAAAAATTTTATAAACCAGCGTTTTCCATGTTCTTAATGACATGATTTTTGATGGAGCGCAAGAGTCTTTTGCGTTTTTTTTGTGCTGGTGGTTCGTAGTATACTTGACGCTTCATATCACGAATGACGCCTTCGCGCTCAATTTTCTTCTTGAGTTGCTTTAAGCATTTCTCAATGTTTCCGGATACGTAAAGTTCTATGTTATAAGCTTTTGACATCGTTGGAAAACCCCGTTTCAAAGTTAACCGTTACTAAATTAAACTATGCATAAAGACAGTCTAAAGAAAATGCATAAATTTGTCAAAAAATGACGAACGGCCGGGCTAACGTGCCGGCCGTCCTTGAAATGCTATTATTACAAGCTGAAATCAGCCTGAAAAAGATCCCTTAAAATGCAAGGGTCATAGAACCCATAATCGTGGTCGTCTTATACACCCTAACGCCGCCAATCATCGCCTGAACGGCGCCACCAAATGATAGGTTTGTATTGATGCGATAATCAAGCCCAAGGTTTAATAACTGCGTCTTCCAATTTGACTCTTCTTCAAGCCTGAATGTTCCCAACGCAAATGCAGCACTACGGTCCTTGTCGGTCTCGCGAAGGGTTATTGTATCTTTTTGGTGGTATGTATAAATGTAATCAATATATAAAGATAAAGCATCGCTAAATCCATCAGCCTTAACCGAAGCGTTTCCGTACCAGGTTACCCCTGGAGCTCGCCCAATGCTTGTTTTCCATGGATAAAAACCACTTTGTTTTATAGGATTTTTGCCATCTGATGATGGTACGCGATAGTCCTTGAATTCCTTACTCATCGAAACAATGGCACCACCGCCAAAGCTTGTTTGTAGTAATTTGGGGAAATCAAAAGCCAACGAACCCTCAAAAGTCAGGCCGTAAAAACCACCATTACCGGTATCGATCGAAAATGCTTTGTCTTGATCCTTTACTTGGCCCGTTGGCAACCAAGCACCAACTGACAAATAGGGCACCATTACTACCGACAACTCGCCTTTTTCTTTCATTTCATAAGGAAAGTGCCAAAATAATTGCATATGCATGTCTTCAAGGCTCGTCTGGCGAACCTCGCTTATATCAAGCCCTACGTCTTTAAATAATTTTTCACGGGCATCAGGAGCAAAAAGATAAGCATTGAGAGCCTTAATAGCCGCAACTTCACTTTGATTTTGAAGAACGCTATCGTCAGAATTCGGAAGAGATACCCCTGGCGCTGGTAAAATTCCAAGAGCGTATTTAAATCGATTCGTAAGATCAAAGTTTGGACGCGCCTTATAATCAACAACCCCACCCTTAACAGAAATTCCTAACCCAAACCCAAAATCACATGATAATTGAGTGCGAAGGCCAAGCTTTTCATATTTAACATCCACCAACCCAATTGTTGTTGGCGTATTAATGTCGGGATTAAATGCTGCTTCGTTAATCAAATTTTCATAAGACGGTTTTAGTGCTGTTTCTGCAGCATTCGTAGCCCATCCCCCAGTCAAAATATCGGTACCCGCTACTGGATCAAGAATTGCGCTGCCTTTCATCTGTTCATTAAAAACTTTGTATAATGCCGAATAATCCGCAATAGCCTTTCCGACTGGCATTGCTCCTTGCCCAAAAAATAAGCCACTCATGTTCCATTTACCCACGCGTTCACCAAGCGGAACCCTATTTCCTTTATAGTCTCGCGCCGCACCAGCATGCTGATAAAATGGTGATAAGTGCAAGCGGATCTCTCCCTTTTCTTTTTTGGTATAAAATTTATCGCTGCATTGAACGGTATAAAAAGGTTGAGTGTCGGTAATATTATTGAGCGGTGTTGCGGATAATTGGAGTGATGTAAAAACAAATAATACCAAAGAATATGAATTTATTTTTTTTCTGAAGAAGGCGAAATGAGACATCCTATCTCCCTTTTTATTTTAAAGTAATGAGGCCTAACCATGCGAACTATTTCCGTCTAAACCTCTCTGGACTGTTACTAGTGCATACTTCAATACATTTCTGTGTTATACCATTCCATTGCTGCAATCGTCAAGGAGATTGCAAAAAAAGAATTTGCTCGTTAAATGATAGCTCTTTTTACTACAAAAATCTCAATACATTTCATGTCAATTTTAAATCGCTTAATTTTTTTCTTGATATTTTATAAAAGCGGAATACGATGGAAAAAGGAAATGAAAAAGGAAAGTAGTAATGAAGAAACTTCTTTCAGCGCATTTTTGGCAACCAATTTCTCCAAAAATTATTCTCTTTTTCTGGCACATTTTGTTCGGACAAAACCCGGCACCGTTGCACTAAAACCGCAAATTGTTGCTCATATCTTTGGTGAGCTAATTTATCATCAAAAATGATTACGTTTTCTTGATTTCGACCATTGGCACTTATCGTCCAATTAAAAGACCCGGTCCAAATTACACCATCAATTACCGCAAATTTATGGTGCATAAGCGGCGCAAAAGCGCTCGCTCGAGGATTGGTTGAATGGTGCTGTTTGGTATCAAATACAAATACCGGAATTTTGTTTTTGCATAACATAAAAACTTGTGCATATTTTGTCACCGTTGAAGTCGGATCAACCACAACACGAACATCAACTCCCTTTTGCTTGGCAATTACCAATGCTTGAGCAATATCTTTATCGGTAAACATGTAAACAGCTGCATAAATTTTTTGCTTGGCCGAGGCAATAAGGGTAAGTAACTTATTCTTTGGTCGATCATCGGGTGAAAATAATACCTCGGTTATCGGTAAGGCATAAGAAAATGCCAAAGCAACAGCCAACACACATGAAAAACTAAAAAGCCTTTTCATTAATACTCTCCTTCTGAGTTTTAAGAATCTTTGACTTTAGGGCAACTCATTTTATAGTAATAAGGTGTAGCTGACAAACAAATAGGAGAATCACTTAATAAGGAGATGGTAATGAAAAAGATAATAATCGGATTACTCTTTTGCTGCACGGCAAAAACTTTTGCCGCAACCCCGCGGTCAAACACCCAAGACCAAATACAAACTCTTTATAAGCAAATCACTAATGAGCTCATGGACATACGCAAGGAATTTGCTGGAGCACAACCAAAAGTGTACAGCATGCTCGATCAAATTGACAAAATGAACAACATGACTAAAACTATTTATCAAAAAAAACGGTCGCTTGAAGCACAAATCGACACCATAAATTCTAACACCAAAAGTTTACGCGATGAAAATAAGGCACTTAAAGCAGAAACTATTTCACTAAAACAAAAGCTTGATGTTACCAATCAATTTATTGAAGCTACCAACAAACAATTGGATTCTGAAATAAAACGAGCCGCAAAACGGTCAAAAGAAAAAAAAGATCTCCAAGGCAAAATTAGTCAAATTGAAAACGAAAAGAACCTGAAATCGCTTGATGAGAAAATTAAAGAAAAGGTAAGCAAATCAGTTGAAGCAGAAGTTACCGCTCAGCTTAAAAACCTAACTGAATCTCAAAGTTTAAATCTTACCTCGACCTCAGCACCCAACCCACCACGCTGATCTTTGACGCCTTTAACGCTTACGTCATCGGCCAATAGATATTCAACTTGCGCACCAAAATCCTCTGGGCTATCAAAGTTTGTTTGGATTTGCGCACGAACTTGATCATTAACATTTACCGAAACCGTCCCCTTAATACCACCGCGACCCGATTGATCGGTAAAGTCGGGAGCTATTTGAACATATTTAAGTGGGCGCGTCAGCTTTTCTAAAAATGTTGTCGCCTTAGGTAACTTATCCTTACTACCCAAAACAATATCATGCAAATTTTGTTCAAGCATAGCAAATAAATCGGTCTGCAATTTGGCGTTTTCAGAACCTACCAATAATAAACCAATAATCTGCTCTTCGGTTAACTCTGGCGTTGATTCAAGAATAATCGTTGGCTTTTGAAGCGAGCCGGTGGCCTGTAAGGTCACCATATATTTATTGATACGATTACGCGCAACCAAATCAATCAATGGGTCATTTAGCTGATTGGTAATAAACTGAATTTTTCCATACTCAATTTTAAGCTTATTGCGTAAGAAACTCAGGTGTCCGCTATCTAAATTAATAGTTCCTGTTATTTGAGGAAACTGAGCAATGTTTTGACCATGTGCATAACGAACCCGAACATCAACACTTGCACAAGTTTCAAGCGTATCAGTCCGTGCGCGAATTGGTTGCTCGGTCAAAATGTGTAAATCAACCTTCAAGCGCTCATTTATTGGAATAAAACTTGCAAATGAACCAGAAAGCATCTCGCCCGATCCTTGAGAAAAAATATTATCTTTTAATAAGGCTTTTTTTAATACCAAGGTACCGGAGACATTAAGATCGTTGTCTGGATGCTTATTAAGCAAAAGATTTCCATAAACAAATCCATAAAAATCACGTTTCCAATTTACAAAAAGATTGTTAATCGTTAACGGAACATGAACCATCTTAATGGCATAATTATCATCAAAAAGCACCGACGCCTTGCTACACTCAATCCGCCCCTTGCAAAAATCAACATGAACATCATTCAATGCAAAAAACTTACGCGTAAAATCAAGCTCAAAACCAAACGCCAAATGTTCTACGAGGTTACGATTTTCTGGTAAATAAATTTTGCCATCCTTAAGCGATAATAAGCCCGTTATATGAGAAAAATCACGTTGATCAAGCGTTATCCGAAGCGCTGCTTTATCCCCAAGCACCAAGCGCCGCGAACCTTGGTCCAAAAATGATCGCAATAAAGCAAATTGTACCGATCCTTCAAGAACACGTTTTTCTGAATCATGAGTCGAAAAATCAATATGTTTTTTGCCGTTTACGATATATTCCCATCGCTTAATATACAGACTGGGTTGATAAGGAATCACCAGCCGATATTCACCGCGAGGCGTTTTACCTTCAAGGCTAACCTCGTTGTTGGCCACAATATATCCGCCCTTGAGCGCCAAATAATCATTGGTAATTTGATTGAGCATAACCAATGTATACGTTCCATCAAGACCAGCATCTTGGCTAAAATTTGCGGTCACAACAAGATTCCGTGGCTTAATTAACCAACTAAAATGAGATGATTTTTGAGATGCAGAACTAAGCGGTTTAATCAATTGCGGATTGGTCAAACGAACTTGCCCACTTTTCTTTTCAGTATCCCACGAAATCGTTCCGTCAAAAAGTCTGTGCTCTGCTTGTTCAATGCTTATTGCTGCCTGCATTTGTGATTCATCATCACCATGTGCCAATGTTAATGCAACTCGCTTAAAAGGAACGCCCTTGTAAAATAAATCGTCAACGACTAGACCGCCAGAACTCCCGGTTAATGGAGCAAGTGTTGAAATTTTTAGATTGAATGAACAAACCCCGCCAAGCTCTGTCGCCGATGCCGAACACACGGCTTGCGGATCATTTAATTGTGAGAAAAATCGACCAATATTGAGAGCGATACTGGTTGGCAAGTTGCCTTGCAATTGTATCATGTCATTTGGCAAAAAGGCACAGGATAATTGGTGCTTATTTTCTTTTTTTTCTTGAAGTACAAACACTCGCTTATTATCGGACCACTCACCGGTCACCATATATTCGTTAGCCGGATCAAAAGCGGCGTGGCTTAAATGTTGCGATAGGGTAAACACCCATGCATTAGTCACACGATCTTTATTAAGCTTGCATGTTCCGTGCATTTTTTGGAGTAATGGTTTTTTATTAACAAAGGCATCGAGATTATCAATAACTATCGTTCCGGCAAGTCCCTTACTATTTCGATCGCGCTTCTCCTTGGTCAATTCAAAGGATGCGCTCATCAGTAAACGGACAGGGAATTTTTGATGAATAACGGTGATATCAAAATTATTCAACTGGACTAAGCGAACAGATACGGGAATATCTGGTGACGACGGGGATACGATTTTTCTTACATGATCAACAACATCAAGCTGCCCATTAGTAATTGCGGTTGCAACGGCAATGTTGTTAATCGTTACATATAGATGTATTTTCTTTTTCAAAAAATAGGCGATCGGCGAGACGTGTACTTTAGCCTGCTCAAATGTCCAGTTACATTTTGGACGATCTTTGTCGACAATTTTTCCATTGTTTAAAAAAAACGAACAGGTAAATAGATTGATACGCGACGACTGTGCCTTTATCGTCACGTTCCATTCTTTTTCAAGCAAGGTAATAAGTTTATGCGTAATCAGTTGCTCAACATGGCTATTATTTTGGACAATCCATACCGTAAGTATCAATCCAATAAATAACGACCACAGCAACCGGTATAAAAATCTAAGCATGCATCCCGATCAACCTATTATTTCACCACATTTTCCACTGCTGTCCGTCGTATGTATATCTTCTTATATAGGATACCTGAGATATTGGACAAGTTAAAGCGCCTAGGCACCGACCGCCCTCGTCAGTAAGATACACGGTTCCTGGCGTTATTTTTCCATTTGTCATAAAATTGGCTGTTATTACCCCTTGGCGCGAAGGAAAAGTAACCGCCTTTTCAATGGGCTTGGTTGGATTTGATGGAGGCCCCTTAACTCGGTCAAGCACCCCAAAACGCACCGAACATGGCAACCGAAGGGTAGTTATGGTTCCTTGAATCGTTTTAAATTGGTATGTTTTGGCAGCAAGATCAAACGACAATTCCTGCACTTCGTTGCTTGCAATTGCCCGCTGCTGAAGATAAGAAAATATTGAATAGAGCTTATTAATTTCAGCGTGTACTAAAAAGCGAGCAAAATAAGTTGTTCGCGGAACGGTAAAGGTGACAATGAGTAACACCAATGCCAAGGTAATGAGAAGTTCGATGAGCGAATAGCCAGCCCGTGCGGCGCTTGAGCACGTATCAAAAAACCCATTATTTTTATTAATGCAAGCCATTACCCCCACCTCAAATCATTTTTTATCTTACGCTTGCTGGGCGTTCCCCCCAACACCCCCTAAAAAAACATTCGTTATGCCCCCGTAGCCAAATAGGCCAACGCCGAACGAATAAGTTGATCAAGCGAACAATTTTGCCCCTGATGTTTTGCCGCCAAATAGGTCATTGTTTTACCAATTTCTGGTTTGGAATAATTGAGCGACGTCAAAACTTCACTTACATTATGCCATTCGACAAAGCTTTGTTGCTCTTCAGCGGTCACATCGCCAGACGCAAGCAACTTGGTCACCTTATGCTTCAGCTCAACAATTAATTGTTCCGCTTTTTTTGGTCCAATTCCATTGAGTGAGCTCAGCCCTTTTTCGTTTTGGGCACTAATCAGCTTAAGAAATGCGCCCGCGCTTACTTGCGTTAAAATGTTTAATGCAATTGATGGACCAATTTTTGGACAATCAATGATCATCAAAAAAACAGATCGTTCCAATTCGCTTGAAAAGCCTAAAAGGCTAAAACCATGTTCTTGATTCCAATGAAGGTACGTGTAAAGCTCAACCGATTGATCCTGAACATATCCGGATGCTTTGGGCACCAAAACCGACAACCCAAGCCCACCGATCAAAACGGTTATCGATTTCTCACGAACATTTTTTATCACCCCAGCAAGATAGTCTATCATTATGGCGACCCTTAGTTTCTTATTTTATAACCGTGGTAATGTTACGCCAACTTGATTCATATATTTACCCTTGCGATCGGCATATGAAACTTCACACTCCTCATTGGCCTGAAAAAAAATAACTTGGGCTATCCCTTCATTAGCGTAAATTTTTGCTGGCAACGGCGTTGTATTTGAAATTTCAATGGTAACATAACCTTCCCATTCTGGTTCAAAAGGCGTCACATTGACGATAATGCCGCAACGAGCATAGGTTGATTTACCAAGACAAATCGTCAAAATATTGCGCGGTATACGAAAATATTCAATACTTCGCGCTAACGCAAACGAGTTTGGAGGAATAACGCAGACGTCGCCCTTGCGTTCTATAAACGCATCATCTTTAAACTCTTTTGGATCAATAATAGAATTGTATACGTTGGTAAAAATCTTGAACTCATCGGCCACGCGTAAATCGTAACCATAACTCGATACACCAAAACTAATAGCCTTAACACCCGAAGCAGCAACTTGTCTCGTTTGCGCTTCAACAAATGGTTCTATCATTTTGTGGCTTAATGCCATATTACGAATCCAGTGATCTGCTTTGATACTCATTGTAACTCCTTAATTTTAAATTTTCCCTGCTTCCAATAAAGCCTTCCAACTTACTGGAAAAAACTGCTCAATTTGTTGCGAAACAAGTTGCGCATAATCACGAATCTCTTTTTGTGCCGAGGCATCAAGCCTCAATCCCGCAAGCCGCGCATAACCGCCAAGGCTCGCCGTCTCAATAAACTCGGTATACATAGATTGTGGTAATATCGTACGAGCTTGCTCTGGGCAAACATTTTGCTCAAGAAGCTCATTGTATAAATCAAGTGCGCCTTGCGTATGAACTCGCATCTTTTCAACAAGATCGATATTGTTGTCTATAATCTCACTACTGGAACCTTGCTTGATATTTTTTTCACGCTTACGCAATAACGATGGAATAAAAAAGTCTGGTGCATCGGACACATAACGACGAGACACTTCATTTCGCGTAAAACCAACGGTGCAGCGCCACCATTCACGAGCAATAAAAATAGGCATCTTTATGCGAAATCTTAGTTGCGGATGAAAAAACGGAGCGCTATGATTATGCTTTGCTAAATACGTAACCAGCGCCTTATCACGCTCAAAAAGTTCGTAGGTCGGTTGCTCAAGATCACCAACCGCTTCAAAAACAGACTCCTTGTTAAACGAAACACGAGCCGCATTAACCACGGTTAAATCACTGCCAAAAACTTCTAACAACTCAACAAATCCAAGCCCATCTTCGATAAAAAGCTTTTTTTGAGTTCCTGCAGTTTGCATAATTCTTCCCCTAACAAAAATTCATTAACCATTTTTTCAAGTTTGAAAAATTTTGCTCGGTTTAGCAAGCAATACCCAAATTCGCATAGCATAACTCAAAAACAATTCAAAGTTCTTAAGATATGATACAATCTTTTATCGTCGATGTTTTATATCTTTTTCGTAAAAATAAAGATTAAAAAATCAAGAAAGTTGCTGTAGTTATGAAGATTTTAATTTCTTTGATATTTTGCTTCTGTTCTTTTTGTCCTTGCGCCGCATGGCGTGAAATGGTTGTTAAAACAACCGTTGCCGATTTATGTACTCTCAACGAAAAAACAAATAAGCCTCGTGTCTTTTCGCTTGAAGATTTACAAGGGCGCCACAAAAAAAATCCGGCCATTTACAAAAACCAACCCTCAATATTTAGCAAAGACAACCCATACCTGATCACACAGTTGCTTTTTGGAGAACGCGTTTTGGTCGAACCCTGGAACGCCGATTGGTACAAAGTTCAGGCCCCAGAACAAAAGGTTTTTCATGAATCCACATGGGAACCATGTTCAGGATTTGTTCGCACAGATTTTTTGGCTGAATATCAGGCCGCTCACACAACATGTTTGACTGTTGCAAAGCCTTGGTCTCTGTTATATAAAAAAGAAAAAAAATTAAGAAGTGTTATCAAAACATTGTCACTTGGAACTTGCCTTGATGGCATAGAAAAAAAGGGTAGCTGGTGGATTGTTGAAACGCCACTCGGCCAAGGCGTTATTGCCGAGGCAGATGTTATGGAACCATCTGATGGAAAAGATATAGCGAGTCTCCGAACCGCTGTTATAAATACGGCAAAATTATTTTTAGGTGGGCCCTACATTTGGGGCGGTGGGAGCGCATGGAAGGAACATACTATGCGTCAACCAAGTGGATTGAAAGATCAAATAACTGGCGTTGATTGCTCCGCTTTAGTGAGGCTTGCATTTAAAGTTCATGGCTTATTGGTCACGCGCAATTCTCATAGCCAATGGTTATCAACAGCACCCGTTGCAACCGGAGATCTTTTATTGCCTGGCGATTTGATTTTTTTTGCTGATGCCAAGCAAAAACCATTGCACATTAATCATGTGATAATGTACACAGGAAAGGATGAACAAGAAAATGATATCGTCTTAGAAAGCAACGGAAAAATGAATCCATTCGGCGTAAGAATGGTAGCCACCAAAGAATGTAAACGCTTTGAAAATAAACAACTAAGCGAATTGCGCAATGAACAAAAAACTCGCTGGTTTTTAGAGGGTAAAGAAATTCATGAGGTTATGTATTTTGGCTCACTTTTTACACCAGAAAAAATTGCAGAATTGCGTCAAGATTTTTTGCGCGTCAGAAAATAAAATCTATTCTTTTATCTTTTCCATAATTTGCTTCATATCTTCCCAGACTATTTTTTTAGCATCTGGATTTCTTAAAAGATAAGCAGGGTGATAAGTCGGCATAGTTGGAATACCATGAAATTCGACAAACTTTCCACGCATGTTAGTTATTTTTGCTTCATTGCCAAACAATGCTTGCAAGGACGTAGCACCTAACAAACAAATGATTTTTGGTTTGATGATCTCAATTTCTTTAAACAAAATTAACTTAGTACATGTATCAATTTCTACAGCGAGAGGAACTCGGTTGCTTGGTGGACGACATTTAACAACGTTGGATATATAGACATCTTCGCGCGTTAACTCCATCGCCTGAATTATCTTAGTTAATAATTGTCCGGCTCTTCCAATAAATGGTCGGCCCTTTTCATCTTCATCTCGCCCTGGCCCTTCGCCAACAAACATAAGTTGTGCGAAAATATTGCCCTCGCCAAAAACAACCTGTTTTCGCCCTTGGGTTGCAAGCGGGCAAGCTTGACAGCCCTTGCAAGTTGTTTTAATGAGGTCGAGTTGCTCTTGTCTTTTTGGATCTTGCGGTGTATTTGGTTGGGAGATATTTTTTTTTGCCGCCGCCTTTGGATTTTCTTGCTGGTCGTTATATACAAAGCCATTTGGCTGATTTTTTAGAAATTGTAAATAAGCAAAAAGATTATTTTTGGGGCAACAACTATCGTAAGAACTCACAGCAATCCTTTGTCTAAAATAATTAAGGCAACAACGCATAAAGTATACTGTTGTTGCCTTAATTTGACTATGTCTTTCGACCGTGTTTATTTTTTGTGTTTAGCTAAAAACTTCGGTGCGGTTACTGCTTCAAATCTTGTTTTTAAATACTTTGTCAGAAAGCCAGACCATTTCGTATTTTTATCAAAAACAGTTTTGAGGTATGAAGCATGAATGGTGCGAGTTGGAAAGAAAAAGGAAAGTCCAGTCGCTTGATTTAATCCACTTCCTGCAACATTGGCAATAATCATACGCTGCAGAATGGCTATTCCTTGTTGCGTTTTTTCCTTAAGTGGATTTGTAGCAAATTGCGCCTTGGCCAAAGCTTGATTTAGGCTTGCATAAAAATTACCAAGATCAATATAATCTGGGTCATCAAATTCAAGTGTTGATGAAGGGCTCAGACGAATATCCCTAATAATTTTTGTTAAAGCCGCTCCATTTGGAGAAGAAATAAGGTCGGTTAATATTTTTGTGATTTGTGCAAAATTTTCTTCAAATAGGGTGATTAATTCGGTACTTATTGCCGATTGTGTATAGTCAGCGTGCGTTGGATAATATTGGCTTGCATAGGCTTGAACAATATGTTTTGCAAAAATATCGGGGGATAATGTCCCATTTGCTAATGGCGCAAGAACCATTGAATAATCATAGCCTTCGCCCGGCTCTACTTCTTGCGAACCAACCATATAGTTTACTGAATTTTTGACCTGTGAACCAATTTCAACCATTTCCATCATGCATGCGTCCATACAGAGGATGTCGAGCTTTTTACCATTAAGCAATTCCTTGCTGATACGGTCAAGAACAATTTGAAGATCTTGATTAGTTAAGTAGGTTTGAAAGGTATCGTTAAAAGCTATTCCACGATCGTTATAGATTGGCTGAGGATAAGACAAGCTTGCATGCAATCGAGACAGTCTGCGATTGAGTTCATTTAATCCCGTTTTTTTATTGAGTGAAAACATTTCATTGCGACGAATTAAAAAGTGTTTACCCCAGATACTTGGATCTTTTATTCCTGAGCCATGATTCCAGAGAACAAGGCAATGGTGGTTAGCTGGATAATTTTGCAGAGTCCATAAAATAAAGTTGTACAAACTAGATTGTGTACCACTAACACAACCAGAATTATTGCTATCATGAAATACAGGAGTAGCCGTTCCTTTTTGAAGGTAATAACGCGTCATTTCTTTAGCGCCAAGTTCATCGAGTTGAATGATGAGGTTCATGGTATTTGATGAGCCAATTTTTAACATTTGTTGAATATTTTTGATGGCAAATTGATGAAGATTATTGTTGGCAGCAAAATACACCATAAAATTCCAGTCTTTACGTGCTCGGTGAGGAGCCGGAATAGTCGTTGATAATGGAATAAGTTGAGGATCTTTAACAAGTAATTCTGTAATGTTTGGGCTTCGCGTTGATTGTGCTTCTGTTGAAACACCTTGCGCACACCATGCAGTTGAAATAATTATCGCAATAGAAAGCGACGCAATTCTTGCAAAAATCTTCTTCATAAAAAGGCTCCTTGATTGGGCGACGGCTAAAAGATAAAACACCAGATCGCACCATAACAAGAGCCAACGCCTTTTCGCAAGTAATTGAAAATTTATTTCTTACCCAAAGAGCTCGCGTGCTCTACGTTTCTTAGTGAATAGAGCGACAACCAACCCAAGGCAAAGGTTAGGCCAAAGGTAAGCTGAAAATCGAGAAAAAAAAGCTGCATTGGGTTAAATAAAAGCATGAGCAAGCAGATAATCGTTAACGTATGAAAAAAGTGCACATTAAGGTTGAATAGCCGCCCTGTTTCGGCAAGTAAAAATGAATAATATGCTCGAATAAATGGCGTACTCGCCCAACTTAACATCCCATAGGTTCCACAGATTAGAAGCAAAAGTACACGCTTAATGATTATATGAACGGGTAAAAAACTTAAGATCGACTTCCAAATAAAAATAAACAAAATAATATGCAGTCCTGCACGAGCAAGATAATGCGAAAGCCCCCAAAAATTAAATACGCGACGAAGTTGGTCGGTACTATCAGGATCCTTTTTACCGAGAAAAATGAGCGAGAAATAACTTGCCGTACGCGGGGAAAGTTGCGCTACAACGTTTTGAAATGTTGTATTGCGAATTGACCACCATAATCGCTTAAAGGTCCAAGTAGGGTGATCAACCATCTCAATTGCTCGGCAACTAAAAAGAAAAATACTCGAAAGAAAACCTTCCTTAATAAGATAGTCTCCGTACCCTGGATTGCCTGATAATGTCTGATGTTGTGGCGGTTTAATGACGATATTTTTTATTAAAATAGTGTCGCCAACATGGAAGGGTGTAGTATGTTTTACAAAACATTGTAAGTTGAAGGCAAGTGGTTTCCATTGATTATCCAATTGAATCTGACTAACAGCAAGATCAAGCCGTTCATCTTGCTTCCACCGAGGCTTACTTGTAGATTGGACGTGTTTATCGGTAATGGTAGCCATAACAGATAGGTCTTGATTACTTACCTGAGCAAGTAATTGATCGGTGCGTTTGTATTGCAGATGCAAAACCAATACACCTGTACACATAAAAATTACGTTAAGTGCGATCAAGCTCATTATACGCCATGATGCAAACCAAAGACGCAAGAACCCCAAGACACAACAAAACAGACAAAGTCCCACAGCAAAATAGGTGGTAGCACCAGACGCAATTGATCGCAGATAGATGCCAACAAGAAGGCTAACAAGAGGAAAAAGAAATGGTGATAAAGTACTAGTTCTTTTCATGAATGATCGCCGTAATCGTCTGCTTAAGAACCTCAACCTTTTGTCCCGTTGCAAGTTCAATGATTACCGAGTTGTTAGTTACAAAAACAACAAGCCCTTGAAGGTTGTTTACTGTTTTTGCTATAACTCCAGGACGAAGGTGTTCGCCAACAAGAATATTGCGCCGACGCTGATCACGTTGCGGTTGTATAATAAGTAGATAAAAACCGGAACCAAGCCCAACGAAAGGAATAAGAATTCGTGCCGCTTGAACCAACGTCTCGGGCGACAATAAATAGTTTATAGCTGAATATAGATCGCTAAGCATATTGATTTTTACCATTAAAACAAAATTATCATAATATGTAATACCTGAAAGATATAAGAACAATAACACATTTTTTTAGCATGGGGAATACGATGAAGATAACACAAGTACATGGGCGAGAGATTTTGGACTCCCGCGGATTGCCAACAATCGAATGCCATATCGAGCTTGATAGCGGATTATGGGTTTCTGCCGCCGTTCCATCCGGAGCATCGGTTGGTAAATTTGAGGCGGTTGAGTTGCGTGATTGCGACCCAAAACGCTACCTCGGCAAGGGCGTTCTTAAGGCAATAGGCAATCTCGAGCGTATTATTGGCCCTGCTTTGCGCGGTCAAGAAGTTGACGTGGTGAATATTGACACCATATTATGTGAGCTTGATGGTACGCCGCAAAAATCAAAGCTTGGCGCCAACGCAATATTGGCCGCAAGTATTGCCGTTGCCCGAGCTCAGGCACTTGATAATGGTATTGAGGTATATGATATGCTTGCACAACGATATGAATTTACACCATCGATGCCTTATTGCATGTTTAATATCTTTAATGGTGGTGCACACGCAGATAATGGCGTATCGTTTCAGGAATTTATGATTATGCCAATTAACCAACCATCATTTGCCGATAGCCTTCAAATCGCCGCAACGATATATCAGTCACTTAAAGATGTGCTCAAAAAAAAGGGCCTAGCAACGACCATTGGTGATGAAGGCGGTTTTGCGCCTCGATTGACTGGCGCGCAAAAAAATGGTGAGCTGGTTGTTCTTGATTTGCTTATGCAGGCGGTCGAACGTGCTGGCTATTCTTATGAGAATGTTGTCTTTGCACTCGATGTGGCGGCATCACAGTTTTACCAAGCAAAAGAGCAACGATATATGGTTGGTGGGCGCCAACTTGACCGGCAAGGACTGATTGATGTATATGTTGAACTTTGCGGACAATTCCCCTTATTTTCGATTGAAGATGGTATGGATGAAGAAGATTGGGATGGTTGGCAGCTCATGACCAAGCAACTCGGCGGCGACTTACAGATAGTTGGTGATGATATATTTGTGACTAATTGTGAACGTATTGAACGCGGTATAGATTTAAAAGCGGCCAACGCCGTACTGATCAAACCAAACCAAATTGGAACCGTAACCGAAACAATGCTTGCCATTAAGCTCGCTAAAGACGCTGGTTTTAAAACCGTTGTCTCCCATCGCTCAGGCGAGACAAATGATCCCTTCATTGCCGACCTCGTGGTGGCAACAGGAGCCGGCCAATTTAAGGCGGGCGCTCCGGTACGCGGCGAAAGGGTAGCAAAATATAATCGATTGCTAGAAATAGAAGCGTTATTGGTGTAGATATTGAACCATTACTTACCGCTTCTTTTTTGTTTTATTGACTGTTATACCTACTTTTATTAATTTTACAACAGATGCTTTCGTGTAGTCGCGTTAATTAGAAATTTTGTCAGATTTTTTAAAAGGAGAGTCTCATGAGCAAGCGGATGATGATTATACAAGCTGTTACGCTTGTATCTTTTTGTTGGGTTGGCACAGGTATGCTATCTGCCGCCGGAGTCAAAAAAAATGCTAAAAAAACCTATGTTCGAGAATTAGAAGAGGCATTTGCCGCTAAAATATTAGAAGAAAAAGAAGAATCAGCATCGACATTCATATCAACCAAAGAAAACTCAAAATCTACCGGACAAAAAGAAGTTGGTGATATGGTTATTAAAGACATTAAGTCGATAATCAAAGCCCCTTACCTTGATCTTTTGGCATCGAGTGAATTGGCATCATGGGACGACCTTAAGTCTCGATTTGAAGCCGTTAAAAAAGCAACAGAATTGTTTGAAACAAAATATTCTACTGAGTTAAAAGTCAGCGCGGCAACACCTGCACCAATAACGGCAGTTCAACCAATGGCGGTTGCTCCTATAACGCCAGTTGCACCGGTCGCACCTACGCCTGAAATGAGTTCCCCTGCGCCTGTCTTAGGTTTGGAAGCAACACCACCATCTCCTGCTATACCAACACCTGCTCCAATGGGAATGGAAATTGCTGCAGCTACTCCACCTCCACCATCACTCCCAATGGGTATGCCAGGAATAACACCAGCGCCAATGGGAATGCCTGAGCCAACACCACCACCTGCAATGGGTGGACTACTTAGCGCCACACCTCCTCCAATGCCAGCACCTTTGGGTATGCCAGAAACAACCCCACCGGCTCCTGCGCCAATGGGAATGGAAATTGCTGCCGTTACACCAGCGCCTATGGGCATGCCGGGAACAACTCCACCACCTCCTGCACCTGCAATAGGTGGATTACTTGGCGCCACGCCTCCTCCAATGCCAGCACCTATTGGTATACCAGAAGCAACCCCACCAGCCCCTGCTATGGGTGGTATGCCTATGATGTAATGGCTTAATAGCCTAAGAAAAATAAAAAGAGCCTGTGTAATGCGGGCTCTTTTTATTTTTAAAAAGAACGGTAAAATGTAAGCATGTTTTTAAAATATGAACAGAGAAGGGGGTGCTCTATGTTATGCGAATACTATCAAGCTATTGTTGACGTTCCAAATACCTGGTTTGTTTTTGGTGTTATTCGAAGCGAGGACAATCTGGCTTTTGAACGTACTATCGAGGGAAATCCAAGCTTGCTTGAATTTTTTGTTACCAAAGGACAAGAAGCGGAGTTTCTTGATTTGATGAATTATCTTATTAACCTTGGCTATATTCTGAGTATTGAGAAAAAACCAAACCGTCTCTCGTAAATACAATCTGTCACCTGCTTTAAAATAAAAATTTAAACTTTATAGCGTTTCGCACCGTTCTTTTTGAATCTTATAGCTTTTGTTGGGTAAATTTTTTATATTATTATGGTAAATGTGTAGAAAATTACCGGATCTATTGATTGCGGGGGCTTAAAAAGGAAAAATCATGGCACACAAAGAGAATTATAAAACAATTTTAGAATGTATCGGCAATACACCTCTTGCTCGGTTGGAATTTGACGTTAGGCCAACAATACTTGCTAAGTTGGAATTTGCAAACCCCGGAGGAAGCCTTAAGGATCGATCTGCATTTTTTATGGTTGAACAAGCAGAACGCGATGGCCGCCTAAAGCCCCATGGAACCATCGTTGAGGCCTCATCTGGAAATCAAGGAATTGCATTGGCCATGATTGGTGCTATTAAGGGTTATCGAGTTATTATTACGGTACCAGACAGAACTGCTATAGAAAAAGTTGCCATATTGCGTGCATATGGAGCCGAAGTACACGTCTGCCCAAATACCGATGATCTCCATGATCCACGAGGTTATCACGGAGTCGCCGAAAATTTTGCGCATTCGATTCCTGGAGCATTTATGCCAAACCAATATTTCAACAAATCAAATCCGCTTGCACATTATTCAACAACTGGACCTGAAATTTGGCGACAAACCAATGGAGATTTAACACATTTTATGTGTGGTGCTGGAAGTTGTGGAACAATATCGGGCGTTGGTCGTTACCTTAAAGAACAAAATCCTAACATAAAGGTTCTTGGCGTTGACGCTGCAACCTCAGCATATTCAAGTAAAGAGCCAAAAGCATATCAAGCCGAAGGCATTGGCATTGACGTAATCAGCGATACCTTCGCTAAAGAATATATTGATGAAATTTTGCCTGTTACTGATGAACAGGCGTTTACTATGACGCGTCGCCTTGCAAATGAATATGGCTTATTAGTTGGTATTAGCAGCGGCGCAGTAATGCACGTGGCTCTTGAGTATGCCAAAAAACTTACCGAAGCCGATACAATGGTTGTGATTTTGGCTGACTCAGGCAAATCATATTTAAGTAAAGTATTTATGTCTAAAGACGACACAAAAAAATAACCCCTAGGATAACAACCAAATATGCTTAAGCACTTTATTAAATATCAATCCCTTGGCAACGATTTTATTTTATATGACTGGTACAAAAAACCACTCGTTTTTGTGCAAAACACCCTGGACGATGCTGGATGGACACAATTTGTTACCGAAGTCTGTAATCGACATTTTGGAGTTGGGGCCGACGGCGTGTTAATTGTAAAGAGCACCACCGAATCAAGTTTTCCTGAGATGCTTATTTTTAATGCAGATGGCAGTCAGGCAGAAATGTGCCTAAATGGTTTACGTTGTGTTACACATTATCTTTTTACACACCATGGATTACAACCAATATTTAAAGTTAAAATAGGTCAGCGCGATGTTGATTGTTCTGTTGTAGTTGATAAAACCAAAGGCAATTCGATAGAAATAGTTACAAGCATTGCTGACGTTTTGTATCAAGAAAAAGCAACGATAGAAACAACTATAGGTAAATTTGATGGGCATGTTGTTTCGGTTGGCAATCCACATTTTGTTGTTTTACAACAATGCGAACAATCGTGGCTGACTGATCATGGTAAAGAACTAGAACAACACGCTCACTTTCCAAATCGCACGAATGTTGATTTTATTTGGGAAGATGACGAATATCAATTGCACGACAATATCGTTAAAGCTTTCCGCCTTTTGGTTTATGAACGTGGCTGCGGAATAACCTTAGCGTGTAGCTCAGGCGTTGCGGCCGCCTTATGGACGCTGTTTAATCTTGGCATCGTTAAAACAGATGAGCAAATAGCCTTCAATATGCTTGGCGGAACCGTTATCGGACTCGTTGATGCAAATAACAATATCGTTTTACGTGCATCGGCTGTCATGATATGTAGTGGTGACCTTGAACATAAAGATTAAGAATTCATAGAATAAAACAAAACGGGGCTGGTTTAGCATAACTAAATCAACCCCGTTTTGTTTTATTACTGACTTATTGAACTGCATTTGTTTACAATGTGGTTAAGGATAACGATAGTTTAGTTTCATAAGCCGTTGGAAAAAATATGAAAAGAAATGATATCAATAGAGATTCGGTCAACGTCCCCTTAACCGTTGGCTCAAATAAACGCGATACCTACATTGAAAATTATCTTAAGGCAACTCAAAACTCTGGCCGCTTACTTCTTTTTGCTGGCGATCAGAAAATAGAACATCTCAATGATGATTTTTATGGCACGGACATCGATCAAGCTGCCGCCAACCCTAAACATCTATTCGATATTGCAAGCAAAGGGCGCATTGGAGTCTTTGCAACACAGCTTGGTTTAATTGCTCGTTATGGTGAGCACTATAAAAACATTCATTACGTGGCAAAACTTAACGCAAGAACAAACTTAATCAAACCAGACCTCGATGATCCGGTGAGTTTAAATCTAGCAACAGTCGATGACGTTGTAGCCATGGAAAAGAATAGTGGGCTTGATATTGTTGGCGTTGGATATACCGTCTATTTGGGTAGTCGTCACGAAAGCCAAATGTTGGTGCAAGCAGCCCAAGTTGTACAACAAGCACACGCTTGTGGAAAACTAGTAATTTTATGGATGTATCCTCGCGGACAATCGGTAACCCATGAACGTTCGGCTAGTATTATCGCAGGTGCTGCCGGAGTTGGCGTTTGCCTAGGTGCTGATTTTGTGAAAGTTAATCCGCCAGAAGCGCAGGGTGGCATTAGCAGTGCGCAACTCCTTAAGCAGGCAACTGCCGCCGCTGGTAATACACAGGTTATTTGTTCTGGCGGTAGCCGAAAAAATGCGGCTGACTTTTTAGAAGAAGTATATCATCAGATTCATATTGGTGGGGCTGCTGGTGCCGCAATTGGTCGCAACATTCACCAGCACTCACTGGAATCTGCGTGCGCCATTACCAGAGCATTGGCTTCCATTATCATAGATGATGAAAATTTAGAAGAAGCAAAAAAATTATTGGCCATGTAAAAAGGGGAGGGCGGTTATGTTTTGTCGTCGCTTAAGAGAATATTTACATTTTCTAAGAGGTTTATGGCGAACCAATATCCTCCTTTTATGGGGGATGTGGAAATTGACTGAGTTACCACATCCAGCGATTACTATTTTTGGAGGATCTCGCGTTGCCAGTGATAGTGATATTTCAAAAAAGACATCGCAATTAACCAAAAATTTAGCTGAAAATGGTTTTTCTATTATTACCGGCGGTGGTCCCGGAATTATGGAAGCCGCAAATTTAGGTGCCATGGAATACTTAAAGGACTGCGAACGCGATGGAGTGAAGTGTATCAATCACGTTGTTTCTGCAGGGATCGGTTTATTGCGGCTCAATCAGGATAAAGTGAATCCTTACGTACAACGCTATATTGCCATGAATCACTTTTTTACGCGTAAATGGCTTCTTGTTAGATACTCAGTGGGCTTTATTGTCTTTCCTGGTGGATTTGGAACACTCGATGAACTTTTCGAAGTGGTAACACTCATTCAGTGTAATCGCATGGCAAAGGTTCCCATAATTTTAATTGATCGTCTTTATTGGTCACCATTAATGGATTGGATAGAAACTCGTGCCTTAAAAGAAGGGCTAATTGGTCATGGTGATGCAGCAATTATTCGCGTAACAGATGATGTTATTGAAGCGGCTGAAATAATTAAACGCGAATGCACTGGTTGCGAAAAAACTGTTTTATCCAATACTGATAATGATGGTAAATGAATAATTTTTTGTCGTAATTAGTTAGGGCCGGCAATTGCCGGCCCTCTTCTTTTACGCAAGTTTAATGGTCGTTGGACCCGTTATTTCTGGCTGTTTCTTTTTCGGTTTTTTTCTTTTGGAAAGCTCACGTTGTTTTTTGTGTTCTGTGATCGCTTCAGAAACTTTAAAATAAGGATCTTCTTTAATACGAACACTCTTTGGGGATTCTTTTCCATAGGCAAAGTCGTCGATTGGTCTAAATATTCCCTTAGAGCTATCAGTAAATGCTTGTTTTGCCGATTGATTGTTTGGTTTAAAGAACCAACGCTGTATTGGATCACGCTCTTTTGCAAGTGGATCATTGCTCATCATTTGATACTTTGCATAATCAATTTTGAGTTGAGAATATTCATCGGTACCACCTTCAAATTTTGGCTTGATAATACTTGGACGAATAAAGACATATAAATTTGTTTCGGTATGAGTTTTCGTTTTATTTTTGAAAAGTGATCCGATAATCGGAAGATCTCCTAAAATTGGAGTCTTATAAATATCATCAGTGTCTTTTCCTTTAGTTAAACCACCAAGAACAAGAACCTCTCCAGTGTAAAGAGATGTGCGCGTGTTTATCGAACGATTTAATATGATTGGCTGGCCAGCTAATGGATCGCCCTGGAACTCATCAATTGTTATTTCAACAACCAAATCGACAATACCATCAAGATTGATTCTTGGGGTAATTTTCACCGTATTTTTTGCTTCAACCTTATCTCTTTTTTGCACAGAAGTTTCACCCTTTTTTGATTCAAGTGCACCAGCAACAAGAGTTGTCGACTTGACCTCAACGGTACACGGTTGATTGTTGTTGGCAACAATGTAGGGTTGAGAAATGATATGTTGGTTATCAATACTGTAACGTGCTTTAATAAGTGTCCATGGGTCGGCTGACTCTCCCAGTGCTATAAATGATGGACTTTGGGTGCCCTCATAGGTGTCTTGAGCTAATTGGGTGTATACTTTTGCATTCTTAGTAACATCGGTTGAATTTGCTGGCTTAGCTGAGCTTAAGTTCATAAATTCTATATTGTTTATGCCAGCCCAAGTGTGACTTTCTGGCCCGCCTGGCCGTCCTTTAAAACCCCACGTTTGCGCGCCAAGTTGCCGTTGAATATCGGTACTAATATTGACAATCATAACTTCGAGAGCAACTTGAGGTTGAGGCTTATCAAGCTTTTCAATAAATTTTACCAGTCGCTTCCAATCATCTTTGTTGCTTGCAATAATAAGTCGATTCCCGCCACCTCGCTCAGTACCACCTTCGCCAGTTGTTTTTTCGGCCGATATAATAACATCTTCAAAAAACTTATATTCACCAATAACAGGTGTTTTTTCGCTACCTGCCGGAGATTTTATAATTCCCTCAAGAATAGGCTTAAGCGACTCTGCCTTAGAGTACCGGAGTTCATAAAGATGAAGGCGTGATTCTGCATTTCCAAGTGGAACATCAAGATGCTTGTAAATAAACTCAGTAATTTTATCAAGATTTTTTTCAGTACCAAGCAAGATTAAACTGTTTTTGGCAGGATCAGGATAAATTTTTGTACCCGATGAAAAGTAGGTGCGTTCTTGTTGGCTAGAGGGGCCAACAAATCTGATTGTTTTTTCTTCCTTTTCAAGTTGAAGAATGTCTTTAAACAGCCCATATATCGTATCAGCATTTGCATGCCTTAGAGGAATTATCTTTATTTGTTCTCGCAAACCACCAAGATCAAGTTCTGTTAATATGCGCATGGCCGCCTTGATGTTAAAACACTGATCCTTGATAATACAGCAATTAAGATCTGTATTAATAAGAATTCCTTTTTCATCAAGCATCGATTTTAAAATTCCCTGGGCAATTTCTGCTTTAATGTTTTTAAAGAAATAAATATAGCGAACAATAAGATCACTTGCCGGAAGGTCATCTGGTTCGGTTCCGGTTCCTGATGAATATGATGGTAATGGTTCAAAGCCATTGTCTTTGGAAGGAACAACGCGGTGAACAAGCCCAACCTTAATAATACTAAAACCATTCATTTCAAGCAGTGTTAATAAAACATTCCACGCACGTCCAAGCGTTAAAGGATTTCGCGTAGAGAGCGTTACCTTTGTTGCCTCAAGATCTTTATGCGGAATAAGATTGATTTTCTTTTGTTCGCCAAGGTAATTAACAATACTTAAAAGCGATGCATTTTCAAAGTTTAGATAAATTGATGGCTCTTCTTTTCCATTTTTTTCGTCTTTTATTTCTTTAGGTTCGAGAAGCTCTGCTCCTGGGATTGCTTTTTTGGCAACCGAAGTTAGTGGGGATTGGATTGTCTTTACCGTTAGGTCAGGATTGGGAATTTGCAGGCTAATATTAACATTTGAAGCCTCTTGCGCCTGCGATAAAGGTGAATAGATCGCACCAAGCAAAAGAAGTGGAACTTTTAGCAGAAGGTTTTTGAAAAAAATTTTATTTTTTATTATCATAGGGGTAATGCTCCACGCTTAATATATTAGAGGCCCTTCTGTTCAAAGCCTTTTTTCATATTTTTTGTAGCAATTGTTATATCAAAGCTGATTTTTTTGTCACCTTCATTTTTAGTGGTGAGATCTTTGATATAAACAATGTCTTTTTTATCTAAGGCAATAAGAACATTAACAAGCTTTTCTGTTGTTTGTTTTTTAAATGTTGCAGCAAGAACAACCTCATCAAAGCGATCATTTGATTCTTCAACTCGTGACGTCCAACCAGGTTCTGCGACAAGTCCTTGTTCTTTGCAAAACGTTTCGAAAAAGCTTTTAATGGTAAAATCTTTGTTTTGGTCAAAAAGTTCTTGTATGCGCCTTGCTTCAATTTGCATATGTTCATTATCGGCAAGAATTTTGGTTGATTTTTTTGAAAGCGTTTCAATTTTTTTGATTTCTAGAAGCAGCTCATTGCTTTCTAAATAGATCCAATAAATCATTCCGCCCGCAACCAGGCAAACACCACAAAGAAACGCAAGAAGATATTGTTGAATTTGCTTTTTACTAAGCTCTTGAAGCGTGGTGGCTATTTTTATAAAAAGTTCCATAGGTTACTTTTCTTTTGTATTTATTTTTAACTTAACAGGGAACCTTATGCCCTTTTCTTCGGCTGGTGTGGTGTTAATAGTGTCTTCAACTAGGGTGAAAAAAGTAGATTCTTTAAATCTGGCTTCAAGTGGTGCCCAATCGCTAAAATGGAATCCGCTGCCGCGTTTTGATTTAAAAAACCCTTCAACCGAGACGCGTATTTCACCTTTTTCTTTGGTGTTCATGTTTACTTCAATGATATTAACTTCGCTTAAATGCTTCTCGATAATGGTTGTTATTTCAAGGAGTATGGTAAGAGGATTCATGCGATGCTCGGATGAAAACGAAGACCAAAGGTCAGACTTTTCATTTAAAACTTTTTCAGCTTCTTTGACCATTGCGGCAAGTGTTAATTTTTTTGCCTGCTTTTCTTTTGGCAATATTGCTTTCAATTGAACAACCGCTGCATTATTTGCGTTATTCACTGCATCTTTTAGCGTATTAAGCTGGAGATAACCATTAAACCCGATTGTCCCTAGTAATGTTACCAGAATCAATGCCGTGGTAATAACTTGTTTTGCTATAATTGAATGACGCGCAAGCACAAACATTTTGCGCCGCAAATCAAATGCCGCTTGTTGTACCGATGGGTTTGCTGTCCCTAGCGCTACGGTATAACTGCTCCAGTCAATCATCGTATCATTAATGTCGTTTTTAATATTTCGCGTGGTGAGTAGCTTTTTACAATCAAATGCCTCACATGGTATTTGCAATGTATCGCTACTAAATTTCATGAGGCCTTGGATATTGATGATCTTGCCGATAAAAAGCAACTTGCCAATGCCCTCATAAAAATTGAGTTTGATGCTAAATGAATTGAGGGTAAATTGTATGTCATTAAAAAAATTAATAAAATGTTTTTGGGCAACGCGATTATACGCTTCATCGTTTGAAACAGCAATACCATGAATTTGCAGCTTTTTTTGAACGTCTTCAATGGTAATACCAAGCTCATCACTTATACCCTTTATAACGTTCGTCATGCCACGAGGAATACTTCGCGTTAAGCGTAATTCGCCGCTCTGCAAAAAAGCAATGCGCGTGGACATTGCGCCAACGTCAACTAAGGCACTTGCATTAGGAATGCTTTTATAATCAGGGATTTGTTGATAAAGCCCATAGGCAGAAAATAAATCAATGGTGATACTTGTTGGCTCAATATTTGCTTGTTTATAAACATCAAGAACTGACTGAAGATCTTGATAGCGAACCGCAGCAACCAAAAGCTGTGCCGACTGCTTACTTGTATCTTCCTTGGTTATGATAAAATCGATAACCGCTTCATCTACCGAAAAAGGAAGCATCGACTCTATTTCATATCCCAATACCATTCTAATTTTTTCTGGATCGATAAAAGGAACCTGTAATTCCTTAAACGTAACAATTGAGGCTGGTATAGCCGCTCGTATTTGATGATACCTTTTCAGCGGGGCCATGATTTTTTTTACTGCATCTGCTGCTCTTTTTGTGTATGTTTCTTCAGGACCTGCTTCAATTGGTTGGTTATTGAGTAACTCAATGATGGTTTTTGAACTTTTTGCGTAAACGCATGCAATTTTTACATTATCTTCTTGAATTGTTATCCCAACAATACGTCGTGCAATTAGTCGTCTTTGGCCTATTTTTTCTGGTAAAAAAATTTCAGCAATCATGCCATACCCCTCCTATCAAAATGTGATGCATTATTGACCATGGCCGGGTTGTTGGATAAAAATTCTTTTAATCTATTTCGCTTGTTAACATCAACGGTCAGCGCCTGACCTTGTGATCTTACTGGTGGCTCAACTTGATGTTGCTGGAGCGCTTCAGCTTTTGTGCTGATAAAGTTTTTAAAGGTTGCTTGTTTATCATCAACTTCTGGCAATATTTCTTGATTTGATAAAATTTGATCGTTGCTAGGAATTGCAGTTGGTTCTGGAATTTGTGTAATCAATTCTTTTATTTGAGTTCTTTTTTCTTGATCGATGTTTGATGCTTCGATTAATGGTTCTGGTGTTGAGGGCACTTGGGCACTGAGCAAGTTTTTCATTCCGTCTCGCATTTGCCCCATTTGCAGATTTTCGGCTATTTGTGGCGAAAGTGGTTTGGGCAAATCTTCCGAGAGGACTGGTGGAGCTACTGTTTTTGCCCCTGTTTCTTTAAGCTCATCTTCCTTTTGTTGGCGATATGTTTGAGTTCTATAATAAGGATCATTTTTAATGTCAACGGTTGTTGGTTGATAGCGTGCATTAGCAAAATCAATAACCTTATGCGAGTAGTTTTCTTTTTCTGAATTAAAGAACCAATTGTGAATAGGATCAGGTGTCTTCTTTGTTTGAATCGAACTTTCGATACTATCGGTTACATCATGCAGCTTCATTTTTGTATACAATCCCATGCCCGGTAATTGACGAGGTTTAACAATGGTAGGGCACAAGAAAATAAAGAGATATTCTTTTTTAATAGCCCGTTGCTGTGATTTGAAAAGCCATCCTAAAATAGGTAAATCACCAAGTAAGGGAGTCTTCCATTTGCTTTCAGATACGGACGTTTTGACAAATCCACCGAGAACTAAGACTTGGCCATCGGCCACGGTAACATTTGTATCCAATGTTTTTTCGCTCGTTTGGTTTGCGGTAGCTCCAAATTCATTAATTTCGGTGTGTATATGCATGCCGATAACACCATCAATGTTAATTTGAGGGGTAATTTCTAGCTTTGTTGCAGCCGTAGCCTGCGCATAACCTTTTAGCCCTGACGTTCCCCCGTCTTCTTGTACAACACGCTCAGTGCTACCAACCGTTACAGTTGCTTTTGTTTTATTTATCGCAGTAATAAATGGTTGTGACAAAATAGAGGCATTCGTTTGCGTTTTAAGCATATTAAAAACACCCCAAATATTGTTTTTTCCGCCAAAAGTAAGGGCTGTAAGACCTTGCGCTGATGCTATTTGTGTAATCATGTTACCAAGAAGGCTAGATGGCGGAAGATTGGTATTTAGCGTCCCATCGGCATTTTTTGGATAGTCAAGGATTGGGGAATTTCCCAACGGCGCCGATTGAAACCCAATATTTTGGCCAAGCGTATTGCTTTTTTTAAGGCGAACAGCCCCGCCAATATTCTTATTATCATCAATCGTAACCGTTACAATAAGCGTTTCAATGGCAACCTGTGGTTGAGGCTTATCAAGATCCTTGATGGTTTGTTTGAGCAATTTCCAGTCAACTTTATCGGAGCTTGAAACAATTAGTCGGTTACCATCTTTGTCGACTTTGAAATTCATTTTCTTAAAGTATTTAACACCGCCTCGAATGGCGCCATATTTTGCAGCAGCCTGCCCAGTAGCAGAATCACCAGCTTGGGTAACCTCATTTAAAATATCGGCAATTTGGCTTGCATCAGTATATTGAAGTTCAAAAACGTGGAGCGGGGATTTTGCATCTTGCAATTCGGTATCGAGATGATTAATGATAAATTCTTCAATTTTTTTAATAGGTTTTGGATTACCAAGCAAAATTAATGAATTTGTCCGTTCTTCAGCAATAATGCGCGTTCCTGGTGGAAAAAATTGCGCACCGCCTTCGGCCGTTTTTCCTAAAAGGCGAGCGAGCGGGCTAACTTCCGGTTGTTTTATGATTGTATCAAGGAGCGTTTTAACGTCGATAGCATTAGCCGTTTTTAAATGCATGACGGTTACCGTTTCTGCCGTTCCCATTTGATCAAGTTCCTGCAAAACACGAACGGCCGTTTTGATGTTAAAGCATTTATCGGTAATAATCATGCCATTAACATCTTTTACTTCAACCACCGTTCCTTTATCGCTAAGCATGCTTTGAATAAGATCCTTCATATTGGCGACTTGAAGATTTGTAAGCAACATAACGTAACGTATGTTCGAATCATTATCAGGAATTTTGTCGACTGGAATGTTAATATACGCTGGTAAAGGTTGCATTGCTTTTTTGTCTTTAGAGACAACCTTATATACATCACCAACCTGAACAATACTAAATCCCGCCATTTCAATAACGGTCAAAAAGACGTTCCACGCACCTTCAACCGAAAGTGGTTCACGAATGGTTAACGATATTTTATTCCCCTCAATTCCCTTGTCGGTAATGAGGTTAAGCTTTTTTATCTCAGCCATATAATTGATGAAATTCGAAAGTTCTGTATTGTCAAAATTGAGATATATGTCTTTGGCTTCTTCTTGATTCACCACTTCTTGTTGACCCATTAGAGGAACAGGTATTAATTGTTCTGTTGGAAAATTTTCGGTTGGAGCAAGAATTGCATCAAGACCTTGTGTTGGTTGTGCTGGAATTGTAGTTGCGGGCTCAGGAATTGCTATTGGAGCTTGGGCCTGGGCAACTAATGTTGGGGTGCCCGTCTGAGGAGGAAGAGCATCTTGAAATGCTTGAGGCATTTCGATTGGTGCTATTGATAAAGGCATGGCCTGTGGTTGTGCTATCGCCACAGCCTGCGGCATCGCTTCAGGTTCTATATTAAGCGGCATCCCGGATAATTTATCCTGGATGATGGTTGTGTATGGGACGACAACCACGAAACATAAAAGGATTCCTCCGCGTATGTTCATAACTTTTCCCATCTTTCGTTAAGCCTTTTATCTTACTCGCGTATTGCGCAAGCGCGCATGCAGGTTTTCCAATAATCGTCTTCTAACATCCATTAATGTTTCTTTATCGCGTTGGTTTCCATGTTGTTTGGTGAAATCTCTAACCGTTTGTTCTCGCTGTTGAGGTCTACTCATCTTCAGCTCTTCGCCTGGTTTTGCTGTTTCTATTTTTCCCGTTGGTCCAATTATTTTTCTTGGTTTTTCGAATTTGGTTAATTTATAAGATATTGCTACATCTTTTCCTGCACGATTGAAAACAACGTTGATTAGGTCGCCAATTTTCATTGCACAAACATCATCATAAATTTTCATGCGCTCTTTTGTGTCGGTTGTTTTCAGGTTGTTAATTGAAACAACAATATCGTTTTCTATAAACCCAAGCATAGCGCCAACATCGTTTGCCGCCAACTTACCAATACGAACACCAATGGGGGCTCCCTGAACATAGGCCGTACCAATTATAGCTGCTCGTTCAATGAAATTTCCCAATGAGTCTACTTCTTCTTTAAATGTTGTTGGGTCTACTTCGTAGTTTTGGTCGTTAATTTTTTTGATGATTGATCGCCACTTTGATTCTGGTTCTGAAGGAAGATCATCCTTGCGAAGATAAAAGGTTTCATGCTGGCCGTTTGCACGGATAAAGATAATGCGATTGTGGGCAATCTTAATAATTTGAGCATCTTTGATTTTTTCGCCCAAATGGTAAATGCCTTCTTTGCCAGCTTCATCTGCAATCATTGCAATGCTTTTATTTTCGTCAGCCGAAACGATAAGCCCTTTAGTGGTAATGTTAAGAGGGGCAACAAAATCAATTTTTCTTATCTCTGGTGGTGGTATAAGAATGGGAGCTTTTGGTTCTGGAATCGGGGTAATGAAACTCTGCTTAACAATTCTTACTTCTGGTTGAACAAACGTACCAAAAATATCATTTTGGTATATTTTTTCCCAGGTTTTAATGGTTGCTGCTGGAGCTTCGGACTTTGGTTTTTGAACTTCATCGATCAATATTCGCTTTAGACGCAAAACAGGCGGCTCTTGTTTTAAAAGCGATCCCACAAAAAGCGTCAAACAAAAAGTAACTAATAATGAACTATTTACTACCCACAGCCCTTGCGTCATAGCCAATCTTCCTTTTATAAACTATGAAGATACTTTCAAGTGACTCCTACTGTCAAGCAAAACAAAGCTAAGATAGCCCTTTTGATTACGGAGATGGAATGATTCTTAATATCTTCTGAATTATTGCCTCAGGAGTAATATTTTCGGCCTCTGCCTCATAGGTTAAAATTATCCTATGGCGTAAAACATCCGGGGCTACTGCCTTGACATCATCCGGGATCACAAAATGACGTTTTTTTATAAATGCATGTGCCTTAGCAGCGTTGGTAATTGCAAGCGTTGCTCGTGGCGAGGCTCCATACTCGATGTAGTGCTTAATATCGTCAAGATTATGTTCTTTTGGATTACGGGAAGCAAAAACAATATTTAGGATGTATTCAATAACCTTATCGTCGATATAAATCTGATTCACTAGTTTTTGCGCCGCCAAAATTTTTTCTTTTTCTATAATTTTAAAAACTTTTTTTGGATCGGCAGCCTTGAGAATAATTTCTTTTTCTTCGGCCATTTTTGGATAGGTGATGATGAGCTTAAATAGAAAACGATCAACCTGTGCCTCGGGAAGTCGATACGTTCCTTCTTGATCTATTGGATTCTGGGTTGCAAGCACAAAAAATGGCTCATCTAAATGGAAGGTTGTATCACCAATAGTCACTTGGTGTTCTTGCATAGCTTCCAAAAGTGCCGACTGAACTTTTGCCGGTGCACGATTGATTTCATCGGCCAAAATAAGATTGGCAAAAACAGGGCCCTTTTTTGTCTGAAAGTCCTGAGTTTTTGGATTATAAACGAGAGTCCCTATAAGGTCGGCCGGTAAAAGATCTGGGGTAAACTGAATGCGCTGAAAATGCAATCCGAGCGCTTGTGCGATAGTCTTAATAAGCATTGTTTTTGCAAGACCAGGAACGCCCTCTAATAAAACATGTCCATTACAAAGTAGCCCAATAAAAATGCGGTCTATTATGTGATCTTGCCCGACAATTACCTTTTTTACTTCATTCTTAAGCGATTGCCATTCAATGTGTTTATCCTTAACCTGGTCGGCAATAACCTGTGATGATGAAAGATCTTCCATTCCTGCTCCTACTCTCAGCTAATAACGCTTGTTAATCGTTACGTAGACTCTAACCATTTATTATGTGTTGTTGCAACACATTTATTTAATAAATGTAACCCATCTCTTAATGGATGTAAATTCTCAATGACAATGAATGTTTGCTTCTATTTGATCGAGTAAGAACTGAGCCCGTTCTTTCATTCGTTGACCAATTTTTTGCCGTAAAGCCTCTTCTATATATTTTTTTGCACGATCATAATCAACATCACAACCATGCCCAAGGAAAAATAGTTGACCAAGCATAAAAGAAGCGATTGCCTGCACCGAATTAACCACACCACCAAAATCAGCAACATACTGAAATTGAACAATAGCCTTATCGTACTCGGCCGCGCCATCACCAGGATTTGGGTTTGAGTATGTTAGGCCAAGCATTAAGCGGGCTTTCATTTGTTCTTCAATATTTTCGGTCTGCTCAATAACTTGCTGAAAATATGATCTTGCTCGCGTTGTGTTGGCTGGAGTTCCTCGTCCCTCGTAAAGCATTGCGCCAATATTATTATAGGCTATAGCACGCACCACATTGGATTCATCGTGTGCCGTTGCCCGAAAAAAACATTCCATTGCGCGATGATAATCAATCGCAACGCCTTCGCCTGAGCGATATATTTGACCGAGCTTTACGTAGGCTTCTGCTTGTGCCGCCTTATTTTCAGTTTGTTCCGCCGCTTGATGATAATATTCCAGTGCCTTACAATCAAAGTCAAATGAACAAGATGGACATTCACAAAAGGCTCTTGCTTGAAAAACGTAACCAAGATACAAATTAGCTAACGCTTGCGCCGATTTATCGACCTCTTGCTTTGCTGCCTGTTCAAAACAATCAATTGCTTTTTCATAATCGGCATCAACACCATCGCGACTGCAACACATAAGCCCTTGCTCCAAAAGATATTTAGGATACCAAATAGAACCAGCTTCGCTTGCTCCTATTGCACAAAATGGCAAAAATCTTTTTTGCTCTGGCTCCATTGCTCCAATTGGAAGTGTAAAACCAAGGACGAATATAATCACTGCAATATTAAATGATCGTTTCATAATCAAACAACTTTATGGTTAAAGGTTTTTGGTATTTTTTTGAAATGTTTTTATCGAAGATTATCTAATTTGGATATCAAGCTTGGATATTTTATTTTGTAAGTCATGTAATGAAATCTTTAGCTTATCAGAGACATTTTCAACGTTAAACCGACTTTTTTTAAGCGTGTACATTAAAAAGTGACGCTCGAAACTTTCGGTAGCTTCTTGTAATGAGTTGAAGTGCAAAAAAGACTGCTCCTCAACAAACTGAATGCTTTTTTCATGTAAAAACAATTGAAGATGTGGCACGTCGATAATTCCATCTTGTTGCAATGTTTTGGCCACGATTGTTTCTATGAATGTTTGCAACTCAGCAATATTACCGGACCAATTGTGATTCCGTAAAAATCTAATGCTATTTATTGAAAGTGAAATGTTTTTATCGTGCTGCTTATTTGAAAGCAAAAGAAAATGATTACACAAGAGAGGAATGTCATAACGACGCTTATTGAGTGGAACAATTTCTATCGGCGTAAGATTTAGTTTGTGCAACAACGAATGGCTGAACTTGTTTTCAAGAGTCATTTTAAATAGTGATTGATATGAACTGGCAATAATCTTAATAAGCCCATGAGTGTTTTGTTTTTTATACTCGTCGCTATTAAAAAAGCGCAGTAGGTCTTTTTGGTGTTCTTCTGATAAGTCGTTAACGTTTTTTAAAAAAACAGTTCCTGCTGTTATTGACGTAAGTAAATGATAGAAATTGTTGAGCTGCATCGAACAATTAACAAGTATAAAAGGCGTTGATCCTTGCGTTGCACATTCATGCGCGTAGCGAGCTGTAAGCGTTTTACCCGTTCCATGGAGCCCATAAATTACAAGAGGGTGCCTTAGTGACGCCAAATGTTGTACGTGATGAATAAATTCTAAAAACAGTGGGCTTTCGCCAACTAATCCGCAATCTTTAAAATCGTTTTTTAGTGCTTGTCTTTTTGTTGTTTGTAATGCTGGCGTTGTAATAAATTCTAGCTTTGATAAAATTTCGTCGAGGTTAAGTGGCTTTTCAATAAAATCGGTAGCCCCAGCTTTAATTGCCTCAAGGGCAATAGGTATGTTACCAAAACCCGATATAATAATAACCGCTTGAGTTGGATACTCTTTTTTAATTTTGGCCAAAAGATCCAGCCCGTTGCAATTGGGCATGAAAATATCAAGCAAAACAACATCAGGAACAAGATCGCCAATTAATTCTAGCGCCTTATTTCCATCGGATAATGTCTTTACACGATAATGTTCATCTTCAAGCGATTCTTTAAGCGTTTGAAGGATTGCTGGCTCATCATCAACAATGAGTATAAGCGGTTTTGTTTTCATAAAATTGTTTTCGTTATATTTGACCGATGATATTTACCGGCTTAATCGGCCCCGCCTCAAGACCTCGAATAAATTGGTATACGTAAGGATTGTCACATTCCCATATGGTTTTGGCTAATCCTTTATAGATAATCTTTCCCTCATGAAGCATGGCAACATGAGTTGCAAATTTAAAAATTTCAACATCATGGGATATCACAATTGTGGTAGTTTTTTGATCATCATGTGTTTTTTTAATTAATTCATGAATAATTCGAACGGTAATCGGATCAAGACCGGTCGTTGGTTCATCATAAAGCAAAATTTTTGGGCTTAACATAAGCGTACGAGCAAGCCCAACGCGTTTCTTCATACCACCCGACAATTCATCTGGATATTTATCAAGGGCGTCGGCACCCAAACCTACGCTGCGTAGCTTCTCGGTAACAAGTGGGCGAACCGTTTCTGCAGCGACCCCATCTTCAAGCATAGTTATGCCAATATTTTCAAAAACAGTAAGCGAATCAAGAAGCGCTGCAAATTGAAAAACATAACCACATTTTTGAAAAACAGATTTTTTTTCTTCAGCGGTAAGTTTTGTAATGTCTTGATTATCAATAGTAATGGTTCCAACGTCTGGCTTAATAAGACCAATAATTTGTTTAAGCAAAACAGACTTACCCTCGCCAGATCTTCCTATGATGGCCAATAGTTCACCATCTTCAACGACAAGGCTAAGGTCTTTGGTTACGGCATGCTCGCCGAATGCTTTTTTTAAATTTTTTAATTGTATCATCGGGTAAACAGTAATGAGGTTAAAATATAATCGGCAACAACTACGGTTAATATCGAATATACAACACTTTGCGTAATAGCCAGACCAACCCCTTTTGCACCACCCCGCGTAATAAAACCTTTATAGGTGCTTATCACGGTAATAAGAAAACCAAAAACAACGGCCTTAATTAATCCACTCGTTATATCTGAAAGTTCAACGTTTTCGATAATCGCTTGCATGTAAACTTCAGGATTGATACCAAGAACGTGAACCGCCGTGTAATAACCAGCCATAACACCAAAGAGAGTACAAAAGATTGAAAGGAACGGAAGAATAAGGATTCCAGCAACAATGCGCGGAACAATAAGGTATTGATGTACATTAATGCATAGCGTTTGAAGTGCATCAACTTGTTCGGTAATCCGCATGGTTCCAATTTCAGCAGTGATTGCAGACCCGGCGCGACCTATTACCATAATCGCAGCAAAAACGGGACCAAACTCTCGGGCCATGGCAAGAAAAACAATTGGACCTATAAATTGCGTTGCCCCAAATCGCTCGAGACCTATGTAACTTTGCAAGGAAAGCGCAGCGCCAACGGTTATTCCAACCAAAAAGACAACGCCAACACTGCTAACACCAATATAATTCATATGGTAAAAAAGCTTATTCACCCGAAGCTTTGTCGTAAAGAATGCAATTATCGCCTCATGGAGAAAAAGCCCAAGATTGCCAATGCTATTGCAACTCTTAATGGTTACTTTACCGATTGATTCAATTACCTGTGCCAGCACGGTCGTGCCTTTTTTTTAGTTCTCACATAGCGTGAAAACGGTTATTTTTTATTGGGCTTCTTGCTCTGCTGGAGCTTCTGATTCTTCTGCTGGAATTTCTTTTGCTACTGGAAGTGATGCTGGAAGCTTTGTTGCCATTTGAGAAATTGGTGATTGCTTTTCAATCTTAAATCCCTGAAGCGATGATGTTTTCGTTTCGCGTGACTTAAGAATTGCTAAGCCAAGTGCTCCAAAAATAAAAATTGCACACAATGCCCATGTTGTTTTTTGAAAAAAGCCTTGACCGCCAGATCCACCGAAAAGCATTTGATTGCCCATACCACCAAGGCCCATGTCACCCTTACCTGGTTGAATAAGAATAAATAGCGCTAAAAACAATGAAAATATTACAAAAAGAATCATTAGAAAAGTTATCATTTTTTCCTCTCACATAACGGGCAATTTTTAAAAAACATTTTATCTACCATTACTCTACAATAATACATTTTACGATTTTTTCAAATTCTTGGAAGTCTAAACTTGCCTTTCCAATCAAAAAACCCTGAATCAGTGGAAATTTTTTAAAATAACCAACCGTTTCGGTGTTAACGCTTCCACCGTAAAGAAGCACCCAGTTGGTTGATGGGGCATGTTTTAGGATTTGTTGCGAAAGCCAGGCATATATATTTTCAATATGCACACTATTGGGGACTCTTCCTGTGCCGATTGACCAAGTTGGTTCATAAGCAAGGTAAACAGGAAGCCCATTAAGTTTGTGCTGGTTTGCTTCTAAAACCTCAATAATTAACTTGAGTTGACGCTCGAGAGCCGGTATTGCATTGCCTTGGTTGAATTCTTCTTCCTGTTCTCCAATACAAATAATAGGTGACAAGTTGTAATCTATTAAGGAATGCAGCTTATTGGCAATGGCTTGATCACCTTCGCCGCAATACGTTCGTCGTTCACTGTGACCTATAATGCAAGCGTTGCACCCAATCGCCTTAAGCGCCTCGGCAGAAACCTGTCCGGTATATGCACCAGCAATATGCTCTGAGCAGTCTTGAGCGCACCATTGAACGGGAGTGTCTCTAAAAATCATGGTAAGCTCAGGAAGGGTGGGGATAGTTGGGGCTAAAAACAATGAGACCTGTTTATGACCTGCCATTGTGACCAATGCGTCAAAGTTGTCGGTTGTTTGAGATATTGTAGCGTCAAAGCTAAGGTACATCTTCCAATTGGCTATAACGGTGTATTTTTTCACTAATACCACTCTCGTTGACTAAAGGTTAACAATGACGATACTCATTAGTGAGAATGTACCGAATTTTAAAAAATTTAATAGCTTTGTTTCTGCGCACCATGCTAAGGTATAGCCAAATATGTATTGACCAAAGGCACTGAATTTCGAGGATTTTTTATGACAATGAAGCTTTTTACAGCAATTGGTTTTCTGTGTGTATTGTTCTGGAGTATTTTTTTAATATTAACTTTTTTCCAAAAAAGAGTCTCGATTAACGAAGGCTCAAAAGTTTGCTTGGTAACCGGTGCTTCATCAGGCATTGGCCGCGAACTTGTTAAGCAAATGGTATTAAAAGGGTGGACTGTTATTGGTATTGCACGGCGTGAAAAATTACTCGAAACGCTGGAACAGGAAATTGGTAAAGATAGATTCATTCCTTATGTTGGCGACGTAAGCGATCTTGCCAAAATTCATACAATTTCTGATCAAATTAAAGCTCGTGGACTTAAGCCAACATTGTTTTTTCTTAACGCAGGAACCGGAACCCAAGATCTTCCTTACCAATTAAAAACGCAAACGCACAAAACAACGTTTGATGTAAATTACTTTGGCGTTGTTGCATGGGTTGAGGAATGGCTACCAACGGTTAAGAGTTATGGAGGAGGAACCTTTGTTGCCACGTCATCAATAGTTTCCTTGTATGCTCCACCTGGCATTGCAGCTTATGGCGCAAGCAAAGCTGCACTAAACTCATGCTTCAAGACATTAGGACTGCAATATCTTAATGACAACATTAGCTTTGCCTTGATCCTACCGGGACCGGTCGCAACAGAGATGCTTAAGGCTGGAAGAAAAATGCCATTTACTCAACAGCCAGCAGAAACTGCCAGTTATACGATTGATCAAATCTTTAAGGGCGAGCGTTTTATTGAACCTGCTCGTTTTTACAAAGCAGCGTTTACCTTTTTGCGTTTTTTACCCGACTCGGCGGCCCTAAAAGTGCTGAATTTTGCACGGCCTAATGGCCAAGTCTTTTGTAACGATAAGTGCGCCGCTTGCTTGACTAAAGTCTAATTTACCGTAAGCTCAAGACTGCTAAAAAAAGTGGTTATTTTTAATTTTTAAAAATTAATCGATGGATTTACTCATATGATACGTCTGATGCGTCATCGAATTTTACGAGCCGTTGCCATTCTTGGGTTGGCATCAAGCCTAACCATTTGCCTAAAGGCTCATCATAACGGAACAAGATATTTCCCATTGCTGGAAAAAACAGAAGATATTACAACAAAAAAACGCTCCAGTCTTACACCAGAATTTTTCTACTTTATGGCCTCAACAGCCCATAAACATGGTGGTGGTAATGGAGGCATTCCTGATCTTTGGGGTAAATACGACCTTAAAGACGTGATGGCATCATTGCGCGCAGTACAAGGTGATGTTGCCGCCGATCAAGTTAAAAATATTTTAAGTCAGGGCTTACAAGACAAATCACTCAAATTCAAAGTCAATGGCAAGATACAGGCCCAAGGCTTTGCATTAGGTCATGAACATGCGCTGAAATGGAATGGATTATCTATTGGGCTTTGGGCGCCAGTAATGCATATATCATCAACAAGTCAGTTTGATCTTGATCTTAACGGTCAAGGTGGCATTGACGGATATGGAAATCCTTTAGCAAGTGTTATTGATGGTGACTTTATATTGAACTCTGAAGGATTAAAGGTTGATAAAGCTCGACGCGCAGTACACGACAAACTAGGATTTAGCGGCAATCACTGGGAGGCAACAGGCCTTGGTGACGTTGATATGCATATTCGTTGGAATTATTTTATTGACCACCAATGTCTTATGCGCAGTATCGATAACTACATACAAGCCGGTGTAATTATTCCTACTGGAATGAAAATTAAGGTTAATGAACCGCTGTCGCTCCCTACAATGGGCAACGGACACTGGGGAGCTTACCTTGATATTCTTCCTGAATTTGAACTTAAACAAGACTGGAAGTTCGGTTTTTTATTGGGCGGATTGTACCAATTTAAAGAAACGCGAAATATTCGCTTACCGGTTGGCAACGAACCAGCTCCATATAGCGCATTGACCGGAAAGATTGAAACTCAACCAGGTTTTACCGCAAAATTGTCTCCTTATTTTACGCTAGAAAATTTGACCGATGGTGTTAATTTTCAAATCCGTTACACCTATCTACGACATGGCACAGACAAATTTTACGATCGTCGTGCCGATAAAACTATCGCAAGCTATTTGGGAAAACCAGATATAAGTGGCGCACCTTCAAAATGGCGCGCGCACTTTTTTTCATTTCATGTGACCTATGACGCAAAACAGGCGTTGCAAAAAATGGCAATGGATCCATTGATTTATGTGACTTATGATTTGCCAATAAGTGGAAACGGTATTGCTAAAACACACCAAGTTTCAGTTGGTGCGAAATTACATTTTTAATTATTTGAGGTAGAAAATTCATGAAATTTTGGCCAGCAACGAAGCTCTTTAGTTTTTTCTCAAACGATATGGCGATTGACCTAGGTACCGCCAACACGGTTATTTATGTCAAAAATCGCGGGGTTGTTCTTAATCAGCCCTCAGTTGTTGCAGTAAAAGCTTCAACAAATGAGGTTTTAGCTGCCGGCGACAAAGCAAAGATGATGCTTGGTAAAACACCAGAGAGCATTATCGCAAGCCGTCCAATGCGTGACGGTGTGATTGCAAATTTTGAGCTTACCGAAAGCATGCTTCGCTACTTTATTCGTGACGTGCATAATAATCGTCGCGCCCTGGTTCGTCCACGCATGATTATTGGTGTCCCATCAGGGATTACTCAGGTTGAAAAACGTGCCGTTGAAGATTCTGCAAAACAGGCCGGCGCTCGAGAAATCTACACTATTATGGAGCCGATGGCAGCAGCTATTGGTGCAGGATTGCCGGTTAGTGAACCAACGGGCAATATGATCGTTGATATTGGCGGGGGGACAACAGAGGTTGCTATTATCTCGCTCAAAGACATCGTGTTTTGCAAGTCGGTACGCGTCGGTGGCGACGAAATGGACCGAGCCATTGTTCAATATGTTAAGAGAAAATACAATCTTTTGATCGGTGAAAAAACGGCAGAAGATATTAAAATTAAAATTGGTACAGCGATGTTAATCGATGACACCAAACAGGTTGAAGTAAAAGGTCGAGACTTATTGTCCGGCGTACCAAAGACCATTTTACTCAGTGATGCCGAAGTCTTTGAAGCATTGACCGAACCAATTTCGGTAATTATCGATGCTGTCCGTTCTGCACTTGAAAATGCACCACCAGAATTGTCATCAGACCTTGTGGATCGTGGGATTATGTTGGCCGGCGGTGGCTCACTCCTTAAGCACCTTGATACACTTATTTCAAAAGAAACCGGTTTGCCTGTAAAGGTTGCCGAAAATCCTCTTTTGTGTGTTGTCCTCGGTGCTGGAAAGGTCCTCGATGAATTGGATAACTATCGAGACGCCTTAATGAAATAATTTCTTCTTATTCCGATTTTGGTTTGATTTATAATGGCGATGCTAAAAAGCATCGCCATTTGTGTTATTTATGGACACTTTTGGCTTTTTATGGTAACGCTTGGATGGAGTTAAGCTAACGTTTGTCATGGAAGGTTGCCGTAATGAAGAACCGTTTATTTTTAATATTTTTCTTACTTTCTTTCATCTTTTTATTAGGACCCCTTCATGGGCTACCTACGAATATGCGTTACCCTAAAGGCCTCATCCAAGATTTTGATACCGAAACATTAATAACAAGCTATTCCGAACGTATTACCTATAATGATCTTGCTGTTGATTCTTCTCCTTTGCCTCTTTTTAAGATTCACGTTCCGCTCAACGCAACAAATCCTGTGCTTATTTGCCCTTTTATGTATTTAGTCGATATTTTATACATGGCCGATGTCCATGATGTTGAAACTGACGAACTTATTGAAACAGGTTTTACAAAAATCAAACTTGTCTTTTTTATTAATGATGCCGATTTTTATTGGACCGTTAGATCTAAAACAGATTTTAATTTCGATCAAGATGAAAAAACATTTACCGGACGAAGCATCATCCGCTTCCTGAATCCTCTTTTTGATAAAACCAATGATGAACTTACAATCCAAATGCAAAATAGCAGTGGAACCTCTACATTTGATAACATAGCGTTTATCGCCAAAGGCGTACTGCGAAACCAGGTTGCCTTTATCAAATACAGCCATAATGCCTCAATGGAGGTGCGTTTTGCTGGCGATATAACCATTAATAACAAACTTATAATATCGGAGGCAAAGCCTATTTACTTTGATAAAGACACAGAACTCCATGCACTTTTTAATATGTTTCAGTTTTGCAGAACAACGCAAAAATTGATCAATATTGCCGAAAATGTAATCGTTACGACAAAAGAAATAATTCTTGAGGATTTTTCTCCACAGATTATTGATTTATCTGCCAACTCATCATTAATTTTTGGTGACGGGACAACCATCGAGCTTGGCAAAAATGAAGACCTTACCATGACATGGACTTTTCACGGTGCTTGCATTCTAAATGGGAAGGGGCAGACACTTACTCTCGGTCAACTTGGCAAAATTGTTGTTGATGGACACGGCTCATCGCTTCTTTTAGACAATATAACCATTAAAGGCGTTTCTTCGAATAATATTTGTTGCCTCGACAATAGTTGTACAATTTCTTTTCGATGCACAAAACTCGTCTTGGGCAATGACTTTTTTTTTGGTACTGGGCGCTTTGTTGTGCTTGACCAGCTTAAAATAGGTGGCCACAAAACATTTGAATACTCAACTGATAAACAAAGCATTATCACCAGCGATAGTTGCCTATTGCTTGATCGAAATTGTAACTTTTTTTACAATCCATCTGCTGCTGATAGAACCCTGCTGAAATTTGATAATGAGAGCTCCTTGCTGCAACTGAACGGCGCATCACTAAGCGTATCAACAACTGGTCTTGATTTGTCCTTGGGAACTTTATCGATAAAAAATAAGTGTTTTTTACATAACAATGGAGCTCATTGTCTGTCTGAGGGGATTATAGTAAATTCCATTGATATTTTTGCCGGTGGCTCGCTTGATCTCAAATCAGGCATACTTGACTATAGGAACAATGCTTAATCTTCCGCAAAAAGCTACCATCTTTTTCTTTTTGTATTGTCGCTGAAGGCAGGTTGGTTATCATATATTTATGTAGTAGGAGTCCTTGATTTATTTTTTAGTAGAGGAGAGGGTCTATGTTCTTATTATTATTTTTTGTCTCAATGATGTTTTGTTCGACCTTATTTGCAGACCAAAGAATTCGCGTGCCAATTGTTGTCGATGATTTGATTGCAAAAAATCGTGATACCGGAATGCAAACATTTAACGTCACGGCTTCTTCTGGTAACACAAATATTTCTGGGTCTCTTGGCGTATCTGGTCCCGCAAACCTAAAGAATGCTCTTAATGTCGCTGGCGCAGCAAACCTTTCTTCAACATTGACCGTTTCTGGTTCGGCTATTATTTATGATGATTTTACCGTTCGAGCCGATAATGGCAACCGACTTTTCAAGGTTTCAAAGACCGATGGCGCTACAGCAATCACTGCTAACACAACGGTTGGTGGAACTCTTGGTGTTACAGGGAGTACAACAATGGGGAGCACTCTTACCGTTGCAGGAAATGAAACAGTCGGCGGCGCGATAGCCGTTGGCGGCACATTGGGCGTCAGCGGAGCTTCAACACTGACCGGTAATACGTCTATTGGAGGAACGCTGGGCGTAACGGGTGCAGCAGCAATGAGCAACTCTCTTGCCGTTGTTGGAAACGAAACGGTTGGTGGAACATTAGGCGTAACTGGAAATATTGCAGTCAATACAAACAAATTTAACGTAACAGCAGCATCAGGAAACACAAATATCGCGGGAACCTTAACTGTGGCGGGCGATACAACAGTTAATGGCATTCTTCATGCCAATGGTGGAATGGATATCGATGGCGGTCAGTTTCTTATTGCTGATACATCGGGTAATACAGCCATTGCTGGCAAATTAGATGTTACCGGCTCAACATCGCTTGACGGTATTGTTGTTCTGCAGGACAATCTAATGTTTGGCACAAGAACCTTGACCGATATCAGTACCTCAACAACACGGGATCTTCTGCAAATAACATTGCCAGATATTAACAATTACGTAGGAATCGTTGATGTTTCCTATGTAGGAGATATGGCCGACAATACAGGCGCTGTTTCAGAGCTTGAATTTTTTTCAACAAAATATCTAATTTCTCGTATGGACAAAACACTAACGGCAACGATTTCCCGCATAAGTGAAAGTTATTATAATACCGCTGGATCAATGAGCGAACCAACCGACACATCCTCTATATATGCAAAATCGCTTGGCTGTGACTATACCCATGCAAAATCTTGGGTTCCTAATTCACGAACAATTACGCTCCGCTATTTGTCGCCAACGCAAAAAAACCGCAAGGATATTAACGCCACCGTCCTTTATGAAATCCGCTCGGGTGGAACAGCCGGCGGCCCAAGCATTGGACTTGCCGGTCTCTGGGCAAGATAATCATTTGTTTTGAATCTATGAAAAAATCGGGCAGGAAAAGACACTGCCCGATTTTCACTAAAAAAAGGGTTGTCGATGAAAAAGCTTTTTATTCTTTTATTATTCAGCTTCGGTATAATTTCGCCTGCCGACAATAACACAGAAACAAAAGCTATAATGTTTAGTGACCTTGTTGTAGAATCGCCAGCGAAGTTGATGGTTACTGGATTGTCTCTTTTGAATGACGTTACTATTCAGGGTCGGCTCTTGGTCACAGGAGAACAAAATTCAGGACAATATGGAACAAGCGATCATTTTTTCTCAGGAGAAAAGGCTCTTGATTTTCCTAACGCCGGAACGCCAACACAAACGCTGGTACTTTCGTTTGATGCTTCTTCAACCCAACTCCCGTCTTATATTGAATTACAGTATTTTGCAAATGTGGTTACATCTAATGGAAAACCCCAAACAGGTAAAACCTTTTTTTGCAAAATCAGTTTATTGTTAAATTCGAAAACTGTTTTGGCCGTTCTTGATAAACTTGTTTATGTTAATGGTACGAAAGATGGAACGGCAAGCGTCACGCCAACACTTATCGGCAACATTTTAAAGCTCAATTTTCCCGATTATACAATGAACAAAGGATTTTTATGCTATAGGCTTTGGGGCTTTAATCTCATAGGTGCTTCATAAGCATAATTCATCTTTGATTGCTGGTAATGTTCCATTACCTAAAGATTCTGAACCGAGAAGCGTTTCTGATGTGATACCAAACGCCTTGATTCTTCGATATAACATCGTACGGCTTATTCCCAAAAGCTTTGCTGCCTGAACAAGATTAAAATTGGTTTCGCGCAAGACAATATCGAGCACACTACGTTCAACTTCTTCCATAATGAGCGGATAGATATTTCCTGTATTTTTTAAACCGATGCCACCAATCATTTTTTTGACATCTTTTTTTAAAAATTCATACAACGATTGCGACATCGTCCTCGCTCCCTAATTAAACGATACTCGTACAATTACCTAATCGCGATTTTTCAAAAAAATAAGAAAAAAAGAAAAAATTTAGCGCAGTATCGCCTGATCCACCGCGTTTTATTTTCATATCGATGAGGTAAAGGTGATTGTATAATTGCTTAAGCTCTTGCTGAGTAAATCTCTTCCAGTGTGTGTTAATAAATGAATAAGGCAATCGAAAACTCATGCGTTTTGCATTTACAAAATCATTTTTTTTAAGATAACTAATTACGTGATGAGCTTTCCAAAATTGCTCAGACCAAAACGAAAGCCAAAACATTTCTGGATATTCTTTTTCTATAGTTGCCCATAAAGAAAAAAAGCTTTGAACATTCGCGGTAAAAAAATACTCAGATAGCTGATTAAGCGATGGTTGCGTTTGGGTAATATATGCTAAGTACCCCGAAAGCTCATTAACATGTTTTATGTTTATGAGCTCCAAGTAGTTAATAAGCATGCACGCCGTGTCGATAGGGAGCGTTTTTGTTTCTCTGAAAATTCGCTTAATAAGATCATTTTTCTTATCTGGTATATTTTGCTTAAAAAATGAAACCAACTGTTCAAATATTAATAGATCGATATGAGTTGGAATTTCAACGATACTTGCATTTTTCCCTGGCGGCAGCTTAGCGTCTTTGGGCAAAAAATAAATAACATGGTGAGGACCCTGATAGTTCACGATAAACGCAAGAAGGTCTTGTTTACTTTTTTCGGTACCCTCTGCTATGTTGCTCAACCAAAAAACGGCATAGTTACCCAACATGCTTTGATTAAGCGTGGCGAGAGCCGTTTTTTTATCAGTTATCGTCAAATCAAGGCGAGACTTAGCGTATGGAAGGAGATTATTTTTTTCAAGATGCGAAAAAAGAATGTTGGTGAATAGCGGATTAAATTCGTCACCACGAAAGCATATATTTGAGGCTTGCGTCCAAAAAGAAGTTGTGTTTGCTTCGGTTAAAAACAAAGAAAAATTCATACGACTAATCCACGCTTTTCAACAAAAATTGCCGGAAATATTGTTCAATTTTAGGGGCTGCTTTTTTCAATAAACACATATATGTAAAGTCAGTAAAATCACTATTTAAGATTGGGTTTTGCGGCTTAGGAACCAACGCCGTAAAGGTAAAGCTTTTCTTTGCAATAACGTCTTTATTATAGTTAAGAATTTGGCAAAACAAATCCACTTTAACTACCGAATTAAAAAGAACAATGTCAGGTGACACATATTTATAAATTGAGTCGAGACTCTTAATTGTTATGCAAAGCGAGTACCCATCAGAAGATTTAGTTACAAGGCGGTAGCCAACACGCTCAAAATGATCAGTAAAAACATCATAAATAAGTGGTGAAATGTTTTCAAACACAAGGTCATTTTTAGGGATTTCAATAAAAATCGGAATATCTGCTTTTTTAATCGCAAAATCATACACCGCTTGACGCTTAATCCCACACGAGCCTAGCGCGAATAAAACGATGAAACTTATTATATAATGGTTCCGAACAAGCATAGTAATCCGATTATATGGTTATTTGCTAAACCTTTTTCCAAGGCTAAACAGAGCAGGCTTTTGACTCGCCGATTCATTCTGCTCACGTGTTGGAAACAAATTCGTCGATCTTGTCTCTTGTGGAATAAAAGCAAAAAGATCAGCGACGCCCTTTGTCGCAAGATTTTTTAGCTGTTCAAATTGAGGCCAACTTACCGGTTTTTTTTCGGCTGTTCCCTGAATTTCTATAATGTCGCCACTCGTCGTCATAATAATGTTAAAATCGGCATCCGCCTTGCTATCTTCTTCGTAATTTAAATCAAGGCAAGCGACTCCATTAATCATGCCAACCGAAACAGCAGCGATAGAATGTTTAAATATATTCTTTCCAATGATTCTGGCTTTATGCCATCGAGCAATAGCTTGTTCGAGCGCAAGGCTTGCAGCCGTTATTGCCGCAACCCGAGTGCTGCCATCGGCCTGTAGAATATCACAATCAACAACGATTGTGCGCTCACCAAGATCTTCAAGCGATACACATGTTCTTAAGCAACGTCCGATAAGCCGCGATATTTCAACGCTACGCGTATTTCTTTGAGCTTGTGACGACTCACGCATAGTCCGCTGTTGCGTCGCACAGGGAAGCATGGCGTACTCAGCATTTAGCCAGCCCGTTTTTTGTCCTTTTAAAAAAGGTGGAACAGTTGTCTGTAAAGAAACCGAGACAAGAACTTTTGTATTACCAAGCTCAAAAAGAATCGAAGCATCAGCATACCCAAGAGCATCGTAAAAGACGTTAGCCTGACGAATTTGATCGCAGGTGCGGCCATCTTGTCTTTGCACGTTGTTTAACATATGTTTATCCTAAATTAGGAATCAATTCTCTAAGAGGTCAATGATCTAAAATTAGACCATTGACCTCTTATTATTATCTCATCGTTATATTTGGACTGATTGTTATTCTAATTCCGGAGAAATCAAACGAATTCGATCGGTTTCTCTATCATAAGCTGTAACAATAATTCCCAAAGCGTCGCCAACTTTATAATGTTGCTCAAAATCGATTTGTTTTGATCTGGCAATTGTTGAAACGTGAACCAAGCCTTCTTTGCCCGGCACCAACTCAACAAAGAGTCCGAAATCGGATATACGACGAATGATTCCCTTGAATTTTGCGCCAATCTCAATCTCGCCAGCAAGGATCTTGATCCATGCCTCGGCTTCTGCCGCTTGCTTGCTTTCCTTGGAGTAGATTTTGACGCCACCATCATCAGAGATATCGATTTGGGTAGTCGTTTTTGCAATAATCTCTTTGATAACTTTACCGGCAGGTCCAATAATTGCGCCAATCTTATCTGTTGGAACCTTAAAGTAAAGGACGCGAGGAGCATGCTCAGATAATTGCTTGCGAGGTTCTGTGAGCGTTTTGCGCATCTCGCTTAAAATATGAAGCCTACCATGCTTAGCCTGCTCAAGGGCTTTGACAAAAACTTCGCGTGGTAATCCAACCTTATCTTTAATGTCGAGCTGGAAAGCCATGATACCAGTATCGGTACCAGTAACCTTGAAATCCATGAGACCAAAGCCGTCTTCATCACCGAGAATATCTGTAAGAATGCAATAATTATTTGATGAATCACGCAACAATCCCATAGCAATACCACCGATCATACTCTTTATCGGTGCGCCCGCATCCATAAGAGCAAGTGTAGTTGAGCAAACGGCTGCCATTGAAGATGATCCGTTTGACTCTAAAATATCAACAACTGAACGTATGGTGTAAGGAAAAGCTTCTGGTTTTGGCAAAACGTTAAAAAATGATGTTTCTGCCAGGTAACCATGGCCAATTTCACGTCGGCCAACGCCACGCATTGGCTTCACTTCGCCAGTTGAAAATGGTAGAAAGTTATAGTGAAGCATAAATGAGCGTTCTTGCACGCCGCCAAGAGGTGTTTCAAATTTTTGAGCATCTTGTGTTGTTCCAAGGGTCAAGCTGGCAAGGGCCTGAGTTTCACCACGTTGGAATACCGCAGAACCATGAACACATGGAAGCAATCCAGCTTCAGAAGCGATTGGACGAACCTGGTCAAAACCACGAAGGTCAACACGCATCTTTTTACTAGCAACGACGTCTGCAATGTCTTCTTTAACTAAGAGCTCGTAAATAAAATCAAGCGCTGGTGCGGATATTTTTCCGTCCTTAATTTCTTGCGCATATTTGGCATGAAGATCGGCCTGTATTTTATCCGAAACTTCGCTACGCGTTTTTTTTGAAGCGTGAAAAAAGTTCTCAACAAAATTTACCGGCAATGCCTTTCTGGCAAGCTCTTTCCATTGTTCCCAGTCATAAGGACTTTTTGGGGTCTCTTTTTTAACGTCCAATGCGCGTTGGATTTCTAATTGCCAGTCAACTTGTTTTTTGATTAATACATGAGCATCAAAAAGCACATCTATCAATTCTGCCTCAAGAACTTCATTACAAAGTCCTTCAACCATACAAATGCCATGCTGTGTTCCAGCAATAACAATGTCTGAATCGGCAGCTTCAATTTCTTCATGTGTTGCGTTGAATTTCCACTTACCATCTATCTTGCTCGCTTGAACAGCGCCAATTGGTCCCATAAATGGAATTGGCGAAATTGTTAAAGCTAAAGATGCACCTAAAATTGAAAGAATATTTGCTGGATATTTTCCATCGGACGAGAGGACGGTACAAAGAATTTGGACTTCATTAAAATAAAAGGGTGGAAAAAGTGGGCGAATAGGGCGATCAATATTGCGTGATGTTAAAACTTCGGCATCACTCAACTTGCCTTCGCGTTTGATATAGCCACCAGGAATTCGTCCTGAAGCCGATGGGCGCTCTCGATATTCAACAGTCAAAGGAAAGAAACCAGCGAATTCTTTTGGTTCTTTTGTAGCGACTACTGTTGCCAACATAATGTTGTTGCCGGCCTTTATCCAGGCCGCACCATCTGCTTGTCGCGCAAACTTGCCTATTTCAACTTCTAAACCCATTTCGGGCAAACTAAACACTTTCATAGATCCTCGCTTTGACTATTATAGAGAACAAGCTTGCAACAACTGTAGGTAGAATGCTTGTAGCTTTTTCCAATAATTATTTTACTAATAATTGTGATACTTTTGCGTAGCCTTGAGGATTGTTCTTTTTAAGATATTTAACGAATACTTTTCTTTGGCCAACCATCATTACTAAGCCGCGCTGAGAGTGTCGATCCTTAGGAAATAATTTTAAGTGTCCTGAGACATGCTTAATTTTTTCCGACAAAAGAGCGATTTGAACCTCACAAGAACCGACATCGTTTTTTGATGTTTTGAATTGCTCGATGACTTTGCTTTTCTGTTCTTTAGTTAACATTTACATGACTCCGATGATAAATAAATATATTTAACTTTAATTTTAAAATTCACAGACCTGTTAAATTAATAGGCGCGAGCGGATTCGAACCGCTGACCCTTGCTACGTCAAAGCAATGCTCTACCAACTGAGCTACGCGCCTTCTAGGACTCTAATTATTCAAAGATATTTTGTCTAACCCAATCTCAAGCTGTTCTTCTTCTCGTGCTTTTTTTTCAAAATCAGAGATGTCTTCGCCGAGATGCTTTTTGTTAAAAAATGGAATTCCTGTTCCAGCTGGTATTAGTTTACCAATAACTATGTTTTCTTTCAACCCATATAAGTAATCAATTTGGCCAACAAGTGATGCCTCTGTTAATACTCGCGTTGTCTCTTGGAACGATGCGGCTGAAATAAAGCTTTCCGTACCCAAAGAGGCCTTTGTAATACCCATAAGAATCGGTTTAGCTATCGCTACTCGACGACCATCTTTTGCCATTAAGCGATTTACCGTTTGCAAATGAATCTTGTCTACACGATCACCAATCACAAAGTTTGTATCACCAGAGTCGGTAATACGCACTTTCTTTAACATTTGACGAACAATAATTTCAATGTGTTTATCATTGATATCAACGCCCTGCAAACTATAAATTTCTTGAACTTCGCGAACAAGATAGCGCTGCGCTTCATCTGGCCCCAATATTCTTAAAAGATCGTGAGCATTAGGGACGCCTGATGTTAATGGATCGCCAGCCTTGACCTTTTCACCATCTTCAACGTTAAGGTGTCGGTTACGAGGAACATTGTACTCAAATACCTCGCCCTCATCCGTAGTAACCGTGATGCGTCTTTGTCCACGATGTACGCCACCAAAATTTACAACACCGTCGGCTTCGCCTAATATTGCCATGTCTTTTGGTATGCGAGCTTCAAACAATTCGGTAACGCGAGGCAAACCACCGGTAATATCACGCGTTCTTTTTTCTTCGCGTGGAAGTCTTGCCAAAAAGTCACCTGGTTGTACTTCGGTGTTGTTTTCAACTGAAATAATGGCGCCCGTTGGAAGATAATAGTGTCCAAGCTCCCCGCCTTCTTTATCAACAATCGAAATACATGGTTGTCGCTTTTCATCGCGGCGCTCAAGAATAACCTTGTTTGACTTACTAACTGTTTCGTCAAATTGTTCTTGATAAGTAACGTTTTCAATAAGATCAATGAACTGAACTCGGCCACCTTTTTCGGTCAAAATTACTTTGAATGGATCCCATTCAGCAAATTTTTGCCCTTCTTTGACCATGCTTCCATCTTCAACCAGAAGGGTTGTGCCATACTCAAGCTTAAATTCTGCAAGTTCACGACCATCTTCAGAAACAATAACCAAATGTGATCTTCTATTCATAACAACATTAAGGTTTTTGCGACTTCGTATTGTATGAATACCTCGATAAACAACCTTACCGCTAACTCTGGTCTTAAAGAAGGTTTCTTCGACCAAGCCGCTTGCCGTACCGCCAACGTGGAAAGTTCTCATGGTAAGCTGCGTACCTGGTTCACCAATCGATTGTGCTGCGATAATACCCGTAGCCGTTCCAATATCAACAAGCTCAAGTGTCGACAAATCCATTCCATAACATTTCGCGCAAATACCACGCTTTGAGGCACAAGTAAGAACTGAACGTACAGCAATTTCGCTGACCGCAGAGTCTCGTAATTGTTCAACTACCGCGTGAGTAATTAACTCGCCTTGCTTGGTAATTAATTGGCCAGACAATGGATCCTTGACATCTTCGGCCGTGATACGCCCAAAAACACGATCTGGAAGTGCTGCTATTATTTCACCTGATTCTTTAAGATCGCTAATGGTAACATATCCGAGCGTTTGGCAGTCGACCTGTGTTATCACAACGTCTTGTGCAACGTCAACCAATCGACGAGTCAAATATCCTGAATCTGCTGTCTTAAGTGCTGTATCCGCCAAACCTTTACGGGCACCATGTGTTGAAACGAAATATTCAAACACAGTTAAGCCTTCTTTAAAGTTTGCCAGAACTGGGGTTTCCATAATTTCACCTGATGGCTTTGCCATCAGTCCTCTCATGGCCGCCAACTGACGAATCTGTTGTTTAGAGCCTCGAGCTCCAGAATCAAGCATCATAAAGACCGGATTGAATGGATCATTTTTCTTTTCTGCATTTGCCGAAGCCAAGCGATCTTCTTCTTCGAGAAGCGTGATCATCTCTTTCGTAACGTCTTCGGTTGTATGCGCCCAAATCTGAATTACCTTATTATAGCGCTCTCCATTGGTAATAGCGCCATCAAGATAGAGGGCTTCTGTTTTTTCAACTTCTTTTTTACGTTGATTAATAATTGCTGTTTTGGATGGTGGGATAATAAGATTATCCATCGAAAGCGAAATGCCGCCCAAAGTTGCATACGTAAAACCAAGTTTTTTAATTTTATCAAGTGCGATAACTGTAGCGTCGCCACCACAAGCCTTATACATGCCTTCAACAAGCTTTACAAGGTCCTTTTTTTTGACGGCTTTATTTATCCAATCAAAAACAGCGGTCTTTGGCAACGATTCATAGAGAATGACGCGACCAACTGTTGTGCTAACGACAACATTGCTTGGCAGACGAACCTGAATCGGAGCTTGAATATTGACCTTACCATGCTGATACGCATAAATAACTTCTTCTATACTTGAAAAAATCAATCCTTCGCCAAGAACATTCTTGCGGCCCTTGGTCATATAATAAAGGCCGAGCACCATATCCTGTGAAGGTACGGCCAATGGACGACCACTAGAAGGAGAAAGAATGTTCTTTGTTGAAAGCATTAAGCGTTCTGCTTCGAGACGCGACTTTTTGCTCAAAAGAACGTGAACTGCCATCTGGTCACCGTCAAAGTCTGCGTTAAATGCTGCGCAAACCAACGGGTGAATTTTAATGGCCTTACCCTCAACGAGTATTGGGTAAAAGGCTTGAATACCAAGACGGTGAAGCGTAGGCGCACGATTAAGAAGTACTGGGCGCTCAAAAACAACGGCTTCTAGAGCCTCCCAAACCTCTGGCGTCATCTCTTCAACCATGCGTTTGGCAACTCGAAGGTTAATTGCGTGCTCGCGATTTTGCAATTCAACGTAGACGTATGGCTTGAACAACTCAAGTGCCATAAGTTTTGGTAATCCGCACTGAGACAACTTAAGCTCTGGATCAACAACAATGACCGAACGACCAGAATAGTCAACGCGTTTACCTAAAAGGTTTTGTCGGAATCGGCCTTGTTTGCCACGAAGCATTTCGCTAAGAGACTTCAGAGGGCGACGATTCGAACCACGCACAGGCTGACCACGTCGTCCGTTGTCAATAAGTGCATCAACAGCTTCCTGAAGCATACGCTTTTCATTTTTAATAATAACATCAGGGGCTTCAAGCTCAATAAGACGCTTAAGGCGAATATTTCTGTTTAGAACCCTGCGATACAAATCATTAAGATCAGAACTTGCAAAGCGACCGCCCTCAAGAGGAACCAATGGACGAAGCCCTGGCGGTAGCACCGGAAGAACTTCCATGATAATCCATTCTGGGCGAATGTTTGCTTTAGCCAGACCTGATATCACTTTATATCGCTTGGCTAAACGATGCTTAACAGAAACGGATGCCGTTTGCTCATAATCATCTTGCAGTTTACGCGCCTCAAAATTGAGGTCCATAAGAGCCAAAAGTATACGGATAGCTTCCGCGCCCATCTCAGCCTTAAAGATGATGTCATCTTCATGTGTATGAAGATATTCTTCATATTCTTGGCTGCTTAAGAGTGTTTTGTTGGCATATGGTGATCCACCTTGGTTGACAACAATATAACTATCAAAATAAATAACACGCTCAAGATCGCGCACCGTCATACCGGTTATCAAGCTCAGGTAACTTGGAATACCTTTTAAAAACCAAATATGGCACACTGGCGAAACAAGATTAATGTGTCCCATGCGCTCACGACGAACACGTGCTTGTATAACTTCAACGCCGCACTTTTCGCAAGTAACGCCACGATGCTTCATTCTCTTGTATTTACCGCAATTACATTCCCAGTTTTTTACTGGACCAAAAATGCGTGCGCAAAATAATCCATCGCGCTCAGGCTTAAGCGTGCGATAGTTGATTGTCTCTATTTTTTTAACTTCACCATATGAAAGTGAACGAATTTTATCTGGTGAAGCGATTCCCACACGTATTGAATTAAACTGATTTGAATGGATGTATTCTCGAAATCTTTCAAGCATTCTATTATTCACCGAACTGCTCCTTACTGGTCTTTAGCAGGTCTACTTCTAGCCCTAAACTTTGAAGTTCTTTCACCAATACGTTAAACGATTCTGGAACGCCAGCTTCTGGAACTTCATCCCCACGAACAATTGCTTCGTACGCCTTGATACGCCCATTAACATCGTCTGATTTAAGCGTAAGCATTTCCTGCAGCGTATATGCCGCACCGTATGCGTACAATGCCCATACTTCCATTTCACCCAAACGCTGACCACCGAACTGAGCTTTACCGCCCAATGGCTGCTGTGTAATAAGCGAATATGGACCAACTGATCGAGCGTGAAGCTTGTCATCAGCTAAGTGATTGAGTTTCATCATATAAATGCAACCAACCGTTACAGGCTGATCAAAGACTTCTCCTGATCTTCCGTCAAATAACTTGTAAGTTCCATTTTTTGGAAGCTTCAATTCTTCAAGGAGCGGTTGAATCTCTTGGGCATAATCAGCGCCAGCAAAAATAGGTGTTTTAATTGAAACGCCCTGCGTTGCGGTTTTTTTCGCTAATGCTAGAATATCGTCTTTGCCATATGTTTTTTCAAGGTCTTCGATTAACTCTTTACCATAAATCGCAATAAGCTTTGATTTAACGTCTGCATAGCTTGCATCAACAATCTTTTCTGCAAATTGACGACCCAGTTCGCTACCAGCCATGCCAAGGATTGTTTCAAGTATTTGACCAAGATTCATACGACCAGGAACACCGAGCGGATTGAGTACCACATCAACGGCCTGACCATTTTCTAAATATGGCATATCTTCAATGTTAACAATTCTGGACACGACGCCCTTATTACCATGTCGTCCGGCAACTTTATCACCAACAGAGACCCGACGTTTATTGGCAACATAGACCTTGATCATTTTAATAACACCGGAAGGCAACTCGTCACCTTTACGCAACTGATTGATGCGGTCTTCCTTTAATGCAGCAAGGACATGAACCTGATTTGTGTAAATTTCTTTATATTGAGCAAGTTGTGCATCAAGTTCTTTATTTTTTGTCGCTACATCAAGCAATTTTTCAAGATCTTCGTTTTCGAACTTGCCCTTGATTTTGCTTTTTTCAAGCAGCGCAAGAACTTTTTCCTTGATCCCTCGACGAAGAATTGAAAGATGGAACGCATGTACTTCTTCAATCGTTGTTGTTTCTTTTAACACAAATTCTTTATAGCGCTTATCCTTACGGATTCCGCTACGCGAAAAGATTTTAACGTCAACAACGGTACCCTCAGCCCCTGGTGGAACACGCAAGGATGTATCGCGAACTTCTCTGGATTTTTCACCAAAAATTGCGCGTAGCAGTTTTTCTTCAGGGGAAACTTGAATGTCACCCTTAAGAGTTACCTTACCTGTTAAAATATCGCCAGGCTTAACACGTGTACCTATTTTAACTACACCATCTTCATCAAGAGCCGAAAGGTCTTTTTCCGAAACATTTGGAATGTCTCGCGTAATTTCTTCTGCCCCAAGCTTTGTTTCTCGTGCCTCAACAATAAACTCCTCGACGTGCACCGACGTATATACATCATCTGCAACAAGTCGTTTACTCATTACGATAGCATCTTCAAAGTTGTAACCTTGCCATGGCATAAAAGCAACCAATACGTCATTGCCAAGCGCAAGCTCGCCATTGTTTGTTGCTGCACCATCGGCAAGAGCTGATCCTTTTTCAACTTTGTCGCCAACCATAACAATTGGATTATAATGAATCCAGGTATTATGACTTGAGCGCCCAAACTTTTTAAGCGTATAAATTTCGATTGGCTTGGAAAACCAAGTATTACTGTTGCCAGCAACCTCATCGATACAAATGATGATTTTCTCACTTGAAACGTATTCAACAATACCAGCACTCTTGGCACGAATAACAGCCCCTTCAAGGGAACCAACCTCTAGCTCCATTCCAGTACCGACCATTGGCGCCTGACATCTGATAAGCGGTACTGACTGCCGTTGCATGTTCGAACCCATCAATGCACGGTTAGCATCATCATGCTCAAGAAACGGAATTAGACTTGTTGGTACCGAGAACAATTGTCGCGGTGAAGCGTCAATATAAGATACCGACTGAGAATCGACGAGCAAAATATTGCCATTTTTACGGGCAAGAACCTTGGCGTCGGTCATTTTATTTTTTTTATCGAGTGGAACCGTTGACTGAGCAATCGTTTCGCCTATCTCGTGAAAAGCGTCAAGATAATCGATTCCCTCTTGCACAACACCATTCTTAACTGGCCGATAAGGAGTTTCAATAAAGCCAAGTTCGTTAACTTTTGCATATGTTGAAAGTGAGGATATCAAACCAATGTTTTGACCTTCTGGCGTTTCAATTGGACAAATTCTGCCATAATGCGATGTATGAACGTCGCGAACCTCAAACGTTGCACGCTCTCGAGTAATACCGCCAGGCCCAAGAGCAGAAAGACGACGCTTATGCGCCATTTCTGCAAGAGGGTTTGTTTGGTCCATAAACTGAGATAATTGGCCTGTTCCAAAAAATTCACGCAATACCGCAGCCAATGGCTTCACATTTAAGAAGTCGTACGGCATAAGAGCAACGTAATTTTCTTGTAGGCGAAAACGTTCTTTGACTATTCGCTCAAGCCGCGCAAAACCAACATATAGCTGACTTTGCAATAATTCACCAACTAAACGTACCGCTCGATTGCCAAGGTGATCAATATCGTCAAGCTCTCCTTCTCCTCGCTCTTTTAGAGCAACAAGATATCTAAGCGTTGCGATAATGTCTTCTTTGGTCAAATGTGTAATCGCCTCACTAATCTTAAGACCAAGCTTGCGATTACTACGAATACGCCCAACAATTGTTAAATCGTAAAAACGTGGATTGAAAAACAAATTTTGAACATGTTCTTCCATTGCAGAGAGTGTTGGGATGTCCCCAGGCTTCAATTTTCCGTACAATTCTTTAAGCGCATCCTCATATTTAGCAACATGATCTTGTGCAAATGTTAGCGCGAGCGTTGGTTGGAAGGCATAACCTGAAGATTGAATGACCTTAAAGGATTTGCATCTATTAAGAATGTTATCAATAACATCCTCGGTGATCACTGTTCCTTGTGATGCCAGTACCTCGCCAGTTTCCTTGTCAATGATATCTTCTGCAAGTACTTTATTTATAAGAACTGGTTTTCTGACAAATAACGAGGTCACGCCTGCTTTTACCAATTTATCAATGGTTTCTTTAACAAAGCGTTGGCCAAGGGTAAATTGGTCTTCGATATCTTTAGGGAGAGCTCCAGCTTCCAAACGTTGCCCTATGAGATTAGCATCAACTTTTTTGAGAAACTTATCGCCCTTAACGTCGATTGTTTCGAAATCATAAAAAAGCGAAAGAATGGATCTTTTGTCAATGCCAAGTGCTTGCAAAAAGGTTGTAACGAGTAATTTCTTTTTTTTGTCGATACGAACATAAAGAAGGTCGTTATGATCAAATTCAAAATCAAGCCATGAACCACGATTTGGAATGATTCGAGCTATATGATATGGTTGTCCGCGAAAATCTTTGGTTTTTTTACTGAGCGTGAAAATAACACCAGGCGCACGATGAATTTGACTAACAACAACGCGATCAACGCCATTGATAGCAAAAATGCCCTGACTGCCTAATTTAAAGCACCCGTCAGCGTCTTCGTAAAGATCAACCATTACAGGCAAGTCGCAAAAGAACACATCTTGTTCTTTAATATCGCGAATAACTTTTGCAGACGTCTGTTGATCAACATCCCAGGTAATTAATTGCAGCTTAACCTTGATGGGCATGGAGTATGTTTTGCCACTATAACGGCACTCGTCAACAGGGGCTGCTACTTTGATGGTAACGCGTGAAAAACATTTTTTACAGTGAGTATATGAGGCAGTCGTTTTTTTACAGTTAGGGCAAGTGTTGCCGTCCAGGCTGTTAAACCCGTTTTTTTTGCATGAAGTACACTGCCATTTGTAGCGGTTTTGAATGCCAACAGTTTGGCCACAAATACACGACCAATCACCCAATTCATAACTAACGTATTCCAGCGAAATACGTTCATTGTGTTTGATAGGAAATGTATCCCGAAATACTTTTTCTAAGCCAATGTGCTTTCGCTCCGAAGGCAGGCAGTCAAGTTGTGTAAAGTTGTTAAAAGACTTAGATTGAACCTCTATAAGATTGGGCAGTGAAACAACTTCTTTAATTTTACTAAACGACTTCCTTATAACTCCCTTACCTCTTCCAATGTGAGACATTCAATCGCTCCTACCCTAAAAATGACCAAAATTTACCCGCACTGCTTTATGTTAATTTACTCATTCCCACTTAAAGAGCAAAACGGGAGTCCGTTTTAAACACGCTTCAGCGCTTAAAACGGAATCCCTTTCAAGCTTCATTATCAAAAAATGAGATTAGGCAAGCTCGACTTTTGCGCCGGCTTCTTCCAACGTCTTCTTCATTTTTTGGGCATCTTCTTTTGCTGCTGATTCAGCAACAACGAACGGTGCGCCTTCAACAGCTTCTTTAGCTGCTCCCAAAGAAAGAGTTGTTATTGTTCTTAATGCTTTAATAACTTTGATTTTATCGGTACCAGCTTCTTGCATAGTGACTTTATATTCACTCTTTTCTTCTGCTACTGGAGCTGCACCCGCGGCTACTGGAGCTGCGGCGGCGGCCATAGGGGCTGCTGCAGTAACACCAAATTTTTCCTCTAAGGCCTTAACAAGTTCTGCAAGTTCCATTACGGATAATTTGCCAATTTCATCGACAATCTTTACTGTGGCTGACATAGAATTAACTCCCTTAGTAAAACAACTTAACTCTGTTTGTTTTTCAAAAAACGATATTTTTAACTATTTCCGCATATTGATACTTCAGAAAACCCCCGAAACTCACAGGCCTTTTCTAAAGTATAGCATAAAAAATCAATGCGGCTACTGCTTCTTTTCGGCTATTTGCTTAATTGCATAAACAGGTTTTAATAACACCTGATTAAGGGTATACGCCAAGGCGGTAAGAGGAGCCTTAATGGTACCAACAACTTGAGCCAACAGCACTTCGCGAGAAGGCAGCAAGGCCAGCGATTCAATTTCCTGTGCGCTTAAAACTTTGAATTCAAAGAACCCAGACAATATCTTTAAAGATTCATGAGCTTTTGAAAATTCAGAAAGCTTCTTTGCCACCGAAGGCACATCTTTTTGAGCAAAAACAAGCGCTACCTGGTCTTTAAATTGCTCTTTAAAGCTGCCAATGCCTTTAATGTCATCAACGGCTATCTTCATAAGGTTTGTCTTTGTAACCTTTAAAGAACCATTGGTTTCTCGCAATTTTTTTCTCAAATCTTGCACAAGCGCTACGCTTAAGCCTTTGTAATTAACTAGAAACGCTGCCTGAGATTCTGAAAACATTTGCTTAAAGTCTGAAATTGCTATTTCTTTTTGCTGACGATTCATCTTAAAGTTCCTTTGTTAATCAGTATCCGTTACGGCATTGCATCAGGATTTAAGACAACCCCAACACCCATCGTTGATGAAGCAACAAGTTTCTTAAGGTACTTACCCTTAGAAGCAGCAGGCTTGCTGGACTGAATCGCTTTAACCAAGGCAACAAGATTTTCCAACAATTTTTCCGTACCAAATGAAACTTTGCCAAACGGGGCATGGACAATGCCTGTTTTGTCATTTCTGAAAGAAACGCGACCCTTTTTAAGGTCAGAAACGATGCTCTTTACATCAAATGTAACTGTTCCAACTTTTTTATTTGGAAGCAAGCCACGAGGACCAAGAATTTTTGCTACCTTACCAACAAGAACCATCATATCTGGCGTTGCTACAGCAGCCTCAAAATCTAACCACCCGGCCTCGATTTTGGCAACAAGATCGTCTGAGCCAACAAAGTCTGCCCCAGCTTTCCTTGCAGCCTCTTCATGCTCGCCTTTTGCGAACACAAGAACGCGAACCTTTTTACCAGTGCCATGCGGAAGAAGAACTGAGCCGCGAACTGTTTGCTCGCCCTTTGCTGCGTCAATACCTAGAACAGCGTCTAAGTCAACTGACTCATCAAATTTTGTATGGGCGTTTTTTACGACAAAATCCAAAACTGATTTCCATGTCGTAATGCTGGCAGCGGCTAACTCTTCCTGCACTTTAACGTGTTTTTTACCTGCCTTACTCATTGCTTTTATCCACAATTAACGAACCTGTATTACAACTATTACCTAACCGATAATCAATTAATCAATAACCGCAAGCCCCATGCTTCGAGCGCTACCTGCAACAATTTTCTTTGCCGCTTCAATATCACAAGCATTTAGGTCAGGCATTTTAACCTTGGCGATTTCTTCAATATCTTTCCATTTTATTGTTCCCGCTTGTTCTTTGCCAGGATTACGAGCACCCGTCTTGATGTTAGCGCGCTTTTTTAGCAACTCTGAAACAGGTGGAGTTTTTAGCGTAAAATCAAATGTTTTGTCTACGTAGATATTGATTAAAACGGGGACGGTCTCGCCTTTACGACTTGTGGTCGCTGCGTTGAATTTTTTACAAAAATCCATGATATTTACACCATGTTGACCCAACGAAGAACCAACGGGTGGTGCTGGCGTTGCACTTGCCGCCTGAATTTGTAGTTTAAGCGTTGCTTTTATTTTTTTTGACATACGACCACCTACTTATATGTAGTTTGTTTTACCATTACTTTTTAACTTGATCGAAACCTAGTTCAACTGGCGTCAATCGTCCGAAAATGCTTACCATGACAGTAATCCGCTCTTTGTCTTCATCGACCTTGTCAATGATGCCAACAAAGCCTGAGAATGGCCCATTACTGACATGAACCTCATTACCAATAGTGAAGAGCGCCTTTTCATCAGAAACAACAAGCTTCCCTTCCATTTGCGAAAAAATACGTTCGACTTCCTTGTTAGTTAGTGGAACGGGACTTTCTCCGCCCAGAAATCTTGTAATACGGGGATTAGAAGCAACAAGCCTGAACGAATCGCCAGTCATTTCCATATTGATGAGTAAGTAGCCTGGAAAAATCTTTTCTTTCTTGTTTTTGTTTTCAGAAAAAAAACTCATGATTTCTCCTGTCGGAACCAAAACCTGTCCGAACAGTTCTTGCAAATCATCTTCCTGGATTCTTTTTTCCAAATCTGTTTTTACAAGATCTTCAAAGCCAGTAAAAACTTGAACTACATACCAGCGTTTCATTATATAATTTTACCTGTTTTAGATATTATTATCGCGTTCATTTTAACTTACAATATTTCTAATAAGAAGGCTGAAAACGGCGTCCATTGATCCGAGAATAGCTGCAAACACAACCACTAGGAGGCACACGATAATCGTTGAACCTACTAATTCATCGCGAGTTGGCCATGTCACTCGTTTAAGTTCAACCTTAACCTCATTAACAAAACTCATAATCTTACTCATCTTAGCACCTTATCATATGGATTTGGCAGGCCAGGAGGGATTCGAACCCCCAACACGCGGATTTGGAGTCCACTGCTCTACCAATTAGAGCTACTGGCCTAACTCCTTACTTTGTTTCTTTGTGCGCAGAATGCTTGCGACACTTAGCGCAGTATTTGCTGAGTGCGAGTTTGCCGAAGGCGCGCTTTTTCGAAACTTTTTTACTGTAATTTCTTAGTCCGCATCCTTCACAGGCCAGGTGTATAATAGTTCTATTCTTTGCCATAATTAAACTCTCATGCGTTACGGTTATATACTATGGAGCCCGCGACCGGATTTGAACCGGTGACCTCTCCCTTACCAAGGAAGTGC
>CAZGPI010000005.1:0-86634 GCA_964527595.1 uncultured Pseudomonadota bacterium
CGCGGACTTCACTTTATCGATCTTGATGGAGTAGAAACATTTGGCGAAATTATTAATCACTTGCATCAACTTAAAAAAGGTGTTTTAATTTCGAGCCTTAGACCTTTTATTGCAACCATGCTAAGTGAATGCCATGAATTTAAAGTCCTCAATGAAAAGGGTTATGTATTCCCTTCAACAGAGCAGGCGCTTTTATTTCTTAAGGCAGCTAAATAAGCGAAAAGATTAAATATATGTCAACACTGTTTACACGCGGGATGCGCAAACTTTTTCTCGGCTCACAAGGACCTCTTATCTTTTCACCCGTAAATCCCACAACTCAAATTGAATTTCCAGCATTAAAAAAAATCGACCTTTATATCCACATTCCATTTTGCAAGAGCGCTTGCCCTTACTGTCCTTACAACAAAATTCATTATGATAAAACCTTAACTCAACCATATCTTAATGCATTGCTTGCAGAAATCGATCACTACCACAATATATTTGGACGGTTAGAAATACCATCTATTTACATTGGTGGAGGAACCCCGACAACTTTGCTTGATGAACTCGGCTTGGTGATCCAAAAAATACACGATAAGTTCTTGGTAACCGGTGATATTTGCATCGAAACAAGCCCAACAGACTTATTAGGCCGAGAACAATCTATTCAAAAACTAGCAAGTTACGGAATTTCTCGAATAAGTCTCGGCGTTCAAAGCTTTAACGACAAACACCTTCAGCTTATTGGCCGTGGCTATAAATCATCAATCCTTTACCCTATTATAGAGCGGCTTCTCGCATACAATTTCAAAACCGTTAACCTTGACCTTATGTTTGCAATGCCCAACCAAACGATTGACGAGGCAATGGAAGATCTTCAAACAGCATTCAATGCTGGCGTTAATCAAATAACGCTCCATTCAATGTTCAGTCTTCCTTATTCAACAGCGGGTAAATATTTGAAAATGGCTAATATCAACGCCCCCTCATTTTCTATCCGGCGCAAAATGTATAAAGAAATACACAATTTTTGCATAAAAAATGGATTTGAACGCGATACTGTTTGGATTTTCAAGCGCGGTGATGGCCCGCGCTATTCGTCAGTTGCACGAGAAAACTACTTGGGCATCGGTGCCGGTGCTGTTTCACATCTTCCGGGAATGTTTTTTCTCAATACATTCGTCGCTAAAGTCTATATTGCAGCTAATCTCAACCACCAAAGTGCTATTGCATTAAAAATGAATTTTTCAGATGAAATGACGCAATATTGCTGGCTTTATTGGCAATTTTATAATACCTTTATTCCTAAGAAGGAACTGCGAGAACGATTCGGAACCCACAATAAAAAAATAATTATTCTTTTCAAAATTCTTAAAACAACGGGCTTATGCCGAGAAACGGATACCAATTACGAACTTACTGAATCTGGCGCCTTTTGGTTTTGTCTTACACAAAAAAAACTTGTTATCGATCCTATGAATAACGTTTGGTCAACCGCAATGAAGGACCCATGGCCACAAGAAATACGCCTATAAAAGAATATGTAATCCTTGTTGATGAAAACAACCGGGAAATCGGCCAAGAAGAAAAATTGAAAACTCACGAAATAGGTGCTCTTCACCGTGCGTTTTCGGTTTTCATTTTTGATAAAAACAAACATATGCTCTTACAAAAACGAGCATATACCAAATATCATTCTGCTGGGCTATGGTCAAATACATGCTGCGGACACCCAAGACCTGGAGAGGAAACTATTGTTGCGGCCAAAAGACGTCTCTTTGAAGAAACAGGAATTATATGCCACCTCCGCCCAGCTCATGTATTTACGTATCGCGCAGAATTATCACAAACCAACTTGATTGAGCATGAAATTGACCATGTTTTTTATGGCTTTTATAATGGTGAGCCATCGCCAAACAAAGATGAAATTGCCCAGATGCGGTGGATAGGCAACCAGGAATTATCACAAGAGCTACTACAGCAACCACAAGCCTTTACCGCATGGTTCGAGCAAGCATTTAAAGCCATGCAAGCGACAACACTAATTACTTAATTTTTTTCACAACAGATTTGACTTTTTATGTTAGTCTACGTAAAAATTAAGGCATGAAAATTATGCAAAGCGCCAAAAAAAGCAAGGCGTTAGTTCATCGAAAACGCAAGGAGCATCACATGGAACGCAAAGTAATATTGGTCGATCAGCAGGGGCGAGAAATCGGCGCAGAATCGCTTCTTAAAGCACACACCGAAGGTACGCTCCATCGCTCGTTTGGCATTTTTATCGTTAATTCTCAAAATCAAATGCTCATTCAAAAAAGAACCCTTAATAAAATACATTCTGGTGGCCTTTGGTGCAACGCATGCGCAAGTCATCCAAAGCCCGGAGAAAAAACAATCGATGCTGCACACAGGCGACTCAATGAAGAAATGGGAATCGATTGCCAATTACAAGAGGCATTTACCTTTATTTATCAAGTAAGTTTTGAAAAAAATCAGATCTGTGAACACGAATTTGGGCATGTATTTATCGGTTTTTGTGACGACGTTCCTCAACCAAGCCCTGAGGAAGTTGATGAATATCGATGGGTGCCCCTCGATCGCCTTTCACGCGACATCATTGATCATCCAGCCCAATATGCCTACTGGTTTAAGCGGGCTTTTGATAGTGTAATCTTGTTCATCAAGGATTTTAAAAAGGAACAAGGCACCATTAATAATAATATTCATGAATCGATCAAAGGAATAAACCCTTAATGCTGGAGGGCTATGACTAAATCTTCGCTTTTCTTAATTGTCTCTAATTTTATATAAAAAGGATCCCGCATGAAAGTACTTAACAAGTTACTATTCCTTGGGCTTATCCTATCAATCTTCTGCTCAAATTCATTATTGGCAATGGAAACCAAAGAAGAAATAGCTCCGGCGGCAGAAACCAAGCCAATGCCTATCAATTTTGGCACTCCTATCGAAAAACCATGTTGCTGCATATTATGCATCCCTAGTTTTATTAAGTGTTGTTGCTCATGTGTTAGTTGCTCCATTAAGCATGGCGATGTTGCAATAAAAATCGGTGAGGCTATTGCTTTACCATTTCCAGAAGCAGAAATAATACTGTTAATTCTTGATCAAATGTTTAAAGTCTCAAAAATACATTTATATGAACTGGCAGACAAATGTAAAAAATCGGGCGAAACCCTTTCAGCAGATTTTGTTGCCGCACTTTTAAAACACAATATCGACATCAGGCCATACATAAATACTGATGGCACCGTAAAACCAGAACTTGCCGCAGTAGCAAACGAAACAATCAAGGTTCAAGATGCCACCTCTCGAGGCGGCGACCCTATAGTACACATCAGCCTTTGTTCGGCACCGGAAATGTATAATGGTTTTCTGAGTAAACGCATGCTCTATCAAGTTGCCGAATAATTTTAGTAGCCGTTAATCTTTAAAAAGAGGGTAATTATCACCTTAGTTACCCTCTTTTATTGGTAGAATGAGAAAAAATTGACAGGATCTCCGATAAATTATAGAACTAGTAGGTGAACAACGTGTTAATTGATACCTATTTGGGGACAAAATGCAAACCGAATCTTGTAAAAAAACGCTCGTAAATTTTGTAAAAAAAGAATGGGGCCATGAAGAATGGATCGTCAACAACGATAAGTATTGTGGCAAAAAATTAGTCTTTAAAGAAGGCTATCATTTTTCCATGCATTGCCACAAAATCAAAGACGAAACCTTTTATGTACTCTCCGGCAAACTGTACCTTGAAACAGAATATAACGGCGTTAAAGAATCGCATCTATTACAATCGGGTGAGATTGTCCATATAAAACCAAACATGTACCATCGCCTCACCGCCATTTTGGACGCCGAAATTATCGAATTTTCAACCCATCATATGGACGAAGATTCTTACCGCATAAGCCCAAGTGGCAAAATAGATGTAAAAACGCTAAAACTTGATCACATCCAATAGCCAAACGAGTTCGTTATGAAAAAAGGCCCTATCGTATTTGTATTCGCCACTATTTGTTGCGTTATCGGCGCATTATTTTTCCTCATTCAACGCAAGTGGCTTATTGTACAATGGACGTTCAACACAGAGGCAAATGAGATAACGCTCGCCAAAAAAGAAACGGTCCTCAAAAAAGACATTACATTTTCCTGGTGGAAAAATGACAAATTTCATCACGACAAATCAACGATTATTTGGCGCCGAGACAAAAATGCTGAAAACATAAAATTAGTGATCAATAACTGGCTCAGTCATGTTAAAGGTGAAAAAGTCCTTGAATCGTCTATCTCCATAGACTCAGTCGTATTATCACAATCGGAACAAGAAGCATATATATCGTTTAATCAAACATTTTCATGGAAAGAATGGTCAATATTCAAAAAGTGGATGCTCATCGATAGTCTTTGTAAAACAATTAAAAGTACCGGACTGCCAATTAAGTATATTTCTATATTGGTCAACCACGAACCAATGCTCGATGAACACCTGGACTTCTCCCACCCTTGGTCAATTGATGGATTTATGGAAGAGTAAAAATCTAAGGAGATTCCTATGTTTTCTATTCGCCTTACCGTAACGCCAATATTCCTTGCTCTGGCTCAACTTTTTCTTGGTAATTTACACAGCAAATCGATTCAACCAACCCGTAAATTTAATACGGCCGCCTTTTTCCATGGGCTTGCCAACACGTGCGCACAAGCAGGCAACACCATTTCTGCCCAAACAGCACAAGAAAAACAGCAAGCGGCTTGTAACATGCTCTCTTCGGCGATGCAAACGGCGGCAACATTGTCAGAAAAAACACATAAACGATCGATCTCTTTGGATGATGATTTAGCAAACATTAACAAATTCACCATAAACTTTCTTAATGCTATGTCGCCAGAAGAAAAGGCCCAGCTTTTACCAGCTAATTGTATCCACTTGAGAGCAATTACTGAGCTGCAAAATGAAGATGTGCAAACTCAATTTATTAGCCTAACGCTTGCAAGCGAAAAAGATGGCCCAGCGTTAATGGGAGAACTTTTATCAGTCTTCAAAGCAATTATCGTTGACCAAATAAATGAACTTTTTGACACCCTCGAACCAACCAATGCTACACACTAAACGTTTGATTATCATTGGCATATTTTTGTTAACAGTCATTGATATACCAATATTTGCCAACCTAAATAATCGAAGCGCCGTGAATAATAAAAACAATGCTCAAACATTAATCATCCAACCGGCCCAACTTATGCATGAGGGAAAATTGATCAGTGAAGAAACTGATGGATTTGGGTTGCTTTCGTTTCTTTATGCCAACAATATTGGGCAGAAAAGTCTTCCTTTTTTCAAGCTTCAAGTTGTTAGTAAACTCTATGGTGCATATCAAGATTCTTTCGTAAGCAAGTACAAAATAGCCGCGTTTGTTAAAAAACATCACATAAATCTTGATGACTTTGAACAACCCAAAAACGGCTATCAATCATTCAATGATTTCTTTATCAGAAAAATCAAACCCGGGCGGCGCCCAATCGAAAAAACACCGAAAACGCTCATTGCTCCGGCTGACAGTAAATTGTTTGTCATCCCAGTAATTACCCAGGACATAACATTTTTTGTCAAAAAGCTCCCCTTTAATCTCGAAACTTTCTTACAAAATAGCCAATTAGCCGCTGATTACTCAAATGGAACCATGCTTATATTTCGGCTGGCACCTTATGATTACCACCGCTTTCATTTTCCTGCGGCCGGAATACCAGAAGCCCCAATCGTTATTGATGGGCAATTAGATTCGGTTAATCCTCTTGTTTACAAATCAGGCGTTCAGCCATTAATGACCAATGTTCGACATGTGATTAAGTTTATTACAAATGAATTTGATACCGTACTTATGATCCCAGTTGGCGCCATGATGGTTGGAAAAATAATTGAAACATATAACCCAAGCCAAAAAATTGGAAAAGGCGATGAAGCTGGGTATTTTTCTTTTGGTGGTTCAACCGTTGTTTTGCTTTTCAAGCCAGGAGTAATTAAGCTCAAACAAGATTTAATCGAAAACTCTGAGCAAGGATTTGAAACCGTAGTTAAAATGGGGCAAGCAATTACCTCCTAGGGAGGTGCAGGAGGGAACGGCCTGCATTAAAAATACAACCAAGGCGTTCCCCCTTGGAAACCCCCTGAAAAAAAACTAGTATGGAGATCCGTAATGAAGATTTATCCTTCTCTCATTTCAGCCGATATCCTCAATTTATCCTCAGTCATTTCGCAATTCAATACCTTATGTGACGGATACCATATAGACATTATGGACGGACATTTTGTGCCAAATTTAACCTGGGGACCAATCTTTAGTAACACCATTGCTAAAAAAACAGAACTCCCCTTGCACATTCACCTCATGGTCTCCGACCCAACAACAATTGCGGCTCGACTTAGTCCACGAGCACAAGATTGCGTCACCTTCCACTATGAAGCCATAAAAAAAACGACCGATATTCTTCCAACGATTGCCCATCTAAAAAATATGCGTTGCCAAGTTGGTATGGCAATTAACCCAGAAACACCAGCATCGGCAATTGAACCATATCTTGGACACCTTGATTCACTTACCATTATGTCGGTCAATCCAGGCTCATCAGGCCAACAATTTATTCCAAGTGTTCTGGAAAAAATTGCTCAACTGGTCAATCTCCGAACAACCGTTAACCCAAAGTTATCCTTAATCATCGACGGCGGCGTCGGCGCCAAAAATATTGCAGAATTGGCTAAAACAGGCGTCGATTCCTGCGCAATGGCATCGGCAATCTTTTCTGCTTTTAGTCCAGAAGATGCAATTAATCATCTCTACAAACTCGCCCAATAAAAAAGCCCCGGCTAAAGAACCGGGGCACAAACTTTTTTCAGTCTTTTTCAAATATCTTTTAATTCACAAATCGAGGACCGGGCTGGTATTCAGCACCATGAACAAAAACACGATCAGGAGTATAATCACCATCATCGGAGTCTATACGGTCCTTTTCGGTACGTTCATTCATGTACCCGGCGATATACATCAAACTATTGATGCGCCTATTAAAGCGCGGAGCAAGATCGCGGCCAATCTCGCTGATAGCGGCTTCTCCAAAAGCATCATAAATTTCACCAATCACTGGATCTATATATTCGTTACAAATCCTACGTGATTCTTCAACATTTGTTGCATCAGATCCAATTAACATATTTTCAGGAAAAATTAATGGCTTGAAGTAAATAACAAGCATAGGGATCCTTGCTTCCTCTGTAGCAACCGAATGCTGTGCCGCTAATGGATCAAGCGTCATTTTAAAACTTGAAACCTTGGCTTGAATCACAGGATTTGTCATCAATAATTGAGCCAAAATATTTGCACACAAAAACAAATATTCAGGCTTAACCTGGATATGGAGCTTAAAATGACAACTTTTTCCATCGGCCTGACGAGAGACCGTCCGTCCCGCTGGCGTATTGGCTAAAAAGCGCAACCAAAGTCCACCTTCTCTGCTTATATTTTTATAATAAAGATCAGCCTGGTCCTTTACATGAGATTCATGAGCATTAACAATGGACGGATATCGTAAACGAAATTGAACAACCTGCTGCGCAATAACGCGTTTAGCATCATCCGACAATCCCGCAAGGTCTTCCCCAATCCCCAAACGACGAAAAACCCCTTCCCCATCCAATGCTTCGGTAAGTAAAAAACCAGCATCAGAAAACCAAAGCACATTAAACATATGATCTAAAGCAATAGAAGGATATCGACTGATAAATTCAAGCAACTCAACATCAGGTCCGCCAACGGCAGGGGCTTCAGCGGCGACTACATTTTCAATGGCTTCACCAACGATTCTTTGCCTTTTACGCTCCGGCTCCATTGCAGCCAATGAACTCATACAAAAACAAAGCGTGATTATGGTAATAAAAGCATTTGTTGGCTTATTCATAATATCCTCAAATTGTAACGGTTTAAAATCAAGACTATATAAAACAGATGCTTTAACTTTTGCACAAAATAGCCAACTTGTCAATAACCAGCCTTTCGGAAAAGAATCTTTACGAGGAATTTAAGGCAAGCCTTTTGCTTCCCCCTTTTTCGGTATAAACTAGTATCAGCTAAAGAAAATTATGCAGGCAAAAATCTATTAGTGAAAGGTTGGTATGCTCGGAGCGCAAATGGCAAAAAAGCTTAAAATCGGTGTATTTATGGGTGGCAAGTCAATTGAACGGGAAGTATCCTTCAATTCTGGTCGAACCATTTGTGATCACCTGGACACCGACAAATACGAAATTCAACCAATCTTTCAAACAGAAGATGGAGCATTATATCTATTGCCATGGCAATTTCTTCATCGCGGTAAAATAGCAGACTTCAGGCACCGACTTGAAAATGAAGCAACAAAAATTGTTTGGGACGACCTTAAAACACTCGTTGATTTTGTCTATATAGCTGTTCATGGCCGGTATGCAGAAGATGGCACCCTACAAGGCATGCTTGATGTTTTGGGCATCCCCTATTTGGGAACCAAGGTTTTTGGCAGTGCTATTGGCATGGATAAGGTCATGCAAAAAGAATTATTCAAAGCTAATGGCATCGGTGCCGCAAAAGGAATTGCCATCCGTTACCACGAACTCGCATCACTTACCCAAGAAGAAATTGTTACGCGATTAGCCCAAGAAGGGGTTAATGTTCCCGTTATTGTCAAACCATCGCACGAAGGCTCAAGCCTTGGCATTTCATGCGCACATACCAATGATGAACTATTGCCCGCAATTACCAAAGCGGCCCATGCTGACAATCGTAAAGTTCAGGACGTTATTGTTGAAGAAAAAATTGATGGCATGGAATTTGTCTGTGTCCTTTTACAAAAAGTTTCAAACATCAATGGGAAGATCACCAAAGAATGGATGACGCTTCCGCTTACCCAAGTTATCCCAGAAAAAAACTTCGATATTTTTGATTATGAACAAAAATATATGCCAGGCCGCGCCACAAAAATTACCCCCGCTCCATGCAGCCCAGAAAACACTCAACAAATAATCGATAGCTGCATAAAAGCTTCAGACCTTCTTGATTTTTCGACCATTTCACGCATCGACGGTTTTCTGGCAAAAGATGGCCGCATATTGCTTACCGATCCAAATACCCTAACCGGTATGTCACCAGCAACCTTCCTCTTTCACCAAGCCGCTGAAGTCGGCATGAGCCACACAAAACTTATCAATTTTTTGATTGAAAATGAGTTAGTACATTACGGGCTTGCGTCAATGGCATCACACCAAACCAAAGAAGAGGAAAGTGTTATGACCAACGGCAATAAAAAAACACGGATAGTGGTACTTCTTGGTGGAAGCTCAAACGAACGAGAAATCTCGCTCGACTCAGGCCGTAATATTTGCTACAAACTTTCGCCTCAAAAATACGATATTATGCCTATTTTTGTTAATGATAATATGGAGCTTTATAAGCTCTCGCAAAAGCTACTCATCAAAAATTCAACGCGCGAAATTGCAGCAATGGTCACCAACGATATGCAAATTAACTGGCAAGACCTACCAACCATTTGCGACTTTGTCTTCCTTGGTCTTCACGGCGGCAAGGGCGAAAATGGCTCAGTACAAGGCACCATCGAAATGCTCGGACTCCCTTATAATGGTTCCGGTGTTTTGGCTAGCGCACTCTGCATGGACAAATTTAGATCCAACAATTTCCTTAGGTCACAAGGATTTGAAGTTCCTCAATCGATTTTGCTGAGTCATGATGAATGGCTTGCCATGACCGAACAGGAAAAAGAAACTTTTTGTTCTATTGAAAAAAAACTATCATACCCGATTATCCTAAAACCACATGATGATGGTTGCAGCGTTATGGTCCAAAAAGCACAATCACCAGAAGATATGCGCTCAAAAATCGACCTCTATTTCACCTCGAATAAACAATTTGTCCTCATCGAAGAACTCATTCAGGGAACCGAATTGACCTGCGGCGTTATGGGAAATGATACCATTACCGCTCTACCCCCATCACAAGTTGTCGCCAGTAAGGGAATCCTTTCAATAGCAGAAAAATTTCTTCCCGGCGAAGGCGAAAATCAAACACCAGCACATTTGCCTGCACGGGTTATAGAATTGGTTCAAGACGTTATGAAGAATGTGTTTATTACTATTGGCTGCAAAGGATATGCCCGCATTGACTGTTTTTACCAAACGGCCGAGCAATCACCAACCGGCAATGAACGTGTTATAATCCTGGAGATTAACTCACTTCCAGGCCTAACCCCAGCAACGTGCATATTTCACCAAGCGGCAGAAATCGGGCTCAAACCAATGGATTTTATAGATAAAATAATTGAAAATGGGTTTGAATTGCACAAAAACAAGCCTACTGAAGATATTATCACACCAGTCGATCAACCAAAAGATTACCAACCGGCCATTGATCAAATAATGATAAATCAAGAAGCTCGAACACAAAAAGCCCCAAAACGGCAAAAATCATCAAGAGATGGTTTGAACAATACATTGCAAGAAAAAAGCGATGAACCGCTCGGTGATGACCCGGCGATCGAAGAAGCTCGCAGATTTACTTTAAAAATATTCTAAGAAAGAAGGCTCCGAAATCGGGGCCTTCTTTAATGCATCACTACAAAAAGACTACTTACGTAATACTGCTGCGTAACCATTGATAGTACATTATGCAAATCTTTAAAATTTTGAGCCTTTAGATAAATATGCCGCATTTCAACATTTTGTACACGAGCAATGAGCGGTTGTGCCGGGCCCAAGATTTGAACCTCAAGCCGTTGTTCGTCACAAATTTTTAACAAAAATTGAGCACAAGCATCGGCGTCTAAATCAACTTGAGCGGCATCGGCATTGCGAAGCTCAAGATGTACCAATCGGCACATTGGCGGATAAAGAATTTCTTTGCGCGACAAAAACTCACGCTCGCAAAAATCGATATATGATTCTTCATTAAGGTAATTAAAAATCGAGTGATCACGCAACGTTTGTACGATAACCTTACTCTCCATATGCTGGCGCCCGGCGCGTCCGGCAACCTGAATAAGCTGTTGTAAAGCAACCTCGCTGGCATTAAACAATGGGAAATGCAAGTTAACGTCGGCCCATAATACCCCGACAAGCGTTACCCCGGGAAAGTGATAGCCCTTGGTAATCGTTTGGGTGCCGATCAACATATCAATCTCACCCTTTTCAAACTGTTCAACCGTTTGCCGCCAAGCGCGTTTTTTGCTCGTTGTATCTAAATCTGCTCGTTCAATTTTTGCCTGAGGAAATATCTCTTTAAATAATTGAACCGCTTGCTGCGTCCCTAAACCCTTTTTTAGAAACTGTTTTTGGTCAGCGCGACAATCGGGACAAGAATCAGGTAATTCTTTGCGAAAATCACAATAATGGCAACGTAACGATTGATTTGCACCATTAACATGCAACGTTAAACTCACCGAACAATGGGGGCATTCAAAGACAAGCCCACAATTTTTGCATTGAACAAAAAAGCTATAACCGCGGCGATTAAGGTAAATAATTATCTGCTGCTTTCGCGCAAGACATTCATTCACCGCTTGCTCAAGTTCAACCGATAACCAAAAGTTCTTTCTACGTTTTCCTTGCCGTTCACTGAGCAAAACCTTTTGTATCACCGGAAATGCACCAGCAAAACGCTTCTTTATCTGGAAAAACTTCCATCCCTTTTGCTGGACATTATGCAACGATGCAAGTGCCGGGGTGGCCGATCCAAGCACAATTGGGATCCCATAAATATGCGCCCGCCATAAAGCAACTTCTTTGCTATTAATCTTTGGATGTTTTTTTTCAATAAATCCTTGTTCGTGTTCTTCATCAATAACAATCAGCCCAAGATTGGCTATTGGCAGCATTATTGGCAAATGAACCCCAAGAATTAAAACCGGACGCTTGGCAATTAATGCTGACCATAAAGCACGCTTTTCGGTTAACATCGATGCCGAATGAAACCCAAAAACTTCAACTTCTGGTAATTGCTTTTTAAATAATTGTTCAAATTGCAGACTTAGTGAAACTTCCGGAAGCAAGACAATAACCGTTTTATGTTCGCACATACATTCGATTATTAATTTTTTATAAACCTCTGTTTTGCCTGACCCGGTTACACCATGAATCAAGGTTGGAGCATATGCCGGTTGCTTAATAAATGGCTGAACGTAATCAACAACCGCTTGTTGCTCATCAGTCAAAATTACCTTAATAACAGCCGCTCGCTCAGATTCCTTTTGCCGAAATGCCGCAATAACGTCCTCACACTTTTTATCATTCAAAAAGGAGCTGACCCGCGCATAAAAATGCAAAGATGGTACCATATGAAATTGCGCTATTTTTTCAATAAATTGATGGTATTTAGCATCCAAAGGCAATGGTTCAAGGCTAGCAATCGGTTTAATTGCAAAATGGCACGACGATGGCAATTCCAGCATTACGTCTACCACCATGGCCGATTCAAAACGAGTACGTAAAGGTACTCGTACTAAGCAACCAGCAGAAATTGCCCCCTGTAAATTGTCTGGGACGCTATACCAAAATATCTTTTCGAATCGATTAAGTAGTAGAATAGAAACATACATGACACCCATTACAAAGCGCTTGTAGAATCTTGAACATTTTCGGGAGCATGGATATGCACTTGAATTTTACTGAACGGCAAAGGAATTTGAAATTTATCCCAGCTTTTTGAAATTGTTATATGCCATGACGACGAACATTCAACGTAAATCACCGGCACCTGAGCTTTTGCAGCCAAATAACGCACGCCTTTTTGTAATTCAAAAGCGGGACCTCTCGAGCCATCACCAACAACGCATAATTGTCGGCGTTCTTTGAGTGCTAGTAAAGAGTTGCGCAGTAATGAAACAGCTGATTTATTGGAAGAGCCATAAAGCACTGTGAAGCCTAACTTTTGGCATATATGGCCAGCAAATTTGCCATCATTACTTGGACTAACTATACAATAGCCGGTTGCTTTTGCTTTAAAGAACATGGTCATTCCTGGAATAATTTGTTGGTGCCAAAAATAAAACACACCATCATTAGCCATAAGTGGTTGCTTAATGCCAGGGCCATAAATAATACGTAAACGATATGTTGAAATCAACAATCGAACAATACCATACGTAAGGTTTTTTAGTAAAAAGCTAAAAAACCTACTTGTTTTAATCTTTTTAATGATAGTCTTTAACATCTGCTTTTCAACCTCTCAACATGACCCAACAAACTGGCAGTTAGCTTATCGTGAATTACGATTTTTTACAATTTAGTTATGTTTAAGACAAATAAAGGTAAAATTCATGGCCCAAACCAATCAATTTAGACCAGAAAAAAAGGTTCTGAGCAATGGCTTAACGGTCCTGGTAAGGCCGTGTCTAACCATTCCGCGAGTTGAGGTCCATATCCTCTATAACGTCGGCTCAAAAGATGAAGAATCGGGGCAAAAGGGGATCGCACACTTTATTGAACACATGTTATTTAAGGGAACCGAAAAGCTATCAGAAACTGACATTAATTTAATAAGTCATAAGCTTACCGGTGCGGCTAACGCATTTACGTCACAAGATTACACCGGCTATACCTTCAGACTTCCAACCAATCATTGGGAAGTTGCTTTAACCGTATTTGCCGAATGTATGCAACATGCTCGATTTGATGAACAAATGATCGCCTCTGAGATCAAAACAGTTATCGAAGAATTACGTATGTATCGTGATGATTACCCAAATCATCTTATCGAATCTATGATTGCCAGCATGTGGCCAGAACACCCTTATCATAGTCCAGTCATTGGTTCACACTACGACCTTTGCACCATAACACGAGAAAATATCCTCGATTTTTACCATAAGCATTACCATCCGGGCAACGCAACGCTCGTTATCGTCGGTGACATTGTCCCCGCTGAGGCATTTGAAGCGGCCGAAAAACATTTTGCAAGCATCCAAGCCAAACAAAACTATGTCAAAAAGCAAAATTGGTTTTATGATGATATCGCCAACCAAAGTACAACAATTTATCGTCATGTCACCATTCCTTGGTGCTGTTACACCTATGCTATTCCAGGGGCAAAGGACGGAAACCACGCGCTCTACGATATCGCCTCGCTCATCCTAGGAAACGGTAAAAGCTCACGTTTATATCGACGCTTGGTTGATAAAGAAGAATTAGCAATCGACCTTGATAGCTCTATTTTGAGTTTTTTTGAAAAAGGCCTTTTTTGTATTTCCATCTATCCGAGCAACATTCACAACATACCAACCATTGAAAAAATTATTGAAGAAGAAATCGAAAGACTTTATTCAAAACCAATCGATGCTTGGGAATTGCAAGGAGCTACAAAAAAAGCTCAATTTGATTACTCAACCCTCCTTGAGAGTACCGAAAAACAAGCAACGCTTATAGGAACTTCATACCTAGCAACACGAAACGAAAATTTTTTACAAGATTACTTTGACGGCATTAATGCGCTGACCGATACTGACCTTCAAAATTTTTATAAATCATATCTCAACCCACGCGTTCTTCGTAAGGGATATTTACTTCCCCTCAACAATGAAGATGCCGAGAAATATGCCACCATCCAACAGCAAACGGAACAGTTAGAAAACGATATCCTTAAAAAGTATCATCGCACATCACCGGTCGAACCAAGTAAATTTGTAGACACGATAACCTACACAAAACAACAATCAATTTCTTACCCAAAACCGGAACAGTTTCGTCTAGCCAATGGTCTTGAGGTAATCTATTACAATAATCCAAGCGTTCCTAACGTTGCGGCAGTTCTCAAATTCAAGGCAAATTCACTCTACGATGCACCAAAACTCGATGGCTGCTTTCTTTTTTTACTACGTCTTCTTACCGATAGCACAAAAAAATATTCGTCTGAAGAATTAAATAAGCTGCTCGAAACTAACGGAATATTTATTGGTCCTCAAGGTAGCTATATATCCAGTCTTTGCTTGGCTCAAGATCTTGATATAACATTCGATATTTTTACCCACATACTCACTAATCCATCTTTTCAAGAACAGAATATTGAAAAAATTCGAACACAAACGCTCAATGAGTTAATCGACTTTTGGGACACCCCGATCGATTTCATCGACCAAATAACCAGAGATCTTATTTACCAACAACACCCATACAGCCGCCCCGATGAAGGTTGCCCGGAAAGTATTAAAGCCATTACGCAAAACGACCTCCAAAGTTGTTATAAAAAATATATAACACCTGAATACGCAACCTTGGTTGTTGTTGGAGATCTTACCGGACATGATATAAAAAAAACCATAACAAAATATTTTGGTTCATGGACAGGCCCACAAGTTCCAACATTTGAGTTTCCGCAATTTATTGAACCAAAACAACAAGTCATTCATATCCAATCACCACGAGAACAAGTTGCACTTGCTTTTGCAGCACCTTCAATTTCCCGAGCAGACCCAACGTTTCACTATCTTGCTCTACTCGATATCGTCTTTTCTGGAGGAGCTCAAGGGTCAACAAATTCTCGACTTTTTGAGTTGCGCGAAAAGTCAGGACTTTTCTATGCAATCGGCAGTTCACTGATCAGTGGATCATTGGAAGCCCCTGGTTTGATGTATATTAAGACACTCGTTTCTTTTGATAAAGTTACTTTGGCAAAAAAATTAATTCTTGACGCCTTAGATTACTTAGGAAAAAATGGAATTACACAAGAAGAATTCTCAATGGCAAAAGATCTCGCAATAGCGTCTTCTGTAGAGCTTTTTGAAAACAATATGAATATCGCACAAACCTTTCTATTTCTAAAAAGATTTAATTTAAATTTTAATTTATTTGACAAACAGACCGAATTGTTGTCTATACTAAAGATGGATGAGCTGAATAAGATTGCTAAAAGATATTGCACCCGCGATCGTTTCTCTATCATAACGATAGGTAGAAAATAAGGATGCGAGGTTATTTTAAATAAGCGTACGGTATCTCAAAAAAGGGGTTTTTTCAAAGGAGAGATCATGGCAGTTAAGAAAAAGGTTGTTAAAAAAACAGCCAAAAAGGTAGTAGCTAAAAAGGCTGCTCCTAAGAAGAAGGTTGTAAAGAAGGCTGTTAAAAAAGCCGCACCTAAAAGAAAGGTCGTAAAGAAGGTTGCTAAAAAAGCAGCCCCAAAGAAAAAGGTCGTTGCAAAAAAAGCAGCTCCTAAAGCAGCACCTAAAAAAGCGGTAGTTTCCAAGAAAAAAATGGGAACAGCAAAAAAACCGCCTATGATTTCCATCATATAATTAAGGCAATCATAAGAAGAGGCTCGTGTAAAATCGGGCCTCTTTCTATTTTATTCATATCATTAAATCGATTATGATTGACAACGACGCCAACCTCGCCTTAATCTTTATGAAAAGATCTTTATTTGAAACCGATAAACGAAAGGCCGATTATGCAAATGCCAAAGTGGTTGTTAATCATTATTACTCTTGTCGCAGCAGGTGCTCTCTTTTTTCTTCTCAGAAAAATATACATTGTTTCTGGGCTCGGTAAAAAAGTCGAACATACTCTCGCAATTATTAAACCTGATGCAGTAATCGCAAAAAATAGCGGAAAAATAATCGATCGCATAGAACAAGAAGGCTTTAATATCTTGAGCATGAAAAAAATGCTCATCACAAAAGAACAGGCCGAAAAATTTTATGAAATTCACCATGATCGTGCCTTCTTCAAAGAACTTGTTGAATTTATGACCAGCGGACCAACAATTGTTATGGTCATTGAAAAAGAAAATGCCATAAAAGAATGGCGCGACCTTATGGGTAGCACAGACCCTAAACAAGCAGCCGAAGGAACCATACGGCAATTGTATGGAACAACTATTGGCAAAAATGGTGTTCATGGTTCTGATGGTATAGAGACTGCTAAAAACGAAATTTCGTTTTTCTTTCCTGAATTAAAGTAAATTTATTTTTAAACAAAAAAAGGCATTGCTTACTCAAAACAAGCAATGCCTTTTTTGTTTAAAGTACAAAACTATGAAATAACTATATGGTCTCCGCTCACGTCAACCACAAACTCTTTCTTTTCAGGATTCTTAAGAATTTCAACGGCCAAGGGGCTCACCAAATACTGCTGAATTGAACGTTTGAGTGGCCGCGCGCCAAACTCTTTAAGATACCCAACCTCGGCCAAAAAGTTTACGGCGGCATCGGTTATCGTAAGCTCAATCGATTTTTCACGCAACCGTTCCTTAACCAAATCAAGTTGTACTTTAACAATACTCGCCATATCTGCTGGCAACAAGGAACGGAAAAATACCGTTTCATCAATACGATTTAGAAATTCTGGTCTAAAACTTCTGAGCAGTAATTTTTCAATATCGGCGCGAACGGCAGGTGTTATATCCCCGGCTGTCAGAATAAGGTCGGAACCGAGATTTGACGTCATAATGAGAATACAATTCTTAAATGAAACCGTTCGCCCCTGAGAATCGGTAAGGCGACCTTCATCAAGAATTTGTAAAAACAAATTAAAAACATCAGGGTGCGCTTTTTCTATTTCATCAAAAAGAATAACACTGTATGGATGCTTGCGCACCGCCTCGGTTAATTGCCCACCTTCTTCATAACCAATATATCCTGGAGGGGCACCGATAAGCCTCGCAACCGCATGCTTTTCCATGTATTCAGACATATCAATACGAATTAATTTACGTTCATCATCAAACAAAACGTCAGCCAAAGCCTTAGCAACTTCAGTTTTACCAACACCTGTTGGCCCCAAAAATAAAAATGATCCTATAGGCTTATTTGGATCACCAATCCCCGACCGATGTACACGAATGGTATTAGCAATTTTGGTTATTGCCTCATCCTGGCCGATAACACGGTGATGAAGCTCAGTTTCCATATTGATTAATTTTTGGCTTTCTTCTTCCTTTAATTTTTCAACCGGAATGTGTAGCCAACGCGACAACACGGCGGCAACATCATCTTCATCAACTTCTTCTTTAACAAGATGCGTTTTAAGATTTTTCAGTTTATTTTGTTGGGTATCCAATTTACGCTCAAGTTCTGCCAAAGTTCCGTACTTAATTTTCGATGCTTTAGCATAGTCACCATCGCGTTCAGCCTGAGCAAAGGTTACCTTGGCGGCATCAACCTGCATCTTCAATTTTTTTATTTCTTCAAGCGGCTGTCGTTCAGCTTGCCACTGTTCCCGGACAACTCGCTCCTTTTCTTTAACATTAGCTAATTCACTTTCAAGCTCGCCCAATCTTAACTTTGATGCTTCATCCTTCTCTTTTGCAAGGGCAACTTTTTCGATTTCCAATTGACGAATTTTTCGGTCAAATTGGTCAAGATTTTCAGGCTTTGAGTCAATCGCCATCTTAACCATGGATGCCGCTTCATCGATTAAATCAATTGCTTTATCGGGCAAAAAACGGTCGGGTATTAATCTAGAAGACAAATTAACCGATTTGACAATTGCTTGGTCTTTAATACGAATACCATGGTGCACTTCATATCGTTCCTTCAGCCCTCGCAAAATTGAAACAGCATCTTGAATCGATGGTTCCTCAATTAAAACTTTTTGAAAGCGACGCTCAAGGGCAGCATCTTTTTCGATATATTTCTTATATTCGACCACCGTGGTTGCTCCAATACAATGTAAAACGCCACGAGCAAGCGCTGGCTTTAGAAGATTTGAGGCATCCATACCACCGCCGGTCGCCCCAGCACCTACCAACATATGGAGTTCATCTATAAACAAAACAATGCCATCATTTTCTTGCTTCTCAATTGCTTGCAAAATTGCCTTAAGGCGCTCTTCAAATTCACCACGAAATTTAGTGCCTGCGATTAAGGCCCCTAAGTCTAGGGTCAAAATCCTTCTTCCTTTGAGGCTCTCCGGAACATCATTGTCAATAATCCGCTGAGCTATCCCTTCAACAATCGCCGTCTTACCAACACCAGGATCCCCAACTAATACGGGGTTGTTTTTTGTTCTGCGCGATAAAATTTGAACAATTCTCCTGATTTCCTCGTTGCGCCCAATAACCGGATCCAACTTCCCTTCACGCGCCAACTTGGTTAAGTCCTGACAATATTTTTCAAGAACCTGATACGTTCCCTCTGCGTTCTGACTATTCACCGATTCCCCTCCTCGCATTTTAGTAACCCATGCATTTACCGTGTCCCCGGTAAAACCAGCTTTCTTCAAAAATTGCCGCACCGTCTCTGGTAATGTTGCGGTCTTAGCTAATACAAGCATCCCGATATCAAGGCTTACAAAAGTATCCCCCAATTTTTTGCTTTCTGTATCACATTCATTCAAAAAGGTTTGTAATGAATAATCTGCACCAACTTGCCCTCCCTTAACCTTGGGGAAACGGTCAAGCTCCTGCTGAACAATAGCACTAAGAAGTTGCTCATCAACCCCCAATGTTTTGAATCCAGTCGAACAAAAATCATATTCAAACGCCGCTGCCAATAAGTGCAGCGGTTGAACCGAAGCATGTTCGGCTTGTTGTGCAATACGAACAGCCGCAGCTAAAAGGTCTGAGAATGCATGAGTAAATTTTTCTTGATTCATAAAAAAGCCTCCTTGTTTTATACACAAATTTAAGTGTATCACCAAGAAGGCAAATTTTTGAAGGCTTCCCTTTTATTTGTCCATTTTTTTAATATGGATCACGCGGCATGGGAATATAACTCAGGTTAACCGACCGCCCCCAGGCCTGCAAAAAATCCCAAAGTTTGTACGCCCTAAACGTTCGTCGAGTAGCATCAAAAGCTGGGTCTATGCATAAAACCTGCTGTTTTGCTTGATTCCATCCAACCACAACAATAAAATGTCCATTTTGATACACCCCCGCACCGCCACGCAAACGCCGAACGCTCACGGCAACCGGAATCTTTTTCATCAGATAGGAATGCAAATCTTGGAATCCGTTGAGCCGCTCAACCCTAAAAAAGACATCGCCATTGGCCGCATCAAACGCCTGGGCAACATTTAATTGCCAGTTTCCATAAATATTCAGATTACCATTGTCGTGAACTTTATTGGCAAAATTGACCACATAATCATCAAGTGGTTGATATGCTGGTTGGCCATTAGATTTGGCCATAAAATAATTAACAAGAATACTTGTTGATGTTGGCGAACAAAGGTCCTTAAAGCGAGGATGATCCAGAACCATTTGAGATTGTTTCGGAACCCCTCGAATAAAGGTTGTAGGTAATATTGCATGTGGCCGTACCAACTTAAACTGCTTTAAGTTACATAAACAGGCAAATAGCGCCTTAAGGTTTTTAGGATCTGCCCCATTATTAGCGGTAACTTTAACATTAAATCCATGGCCCTCTGACCCATGCTGCATCTCAACTCGAACATGTTTAGTGTGGACATATGGATTGTTTTTGTTAATAAATGAACGTTGAATACGGTCACCCCACTCAGCCATCCGCTGCCAACCAGACCACGAATTATTCCCATATTTAACATTTACCCAAAAGGTCAGCGTCCCCGTTGGAGGCCGCAAAGCATTCCACGACAAAACCAATTCGGTAAATGGAGCCGTCGACGATTCCTCCCAAACACAAGGATCACCATCTTCATTAAAATCGTTTTCATCAAAAAATTTTGATTCAGTTTTTGAGAATGTTATGGGAGCATCGCTGACCCATTTTGAAACATGAGGACAACGACAATGGACTCGCCGCCGCTTTATTGCTGAAAGTTCACTAGGGAAAAAGAATTGAATTAAAAACGAAAAAGCTAAAATGACATGAATGCTTCGGCTAAAATAAAGCCTAAGCGTATTTACCAACTTCATTACGCCCTCCCCAAACCCCTAAAAATGATCTCTTAGTTCTTCACTTACCAACACAAAAGTCATTGAACACCGCATCGAGCATTTGTTCTGTAATGTTTCTTCCGGTTAGCTCAGCGATCGTTTCTAGTGATTCCTTGAGGTGGTAAGATATCAATTCATAATGTAATACATCCGAGAATGATTTTACAATAGAATCCAATTTCACCTCGATTTCAGAAATCAACCGCGATTGTCGCTGAGTAAGAAGGTAGGGGGAATGTAACTGAGAAAATAATGCCTGAATTTTTTCTTCAATCATGAGATCTAAACTCTCTATGCCCTTTTTTTCCAACACTGAAACCTTCATGAGGGGAATCTCAACGCCCCACGCAGGTAAGCTTGCAGTAAAATCTGAATGTTGGCTATCAATTTTATTTAAAATTATGATGCTTTTTTTTCCATATTCACGAATCAATTGTAAGTAAACCGCTCGATCATAATCATCGACGGGAATAGTAGCATCAAAAACCACCAAAACAACATCAGCCGACTTAGCTTCTGCAATGGTTCGCTCGATCCCTTGTTGCTCTATTGTATCCTGCGTCCGGCGAAGTCCAGCCGTATCAACAAATGTCCAAAAGATTCCGCCCTTGTAAAGACTTACCTCAATACTATCACGAGTCGTTCCTGCAAAATCGGACACTATTGCTCGCTCTTTTTTTACCAAAGCATTAAACAAGGTTGATTTACCAGCATTAACCCGCCCAACCAAAGCAACACGAACACCTTCTCTGACCTGTTGCTGTTGTGCAAACTGAGCTAAAAGCTCTTGAGTATGTACCAAAAGATCAATACTTTCAGCCTTAAATACTTGCTCCATGCTCAAGTCGCGTTGCTCTTCTTCCAAGAATTCAAAGCTGGCCTCTGATAAGGTCAAGAGCTTCACTAAGCGCGCCTCAACCTCTTTTAGGTAACACGAAAGAGAACCCTGCAACTGCTCCATAGAACGCCGCAAAGCTTCCTCTGTTTGTGCATTAATAACATCTTGTATGGCTTCAGCCTGAACAAGGTCGAGTTTACCATTCAAAAAAGCCCGCTTACTAAACTCACCGGCCATAGCCAAACGAGCACCGTACTTACAGGCAAGCGCTATAATTTTCTCAATGATAAACTGATTGTTATGACAACTGATTTCAACCGTATCTTGACCTGTAAAGGTCTTTGGCTTACTCATAAGAAAGAATAAAACTTCATCAATAACTGAATTGGTTTCTGGATCAATAATAGAACCAAAATGAATGGTATGTGTAGAAAAATCGGTTAATTTTTTGCCTGAAGCAAGACGGCCAAGAACGTCTGCTATAGCAATGGAACCAACGCCCGACAACCGCAAAAGTGCGAGCGCCCCGCTTCCGCGAGGCGTACATAAAGCAATTATAGGTTCTTGATCATTGGTTAGACCTAGTTGCAACTGGTTCATCATGCTGCATTAGGGAGTATTTTTTTTGCTGGTTATGATAATTTGAAAACCACGAAATTTCTTCTTGTAGTTTCGCTTGAAGAATTGCATCAACAAATATGAAAATCCCATAAAGACATTACGTTCTTCTACCGGATCATCATGTAAATGCGAATCAAGACTTATAGTTAGAGCTCTTCTATCAACTTTAGTGCTAAATTCTTGTTTCACGCCCCAAAGACCAAGTAGTTCTTTGAGTTGGCCACTGACATACATAACCCATTCATCTTGCCAGGCTCCGAATTCGCCTTGATCTATAACAGTCTTTTCTGTCTCTTTGGCAACTGGACGAGGTTGAACAGGTCTTGCCACGGGAACGTTTACAGGCTCTCTTTTAGGCAATGGTCTTACTTGATTTTGGTTGGTCGGCGTAGTTTGTTTAGATGGAGTTATGGGAGAATTTTTAGCGGCGCCAGAAACAACAACTTTACGATCCATTTGTCTATTGGCATCTTGCTGCCGAGCAGGTTGACGTCTAGGTTCGTAAGTGATTGATACAATTGCCGGACGCTTTGTTAACCCAAAAAAGTTTTTCTTACCCGCATCAAGTACCTTAATGGTAAACTCGGTTGGGTTCCCTGCATCTGACCATGCTTTTTCGATGGCCTTAGTAATAGACGAAGCTTCGTGTAGCATCGATTTCATGACAAAAAACCTTTCGTATAAACGTATCAGCGCGAGCAGATTCCGTTTCCCCCACGCCCCGCAACTCAATTAAGCATCAGTCTTTTAAGGGCATGTCTTGATAAGCTTACTTTACTAAACTAAGAAAAATTTAACAGAATTTTGTAACCGCTGCAATTAAAGCTTGTCTTAGCGTTACTTTTGTTAAGATATTGGAGCGGGAAACGGGATTCGAACCCGCGACCCTTGCCTTGGCAAGGCAATGCTCTACCACTGAGCTATTCCCGCACAATGTGACGCGACATTGAATTTCAATTGATGGTTAAAATTTATAGTTAAAAGTGATGCTTGTCAAACTTTTTCACACCTTACATTTCAACCATGGTCATCACACCATGAAGTTTATGTGGCGGCAATTTATAAAATTGAACGAATGAAGGCACTAGACGCTTCATCGCCGCGTACACCTTCCAGAAAATGTTTTTAGTGGTAATCTCTTCAAGTCCATAAAATATCACTTGCGCTTCAATCGCTGCATTACGCAAAATACGTTCGACATCAAGCATTTCCATATATCCACAATGAATTTCAAAAATACGAAGCCCAGGAGCTAATGAACCTTTGAAAAAGCCAATAACACCGAATGGATCATCGCGTGTTACCACAGAAATAAGAATATTATCTTCGTAGACTATATTGTTCTGAAACATCGTTTGCATAACATAAGAGGGCACCATTTTAATATCTCTAATAAAAAACAACGCAGACCCTTTGAGCTTAGTTGCTGTTTTTTGAAAGGTAAAATATTGCGCCAAAAAACCTTCAAGGGGCACAGGCTTTAACGCCTCCCATAAGCGCTTTTGGCCGCGCGTATAAATAACGATAATACTAAACGGAACTAAAGCGATAACCAAAGACCAATAGGCACCATTAGGTATTTTACATAAACAGGAACAGAAAAATATAAAGTTTATAACGCCCAAAACAGCAGCAATACCCATCTTAAATCCAGAATGGCGTCTAGAAAAAATCCACGCCATGAGCACCGCTGTTATGGTCATGTCACCGGTAACGGCCAATCCGTAAGCAACGGTAAGGTTATCCGATCGCTCAAAGTTAATGATCATAAAAAGTACCGCCAGCAACAGCATCATATTGACGCTGCCTACGTATACCTGCGAACGCAACTTGCTTGATGTATAATCAACCTTAAACCGAGGGGTTAGTCCGGTGGTTATGCCCTGATAAACGATGGAGAAAACACCGCTTATGAGTGCTTGTGAAGCAATAACTGTTGCCACGATACTCAAAAGAACAAATGGAAAATAAAGCGATCCGGCCTGCTCCAAAATCATTTGCTGTAAAACCCGCGTCGCCGAAGGATGTTTCAGCAAAAATGCGCCTTGGCCGAGGTAATTCAAAATCAATGCGACAAAAACAAAATACCATGCTCGCAATATAGGCTTTCTGCCCAAATGTCCCATATCTGCATAAAGCGCTTCACCGCCAGTTGCGCACAAAATGACACCAGAAAGAATAAAAAAACTCATAATGCCATGATTAACAATAAACCGACAAGCAAACCATGGATTAAGCGCATTAATAATAACGGGTGCTGAAGTTATCGACAAAACGCCAGAGATCGCCAACGTCAAGAACCATATAACCATCAATGGCCCAAACGCGGACGCCACGCGCTCTGTTCCTTTTTTTTGAAAAACAAAAAGCAAAACCGCTATACAACAAGCAATAAACATCAAAAAAGCCTGCGGCATCCAATCAAGACCAGGAATCAAGGGAAGGCCTTCAACTGCACTCAAAATACTCACGGCTGGAGTAATAACACCATCGCCAATAAATAAAGAAATTCCGACAAAAGCTAAAAAAGAAACTATCGCAAGTTTTTTTGGAGACTGTAATAACGGTGATAACAATTCCTTGAGAACAATTGTCCCTCCCTCGCCCTTTTTACCAAGGCTCATCGCCAACCAAGCATATTGAACAAAAACCAATAAAATCAATGCCCAAACAATCAAAGAAATAAAACCAAAGACATTGTCATGCGTCGGTTGCACAAAGGTAACAAGCGCCCCAAGTGTATATAGTGGACTCGTTCCGATATCGCCAAACACCACGCCGAGAGATTTGATGACATTTGCAATTTCGCCAAATTTTGACGACGCCATAAAGCCTCTTTTGTGTTAAACCCTAAACATTTTCCTTGTTCATTTCACCTTATCAAAATCTTTAAGTAAAAACCATGTGTTTAATTACTTATCCCAATAAACCCCGCGCATATTAAACAATTGTATCAAAATTTCGTGAATGTCTTGTTGACAAGAATACTGCTAATGGGTACGCTACTGCATGTTAAGATCTTGAAATAATTAAAAGTTTGCGTGCCGGGATAGCTCAGGTGGTAGAGCAGAAGACTGAAAATCTTTGTGTCGTCGGTTCAACTCCGTCTCCCGGCACCAATTTCAAAAAAAAACCCATTCGATCATTTACACGCTCTTTCATAATCGCTAAACTTTTTTTGCGACTTAACCCAAGTTGTTTTTAAGGAGAGTTCATTTAAAGGAGAGATGTGTCATGAAGAAATTATCCATGCTTTTGGGCTCGCTATTGCTTTTGCCAATAGCCAATCGGCCGCTTTTTAGCCAAGAAAACTATCTTTTTTCTTCCGAATCGGTCACCGAAGGACATCCAGACAAAATTTGCGATCAAATATCTGACACAGTCCTCGATGCCGCGCTTACCCAAGACCCTAATGCTCGCGTCGCTTGTGAAACACTCGCAACACTCGGCATGGTGGTAGTCACCGGTGAAATTACCACAACAGCAATCCTTAACTTCCAAGAAATCGTCCGCGGCGTTCTTTATGATGCCGGTTATACTAATCCAGATTATGGCATGAGTTATAAAAGCTGCGCAGTGTTGGCCGCCGTTAACAAACAAAGCCCAGATATTGCTCAAGGCGTACAAGAAAGCGAACAACACGAACAAGGCGCCGGCGATCAAGGCCTTATGTTCGGCTATGCCTGCAATGAAACGCCTGAACTTATGCCCTTGCCAATAAACTTGTCACACCAACTTGCACGACGCCTTGCGGAAGTTCGTAAGAATAAGACGTTAGCATGGCTTCGTCCTGATGGTAAAACACAAGTTACCGTTAAGTATGTCAACGGCAAACCAACCATCGTTACCGCAGTCGTCGTTTCAGCACAACACGATCCATCAATTTCGCACGACATCATCAGACAAGAAATAATAAACAATGTGATCCTGCCAATTTGTGGAAAATATGTAACACCTGAAACAAAGTATTTTGTTAATGAAACCGGCTCATTTGCCATTGGTGGCCCAGAAGGCGATACCGGACTAACCGGCCGTAAAATCATTGTCGATACCTACGGCGGCATGGGCAGGCATGGTGGCGGCTGCTTCTCGGGCAAAGACCCATCTAAAGTCGATCGATCTGCTGCATACATGGCGCGCCATGTAGCAAAAAACATTGTCGCAGCAGGAATCGCTGAAAAGTGTGAGGTTCAAATTGCTTATTGCATTGGTGTTGCCGAACCAGTATCGGTTTACGTCAATACTTTTGGCACCTCAAAAATAGCCGCTGAAATGATTGAAGCTGCCGTCCGAGCTACATTTCCGCTCAAACCGGCTGGTATTATAAAATATCTCAATCTTAAGCACCCTATCTACAGACAAACGGCAGCTTATGGACATTTTGGCCGTGAAAATGAAGCTGGCTTTACGTGGGAGCAAACAAATAAGGTGTCGGAACTTAAGCTTGCCCTTGGAATGGCTTAAACAAAAAATCACCTATGACGCTTTTTATAGGGCAGGTTGCATAACCTGCCCTCATTCACGCCAATGCATACACGTTGTATAAACGTCTTTTTTATGTTAATTTACCTCTCTACTAAACAATTATTTCCCCGGAATTAAAACAAAGGTTGATGCCTACCATGTTTGAATTTTTATCACAAAAATTTTCAGGCGTTTTAGGTTGGCTTAAAGATCGCGGCCGACTAACCGAAGAAAATATAAATCAAGCTCTCCAGCAGGTTAATGATGCCCTATTGGATGCAGACGTTCCATTAGAAATTGTGCAACAATTTCTTGAAAACATTAAAACCGAGGTTTTGGGCAAAAAAGTCCAGACGTCGCTTAACCCAGGCCAACAATTTATAAAAGTTGTTCACGAGCAACTTCTTGCATTTTTAGGTGGCGCCAACACCATGACAACTGTTGCTTTTCAAATTCCCTCGGTAATCATGGTCATGGGGCTTCAGGGATCTGGCAAAACAACATCGGTTGCAAAACTTGCCCGCTGGGTCATTCAACAAGCGGCAACACGCGGTAAAAAACGCCGAATTCTTTTGGGCTCTGTCGACTTTTATCGCCCAGCCGCTATTGATCAACTTGAAATCTTGGCCAAACAAATAGAAGTAGACTTTTACCGCCCCAAAAGCACATCGGTCACTGCCGCGGCTAAAGAAATCTATGATTACTTTAAAGCTAATCATTACGAATTGCTTTTCTTGGACACAGCCGGCCGTTTACACATTGATGACACCATGATGCACGAGCTGGTCGAAATAAATGCGAAATTAGCACCAAAACACAAGTTTTTAGTCCTTGATGCAATGACCGGTCAAGAATCGCTTAATGTAGCTAAGGCATTTGATAAAGCCGTTGGCTTTGATTCAGCGATTCTCACCAAAATGGACAGCGATACACGTGGCGGCGCCGCATTTGCGTTCAGATATGCTCTCAAAAAGCCAATAGCATTTGTTGGGTCTGGTGAAAAAATTGACGACCTTGAAAACTTTATCCCTGAACGCATGTCATCACGCATCCTCGGCATGGGCGACATTCTGACACTCATCGAAAAGGCCAACGAAAGCATTGGTACAGATGACCAAGAAGCCATGACCAAGAAATTGCTCCAAGGTAATTTCACGCTCAAGGATTTTGCAGGCCAGTTATCAATGATCGACAAACTTGGATCGCTGCAAAAAATTACCCGCTACCTTCCAGGCATGGGAAGCATATCTCCGGAGCTTATGGAAAAAGGTCAAGTTGAAATTAAGCGTTTTAAGGCAATAATTTCATCAATGACCGCCAAGGAACAGGCATTTCCACAGATTTTGGACGCCTCACGGAAGAAAAGGGTTGCCTGCGGAGCTGGAGCAACAGTGCAAGATATCAATCAATTACTACAAAGATTTGAACAAAGTAAACAATTTGTTAAAATGTTTAAGAATATGGGTAAGTTCAGAAATTTCTGTTTATAACACATGTGAAACCTGATCTCCCTTTTAAGCGTAACGTTATAATATTACATATTGATCTTTAGGAATTTCTAGAAAGGAATGCGATAATGGCAGTTAAGATTCGTCTTAGCAGATTAGGCACAAAAAATCGTCCATATTGGCGGATTGTTGCGCTAGAAGAAAGTAGCAAACGCGACGGTGCGTTTTTGGAAGATCTTGGAACGTATGATTCAATTAAACACCAAGTTATTAGAATCAAAATCGACGCGATTCAAGCATTAGTAGCCAAAGGTGCTTTGTGCAGCCCAACAGTTGCCAGGATCCTCAAAACACAACGTGCTCAAGCTAAGTAATAAATCCAATTGAATCTTCATATACAATTCCTGCTTATAGCAAGTGGATTCAATGAAGATTTAATTGATTAATATCACGCAGGAGAAACATGCTTAAGGAATTGGTAGAACAAATCGTCAAAAAACTTGTTGATCGACCAGAGAGCGTTGTTGTTACTGAAATTAATGGTGAGCAATCAACCATTATTGAGTTACGCGTTGCGCCAGAAGATCTCGGCAAAGTTATTGGCAAAGAAGGTAGAACAGCTCGATCAATCAGAACATTGGTTCAAGCTGCAGCCTCCAAGGACCACAAGCGCGCTGTTCTTGAAATTTTAGAATAAATTTTGACTGCAAGCATAAGCAAAATAAGTACCAAAGGCCGGCATCGCCGGCCTTTTTTTTACCCACTAAAAGGCCTATGAAAATTTCAATCATTACTGTATTCCCCGAACTTCATGAATTGTTTATCAAAACAAGCATCATTGGCCGCGCCGCAGAAAAAGGCTTGGTTGAGTTCAACATCGTTCGCTTTTCAGATATGTGTCCGCCCAAAGAACGGATTGACGAACCAACGGTCGGTCCAGGCGTTGGCATGATCATGAAGCCAACCGTTGTTCAACAAGCAATAACAATTTGCGAAGAAAAATGGGGACACGGATTTAAGGTCTTCTTCTCTCCTCAGGGTATAAAACTTAATCAACGCAATCTGGCCGTAATTGCCAAAAACATTCAACAAGAAGCAGAAAAAAGATGGATCCTGAATCAAGTTCAGGATGACAAAGTGGAATTATCCCGCTCACAATCACCCCATCTTATTCTCGTTTGCCCACGTTATGAAGGCGTTGACGCCCGAGTAGAAGAACATTACGCCGACCTAATTATCTCAATCGGCGACTATGTAATTATGGGCGGCGACCTTCCAGCTCAAGTCTTCTTAGAGGGCCTCTTGCGACTCGTTCCTGGAATTGTTGGCAAACAAGAATCTGTTGAACAAGACTCCTTTCAGTCACCATTTTTTGACCACCCAGGATATGGATTACCCGTCACCTGGGAAGGCAAAACAATCCCAGATGTGCTCAGATCGGGCAACCATGCCGAAATTGAACGCTGGCGTAAAGAAGCGGCCGCAAAAAAAACCATCGAGCAACGATTTGACTGGTTTGCCAGCAGCCAACCAACTCAAGAAGATATAACACTCGCAAAAAAATTTATCCCGCCACATTACGTTGCGCTCATGCATACCGATGTCAACCTTAAGGAAGGCCGCGTCGGAACAACCTCTATAGCATCGCTTGATATTCACGACACCGCACGAGCCTGCGCAACCTACAATATCAAAAACTTTTTCATAGTCTGCCCATTAGTTGATCAACAAGGAATTGTTAAAACATTTTTAAACTTTTGGGGATCGGAACAAGGCGCCAAATACAATCAAACACGCCAACAAGCGGTAAGCCTGGTCAAACAACTTGCATCATTTGACGAACTAATTGCAGCCATTGAACGACAAGAAGGCGTCAAGCCAATAATTGTTACCACGTCGGCAAAAGATCACCCTTTTGGCAAAAAAATCGACTACCAAAGCCAAACTGAGGTATGGAGACACAATCGCCCGATTCTGTTTGTTTTTGGCACCGGACAAGGACTAAGTGACCACATTTTGGCAAAATCAGACTACCTCCTCGTTCCACTTCAAGGATTATCTAACTACAAACACCTATCGGTCAGATCTGCCGTATCCATAATTCTCGATCGATGGCTTGGATTACATCCAGAAATATGTGATTAATAAAGAAGATTTCACCCTTTCTTTCATTTTCTCGTTTTTACGAATTTGAACATGATAATTTCTTTAGGCTAAGAAAAGAATCTTACAATGTTTAATTTAAGGGTGATTCATGGAAAAGAAGTTATATCGCATATTTATGTCATTTGGCTTTACTATTTTCTTCGTCTTAAAAATTTGCGCTTGTAGTAATTTTGGATACATTTCTTACGCTACACTTAATATCGGGGATGATATCCAAGCAATCGCCGCAAAAAACTTTTTGCCTGAAGACAGTCTGGGTATTGATCGCGAATTCATAGCAGAATTTAAGAGCAACTCAGTCATTAGCACCATAGTAAACGGTTGGTACATGCATACAAAAAATGGTCTTTGGTATCGGCCAGATGTTTCGGCACCAGAAAAAAGCTGGCCACCATCACCATCGCTAGATCCCCTTCTTATATCAATTCACTTTACAAAACAATTCGCCCCACTCGCTTTATCCGATGAAGGAATCGCTTACTTAAAATATCATGGACCCGTTGGAGCTAGAGATTATTATACACTTGGTGAGTTACAGAAAAAAAACATTCCTAGCTACTTTTCAGGATGCTTAACCCTAACGCTAAAAAACTCCAATAAAAAACGTGATGTTATCATATATGCCGTTGATATAGACCGCGAATGCGTAGAATTCATTAAATCAAAAACAAAATGTAAAGTTGAAACGTTAACACACAACATTCGTGGAGCCATGCAGCTTAACCAAAAGCTAAGAATGCAATATGCAGAAAGTATTCTAGAAAAATATAGAACGGCAAAATGCGTAATTACATCGCGGCTTCACGCCGCCCTACCATGCATTGCTTTCGAAACGCCTGTTTTACTCATCGAAACAAAAAACGAACCATCCCGATTTAATGGATTGGGAGAACTTATGAAAAGTTGCACCAAAGCTCAGTTCCTCAATAACAATGTCGATTTTGATTTTGATAAACCACCAAAAAATTCTAATTCATACCTTCCTATACGAGAAAATTTAATAAAAATTGTAACCGATTGGGTTACAAGAAAATCAAAATAGCCAGACCAAGTTGATTGAAAATTTTATGGACATTAAACGTATTTTAACCTGTTGTTTCTGCGCTATTATTTCCATTGCCAATTGCGACGAATCAATTGGCGATCAAGCTTTTCCATTTTTTACTCATAATTTATGGCAAAAAAATCTTTGGAATAAAGATTTGCAATGTTATTTACATTATGCACCAAGCAATGAAGAGCTCCGAGAAAAGCAATGCGGCTCGTTATTAAATGTTATCAGCGTAAGTCTCTTTAGGCCACCTATAAAATTGAGGAATAAAACCTCTAACAAATATGCACATGATAATCAACGAGCCAACGTTTATGTAACCGGCCTTAATAGCTTAATAAAAAGCTTCCATGCGTTTTTTCCCACTTGGATATTGCGAATCTACTACGACGCATCTCTTTTCGTCCCAAACGAAAGCGAAACCGAAAGCTTCAAAGCACTATTCGAATTACATAGAGCTGACAAGCAACTGCAATTTGTTCAATATTATTTTCCCATATTTGCAGAACAAAACGATTGCTATCATCATCAATGCGTATTTGGAATGCTCCCGCGATTCCTCGCTATCATTGACCCCTCTGTTTCTCTTGCATATATAAGGGATGTTGATTCTGAATTGAAGCAACAGGATAAAGACGTCGTTGACCAGTGGCTTACCACAACGCAAAAAGATTTTCTATTTTACTGCAGTAATAATTACAAATATGACCCATTAAAACCAAACTTCATGTCGCGTTTAGCATGGATCCCTGCCGATAAGTTTTGCGCGCTTGGTGGGCTGTGGGCTGCTAAACACCAAAGCATACAAATTTTGCAAGAAATGCTATCGGTTCTTATTGCAGCTATTGATGATCCTCATGCGTTGTTAAGAAAAGGCATTTACGGATCAAACGTATGCGGACGAGGGTTTGATGAATTTCTTTTGGACTTTTGCATTATTTTAAAAAAGGAAAAAGAAATAGCCATTTATGACCGGCTAACCAAAGAAGTAAGAAACTGGATCCAATACCCAAAGATAAATTAATCGGTTGTGTTAACCTCTATCGACTTCGTTGTCGCCTCTTCTTTAAACAGTTTTTGCTTCGACATATGCTCAATTTCACCTTCAATAAAATCTTTTGATAGCACCAATGCGGAGATCGTATGCTGTATTGAAGCATGTCGCCGAATCGTTATCGAAGCAAATTTTTCTTTAAAAGCATCAAGTAAAACATTTGCCGCCGGAACATCCTTTGGACAATAACTGTAAATAAGCGCAATATTCGGAACTTTTTCAAACCCGGCAACAACCTCATTCAAATCACGCCAACGACTTCCTGCTCGAGATATCCCATAAAATTTACTTGCTGACGCTTTATCAACTTGTGGATTAATGGCTATAACCCCGCCCAACCCCAAAAGAGTTGCATAAAAAATAGCGGCATATCCCCCCATAGAACTTCCAAGCGTAAAAACACTTGCCGGTTCAATGCCACATAATTTTATATGGTAATTAATAATTTCGCTAAAATGCGGAATATAATCGGCAGCGTCGTTTCCCAAATACCATGTTAGATCATCATCGCGAAGAAAAAGATATGCCGTATCACTCCATTTTTCATCATCACACCAAAACCATGAAAATAAGGAATACTTTCCTTTGGTTGCGCCATTAAAAACAATAATCAGCCGCTTTGGCTTTTCTGCTGGATAAAACAGAAAAGGCTTTTCAAACATCGTTTTTTCATATTTTTGTATTATGTAGGAACATTTCTCGGCAAATGTTTTATGGTAAATCTTGGGTAATTCTATGCCTTTTGCCAAAAAGCTTAACCCCGCTAAAAAGATCGCCAGAAAACAATGCTTCTTCTTAAAAACACCGGAAAACAGCAACGTCACCATAAAAAGCTCCTTCAGGAAATCAAATCACATCTTCATAGTTTTTTAGTTTATGAGCTGCCAAAAAGCATTGTCAAGCCTTTTAAAAGCTATACAACAGAAAAAGGCTCAATACACATTGTCAATAAAAACATTTCGTAAGCATTTTTATTGATCACACCAATAAATTTGGCTATAATTAGGGTACTTTTTTGTATTTTCACAAATAAATTTTAGTGATTTAAGAAAACTACTTACTAAGCGCGAGAGCCAAGGAATATCATGAAAGCTGCAAAATTAACAAAAGAAACGATTCTTGATTACGGAATTATCGAACGTAATTTTCCAGAATTTAAAGTTGGTGACACAATTGAAGTTTCCCAGCTCATCAAAGAAGGCGAAAAAGAACGTATTCAGCTCTTTGAAGGTGACGTCATTGCACAACATAAAAATGGTGTTGCATCAACCTTTACCGTACGCAGAATTGGTGCTAACAGCATAGGCGTTGAAAGAATTTTTCCTTATTACGCCAAAACAGTTGATAGCATTCGTGTAGTTAGACACGGCCTCGTACGTCGAGCAAAACTTAACTATCTTCGTAAACTTGTTGGTAAAGCTGCCCGTATTAAAGAAAATCTTTTCTTTAAGGGTGGTCGAGGCGCCGCGAAAAAAGCTGCTGCTGCCAAAGCCAGCTAAGCGGTCCTTTTAAATGTTTATAGCAAAGAGAAAAATGCTTACTAATGCAATCGCCAAGAATTTCATCATGATAAAAAGCGTTGTTGTATTTTTCTCTTTGCTTTTTTTATGCTCATGCTCTCCAAAAAGAGCTGTTCCTCAAAAATCACCGAATACTATCAATACGCTCATCCCCCTTGGATTCAATTGCACACAAAAACGCTTAAGCTCAACAAACATACTCTTAATGCGTTACGAAGGAACACAATCAATCGCACGCACAACGTCATTTTATCGACGAGAACTCGAAGCTGCCGGCTGGGATTTATCAGACTTCTCAAATGATCAAGAAGGGCTGTTTTTTTGCCGCAAAGGCAATCAGGAATGCGCCATTACCGTATACACCAAAGGCAAAACTATCGTAACGTTTTTATTCAGAAGCAAAACATTGGCACCAAGCCGAGAAGTTTCAGATATTTCTCAAATTAACAAACCACTGAGTGTTTAATCTTATGATCGGCCTAATAATCAAAACCATCGTCTTTTTTGTTGCCATTTTGGCTATCAGTTTGCTCATGTTTTCGGCGCTCATTATGCTCGTCGGTAGATTTTTCAATATAAAAATCATGCATGATAGCGTACTTGCAAACCTTATCAATTGGTTGCGCCGCCGCTAACGCCTTTTATGGCGCCAAAAATGCACAATGCGCATCGCCAATCGCTTGCACCGTTTTATGGCAGGCTTTCCACCCCAAAGAGCAATGCCAGCCAATATCATGGCTATGCCCTGAAAAAACGGCAAAAACAAACCAATGATGCCCATTATGATCAAAAGGACACCAAGAACCTTTTTACCATAATAAACAACTCTATATAAAAAATCATTTTTGATTTTGAACAACAAGACCATCCTCGCTAATTTTAAAAACCTGAAAACATTCGCAATATTTACCATTCTTACTCATCGCGCCACGATAACGATTAAGCCCTTCAATTGCATCATCGTATTTAGTGTCAACTAATTGTGAAGCGTGCTGCCGCAATGCCTGCAACTTTAATTCCATGAATTTCGATATATTTTCATAATACAAAAAACCCTGTAAAGGCGTCCAAACCTCGTAACAAAGAATTTTATCCACCTTCCAAGACATTCCTTGATATTCCTTTTCGATTCCTCGGAATGCCAATCCAAGAGCATCCATAACAAGTTTGTTTGTTGCTATATGATCCCTATGAGCATCGCCACAATGCGGAAGATACACAATTCCGGGTTGCTCTTGCCGAATAATATTAACGATTTGAACAATGTTTTTTTGATTGTATCGTAACGCCGAATCAGCATTCCTCAAAAACCGCAATTTACTTACCCCTAGTATACGTTCAGCTTTTTCTGCTTCATGCTCGCGCTTTACACGTCCTGAAATCATATAAACAATAGAAATGTCATAACCATTTTTCTTGAGCTTGGCAATACTTCCACCGCACCCAATAATGTCATCATCAGGATGTGGCGAAAAGACAAGTACCTTTCTTGATTGTAGTGCAGCATTTTGCTTGGCATTATCAAGCGCACAAATACTTGTGCTTATAGCAAACACCAACATAAGAACAAAATAAGAAAGAATAATTTTCTTCACGCTCGCTCCAGGTTCGCTTTATCTTCACCACTAATCCCTTGTAACCAATAGTATTGTTTACAAAAATTAAAGCACTTTGCAAGCAATAATAAATTCCCCGGAAACCCTTACATTTAAAGCCGTAGAAAAGGAGTTGCGCATTTTCTATTTTTCTGGTAAAAATACAGTTGTCTTTGATTAATGCTGGGATGTCGTCTAGTGGTAGGACCCTGGACTCTGAATCCGGTTACAGAGGTTCGAATCCTCTCGTCCCAGCCATATTTCACTAAAATTCTAGCCGATAAGACGGCCGATTGAGGAATAAATATGAATTATTCTATTAAACGATGCTGTTTATTACTCAGCCTTTCCTTCATTTATTGTGTTCAAATTTATGGTCAAATGGTATCGCCAACAATTAAAATCTCTGCTGGAAAAGGTATTTGTAGTAATGGTCTTTATTCTGCAACAAAAAAAATAACCCTAATCTCTGGTGACGATTTCTCAGGTTCTGGCAATATAGAATCCCCTGAAATTGAAATTTCAACTAAAACATTCACCTTTACCGGAACCATAAAATGCGACGGTAACTGTACAATCAAATCAGAATTTCCGTTTAACCACGCAATCTTTACCCAAAAAGGAAAAGGGTTATTTACCTTTAAAGTCGAACCATTGGCGATAGAACCAAAAGAACAATCAATTGCTCAAAAAGCAACCCCTATAGATCAAAAAAATGAAAATTATTATCTTGAGCAAGCATGCAAATATCGTGATGGTAAAGGGGTTGAAAAAGATCCAATAAAAGCAGTTGAATATTTTGCCTTAGCTGCAGAAAAAGGTTGTAATCTTGCCCTTGTCCAGATGGGATTGTATTACATTGATGGCACGGGTGTTGAAAAAGACCCTAAAAAAGGGATCGCCCTGCTAACACGAGCAGCAGAAAAAGAATACCCCTCTGCACTTTATTACCTTGGCCTTTATTACATAAAAGGAATAGGGGTTGAAAAAGATGAAAAAAAAGCATTCGAATTTTTCTTAAAGGGCGCCCAAGCAGGAGAAATCGATGCTATCATAGCCGTTGCTCAATGTTACTGTTATGGTATTGGAACAGAACAAAACACAACACTTGCTGAAACATGGAATAATAACCAAAAAATACAGATGCTAAATCTGACACAAGACCAATCAAAACGACGAACTAAGACCATGATCGATATCATGACTTCTGCAATACTTCGACATTGATACCCAGCAAATCAAAAATGATAAAATTTGTCATCATTCACGGAAATGGCGGAAGTACAAAAAATAATTGCTGGATCCCTTGGCTTAAGATTGAATTAGAAAAAAAAGGCTTCTCGGTTAACACACCAACCATGCCCGATAATTTTTATGCGAGATCATCTATTTGGTTGCCATATATGAAAAACGAACTTAAATGTGACGAGAAAACAATTGTCATTGGACATTCATCTGGTGCTGTTGCCGCAATGCGATATGCTGAGAATCAGAAACTCCTGGGATGCATGCTTATTGGCGCATCATACACAGACCTAGGATATGAAGACGAACGGATCTCTGGATATTTTTCCACCCCATGGCTCTGGGATAAAATCAAAACAAATCAGCAATGGATTATTCAGCTAGCATCAACCGATGACCCTTGCATACCAATCACCGAAGCACAGCATATCCACAAAAATCTTGATACCGATTACTATGAATTTTCTCACCATGGCCATTTTTTGGATAACACACTCCCTGAAGCTTTTTCTATATTGTTCAATAAAATTAAATTGTTAAAAAACCAAAATTTCAATTGAATCCAAAGTATTGGCAGATCCCCTGAAAATAGGCTTGTGCAACCTGAACAACCCTGGCCGATACAAGCACCCCATTAAATGGAATAGTTTTCTGAGCAAGCCGCTCAGCCTCTTCAGGATTATTTTGTATCAAAGTTTCTCCATAACACAGAGGGCTGTGAACAAGGCGAGTGAGAAAAAGATTACGGCAATAGACGCCAGAACTTATCCTTCGCGATATGGCTGGTTGATATAAATCACTATTCATCAAAGGAACATCCAGCTTAGACTGCATATTATGTGTAATATACGTAGAAAGCAGCAACGATCGCTCAAGATCTTCGTTAAGAATTAATCGCATAAATTCGTAATGCTCTCGATCTGTTTCCAGTTGCCCTTTTAAAAAATTTCCAGGAATAAACGTGAGATTGTAGTTTGAGCTTGAAGCGTCGGCAATTTCTCTTGCATTATAGTGAATAATAATCGTTGTGTGAGGAGCAAATGCATTGATTTTATCAGCGCGAGCGATTAGATCATAAAAGTTGTAGCACAGCCTAAACAGTGCTTGCTTGATAAGATGTTCTTTGTTTATTGATGCACATTTTATACAATCAATCCGTCTCTTTAGTTCTTGTTGAGAGGAACCAGGAACCTTAGCGGATGCTAGATAATCAAGAATTCTTTGCTGGTTTTTGGGGACAAGCCAGTCGCCGGCATCAGTAATATTAAACTCCTTATTGCACCATTCTGAGAACGATTGGTAACAAACCGGTTGCCCCGGCTCGTCTCTGGTTAACAAAACCTCAGCTCCTGCCTGAATAAGATAGCAACGTAAGATTTTTGCGGTCATTAATGCAAGCGTTCCTTCATCAAATTGGACCCGCATATTATCTTTGTGAGCAAGCTCCATATCAATAAACCGTTCTTCTGTGCGAGCCATTGGGCCACCAAGATGCCCGGGGTCAATTGCTATTCGCACTCCCTCGAGTGGTTTTGGTGATGACAAATCTGGCTTAAATATATCGGCTGTTGGTTTTGGCTTTGTTCCAAACTTTAAAACAAATTCTGGAGCAATCTTTTCGGGAGTCTGAAAAACCACGAGTTCGATATCGGTAATCGTATAAAAATCACCAATCGCAGCATCGCGTAAAAGATAGTTACTTATTTTGGCTTCGCATTCAACACGGCTTATCGTTTCCTGATAAGGGTCAAAATCACTAAATTGCGCAGCTGCGCATTGTATGACAATAAAAGACAATAACCAAAGGCGTAAAATCTTTTTCATCTATTTCCTCTACCGGTACTTTTTAAATAAGAAATTTTCGGCTACAATAAAATTGTATTTTATATAATATATGCTAACAAATCAAAAAAGGGCTGACTTATGTTTTCTATTGGACAGAAATATTCATCACTCTTCTTCGGTTGTTTCCTCCTTATTCAAGGCGCTTGTGCCGAAAAACAAACCGATAACAAAGCACTTGATAATAAGTTATCTGATACAAAAGTAGAACAAAAAACAATTACTCAACCAATGGGCTACCCAAAATCTATCCATAAATACGTCAACGATTTTGCAAATATTGTCGACCAAGCCGATGCTGAAAGAATAAAAAAATCGCTTGAATCGGTTGAAGAACAAACAGGTATTGAGATTTGCGTTGTCACCATAAACTCAATTGGCGATTACCAAGGAACCGAAAAAAATCTTGAAAAATTTGCGACCGGGCTTTTTAACACCTGGGGAATTGGAAAAAAAGATAAAAATAACGGCGTCCTTTTACTCGTGGCCGTTAAAGATCGTAAAGTCCGCATAGAACTTGGCGCAGGATATCCACAATCATATAACCAAATTGCATCTCGAATCATTAAAACCGACATTGTCCCTTATTTTAAGCAAGGACAATACAGCCGCGGCATTTACGAAGGAACGATGGCAATTATCAAAAATCTAACCAAAGAAATCTCTTGGTTTGACCGCTATAAGTGGGACCTCTTGTTATGGTTATTAATTTTTATTTGTGTTGGCATAGCAATCTCCTGTTTTAGATCAGGAAAAAAAGGTTGGGGATGGGGACTTATTGCTATGATCGGTGTTCTTTTGTTATTTCTTTGGAGCTTGAGCTCAGGCAATAAATCTGATGGTTTTGGTGGCGGCAGTTCATCTGGTGGTGGATCTAGCGGCGACTGGTAATTATTATCCGTCCTATTTCTTTTTCGATGAAAGCTCAATCACCTTACCAGCAAAGGTAAAAATGCCTTTGCCGCAATGGTGAATCGTTCGTTGTCTTTTTTTTGAGGTTGTAATCCATACCTTGAGAACCTCAAAAATGAAAATTTTAGAGCTTATGCACAATAATTTTGCATGCCCAAAAATCGCCCAAAGCATCCGCATTGGGCTTGAAGTTTTTCAAACAAGAAAAATATTGAAAAGTCCTGCATCACCACATTGCAAATTGTAACGCTCAGCAAGTGCCACAATTGATATTGATACACAATGTAATTAACCATAGACGCAATGAATTAGACAGGCCATCCGCTTGCGGATCCATCGGCGCCCTGATAAACTCATTACGTACATTATCAAAGGACAAACTGATACATATTAGTTTGCTAAATTACATAACCTCTTTTAAGGAAAATTAATATGACAATCAAACGTCACTCACTATTTTTCGCTGTTGCCCTTTTTTCTTTGCCGCTATCATTTTTTTGTAGCGCTCAAGAATCAGCGCCAGCGCAAGCCCTTGTAAAATCAGATACAATCGAACAGCAAATCCAAGAAATGAAGAACCCAGAAACCCCGTTTACCATTACCATTAAGCAAACGGATATACCATTGTTAAAAATTATTGATAAGGTTCCCGTTGAAGTAACGATTACCAATAACCTGGGTAGTAATTTTACCTTAAGCAAACCATATTTCGCTAACGTAACGTTTTGGAATGAAGATCTCAAAAAACAAAAACTGAATGCAATCATAGCTTCTGAAGTGCGTCTAATTGTTGGCATAGGCATTTTAATTGGCGGGGCCGCGCTTTTCCTTCCGAATGGTCCTTTCGAATCGCTTGTTAAGAGCGTATCTGAAAAATATCACCCAGGTTTAACCGTCACTTTTGATGATGATGACACGGGCAAAAAAGTATTCGCGTTCGTTCTCAAGCTCGGCGCGATCATTGGCCTCGTTGCCCAACCTGGTATATTCATTGACGTAAAATATGCATACTTACTACAACCACACGAAACTATAACGATTAAAGGCTGCATCAGCAGCGCTGATATGAAAAAAATCCAAGATGGCCAACTAACACCAAGCATTGTCATGAACACCACCGCACTTGAAGTCTGCTAACCCAACCTTGCTAGATTAACCAGTGCAAACTGGATATTAGATATAAGAAATGGCATCGAAAATTCGATGCCATTTCTTATATCGACAACCTTACATTTTAGATTTGCATAACGCTTGGCAATCTCTGACGCTTTAACTATATAGAGACTGGCTCTCGTGAAGGATAATTTTTTTTGCCATCGCCAATACCCTCTCTTGTAACATTGGTTGTTTTTTGCACCAGCAACCCAATTTGATTAACTCTAATAAAAAATGAGGGTTTTACACCTTTTTACTATTTTTAATATCTGCGATACGCTTACTCATACGAGGATGATCGCGAAGAAGCTCAATGAACGGAGCGATAAAACTCGCACCATCCTTAATTAATTTTTCCTCGGTAGCCTTGCAATTAGCATCAAAGTGCACTTTGTCTTGATCGTTTTTTTCAAGAATTACAAAACTCGGATATTCAGACAAACAGTGTAACTTAACAAGAAAATGAACTAAATTTAACGGATCATCAATAATCTCAATAGCCTTCAAATCTGCTTCCTTTTCAAATTTACGAGAAAAAATATTTTTCATTAAATCTTTTGGATTAGGCCCCAAAAAAGCACCAATATTCAAACATGTTGGACCATCTATTACCAAATTCACCAAGGAAGCTTTAATTAAATGCTTATATTTTAAATGACATAATTCGTGCGCGATTCCTGCCTCAATCTCTTGATCGCTCAACCAACCATCAGTCCATAATTTCATCAAGCTGTCGCCTAATGCTATGATTGGTCCTTTTTTAGCAAAAAAAGCGACCGCATTATACTCAGCCTTCTTGCTTGCACAAGAATAAACAGCAAGCGTTGGCTTGTTCATATATAGTTTTTTACATAATCCATCGACAATAGCATGATATTTTTGATTTATTTTATCCTGATCGGAAGAAGAAATAATGTTATAGGTCGTTAACCATGTATTTTGTTTTTTGAAGACCAGAGGATTTTTAAGTAACGTAAAAATCCCTGCGAACATCGTTGAATAAACTATAAAAATCCCACCTATAAAAACAAGTTTTCTTTTCGAAAAAAAATTCATAAAAATCCCCTAATTAATCCCTAAAAAACCCACATTCTCTTCAACGCAAGTATCGCACCTTTTACTAACAACTTCAAACGCATACCATGTCTCAAAAACGCTTATCGCCAAACATCTAACTGAAATAAATACTCACAACACGCATCAACACCATTACACGCTGAAATCAATCTTTGGTTTGACCTATCGAATAAGCAGCCATTTGATTAGCACTCATAAACGAGGTATCATGATCATCGGTAGAGATAATAAAAAAATTACTATGGAGGTTTTTATGAAACTAAAGAATTTGGCCTTTTATTCAATAAGCATGGTTGTACTTCTTGGCACTTCTGGCTGCGCCCATTATAGAACACAACCACTCAAGCGCCTGGTAACACATACGACAGACAAAAACGTTAAATCTGTTTCGTTTGCATATCACGAATTTAACACAAATGATTGTAAACGATTCTTTGATCGTAACGTTCTTGCAAAGGGGTACCAACCTATTCACATAGCAATAAACAACAACTCAAGTCGTTGTCTTAATCTTTTCAAAGAAAATTTTAGCCTTCAATGTATTTCTGCTGACGAAATTGCCCATAAAGTCCATACAAACACAACGGCTCGGGTACTTGCATATGGTATTCCAGGATTATTTATATGGCCATTACTAATCCCAGCAGTAGTTGATGGAATGGGGTCATCTGAATCGAATAAGAAATTAGATGAAGATTTTTCAAGAAAAGAACTAAGCGATCAAGTAATTGCACCTTGCAGCAAGGTTAATGGTATCGTTTTCGTGCCAACAGAGAAATTTGAGCATGATTTTACCATCACACTTGTTGATGCAAATACTCAAGAAAAGTTTACGCTTTCACCAAGCAAGCCTTCGGTGAAAATTCAATAATTATCGATTACGTTTTTAGAAACGAAAAAAGCCATCCAATATTAACGATTGGGTGGCTTTTTTCATAAGCATTGATATTACCCAACAGTTTGCTAAAATTGGGCTGTATTTTGAAGCAATTACCAAAACGCTGGCCCAAGGAATATATGTTCATATCAAGCTTACTGACCATCATAATACTAATCGTGACAATACCTGCCGTAAGATATGGCCTCAAGATATTTAAGCACAATCGCAATAAAACCATGCCATTTCCCGCTTCATTTTACAAAGAGCTTGAGAGTTTTAATCCGCCAACTGAAAAATCGATCGTTATTGTTGTAACCTCGTTTAATAACAAAGATTGGTACAAAAAAAACCTTGATTCCATTTGTAACCAAGATTACTCAAACTATCGTATCATTTATATCGACGATGCCTCACCCGATGGAACAGCATCATTAGTTGAAGAATATATTGCAGAACATAATCATAAACATGTAACACTTATTAAAAATCAAACGAATAAGGGCATGCTTGCCAATATCTATCATGGCGTTAGTTTATGCAGCGATAATGATATCGTTATTACCGTTGATGGTGACGATTGGCTTACAAGCAATAATGTACTAACGCTCATTAATAAGGTTTATTCACACAATTCTGATATTTGGCTCACTTATGGGCAAATTCAAAATTATCCTGAAACCATGACCTTTAATTGTCAGCCATTACCAACACGTATTATTAAAAATAATGCATATCGTTCATACCGTTATCGGACAACCCATCTTAGAACTTTTTATGCTTGGCTATTTAAAAGAATAAAGTATGAAGACCTGCTTATTGATGGAGATTTTTTTAAAGTTACCGGTGATCTAGCCTTTATGTTCCCAATGCTAGAAATGAGCGGGATACATTCGCAATTTATCCCCGATAAATTATACGTTTACAACGAAGCAACGCCATCTAATGATTACAAGTTAAGGAAAAAAATTCAGAAACGGTATGCAAAAATCATTCGTTCTCGCCCTCGCTATCAACCATTAACAAACCCTATTGAGGTAAGTAAATGACACAGCAAAAAAAACAACGAATCCTTTTGTTAAATATTTGTGGCGAATTTGGCGGCGGAGCGGTACACATCATCAATCAATATAAGGCTCTCTTAAAACGTAATCATGATGTGACGCTTTTGGTCGCAGAAAAAAGCAAAACTTGCCAAGCGCTTGAGAACAATAAGCTACCTTATCTTACCAGCAAAATTCTTCCCTGGTTTGCGTTAAAAATTCTTGGATCCATCGGTTTATTTATCCGCCTTTATACATTGTGCAAAAAAGAAAAATTCAATATCATTCATTGCAATCTCACGCGAGAGCTTTGGGCTTGTAAAATGGTTGCCCGATTTTTACCCGTTAAAATTATTTTCACAAAGCACAAATCGTTGTCCGGTAAGCCATCTGGTTGTAAAGGGTTTGACGGGATTATTGGTGTTAGCCGTTCTATCACCGATTCTTTAGAAAGCTATAATAATCGCTATCATCTTGGCTTTAAAAACATTACAACCATCTTGCCCTTTTTTGATGAAACAAAATTTCAAAACGTTACCTCAACCCAAACACGCCAAGACTTTTTTAAAAACACCTATGATATTTCCATCAAAAATGTACCCATTATTTGCACCATTGCCTGTTTTAATACCGACAAAAATCATCGTATTCTTTTGCAAGCGCTCCATAAGTTAATTCACCTAAAACACAAATCTATCCAACTCATGCTTGTTGGCAATGGTAGAAAAAAGGATGAATTGAAAACGATGGTCGCAACGCTCAACCTCCAAGACTATGTTCATTTCTTGGGATTTACCGACCAAACTCCGGCGATTCTTTTTCATTCAGATATACATGTTTTACCAAGCAAACGCGAAGCGCTCGGTATCGCAAATCTTGAAGCGGCGTTAATGAAAAAGCCAATATTGGGTGCAACAAAAACAGGTGCCGAATCAATTATTATTCATGAAAATAATGGGCTGCTTTTTGAAAATGATAATGCTAACGATTTGGCGATACAAATCGAACGGTTACTCGATAAGCCGCAATGGGCAATAGAACTCGGTCTTAATGCACATCAAAACATCATATGTAATTTTTCAGAAGCGCAGAAAATAGCACAACTCGAACAATTTTATGATCGCATTATGCATTCATAAATGATAATCGGTGCGTCGACGGAAACTGCCTTAGTCTGATCATATGGTTGATATTTCTTAATATTGGCAAACCCAGCATCCATTAATAGTTGGTCTAATTCATCAATACGAAAAAGATATTGCTGAAAATTCTCTTCTTCACTTGCATCAACGACGCCATTGATAATTGATTCATAGCGAGAAAATGACGTAAACATTTGAGATTGGGGATCATATGAAGTTACAAAACTCAATGCTATTTTTGAACCATCCAACCGAGTGTTAACGCCGCGGCGCCATATGCCGCACGGTTGAGGAACCGATTCTATCGTCTCAATTTCAATGATCAATTTTCCGCCAGGCGCTACATGCCGATACAATACCGATAGGCTCTTTTTTAAATCTTCATAATTGGTAATGAGGCCCAGCGATCCATAAGGGATAAAGATCAATTGATACCGTTTATTGCTGCTCAAATCTTGTACAAATTGTTGCCAAATCGGGGCATCTTGAGAACTCATTTGCGCATATTTTTGCCTAAACGCATCGAGCATATATTCAGATGCATCAAAACCTTCGGCGTCCAACCCAGCTTGAAGCATGGGAATAAGAAATCGCCCGGTTCCGCACATTGGTTCTAATATCGGCCCATTAGCTTGCTTGGCCTGCTGCATATAAAAAGCCAATGCTTGGTCATGATGAGGATGTTGTTCAAGATCATAAAACTCGGTACAAAGCTTTAAATATGTTTTTAGTTGGGGCCGTTCCATCGATTTTCCTTATTCTTCGAATTTTCTATTGCTACGCATCTTCTTAGTCTCACTTCGCATGCCTTTTGACCGTAAGCGCGCTTCTTTTACGCTTCTTGATATTTTGGTCGCCATCCGTTTTTTGGGTACATAAAGAGCTTTGCGGACAATATGAGCAACTTGCATTAAAGCATCGTCCTTGTTTTGTTGCTGGCTCCGCGAGGCGCTATTATGCACAATCAAATCGCCTTCGGTGGTTAACCGCGACTGTAAGTTTTGTAAAACACGCGCTTTTAGTGCTTCATCCAAAGCACTGGTATTTTTCACATTCCAACGGACCGTAACCCGCGTATCGGTCTTATTAACATGTTGGCCACCTGCCCCACCCGACCTACTGGTGGTAATCTCAAGTTCATTCCCGGGGATAACCGTGCCATTTTTGATAGGTAAATCATTCTTCATTATGACCTTTCCACCCTCTAAACCCTACTTCACCCTATTTTTATCCACAAAATCGTGCTATGTTTTTTAACCATAAGGCTCACCTATACTAAAACCAACGCTACTAAAGTTATGCTGAGAAGGCAATAAATCATGCTTGCAATTGGCAACGTCATAAGCGATTTACAAGAACTCCGTAATCCGGCAAAGGCAGAATCCCTGCAACGGTTCTTCAAAACCGGTAAGGGACAATATGGTTATGGGGATATTTTTTGGGGGATTACCGTTCCCTTGAACCGAAAGGTTGCCCTCAAATACAAACATATGGCGATTTCTGATGAATTTGAAGAACTATTAACACATGAAGTTCACGAAGTTCGTCTTTGCGCCCTCCTAATAATGGTCGCTAAGTCAAAGATTGCCGGACAACAAATGTATGATTTATACCTTAATAATACCCATTTTATTAATAATTGGGATTTGGTTGACCTTTCAGCGCCAACCATCGTTGGCGATTTTTTACTCAATAAAGACGTTTCGATTTTACATAAACTCGCGCAATCATCGCTATTATGGGAAAAAAGAATTGCCATTGTAGCTACGTATGCCTTTATTAAACGAGGCAACCACGAACACACAATACAAATTGCTCAAATACTTATGGACGATAAACACGACTTAATACATAAAGCAGTTGGCTGGATGTTACGAGAAGTTGGTAAACGATGCTCCGTTGAAATTTTGGAAAAATTTCTTGAACAATATGCAGCCACTATGCCACGAACCATGCTAAGATATTCAATTGAACACTTGCCCCCTGAAAAGAAAACATATTTCATGCAAGCAAAAGATAAACAAAGCAAAAAAACCGCAATGAAGGATTTATTATGATATCGCTCCTCACCACCAAGCATTTTTCACGTCAAGCGCTTATCGCATGTGTATTATGTATAACTGGCTGCGCGCCAATAATGGAAACCCACAAAAAAACAGATTCGGAATACCTTATCCCTCTTGATATCGTAAACTGCCTACTCATGCCTTATTCAGAAAAAGAAATGCAGCTTATTCACAGTGACCTAAAAAATATCAAGGAGGTCTGCCTCCGCGACAAAACCCCAAACGCAACGCCGATGTATATAGCAACAGCGGGTGGACCGGGTGCTCGTAAATCCACTATTCTTGAAATCTATCTTCACCATAGGCCAAATTGTGTTTATGCTGACCCTGACCAACGAGCGTTGAAATACATGATCAATACTTATCATCAATCACTTACCTGCTATGAAAACAGCACGCATGCAACCTATAACGACCTCCAAAAAAACGCTTACACTAAATGGCGCAGCGCTTCAAATTACATTGCCAACTCAATCATTAACGAAGCTTTCGCTAAAGGATATGACATTGCACATGGAACAACGTCAACCACAAGCACCCTCGAACCGCTCTACAAAAAGCTGAAACAAAAAAACTATAAAATCTTATTACTCCTTTGTTATGCACCAGACGAAACAAGAATAAAGGCAAATGAAGATCGAACAAATGTTCAAGGCTTTGTTCAAGTCACTCAAGAAGACTTGGTAAATAAGGGAAAACTTTTTCATCAACGTTTTCCGACATACTTTGAATATGCTGACAAAATCTATTTGTATTGGACCCAAGACTTTTCAAAAGGGTCTATACATGCAGCAACCTACGAACGTGGGAAAAAACTTGTTATTAACAACAAAGAAGCTCTGCTTAATTTTGTTGCAAAATATGATGAAGATAGAAAAAATTCCCAACTTCCATCTTTTGATGAATTAATTAACAAACAACTAACACATAAGAGCTCATGACAACAAGAACATCCGCCTCTTCATGGGTTGAAATTGATCAACAAGCCCTCGAGCACAATATCCACTCCTACAAAACAATCATAGGATCGTCGATATTGGCACCCGTTATCAAAAGTAACGCTTATGGCCATGGCATTGAGCTTATCGCGAAAATATGCGATCAAAACAATTTGGTTGATTATCTTTGTGTAGTCAGTTTAAGCGAAGCTCTTTTGCTCAGATCAATCGGCATCAAAAAACCGTTATTGGTGGTAAGTATTATCGATAGAGATTTGCGGGATGCCATTGAACAAAATATCGATTTAGTCGCTTATGACCGTGAAATTATTCAAGAACTCAACGCCATCGGAAAAATGCTTAACAAAAAGGCACGGGTTCACATTAAAATCGATACCGGTCTCTCGCGCCTCGGGTTACCAACTAATGACGCTTTATCGTTCATAACACATGTTGCGACATTACCCTATATCTCAATCACTGGAATTTTTACCCACTTTGCAGAATCTGAATGCGCCGACCAAACATTTACCAACCACCAACTGGAACAATTTAACGCACTCATTAAACAACTTGATGCTCTTGGCATAGCAATTCCAATAAATCATACAGCCTGCTCGGCCGCGATCACCGCAAATATTCCAAGCCATTGTAGCTTTGTAAGACTTGGTATTGGGTTATATGGTTTGTGGCCGTCACCAGAAAATAAACAGATAACACAACAATTGCACCCAACCTTTTCGTTAAAACCGGTTTTAACCTGGAAAACAAGAATTATCCAAATTAAGGATATCCCGGCCGAAAGTTATATTGGCTATGATCGCACTCATCAAGTAACCCAAGCATCGCGCATTGCCATTATTCCTGTTGGTTACTGGGATGGTTATGACCGCCGACTATCAAATAGCGGCAAGGTGCTTATCAATAATCAACTTGCGCCTATTATTGGCCGAATAGCCATGAATCTAAGCATGGTCAATATTACTGGTTTGAATGTTTCGATGAATGATGATGTTACTTTATTGGGCAATCATCCTGGAATAACCGCCGAAGATATAGCGCAACGGTGCAACACCATTAATTACGAGATTGTTACACGGATCAATCCATTATTACCGCGACGCATAAAGGAATAATGTTATTTTTTCAGATCCCGATAAAAATTTTCATGCGATCCTAATGCAAGCAATACCAAGCACAGCTCTTCATCTCGAACTTCATAGGCCAAAAGTGTTAGTTGGTCTATCATTTTAAATTTGTAAACTTGAATTCCACTCAAATCACCCTTTTTAGCATCCCCAATAGATGGATTCTCTATAACTTTTCTTACAGCCCCGTCTAAATATTGCTTTTGATTTTTATGTAATTTTTTTGCCTGCTTACTAAACGTCGGCGTTTGTAAAACATTCATAATTACTTCTTACCAAAAGTGTACATTTCCAACTTGCCGGCCTTAACCTCCTGCTGAGAAACAAGCATATCCTTAATGAATTCATAGGTTAATTCAGGATTTTCTTCAGCAATTTTACCTATCTTTGCCCAATATTCTATCTGTCCAGCCACCGAACGATTAAACGCTTTAGATATTATTTTTGCGTCAGAAACAATAGCTTCAGATAATTTAACAGCCGTTGCCATAATCAATCCTTCTAAAATTTTTGGAAATTATATTCTTTAACATGAGTGTTAAAATAACACCAAGCGCAACCTTTTGCAACCATAAGGCAGCTTTGTTATTGTTTTGCATACACCTAATTATTGAGTATTCTTATATCTTCGATCTTAAAAGCATAAAAATATAAAGAAGCAAAGGAGAAATGCATATGCCAATGTCGAACCAAATAAATGAAATTCAATTACCATCCCCATCAATCAAAAGCTCTATTTCTATCGAAGAAGCAATCAACGAGCGATGCTCAACGCGTCAATTTAGCGGCACTCCCCTTACACTTGCAGATATAGGACAATTATTATGGGCGGCTCAGGGCATTACCCATAACCAAAGGTTGCGAACCGTTCCGTCGGCCGGGGCTCGATATCCATTAGAACTCTATCTGGTTTCAAAAAACGTCACCGATATTCCCTCTGGCATTTACAAATATAATGTGCAAACGCATGCACTTGAAAAACGTATTGATGGTGATTTTCAAGCTCAACTTTGCCAACAACCGTGTGTAACCCAAGCGGCTGCAAGCATTATTGTTTGTGGTATATATGAACGTATTGCAAAAAAATATGGCGTTGATGCCGCTGAAGAATATACCCATATGGAAGTTGGGGGTGTGGCACAAAACATACATCTTCAAGCAATATCACTTGAAATTGGCACAGTTTTTGTTGCAGGATTTGATACAGATATTGTAAAGAAAATTTTAGGCGCACCTGCAGATGAAGAACCTTTGTGTATCATGCCTCTTGGCAAATTACGTTAATAACCGTAAAAACAAAAGGCGGAGATGTTTAGTCCCCGCCTTATCACCAAAAACTCTATTTAATCTTTACTAAAACCAACCCTTAATTACCACAAATGCTGCATTACTTGTGTCTAAAAGTGCGGCCCATAAGCGACTTGATGATTCGGTAAAATCAGGCGCTTTGGGTTCAGAATTTTTGATCATCGCTTTTTCGGTAACGGTTTTTACCGGCTCGACCTTGTCAGCGGCAACATCTTTATATTCAGTCACCGGTTTTTCCCATTTATCCCGCTCTGCTTTAAAGGCCTTTTCAATAACAGCCTCTGGCTTTTCGGCATCTTTAAGTGGCCGATCAATAACAACCCTATCGATTTTGTTTAAAAACCAAGAACGCTCCATTTGAGACTTTTTGTCGATCCCACAAATAATTATATGCCGAGGAACTAAAAGATCCTCAATAAAGGCACCACTGCGAGTAATCACTTTCACCAAACAAAAGGCCCCATCGGGAAATCGTTTACTTTCAAAAATACTTTTTTCAATGCTCAATTCCTGAATTTTGCCAAGATCAAGCTTATTTGCCGAATCATCGGCCTCTTTCCTAATGCCACCAATGCTTGTGTGCCCAAAAAACGATATGTCTTGTATCTCTGTTACCGTTGTTTCATCATAAATAGTGGCACATATACTTGGCTCACCCTCCTCAAGCCGTGCATAACTTGGCTCAACACCGTTAACACCACGCTTTGCACCATCACCCATACCCGCCAATACCACCACTAATAAAAAGCTAAAAGCGCCTCGTATAAATCTTTTCACGACAATTCTCCTTTTTACCACAACATTATCCACAAAACCAATCGTATGCCCATCATATCAATTTGTTTTTTTTTAAAACAAGCATTAATTCTTATTGTTTTATTCTATCAGTATTTAATCGCAATTTTCCTGGTATTTCTTATGGCCACCCATTTGTCTTTAAGCTTTTCTAGGCTATAATTACCTAAGTTAAATAATACTTTTATGACTATAAAAAAGGTCTTTTATGATGAAACGTTATCTTTTTATAATTTTCACCATTTTATGTACAGTTGCAATACCTCAATCATCGCAACTACATGCTGAAATTCCGGCCCCAATAAACACAAATATCACCACCAACCCAACTACTCAGCCTGAACAAGAAGTACAAGCAACAGCTCAAGTAGAATTGCCAACCCCACCCGTTGCAGAAACACCAAAGATTAACATCCCGCTCTTTGAGCAAATGAAAAAGAATTTATCGGACCTGTTCAAAGCTGCCGAGATATTAGATGATCAGCAAAAGTCTGCCGGTTTTCTTAAACAAAATATCACCATCGTTGAACTCAATGAGCTCATTAAACGCGTTCAAGAAGATCTAAAGAGATTTGATCAATTGGATCGAAGCGATAAAACAGAGATCCTCAAGATTATTAAAGAAAAAGAACAAATATTGCTCAAGCAATTTAGTGACATGGAAATTGTTTTATTGCCAAATTCTCAGCCAAAAAAACCTATATCATTTCTGACAAAAAGCGCGATAACTATTGGTGTTTTGCTTTTACTTGGCGTTGGCGTTGCCAGTTATAATAATGCCGATGGCGCTGGCCGTTCAATCCATCATTCTAACGATGTAAGTGGCCTTACCGTAAGGGATCCCAGCAGTGATGATTCATTCTTTAATCGTCTTGTAAAACCGACCGGGAATAATTTTTGCCAAAATGTTAGTGATTTTCTTAGTAAACTTGCTGACTTGACTCATCCCTAATCAGGCAACTAAAATCCATCGTTTCTATAATAAATTTCTTATCAAGAAGGTTGCAGCATCGCAGCCTTCTTTGTTTGCTCATGTAATGGGCGCACATTTTTACCCTAAAAAACAAGGGCTCAAATGTCAACCGGCGTTAGTTGATTTGCATAATCCTAACGATCACATGATTGAATCAAAAGACTTAAACATACATATTAAAAAATATAAGAAATCTGGAAAAAAAATTGAATAAGACTGGGTTTTGAATTTATAGAAGTTATCGATCAGTTATATTAACTGGTGGAGAGGGGGAGATTCGAACTCCCGATTCCGGTCTCCCGGAATAACGGTTTTCAAGACCGCCGCAATCGACCACTCTGCCACCTCTCCGAAGTTTTTTTGATAAGAACGTAGGATGGTGGAGAGAGAGGGATTCGAACCCTCGATCCGGGTTTCCCCAGATACGCACTTAGCAGGCGCGCGCTTTCGGCCACTCAGCCATCTCTCCTTTAAAAGAAAATATCAAAAAAATATGCGCCCAAGAGGATTCGAACCTCTAACCGTCAGATTCGTAGTCTGATACTCTATCCAGTTGAGCTATGGGCGCTAATTTTCATTTTTAACTGGTCGTTTTCAAAGAGTGTCACGAAAAATAAGTTTTCATGGTAATATAATACCTTATTCAGCTGCTTTTTCTAGTATTTTCTTAATTTTTTTAAGGGGAGCATGGACTTGGTAATTGAAGTAAAGGTTGTTCCAAATTCAAAAAAACAATCATTCAGCCTTGGGCAACAAGGATCGATCAAGTGTACACTCAAAAGCCAACCAGAAAAAGGTAAGGCAAATGAGGAACTTATCAAACTTTTGAGCAAGACATTACGTATCCCACAACAAGATATTAAGATTCTTAGTGGACACACGAGCAAAAAAAAAATCATTAAAATTAATGTTGATGATCTTACCCTTCCCCAATTATATGCCCTGTGCAACATAGAAACCCAAACAACCATCAAATAAGGATTGTTATGCCTCAGTATACCTGGAAAGGCATCGATTTGTCCGGCTCTCAAAAGCAAGGTGCTCTTACCATAGAATCTCCAGCCCAGCTCAAAGAACAACTACTACGTGACGGTATTGCGCTTTTATCATTTGCAGAAAAAAAGCCTCACAAACCATGGCTCATTACTCGTCGAAACACAGGAGGACAATCTTCATTGATTACCTTCTTTGAATATCTATGCCACCTTATCGATAGCGGGGTACCGCTTCTTACTGCCCTAGAACTTGTCACGACACAGCTTACCGATCAAGAATTATGTTCTATCCTCAACCAAATAATCATCTGCGTTAAAAAGGGTGATGCCTTTTCAACTTCCCTTAAAGGGTATCCTGAAAAATTTTCACCAACCATTATTCAATTAATATCTGCCGGCGAAAAAACAGGAAAACTGGCGCCATCTCTTACCTATTTGTGTTCATATCTTAAAGATCAAAACACCTTCAAGAAAACACTTGTTCAATCATCAATCTTCCCACTGTTCACCATGTCATTTGGATTTATCATCATGATCGGCATACTGGTTGGCATCATTCCCCAATTTGAAAACTTTTTCAACTCAACCAATAAAACCTTACCGCCATTAACTCAAGGAATTCTCAATCTTAGTGCATGGCTTAGATCGTGGAATAGCATTATCTTTTTGGCTATTTTTATCGTTGGAATCTTTTTACTTAAACACTTAACCCCTAAAAACATTTTATCGGGCCTATTTACCAGGATTCCCTTACTGGGCAACATAATAATAACCACCAACCTTATTAATACCTTGCGAATGTTGTCACTTTTTTTGAAGGCCGGAATACCGCTCAAAGATGCCCTTGAAACAATAGCCATTTCTATCAAAAACCCTCACTTTCATAAAAAAATACAAAAAATAACCAATGCACTTGTCGCAGGACAAAGCATCGCAACACAACTTCCCACATTAGCATCATCAAAAGATGCCGCAATACTTAACACTTTTATTACAATTGGAGAACAAACGGGCAAGCTAGATGCAATGCTTGATAAAGCTACTGCCATTTTTGAAGAAAAGCTCAAGAATGACCTAGACGCATTTTCCTTGTTTTTTCAACCAACCCTTATGATCGTTGTTGGGCTGCTTATCGCTGTCCTCATGGCGGCCGTATACCTTCCACTTTTCAATTTGGCATATTTTTGCTCATAGAAACCATGGCCCACTTGCATCAGACCGATTACCTGTTAAGCTTAGTTGGAGTTTATATCGAATTCAATGGGGTTATGAGGAATAATATGAATTTTATGCACACCAAAAAAAAGTTGTACTTTATATATTTAGCACTATTCTTAAGTCCGTTTATGGCAAAAACCGAGACGCCACAAAATGGCGCTGCTGACCATCGACCATGGATCACCATCTTTGTCCACGGCACAAGCGGAGCAACATACACATTGCTCAATTTTAACGGCCTTCTTTCGGACAATTATGAAAACACAATTTACCAAAAACTTCAAAGCCGAAACAAAAAACAAGCACTCATTCACAAAAAATGCTTTCTCTTTGAAGATGGATTACACAAAATAAGCCTTGAAGACCCAACCACAAATAGAGTTGCCAGTGCTTTTGCTACTATTTATCATGAAATTCTTGGATTAGTAGATCATCGCCAAGCCGAAAATGCCTCCTATTATACGTTTGGCTGGAGCGGGCTACTGAGCCAGAAGGCACGGCGGCAGGAAGCTATTGCTTTTTACTCATCACTCAGCCAAGAAATTGCATACTATAATAAGCAAGGCCTGAACCCACGAATACGTATTATCTGCCATAGCCATGGTGGCAATATTGCCCTCAATCTTGCCGGAATACATGCGTTTCTCAACAAGAACATATTTCAAGAGACTATAACAAACACATCTGTCTCAAAAATTTCTCAGAATATTTCGCCAGAAATATTCGCCAATCTAGATCCTGGCCTTGTTATTGACGAACTTATATTGCTTGCAACGCCAATTCAAATAGAAACAGAAGAATTTTGTACTTCACCTCTATTCAAAAAGATACTCAGTTTTTATTCACATACCGATATCGTACAAATATCTGATTTTGTTTCAACTGATGGTCCTGGAAGCAAGCATACCATAGATCAACGCTACATTAGCCCAAAGATTATGCAGATTCATTGCTCGGTAACTAGACACGATCTTCAACCCAAGGCGATGCCGGCAATAACAAGTGCCCCTCCCCAAGAAACAATAAGTAATAAACAAGCGGTTGTCACATTACTTAAAGGTCTGTTTCGAGGAAAAGAATCGAACGATATGCTTCCGGCAATAGAAAAAATGATTCAAGGGCTGGTCTACCTGTCGGATATACCTAAAGAAAAAGACTTTGACTATTATGCGCTTAAAAAAGAGCTATGCGCCATACAAAAAAACATGATCGCCCACCCACACGATCCTGTGCACACCGACTTTGTCTATGGCTTAGAAGACAAAACGCATAAGAGCTTCTCAACTTTACCGCTTATTTTGTGGGCACCACTCTTCGCTACGCTTTTACAAGCTAACAACCCCGACCAAACCGAAGTAGATCAGCACATAATCTTAAACTACTACGATAAAACGATGAGCTTTGAAGCCCAAAATACCAGTGGGTCGGCAAAGAAAATAGATGTTCCTGAAGATATATTACGAAAACTCAAAACAACGTTTTATGCATGCCTCAATTAGCATTCACATATTTAATGAATTATTGTTAAGATGGATCCCGGACTTGATCCGGGATGACAAGAAAAAAAGGCCCGCTGAAATTCAGCGGGCCTTTTTTATTCTAATCAAAGCAAATGAATTTAGGCAGCTTTGTTTTCTTCTGCTGCTTTTTCATCTTTAGGTTCATCAACAGGTGTTGTTGCTGTTGCAGGTGTTGCATCAGCGACTGTTGTTGCTGCTACAGGTGCTTCGTTTTGAGCAACTTCTTTGACAGCTTCTGTTTTTTGTTCGATTGGTGCTTGGTCAACTTTTACTTCTTCTTTTTTGCATGTACCACATGAACAAAGAAGAGACAATGCTGCTACGCCAAGTACATAAGAGAATACGTTCTTTTGCATGAAAAACTCCCTGAAAAAAAATTAAATATCCGGACTACTTTTTAAATTTCACAACATGCTATTTTAAAGCGACTTAATAACAATAGAAAAAATAATTAAAAAAATCAAATATTTCTTCTGAAATCTTATTCAGTGCTTAACCCTGCCCTTGAATAGGCAATTGTACGTGAAACATAGCACCTTTCGCAGAAGGAATCAAGCAAATTGTACCTCCATGCAATGCAATGATGTCACGAACAATGGCCAAACCGAGCCCCATATTCTTTTTTTCGGTTGAAACATAAGGCAAGAATAACTTGTCTCGAACTTCTTGCGCAATCCCTGGACCATTATCCGCAAATAAAACACTTACCCAGCGCCCATCTTCAGACATTTTCGTGTTTATCTTAATCTGCTTGCAAGCCCATTTATCGCCATCTCTTGCCTGCAATGCCCGAATGCTATTATCAAATAAATTTACTAAAACTCGTTTTATTTTTTTAATATCAATCGAAACTTCTGGCATTTCTTCAAATAACTCAACTTCAATCAAAATATCTGCATAACTAAGACGATACAAGCACGCAACCTCTTGCACAATTTTATTTAAATTGGTCATCTCACATTTCAACGCGGGCATGGTCGCAAATTCAGAAAAGTGTACAACTAAGCTTTTTATCAGGGCAACCTGTTCCAAAATCACATCGGTACACTGAAAAAAAACGGGGTCTTCACATAATGTTTTTCCAAAGCGTCGTTGCATTCTTTGTGTAGCCAATTGAATAGGCGTCAGCGGATTCTTTATCTCATGAGCCATCTGCTTTGCAGCTTCTTGCCAAGTCCGTAATTTATTTGCCCTTACAACCTCAGTTACATCTTCTAAGACAATCAGGGCACCTTGTTCAAAATTCTTGGGTAAGTTATTTACCATTACAAATGAGATAGTTGTCACAAAAAAATGCTCTTCCCCTTTTAGGGTCAACACAATTGCTTGCGAAACTTTTTGTTTTCCTCCCCCCTGAAGATTTCTTACTAATTCCAAAAAGGCTTTGGTTACCACGGCACCAAAAATATTAATGCGTTTGCCGCAAACCTTTTCGGTATCAATAAAACGCAACGCCATATCCCTAGCGGAAGCATTACACATAACTACTCGGCCATAAGAATTTACTAAAAAGACGGCGGCCCTTATATTTTCTAAAATAATAAACAGTTCGCGATGCTTTCCCTCTAACTGCAATTTTGCCTGTTGTATGGTGTGCATCATTTCATTAAAACCTTCAACCAAAATCCGCAAATCATCGCTTGCTTGGTAAGACAGCTGCACGTCCCATCGACCTTTTCTTATCTGAGCTATGGCACCCAAAAGATCCTGAATCGGTTTGGTTATCCCACGAGCTAAATAGAAGGCACACCAAATAGATAAAAACAAAATAAGAATCATTACCAAAAAAAACGTAAATAAATAGTTAAGGTAAATGGGATTACGCATCGATTTAAGTTGCTCATAATCGGCAACCGCATTTTGAATCTCTATAAGCGCATAACGAATATCGGGTGGATAACGCTTTGCCAAAACAACCCGATAATCCCCAATTTTACTTACCCAATAAAGAGATCCGTAAAAATCAAAGGTGCCTTCATTATTGATTTCAGCAATTTTTTGAAAAAAGCCTTCACACAGACTTTTTATGGTGCGATCGTTAAATTTACGAAATTGGCGCCAAACCCTCATTTCATCTTTAATTTCACCAAAACAGGGGCCGCCGCCAAGTACCCATACATATGGAGTAACATCATGAGAGCCAAAGCTTTTGGCTTTTCCGTCTATGCGTTCGCGTAGTACTGCCAACTGACTCACATCATGCAACGGTAAATGGTCGGTTAATTGTCGTCCAGCATCACTCAACCAGGCACGCTCGGTCGCCGTTTGTTTTTCATGCAATAAGATACCTTTTTTTAGGCCAACCTCAATCCGTACCTGAAACCAATCATCAATGCTCCGTGTTATCAATCGACCAGCGGTAAAAAAAACAAAAAATGACGGAATAACCGAAAAAAGGGTGAACGCAAACAAGAGATTACGCTTAAAAACAGTCCCTGGTATACCCTTCTTGCGCTCTATGAACAGCTTAACACTTTGCCGAATGATGACATATAAAAGGAACCCAAGAACCAAAATATGGACGTTTATTAATAGAAAGAGAAATGTACGGTTAATACCCGCGCCAACCAATTGATGGTTGCGCTGTAGAAAAAACGATACCCATGCGGTCGCAAAAAGCGCAAATAGGCTAATAATTATAATAACCAAGCGTCTACGTATTAAGAAAGCCATAAAGTTCCCATCCATCATCCCCAAACGACACAACAATTAACACATCCAATCATGATCGAAGGTAAACTTATGTCAACTATTTTATAACTGAAATAAATACACCGATTGTACCAATGGCAAATACTTATCACTTATGGGGGCGGTTGCAATGAGTAACACCCCTGCTATAATTTATCATGTGTCAAGGTTGTAACCTTACACATAATACTTAGATATTTAGGAATACTTATTTCTTACCTTATTTGGAGGGACTCATGAATCGCACATTCTATTCTTTAATGGCTCGAGCACTTATTGCTCTTTCTTGTTTCTCACCTTTTGCTTATACAGGAACACCAGAACCGGTTTACTCCGCAACGTCCGACTCCTTGGTACAACAATCAGCAACGGGGAACGTATTTACTAGCCCCCTATTTAAAGCGTTATGTGACTCCCTCATAAACGCCAAGAGTTTGAATTACTACACCACAGAACACATTACGTTACCTATCCCTGGTACTAATCAAATGGTTGTTTTAAATTGGGGATTTAAAGGGTCTGGCAACATCTTTACCCCATTTCCAACTATTACCACACAACTATTAACAACACAAAATAGCAATCAATTATTACAATCAGAAAATCCATCAAAACTTGAAGCTCTCAGAGACTTGGGAATTGCTCTCGGCGTTATGGCACTTAAAGACCAGGCCGATGAGTATACTAAAACAGTTTTAACGCCAGTAACACTTTTTGGGCTCAAGGTTGTCCTTTTGGTTAAATCAACAATAGAGAATCCTCAATCTCGCAACGATTTGCCAGCAGAACTTATCCGCCTTCTTGTTAGACTTAGTCTTTCATCAGACCTTCAGATGCTTGACGCAAAGAAACCGCTTTCATCATTTATCTCGACCGATCTCAAAACCGCAGCTGAAAGTAAAATTCCAGGCTGTATCGATTTTATCGATGAATTGTGGAAACAATTCACATCAGCAACAACACCAGAAGTAACCAGCCGTACAATTACTTGCTTTACATTTCGTGATAAAGATTTTGCAGATAAAGTACTACAAAAAGTAAACAAATATGATGGATCAGCGCTCGTTGATTATGTCAGCACCCTTATCAATACACCAGGGAACAAACACGAAGTCGTTGATTTGCCTAAATTTACACAATATTCAAAATCACGTGAGCTTGTTGGTCACGTGCATACAACACAAATAGAAAACAGTAATCTTCCTGTGAGTGTAAAACTTGCGGTAAAGAGCACCTCGATAGTTCCTATGACAACGCTCGTTGATGCTGGTAATGGCGAACAATGGCTTTGCTACGTATCTAATAAGCTAACCCCAACAGATGCGATAAAAGCACTTACATTGAGTTTTGCACGAACACTCCATGATTACGTTGCGCTCAAAAAAGACCTCTTTACCAGCCAAACACCTGAAGCTATTGCCTACCGCAAACAATGGCAAGAAGAAGAACTTAAACTAGAAAGCATCCGAGCTTTTCTTGCATCAGAAGAAGGTAAGGCCTCATTTGCAACTATTTCTCAAGCTGTTACCTCCGTAATGCAACCAGAAAAAGCTCAGTTAGTCGCAGCACAAGATGTTAAATTATCCAAAGAAAACAAACTTCGGGACATTCAAGCGCTTGAAATGCAACGAAACAAGCTTACCTCAATGATTTCGGTAAATGAAAAAATAAACCAAGATTGCAAAAAGCTACGTAAGCAACTTGAACCAATTCTTGCCGAAATCAAACAAATGCAAGCAGAATTGGCTGATTTTACTATTGAAGTAACCCCCGCTGAAAAACAAGAACAGGATAAAAAAGATTTAGCCAAACTTGAAGAACGCTTACGCGAACTACAAGAAAGAGGCCAAGAACCATCAGAAAAGCTTTTGACTGCAATAACAACGCTGAGAAGTAACGTAAAAAAGGTTGTAATCGAACCAAAACAAACGAGTATTGATATTGAACAACGGTTAGCAAAACGAGAAATGGTTGCAACTATTTTCACTACCGAAGCGGCCAATGTTGAAAAACAACTCACCAAAAAGCGTGATGCTATCCAACAAATTTCGGATGAAAATCAGCGCACCACTCAAGAATTGCTTTTTGGCAAAACTCAAGAAAAATACGAACAGTACATCCAATGCCTTAGACAAGAAGCTCAGCGTATTATCGCCACAAATAAAATGGCCAAGAAGCTCAAGCTCTACAAAAAGTCACTTGCTGACGGTATTAAATTCGCCGACATAGGCAAAGAAAAACAAGAAGAAATTCAGTCATTTGAAACACAAGTTGGCTACCTATTTACCGCAGCACAAGATGAAAACTTTCTTCAACGCATCAATGGACCACACCTCAAATTTGGAGAACTCCTTATCATTTCACCGGCCGACCAAGAAATGTTTAACAACATGGAAGCCAAATTTATGCAAACATTAGGCGGTATTCTTAAGAATGCTGAAGGGTTAGAAGAAAACGCTCAAGCGTATGGTCAAACAATCGCAAGACTTACTTCAATACTATTTCCATCACTTCTTCCGCTCGTAAATAATGTCATGCAAAGCATACTTCCTGTTGCATAATTCAAGAAAGCCAAGGCAAATACAATGAATAAAAGCTGGTTATTAAGTGTCGTACTGCTCAGCAGTGCGGCACTTACCGCAACACCTCTTGATGACCTAATCAGCAAGCACGCGGCATTATCGGAACAATTACAAGAAAGCATTGGTAATCCACTGGCAAGCACAGCCGACACCGAAGCGCTCATGCAACAATATCAGGCATTGGCTGAAGAAATAAAGGCCGAGCAAACAAAAAAAGAAATAGTTGTTACTCAGCCTGCCGAAACAACTGAATTACCAAAAGACCCAAAAATAGCACATCGTCAAGAACAACAAAAATTATTACATAATCAGTTGGAAGATCTTTTAAATGGATTCATTCCAAGCCTTATGCAAAAAGAAGATCTGGTGATTTTTGAAGAACAAAAACTCTGTCTACTCACCTTTGAAAAAGCAATTATTCAAGCATTGGGCGATGAACAAACAGACCCAAAAATAACAGAATGTCGCATCAACCTGCTTATCTTATGTTGTCTTCGACAAAAAGAATTACAAGCTAAAATAGAATTATTGGCAACAAATCTCATTGAAAAGCCTTTAATCGCACAGCAAATACTTCACCTTCAGGTAAAAATGTTAAAAATGCTTTGCGACCATGTGAGACACGAATGGCCGCAGCTTGCCCTTGGGAAAACGCTTGCAGCCATTAATGAACAATACTTCAGTCATAATCAAACAAATAAACATCTCTTGTCGTTGCTTCCGGTTGATGATTTATACATAAAATATAAAGATAATAAGCTCAACCTACGCATAAGTGATGAAATTTGTACGCGGAACGAACAAATAAGCGAACAATTATTAGCACACCAACCGACAACACTACCTAATCGCTGCTGGGCAATAAAAATGTATTTTTTGATAACAACTAAGCCAAAAAACCTCACTAAACACCAATATCTGAAAATATCACATTGGTTTGATACATGCAAAAAAAACAACCTCCTCGCTGAAAGGCGTAGGCTTAAAAACGATCACCACCTTCAAGCCATAAAGCTCATGCGTAAGCTAATAAAACACGTTTTTTACAATTTTGATTCAATGCTTTTCGATCAGTACGTAACCATCATAAAACAGTATCGAATGGGAGCCTACAGACTGCAAGATCAAGCGTTAAAAAACTTTTTAACGGACGTTGAGCAAATGGCCGGATCTTTTGAAAAGAATCGCCAAGAAATTGAAGACCAATTAGCAACAGACACCACTTTATCAGAAAATGATAAAAATACGCTTTCAACAACACAAATAGTTATTTCATTATTCACGAACAAACTTCTCTCAATAAAAAATGAATTGTTTGTACCATGCCAAGAAGTAATGTCCGATGCAACAAAAATGGGGATTTCTATTCGATTCAAAAATATTACATCACGAGCAAACACAAAGGATATGCTTGCAGAAAACGATCAAATTGCACGGCTCTTTGATAATGTTCAAAAAATCGCAATAAACTTCACCAATATGAGTGATTTTTCACCTCAAGCGGTTTATGAGTTACTTTTCATTAAGAGTGAACTTCAACGATATCTTAAATATCAAGAACGAAGCTCCCTTGAAAAGCTTGCCAGAAGGCCATCAAAGGAACTCACCTTTGTTTCAGAGATGGCAACACTATTAGAAAGTATGTGCCTATACGTTCTTCAAACGACAAAAGATCCTTTTACCAAAAAGCTCCTCGGTTTTTCTATTTCTGAAGCACAATTTTCGTCAGGAGACGCAGCCGGTGCCGCCAAACAAATACTCATCGAATTTACTGAACAAATCTCTGGTAAAAAGTTTGGCAACTTTAAAGATGCGTTTCTTCACATCTTGTGTTCAGCAACACCTTATATGGCTGGCAGCGTTCTCTCTTTGGCGCTCCCCCTACTGAGCGAACAAGTCAAAGCTCCAATAGTTGCGCTTTTTGCACAACACCAAGAGTCCAAGACCCCGCTCACAACAGAAGTATTAACTCAGCTCGTGGATAAAAATCCAAGCATTCTGGATGCACTTGGTTCTCTTGCTTCCGGGTTAATGACAAATAAAAGCTGAATAAACAACAAGACAAGCACTCTTGCTTAATGCTAAAAGATCCGGTTAAACCCGGATCTTTTAGTTTAAACGCGCACAAAACTTTAAAAATCATCTCTAATGAAGTATGCTATAAATCAATAAGGTTATTTTCCATCTTTAATTATTTTTTAAAGGAACCTGCGCGGTTAATAATTTATGATTTACCATTTATCGCAAAATGTTCAAAATTATTGCAGCATCTTTAACATATTTCACTATGTAAGCGTTCGAGCAATTAGCGCTCTACTCACCGCCCTTCTTTTTTCATTTATCTTTGGAAATTGGTTCATCGGCCTTTGCCAAAGACATTTTCGCAGCAAGGTCCGCGAGTGGACCCCAGAAACTCATGCCGTCAAAAACAATACACCAACCATGGGTGGCCTATTTGTCATCGGCATTTTTTTGCTTAACAGCTTACTTTGGAACAACTTAAGTAAGATTAATGTTTTGATCGTTTTGTTTTGCGTGGTCAGCTTTGGCGGAATTGGTTTTTGGGACGACTGGAACAAAATTTTTTACAAAAAAGGTATCTCTGCAAAACTTAAATTCTGGCTACAAATTATTTGTGCGACTATTATTGTAACAGCATGGTACTTTTTACTTCGACCAGACACCCATCTTTGCATCCCATTTTTCAAGAATTTTAATCCTGATCTGGGTTTTTTGTTAATCCCGTGGGCAATTTTCATTATTATTGCAACAAGTAATGCCGTTAACCTAACGGACGGCCTTGATGGTCTTGCAACCGGCCCACTTATCTTTAACTTTTCAACCTTCGCTCTTATTTCCTATCTAGCCGGACATGCAAAATTTGCCGCTTACCTATTTATACCATTTGCAGGAAGTGCCGAACTTTCAATTTTGGCAGCCACCTTTATTGGCGCCCTTATTGGCTTTTTGTGGTACAACACCTATCCAGCCCAAATCTTTATGGGTGATGTTGGTGCCCTTGCGTTTGGTGCAGGCCTGGCACTTATTGCCCTTATGGCACGCCAAGAAATATTGCTGCTTATTTGTGGCGGAATATTTGTTCTTGAAACAATTTCGGTTATTCTTCAAGTCATCACATTCAAACTTTATGGAAAAAGACTTTTCAAAATGGCTCCTATTCATCATCACTTTGAGCTTGCTGGATGGAAAGAAACAAAAATTACGGTACGCTTCTGGATAATTTCGTTCATCCTATCGCTCATTACCATCCTAACACTCAAAATCCGATAATTGAGTTTTTCTCGAGTCAAGCCTAGTCAAAAAATGAAAAAGTGGTACCCTTTTTAACAAGGCTTTTATCGTTGTTTTCGTTGGAAGGATATTGTTCATGCAAAATATAAAAGATCAAATTCACAGCTTGAAAGAATCGTTAAAAACATCACTCAATCAGGCAAAAACACCAAAATCGCTTGAAGATATTCGCATCCATTTTTTAGGCAAAAAAGGCCTTATCACACAACTTTTATCTGATATGAAAAACCTATCGATTGAAGATAAAAAAGAATTTGGACCACTTATATATCAGCTCAAAACAACGGCCGACGAGCAAATTACGCAAACAAAAGAACAATTGGTCGCTCAACAAATTAACGCGTCAAACCTGAAATTGCAAAACTTTGACGTAACCGCAAGCCTTACTGGAGCAAATATTGGGCACACTCACCCTTATTCACAATTTATTGAGGAAATACAAGATATTTTCATGTCCATGGGATATGAAATCATGGATGGCCCTGAACTTGAAACAGAAGAGCACAACTTCACCAACCTCAATATCCCTCAGGATCACCCAGCTCGCGACACCCAAGACACTTTTTGGATAGACCGAACCGCTGGCCTTTTGTTACGCAGCCAAACCTCAACGGTCCAAGTACATGCCATGAAAAACAAACAACCGCCAATTGCCGTTGTTGCTCCTGGGCGCGTTTATCGCCAAGAAGCAACCGATGCAACGCATGACTTTATGTTTATGCAATGCGAAGGACTTTTTATCGATAAAGACGTAACACTTGCTCATCTATTTGGCACTACGCAAACATTTTTGAAAAAATTATTTAAAAAAGACACGCTTGATATTCGCATCAGACCAGGATTCTTCCCCTTTGTTGAACCAGGTGTAGAAATTGATATGCGCTGCCCATTTTGTAAAAACGGTTGCTCTGTTTGTAAAAAATCAACCTGGGTTGAAGTCTTTCCTGGTGGACTCGTACATCCAAATGTACTCAAGTACTGCGGCATAGATCCAACCGTTTATTCAGGTTTTGCGTTCGGCTTTGGACTCACGAGGCTCCTCATGCTCAAATACGGCATCGATGATATCCGACTCTTGCTAAACGGCAAAATAAAATTTCTTGAACAATTTTAATCTATAAAAAGGATAAAAAAGGAGTAGGAGTAATGGTAACCAAAGCAATTATACCAGCGGGAGGAATGGGAACGCGTTTTCTCCCCGCAACAAAAACAATGCCCAAAGAAATGCTTCCTATTCTCGACAAACCGGCAATCCAATACATTGTTGAGGAAGGCCTCAAGGCTGGTATCAAAAATTATATAGTAGTCACCGGCAAAAACAAAAGTGCCATCGAAGATCACTTTGATACATATCCGGAACTTGAAAATTTTCTTGAATCAAAGAAAAAAAAAGAACTCATAGAAGGCTTAACAAAAATCATCCATGCAAGCAACTTTATCTATATCCGCCAAAAAGAACCGCTTGGGTTAGGCCATGCTGTTTGGAGCGCACGGCACGTTGTTGGTAAGGAATATGTCGCAGTCTTTTTACCTGACGATATCATCGTACATCAAACCCCAGCAATATCACAGTTGATGCAAATTGCCCAACAAGAAAAATGTAATGTCGTTGCCGTTCAAGAGGTTCCGCTTAACAGTGTTTCTAATTATGGCGTCATTGGTATTCGCAAGCAATTTTCACCAAATCTTTTTCAGGTTAAAGAATTGGTCGAAAAACCAAGTCCTGCCGAAGCTCCATCAAACTTAGCCATAATAGGCCGCTATGTTCTTTCACCAAGTATTTTTGAAGCACTTGATGAACTTAAGGTTGGCGCCAATGGTGAAATCCAGTTAACCGATGCTATTCAAACGCTGTTATTATCGGGTGAAAAGGTCTTTGCCTATAAGGTACAGGGTGTCAGATATGACATTGGCAATCCAATGGGACTCTTAAAAGCAAACATCGACTTTGCTTTGCGTAATCCTAAGTACACCGATGCGCTTTTGGAATACCTTGCAGGATTGGATCGTGAATTAGTTGTTATGCAGGGAAAAGCCAATCTTCTTAATAGACCAGTTAAAACAACAATGCTTCAACTGTAAAAAAATGAAAAAAGGGGTGCCTTGTGAACGCTATGAAAAGAGTTTATAGATCAAGAACTGATAAAAAAATAGCAGGTGTTTGTGGCGGTTTTGCTAAATATTTTGCTATTGATCCAGTTATCATCAGGCTTATCTGGCTTCTTTTTGTACTTTTAGCAGGTACAGGTTTGCTTATATATATAATCGCCTGGATTATGATTCCATTAGAACCGGAGTTTATACAGAGATAGTAATCAAACCATATAAAAAGAGCCGCAATAAATTTGCGGCTCTTTTTATATCAATTCTATAAATCAAATGATTAGAACTTCTTAATGCCTCGTTGCTTCCAATATTCAGCAACTAAATCATTTGAACCTGCAATAGCAACAAGTCCATTACGTTCATCAACAACAGTCTTAGCCTGTTCATAAGCTTCAACAAAAGAAGCGCATGCACGAGCTTTGACGTTTAATTCTTTGGCCATAACTGCCAAGTCTTGTGGATCATGAGACACCACATTACCTGGAAGCGGAACAAAAAATATTTGGCCCGTAACTTTTTTCAATAAATAACGAATAAGCTTGATTGCTTCTAATGCATTAACAACCTTACTGAAACCTATTATTAAGGCGAATCCTTCAAGTGGCTTCTGGTAATGCAACAAGCGAACACCTAAAAACAAGTTTGTATATGCATCAAGATTTCCTGCATTATCAAGCAAGATTGAAGGTTTTTCTTTATCAAGAAGCTCAAAGCGACCCTTAAGCAGATCAAATTGCTCTGCCCAAAACATCTTAAGCGTCTTAATTGGATTCAATTCTGAAAAACGTTTTGCTTCCAATGTTGGTCGACCGCGCTGACCTTTTTGAGTTGCTAATAAATTTCCACGTAAAAATGGAGAGAATTTTCCTTTAACATCCTCAACATAAATCTGAGCGATTCTTTCACCTAATGAAGCAATACGTCCATATAGCTGTTCGTAAATATAAGGAAGCGTTGCAAGCTTTCTGATAGGCATCGCCCACTTAACACCACGTGCTTCAGCAAATGTTCGCATTTTTTGCAAACGAATTTTACTTTGTTCTGCCGAAATAAACCAAGAACCTGCTTTTGCGATTTCAAGCATATCAAAAGCAACGGCATCAAGGTCTTGTCCGAGCAATCCGCGTTGATCTTCAGCAACACGAGAGACCGCTGCAACTTTTGGAATACAAATATTTGCTGGATCAAACTTACCGCCGTAACCAACTTCTAATATTGCAACGTCCATTTTCTCTTCCACAAAAAACATCAATGCGGACATTGTCATAATTTCGTGCATGGTTGCCTTAACGTCATTTGACTCGGCAATACTGGTAACTTGGTTGACAACATCTGTAAATGATTTGTTTGAAATGGTTTGAAAATCAACAATCAATCGTTCATTATAGGTTAAAAAGTGCGTTGAATAAGCAATACCAACTTTGTAGCCTTCTTCTTTAAGCAATTTTGCTGCAAAATGCATAGAAGAACTTTTACCATTGGTACCTGCAACCAAAATAGTGTCAACTTTTGATGAGACGTTGCCCAACAGTTGGTCAAGCGTTTTCATCCGATGCAAAACACTCTCGTTATATTCGAAAGCCTTAAGCATATCAAGATGTTCTACAACTTCATTGTAGTTTCTGATTCTGCCTAAAGGCAAACCGCCTTTTTTTCTCGATTGTTCAATGTTATTATTGGACAACATAATATGACCCTTCAGTTAAATCTTTAAAATTCAATATTATTCTAATTTGTAAGTTTCTCGTTACCTCTTTTTTTGCTTTTCTTATATAAATCTGATTTATGGTTGCTTCAATGAAAAGATCTGTTATTCTAATTTCTTAATTCAATTAGAAGTTTTCACATAGAAATGATCAGCAAGCATATGTCAAATTTAAATTATTGTACTTAGGTTAAGGAATATTTGGTAAATTGTCAAACGCGTATATAAGGGCCATTTGGATTAAGGTGCTAATTACAAAATGACGAATAAAATAAAGCGCTGGGAATCGCTCAGCGACCAAAAAGAATTAAAAAAATCGCTCCTCAATAATGCTGTATCAATAACAACAACAGACACGGTGCTCGGACTCCTTGCCCCTATAACAGAAGGCGGATTGCTTGGTCTTAACGATATTAAAGGCGGGCGCGAAAATAAGCCTTATGTAATTCTCATCGGTAACCCAAAAAATCTTGAACTCTTTGTCTCTATAGAAAAACTCACCCCAACCATGAAAAATATCATCGCAAGGTGCTGGCCAGGACAATTGACTATTATATTCAAAACAAAACCAGGCGTTAGTTTCTATTTGAAATCATCACAAGAAACCATAGCTATCCGTTGCCCAAACCATAAGGGACTTCTTGTGTTACTCGAGGGCTTTGATGGATTGTTTTCAACCAGTGCAAACGAAAGCGGACAACCCATACCAAAAAGCATCAAAGATATTCCTGTAAAGCTTATCGAAAAGGTTGCTAGTATCGTTACTGACCAACATGAAGACGCAGAAATGCACCAACCCTCCACAATCATCGATTTTTCAGAAGCGATGGATAACCCCAAAGCTCCTATACGTGTTATCAGAGAAGGCATTTATCCGATTAAAGACTTGGAAAAACATTATGGCTCACCCTTTAAAAAATGATTCACCAGCATCTCAATCAATTTTTGATGCATGGAAACTAGTTCAGCAAGCTCAATCAATCACCCTGCTTACGCATTTCCGCCCGGATGGCGATGGCATATCGGCTTGCGCCGCGCTTGAACACATCCTTAAAAAGGATAATAAGCAGGTTGAAACAATCTATCCATGCCCCCCAGAGCTTGACGTTAAGCGCAAACCAAGCAATATATTAATCAATACCCACAAACAAATTCCAGATCTCATTATTATCTGTGACACGGCAAACTACGAACGAGCCTATTACCCAGATGTTTTTAAAGGAATCCCGCTTATCAATATTGACCACCATATCAGCAATACCATTACCGGCACCTATAATTTTGTTGATGGTGAACTCTCAAGCGCGTGCGAGGGTTTATTTCTTATATTAAAGGAACTAGCGCCGAATTTAATTGATACATATGTTGCCGAATGCCTTTTGTCGGGTATTTTGGACGACAGCCAAATTTTTCAAACACAAGCAACAACACCGCAAACCCTCATGATAGCGGCCCAACTTATAGAAAGTGGCGCCAACCTATATGAACTAAAAACCGAACTCGTTGCCAATAAAAACCCCCAAATCATAAAGCTCTGGGGAAAAATGATGAGCGAGACACAGATAACCAATTCTGGAAACGCCGTATTTGCAACAATTACCCAAAAAGAACTTAAGGAATTTGGCCTTCAGCTTTCATCGCTCGTTGGCTTTCATAATTTTTTATCTCAAGTATCAACCATTGATGTTTCGATACTCCTTTATGAAACAGAATCGGGTCAAACAAAAGGGTCATTGCGCTCAAAAGCAACCGACGTTAATAAGCTTGCCGCACAATTTGGCGGCGGTGGGCACACTAATGCCGCCGGTTTTTACAGCAATGAACCTATTGAAGTCGTGGTTAAAAAGATTGTCGAAAAGCTTAATTAATCACTATTCTTGGTTATTTAAGTATGTCTGGCAATCCAACGCAGCCATACATCCAAGGCCTGCAGATACTACTGCTTGGCGATAGCGAAAATCTGAAACTTCGCCCGCGGCAAAAACCCCAGGTACGCTTGTCAATGTTCCTTGAGTAACATTCAAATAACCATGGCTGCCCATATCCAAAATACCTTTAAACATTTGTGTATTAGGTGTTAACCCAATAGCCACAAAAACGCCATCGGTTGGGATAATTGAAGTTGAATGATCTTTGGTATCTTCAACAAGCACTTGGGTGACACCCAAAACATCGCCCTGAATTTCTTTGATTGCGGTATGATACTTGATGGTAATCTTATGATTTTCCAGCACTCTAAACTTAATTGGATCGTTTGCCGTTAATTCATCAAGAATATGAACTATGGTTACTTTTTTGGCAAAATGAGAAATATGTTCAGCTTCGACCATGGCAGAATTTCCGCCCCCAACGACTACAACGTCCCGACCTTCATAAAAAGGAGCGTCACACGTTGCGCAAACCGAAACGCCACTTCCCCAATATTCAGATTCACCCTTGCATCCCAACTTTTTGTGCGAAGACCCCGAGGCAACAATAATCGACTCAGCTTCTATAACCTGGTTGGAATCGCAAAACAATTTAAATGGTTTTTGGCTAAAATCAACTCGATTGACCGTATTTGAAATTAACTGGCAACCACTACTTTTTGCGTGATCACGCATATTTGTCATCAAATCGGGGCCCATAATCTCTATATCTCCCGGCCAATTTTCAACCTTGGTTGTTGACGTTAACTGTCCACCTGGCAAAGAACCTTCGATAACTGCTGTCGAAAACTTTGCGCGTGCCATATAAATACCCGCCGTCAACCCGGCTGGGCCTGAGCCTATAATCGCAACCTTGTAAACCATGAGACCCTCAATCTGAGAAGCGTTATGAAAAAACTTTATTCGCAGATCAAAGTGTAATAAACGTGGCCACAGAAGTAAAGCACAAAGCGGGCTGGCGTTTGACCAATAACCAATGGCGTGCCATATTGGTTATATCGAATTTATCGCTTTAAAATCAAAGGAATTTACCCCTGTGAACACCTATAAATTTAAACTGCTTTTAATGTTTGGGCTTTGTAGCTTTTTGCCTCCTTTTATAGGCCGGTCGATAGATCTTTCGCTTCCGGCGATTGGCAATGAATTTGATATAACGGTAATCTCACTTAGTTGGGTGATAACAGCGTATCTCCTGGCAACAGCGGTTCTATTGGTCCCATTTGGCCGATTTGCCGATATTGTAGGAAGAAAAAAAATATTTATCTCAGGCTCGATACTTTTTACCATAACAACGATTTTATGTGGCCTTGCCTACTCTGGCCAATCACTTATCGCCGCACGAATGCTACAAGGAGCGGCAAGCGCAATGATTTTTGGCACCGCGCCTGCAATACTCGTAGCAATGTTTCCAGCTGGTGAAAGAGGAAAGGCTCTTGGTATAAGCGCATCGGGAGTCTATCTGGGCAGCTCACTAGGACCAAGCATCGGTGGAATAATGACACAATATTTTGGGTGGAGAAGTTTATTTTTCACAACTGCCATCCTAAGCATTATCGTTATCGCTATGGCATTTATGTATATCAAAGAAGAATGGATTGACGCTCATGGTGAATCATTTGATTTTATTGGGTCAATTTTATATGCAGCATCGGTCATTGCATTACTGTATGGCACAACAATGCTTCCAAACTTAAGTGGATATTTCGTCATCATAATGGGCATCATTCTTTTTATCATTTTCTGCATAGCCGAAGATTATATAAAACATCCTGTTTTTGATGTTAATTTGCTGTTAAAAAACAAAGCATTTGCCATGTTGAACTTGGCAGCACTCCTTCTTTTTAGTGCAGCATTTGCCGTTCCATTTTTGATGAGTCTTTTTCTGCAATACGTTAAAGGAATGAGCCCAAAAGTGGCTGGCCTCATCATCCTCGCATCACCAATAACCATGGTTATTGGCTCACCAATCGCGGGCAAGCTTTCTGATCGTATTGACCCAAGAATAATTGCTACGATCGGTATGACCTGTTCATCGCTAGCCCTTTTGGCCATGAGTTTTATCATCAACTCCAATACGCCACTGCCCCTGATTATGGGACTGCTCTTTATTTTTGGCGCCGGGATTAGTCTTTTTTCATCTCCCAATACCAACGCAGCAATGAGTTCGGTAACCCAAAAACAACTTGGAGCTGCCGCATCAATCATTAACACCACAAGAATCTTTGGTCAAACAATCAGCATGGGAATTTCGATGCTCATGCTATCACTTATTGTTGGAAAGGTTGAGATAACAAGCGAAATTTTTCCTCAACTTATGAAAAGCATTCGCATAACCTTTTTGGTCTTTGGTCTCTTATGTTTAATTGGAGTTGTTGCCTCAATGGCAAAAAGTGATCATAAAAAAAAAGCTGAACAGAATAACTAATCTGAAGTTATTTCCAAACCAGCGTGCTTTAAAAATTTGAATACCTTTTTCTTATAAAGGTCGGTGTAATATGAATGAAGCCAACCGTGGCGGCATTTTGGTCCGATCCATAACTTGGCATACTTTGATCCAGCATGCTCGTACAAACGCAAGCTATGCGACGGCTTTGTAAAACTATCGTTACATGAATGTATAACCATAACGGGCACCGTAATTTTTTCGATAGCCGTAGCCATATCCATCGATACAACATTACATGCTCCGAAGTACTGAAACATGGCCGCCAAAACATAATAAATTGGGAAATAGGGCAGACCAGATTTCAGCAAAAAGCCTCGCTCCATCATCTTTTTTAAATCAGAAAACGTCGAATCAATAATTAAAGCATTGCATACTTTTTTTTCTATTTCAGCCGCCTTAACTGCTGCTGCCCCGCCCATAGAAATTCCTAGGATAACCAATGGCAAGTCCTTATCGTCAGCATCCTTTAAATGTTGTTTCATAAAATCAGCCGAGGCTAAGACATCTTTATATTCATGACATCCAATGGAAATAATCGACCCCTCACTTTGGCCGTGGGCACGAAAATCGAAAAGTAACACATTAAACTGCGGGAACATATCTATGTAGCCATACATAAATTCTTTTGCACCACGATAGCCATGGCACAATATAAGGTTGCCTTGCGCATGCTCTCGCTTAACCAAATAACCTGAAAGCAACAGACCATCGCGTGCAAAATAAGAAACCTTTTGAATATCGGATCGTTTGAATAACTCGGTACGAATTTCTTGTGCAAGCTCAGACTGTTTTTTACCATAGAGCATCGGATCGTCAACAAACGTAAGTTGCCCAAGTATGTAATAAGACACACCAAGAATAACCACACAGCATATAATCAGGCTTGCGATGGTTATGTATATCCCTTTTTTAATTGACTTGCGCATCACAATTTAAATCCAGTTTCTGAAATTTTTCTGCCCGAGAGAAAATGAAAATGCAGATGCATCACACTTTGACCAGCATCGGCACCATTATTGGCAATAAGATTAAACCCACGACCTTGGCATAATTCGCGACTCAAATCGCGCGCCAAAGTAAGCAAATGCCACCCATATTGGGCATCAACCTCTTGTAGCTCAGCGATACTTGCTATATGTTTTTTTGGGATTAAAAGAATATGCGTTGGGGCTTTAGGTGAAATGTCGTAAATTGCCATCACAAAGTCATTTTCTTTAATAATCTTACTTTGTATTTGACCTTGAATTATTTTGCAGAAGATACACGACGAATCGAACATAGAACTCCTTACGAACTAAGGATGAAAAATGGTGCCGAAGGTCGGACTCGAACCGACACGATATCGCTACCGCGGGATTTTGAGTCCCGTGCGTCTACCAATTCCGCCACTTCGGCACATAGCTATCTACTAGCCACTTTATGCTACCATAACTACATCTAACGTCAAGATTTTGCCGCACATAAAATAAATTATCGAAATTATTCGTACCTCGGCAAAAATAATTTAATCTTCACCTGAAGTGTGCTATATTTTCATAAGATTCATATATTACCTTAGGAGAACGATTCATGAAAGCTCTTTATGCCCCATGGCGACATGATTATGTTAATAGAAAGCTCCCAAAACCACACCAACCATTAAAAAATGATTGTATTTTTTGTCATCAATTTGCACAGAATGATGATGAAAAATATTACATTATCAAAAGATTTACCCATACGGCGGTAATACTCAATTTTTATCCTTATAATGCCGGTCATATTATGATCCTCCCTCTTGAACATCAAGGTGACTTATCTGCGCTCTCTCCGCAAGTAAGGGCAGAACTCATGGAGGTTACCAGCCTTTCAATGCCTATTATTGAAAAAGCACTTAACGCGCAAGGCTTTAACGTGGGAATTAACGTAGGCGCTGCTGGCGGCGGCGGCATTCCTCATCACCTCCATATTCACGTAATTCCTCGATGGAAGGGTGACACAAACTTTTTAGAAACCGTTGCCGAAACAAAACTCATCAGCTCAGACATCGACAAGGTTTATCAATTGCTCCGCGAGGGTTTTGCGGCAACCACCATTTAATACAAAACTGTTTTTTAAAAGCAAAAAAAGCGGTAAAGGTATTGCACCCTTGCCGCTTTTGCATTTCTGATAAAGCTAAAAAATTAATTCGTAAGTTCTTTAGCTTTTAATTTGGCAAATTTCTTAGCCGATCTACGCAAGATTCCAAAATTTTTGAGATGATTAACCATTTGATCAAGAACCTGAGGATCTTTTGCCTGGGCCTTTTTTACGGGCATTCCGCAAAAATCAATCGCATCAACTGCTTTTGTCGCCATTACTAACGGTTGAGCAAAAACCAATTTCACACCAAATGGATCCCTAGCAGAAAAAATACGCAGGCCCGCTTCGGCACAATCTTTAAGTTCGCTCGCAATCTTGACGCCTTTCTTTTGGCAGCGAGTATAATACTTGTCGAGTCCTTTTTTCATCTCACAAGAAATGCACACGCAACGGCTTGCGCAGCGCTTGATAAAACTAAACTCTGCAAGTTCTTCAACGAGCGGAATTCTGAATTTGATGAAACACTTCCCTTTGCGAAGACGGGCCAAACTTAAATGTTGACCACCTTCTTCGCTTACGAGAAGGTCGACAATATCGAACCCCAATTTTTCCGTGTAAAACTTGACAGCTTCCTCTATCGAATCAACGATAACTACCGTTTCACAAGACTTCATCATACCGCATCCTCACCCTTTTTAACCTTTGCAGGTAGTTTGATGCTTCATCACCAACAGACACATTCGCAGTTCTATTACTTGCTCCCTGCAACCTTGGCAACTCTCTTTGTCAAACCGCTTACTTTACGGGCAGCGGTATTCTTTTTCATAATACCTTTGCCGCAAGCACGGGCGATTTGAGCCTCGGCTTTTACCAACAACTCTTTAGCTGCGGTAACATCATTTGCATTAACAGCATCCATAACTTTTCTTGAGGCTGTTTTGAGTGCAGAACGACGAGCAAGATTACACAAGCGTCGTTTTGTGTTTTGTTTGACGCGCTTCTTTGCAGACTTTGTATTTGCCATGCTTAAATCCTTAATGCTCAATCATAAATAACTTTAGATAACTTTTTCAATCTTTCCAGCTTTAACGCACTTTGTGCAGACGGAACCGCGATAAACCTCGGTTTGTCCTTTAAGCCTAAATCTCATAACGTGAACGTTGGGATACACCCATCGCTTGGTCCTATTATTGGCGTTACTTACTAATTTAGCAACCTGAGGACGCTTACTACATATTTTACAAATATTTGACATTGGTTCATAGTCCTTTCGCGTGTTATACCTAAACCGAGTACCAGTTTAGCAAAAGCATATTTTTTTAAAAGAAAAGATTAATCTGGGCGAAGGTTGTGCATTTCTCTTGGTTCGATACCCAATAGATCATAAACATCCTTAGCCTGCAGTGTCTCGCGCTCAACTAGCGTTGATGCAAGCAAATCGAGCTTATCTCGGTGCGTATTAAGCAACAGCTCGCCCTTTGTGTAACACTGTTTGACAATCTTTTCAACTTCTTCGTCAATTCGTTGTGCTGTTTTTTCTGAAAACTCCTTACCATTTTGAATATCTCGTCCCAAATAAGGATTTTCCTCTGTAGAACTTAGGTCTATTGGCCCAAGGTCTGACATTCCATAATAACAAACCATAGACCGAGCAATCTTTGTCGCTTGTTCAATATCATTTCTGGCACCGGTTGTTTGATCGTTAAACACCATTTTTTCTGCCAGTAATCCACCAAAACACCCAACGATCCTTGCTAGCATCTCTGTTTTATTGCTCGAGTATTTATCTCGTTCAGGCATTGACCATGATACCCCAAGCGTTCTCCCACGTGGAATAATGGTTACCTTGTGCAAAGGATCTGTGTCAAGCTGCAAAACATTTAATAATGCGTGACCAGCCTCATGATAAGCGGTCATTAGTTTATCTTTTTCGGTAAATACCAGCGTTTTTCGCTCGGTACCCAACATGAGCTTGTCACGAGCAGCCTCGAAAAACTCAATTTTAACCGACTCGCTACCAAATTTTGCCGCCTGCAGCGCAGCCTCGTTAATCAAATTGGCAAGATCGGCACCACTAAATCCCGGTGTTCCACGAGCAATCTGTAAAAGATTGACCGATGGCTCAAGCTTAATGTTACGCGCATGAACCTTCAAAATCTCTTCGCGAGCTGAAAGATCAGGAAACGGAACCTCAACAATCCGGTCAAAACGACCGGGTCTCAAGAGAGCCTTATCCAAAACATCTGGTCTATTGGTTGCTGCCAACACGATAACGGCGCCATGTTCGGTTGAAAAACCATCCATTTCCGATAATAACTGGTTCAGGGTCTGTTCCCGTTCATCGTTACCACCGCCCATACCGATACCTCGCTGACGCCCAACGGCATCAATTTCATCGATAAAAACGATGCAAGGGCTCTGGCGTTTTGCCTGAGCAAAGAGATCACGAACTCGTGAGGCACCAACCCCAACAAAAACCTCAACAAAGTCTGATCCATTAATGCTGTAAAATGGAACGCTTGCTTCTCCGGCGACTGCTTTAGCGAGCATCGTTTTGCCATTACCAGGAGCACCGTTAAGCAAGACACCCCGCGGTATTTTTCCGCCAAGGCGATCAAATTTTTCTGGGCTTTTTAAAAATTCAATAATATCCCGCAGCTCTTCCTTAACTTCAGGCATCCCGGCAACATCCTTGAATGTTGTATTAATGGTATTGGGAGAAAAAAACTTAGCGCGGCTCTTGCCAACCGAAAAAATCTTACTGCTACCACCGCCACCGCCTTGAGATTGCCTAAAATACATAACAAGAAACATAACCACAAAAAACAGTAATGACAGGAATATATAGGTACCCCATGGCTGTTTCTCTTGTGGGTATATTTCAATGTCTACATTATGTTGTCGCAAAGAGTCCCATAACTTTTCAGATGGAACAACGTAAGCATTAAACATTTTGTTTGTATCTTTGTACTTACCCTGGACGAGCTGATCCTGCACCAAGACCGATGCTACGCGGTCTTTTTCAACAGCCGTTAACAACTTGGAGTATGTCAAAACATCTACATCTCGGTTGACGCTGTTATACCAAAAAAGGTATAAAACGCCCGAAAAAACCAAGAATAACAAAAACCACATTGCGTTTGGCCCACGTCCATTGAGCCCGCCTTTTTTTATATTCTTACTCATATTTTTCATTCTTCGCTTTTTATGGAAGGTTAATCTTCAATACAATAAGCAGACGCCCGCTTGCTTTAATTACTATTCTAATAAATTATTGAACATTTCGCCAGCTTTTCAAGAACAATACTCTCGCCGCCGACTTATTACGAATTGTCAAGAATGAGTCATCGTATTAGGCGTAATAGGGCTCATTAACCCAACATGGGAAACTTTTTGGCTCGCCTCCGCCCGTCAAAACCCTAATCTTCTTGCTTGCCATATTGAGAACTGCGATTTGTGAGACCACGTGCTTCGATCCCTTTTCTTTGCAGTCATAAGAAAAAGCAACATAACGACCACAATCTGACCATACAGGCTCTTGTTTATCACCCGCAGCAACGGTCAATTGGCGCTCTACCCTATTTTTATCATTCAAATTGATGGCAAACAACTGAAAACAACCTTTGACAAAACGGTTATACACAATCGCATTGGTTGCCGCACAATATGATGGGGCTGCGCAATAACCGCGCCCATTGGTTAAACGTCGCGTCACTTTGTTTTTTCGATCAAAATAGTAAATCTGTGGAGACCCTGTCTCAAAGTCTGAACAAAAAACTACATCTTCATTGGCCAAAAGTGTTGGCGATGCATTATTGCCACCATTATTGGTCAACTGGGCAAAAATACGCTTACCAGCCCGATTGCTTTCAAGTTGATCGTACAAAAACAATTCTGAATTACCTCGCAAGCCTGCGCTCAAACATAACACGGCGCGAATACCATCCAACGAAAATGATGGCTGCATATTCAATCCGTCATATGAGCAAACAACCTGCTGCTTGCCCGACTTCAAATCGTACGACATCAGACGATTGTTTGAGCGCGTAAGTTGAGAATAAAACAATATAGGAACTTTAGAATGCCAGCGTGGCGCAAGATTAATCTTATTTGATTCAAACAACGTACGTTCTTTGCGGCACGCATAATCGGATATACACAAAATTTTATTTTTTGGTGAGACTTGCTTGCAATAAGCCAAAGTACTCAAAACTGGCGCCGCCTGCCCGGTAAGCACAGGAAAAAGTTCCTGCGATATTGAGTGACTTGAATGAATAAGATTCTTTTCATTACAAGTAAATTTGCGACTAAATAGCACCTGCTGCGAGCTTGGTTCTTTGAGCGTTACCTCAACAACACAGCCATCCACTTTTGCTTTTTCGGCCTTCATAAACAAACACAGCGATGTTCCTTTTGCAAAAAGCTTCGGTAAAACTTCTGTTGCTGGTTCAAAGTCTGCCTTTTTTAGGTCAACATCAAGTTGGTCAGAAAACTCCAAATCAAACTTAACGGTCTTAGCGACCTTATAAAGCATTTCATCCTGGCCAATGCATAACATCAAACAGCCTAATTTACTAAAAGCTTGTGTGCTTGCATCAACTTGAAATGAAAAATCTTGATCAGACTTCGGCGCCTTGCTATCTACCACCGCTACAGCATTGGTAATGGCAATAAGGCTAAAAAACGCCATGGCCGATAGCCGATGAACAATTTTTTGAAAATTTATCATATGGAGCTCCTCTTTGATTCATACTCAACTAGATAAGGCCTTTTAGTGTAGAGCCTTTATTGACAAAAATCTATGGCAAATCGCTTGCCCCACAAACAATCATCAAACTTAAATTGCTTGGCAACGCGAAGAATACTTAAATCATAAATCAACATTTTTGAGCGTGTCACAAATTCAAACTGCTCAACATTGCCTTTGCGACCAACGGCAAAAAATACGCGGCACGTTGTACCCTTTGATACACCAAGCGGCGGGTGCCACAAACGCATAACTTCATGTTGAATGCTTTTTTGGTATACACGCGTCTCTTGGTCGGATTCGGCCAAAAGATTAAATTCCATGATATCTGTTTGCCCATTTTCAGCGAAAATCTTTTCGCCATTTTCTGTTACATTATTATCTTCAATGTCTTTTGTATCATCGTCATGATCATCAGGCTCAACAGCCTGTTGGCGCTTTTCTTCCTCTTTTTTGGCAAGCAGCAACTTTTCAGCTTCAGCTTGCTTTTTGGCAGCTTTTTCTAAACTAATTTCTTTGAGCCGCAAAGCTTCTGAGCGCTTGGCCAAAAGCAACTTCCGCTCTCGTCGCTCCATTTCAGCGATCTTTACTTCAAGCGCTTTAAGCTCTTTTAGCCGCGCATCCTGCATCTTTTTGACTAAAATTTTCTTATGAAAACTTACCGCGGCCTCACCAGCCAACAATAATGGTTGTTTTTCAATTCTGGCGTTTTTTACTGATTGCTTTTTGGCTAAAAGTTTTTTATTCGCCATCTTAGGGGTGAGCTTTGTCAGTGAATGCTTGCCCTTACTTATGTGCTTGAAATCATTTTTAGGTTTTGTATTTTTTCCGGCACCCTTACCTTGCTTACCATTGCCAGCAGCGCGCGTTCCACCCAGAAAAGGAACATACGGGCGGCGGCCAAACTTCATGATTGCTTGTGTTGGTTTTTTTGAGTGGGCACCAAAAACTAAGAATGTTTTGTTAATGCGATTGCTGTGAATAACGTAAGCCATAACCAAAATAATTCCCAGGTGTATCGCCAGAGAAATTATGATATATTTTCTGTTTAAAATGTTATTCATACGTTATGCCCACCCCAACCCACTATCTGGTTACTTTAAGAAAGTTGCCTTGTTGACATTGCAACATACCTGACCCCAGCCTGCTTAAGTTCATCAACCACTTCAATAACTTTGCCATAGGCAACTTGCTGATCTGCCCTGACAAATACAGGCGTATCCTGCTTATGTTCTAATGCCTTTTGGACAACCGAAACAAGTTTTTTATGTTCAACTGGATAACTATTAAAAAACAACTTACCGTCTTTACTTACCGTCACCACAAGTTCCTGCGTTACACCAACTTCGCGGCTTTTCCCCTGCGGTAAATCAACCTTTATACTATTTTGAACCATCGGAGCGGTTACCATAAAAATAACAAGTAAGGTGGCAAACGTGTCGATTAAAGGGATAAGAGAAACATCGCCCATACTCAAACGGTTTGTACGTGAACGCTTCATGACGATTCCTTACTTAACAAACGTTTGTTTAATAATATTCAAAAATCTATCACCAAGGTCATTAAGCTGATGGTCAAATTGACGCACCTGCGAAGCAAAATAATGAAAAGCAATCAAAGCTGGAATAGCAACAACAAGGCCCCCAAGGGTAACGATCAAGGCTTCAGCCAAACCTGGTGCAACCGTGGCAATATCGGCACTTTTTTCTCTACTGATATCAATAAATGAATTAATCAGACCCCAAATCGTACCAAATAACCCAACAAGAGGTGCGGCTACCGCGCTCGTCGATAATACAGGTAAATACGTTTCTTGTTGAACGATCAATTGGCCTGAAATGCCAACCAGTTCGGTTTCCAATATATCTATGTCACGATCGGACAACGTCGGTGCAACGTCCTCAGTAACTCCCTGACTTTTTTTCTTTGCCGCTGCATCCAAAAGAACCTTGAGCTCACTCAATGCTGACAATAAAAATCGGCCGCCAAGACCATCACGAAATTCCTTGCTCACCGCAATTAAGTCGGTAAACGATCGGACGCTTTTCATCCTTTGTGCTAGGGCCTCAAGACTCCGACGCTCAGTTCTAAAGGAAAAATATTTCAGTGCGATGATTGCAACGCAAAAAATCGATGTAATAAATAAAGACAACAAAATAAACCAACACATTGGATCGGATTGCATAATCAATTGCCACGCCGCCGTTTTAAAAATATTAAAATGCATACTCATCCTTTAATGGCTTAATACCCTACTTATTTTTTTTAAACTCAACCAAACTTTTCATATACCCCCAAGACCCCCGTATTTAACTTTATTAGTATAGGTGAAAAAGAGACTAAAAAATAACAATTTTAAAAACAGCGAACTAAAAAGCGGCTAATTCCCCTTTTCGTAGATCTAATCTCATTTTAAATACCTTTCTCAATATTTTCATAATACCTTGCAAAACAGACTCGCCCCGTGCAACACTTTCAGAAGAATTGCCGTGCATTTGAAAATTAAAAATAACGAGAAGGGTTTTATGAAAAATAAAAAAAAATATCTCTTACTCTCAATCGTATATCTTTCTATGCAATCTGTCTGTCCATTAATACTTTCGAGCCTTAAGGGAGCAAGCGAAGACATCGAAATTGAAATCGATACTCCCGTAGCTCAACCCGTAACAGTAGCACCTGCCCCATCAGTAAACAATCCGGCAACACAGGTAATATCAGTCGCCCCAGCGTTACCAGCAACTCAACCAACACCAACCGTAACCGTACCGGCAGTGCAAATCAAGCCGGTAGTAAAAGCTCCGGCCCCAAAACCTATTTCGCTTAGTGAGTGGCGCAAAAAAATGTTGATTACACGCAGCAAACTGGCGGCTACGGCAAAAAAGAAACCACTAACTTACGCAAGCAAAGGTAAAACAAAATTCATGGAAGAAAGGAGAGTTGCAGGACGCGGCGTTCCAAAAGCTGCTGCCACTAAACAACCTACCGCTCCGATACAAAAACAAATTACACCTAAAAAAAAGCCTGTCAAAAAAAGCACACCTCCGATTAAACCAGCCACACAAAAGGTTATTCTATCAACGGCACCGCAATCCCAAACTTTATCACCAATATCGACAGCGCCAGTCGCGGTAACCGCACCGGCAGCAGCACCATCAGCAGTAGCACAACCTACACCGGTTCAGGCAACTATCCCAGCCGTAATACAGCAACCAGTGGCAGCAACAACGCCTCAAGAACAACCAAAACAAGAAATCAAACTAGAACCAGTTCAGGCAGCCGCCCAAGTCGTAACACAACAACCAGCAGCGGCAACTACTCCAACAGAACCAGAAATCACACTAGAATAAAAAGGAGCTAACATGAAAAAAAATTACTACCTAAAGCTAGGCCTCGCCAGTATATTTTTGTTATCTACTACAACATTTGCGCAGCTACCAACAATACCTACCGCGGCCCCAACATACACACCACAATCTTCTTCATTAACGGCGATTACACCAACTCCATCAAGATCAATACCAACGCCCCAGCCAACACCTAAATTTCCGGCATATACACCACCGTTGCCTAAATCATCGCCACAACCACCGCCCGCGCCAACTACAAAAGGCGGAAAAGGAACATTACCTTCTCAACAAACATCCAAAGCTTTGCCACAAAAAATAAATAATGGGAAACCACAAATTACAACATCAAAGCTCCCCCAAAAACTTACTATCGATAAAGGTAATGCATCGATCATTCAGACCAAAAGCCAACCTCAACCAAATTTGACCGCAATAAAAGACCTTGCCGCCGTCAAACTTACACTAGAAACATCATTGGATTATTTAAGCATCATAGCCGCAGGAACAAAAGCTGTTGCTTTGTTGACGACAAAAATCACACCGCAAGAAAAAACAATGCTCAAGAAACTTCTTGCTCAAAGAATTTCGCAGTTCTATAACGAACGGGCAAATAAATCAATGCAAGAAATAACCGCGCTAAGCAACCTATTTCAGGCTGTCGCACAAAATAAAGAATCAGCGCCGCTTGTTTCAAAAAATCAACTTGCAACAACCAATGCATTGGCAAAAATTGTTGCTGCTAAGACCCAAATAAAACCAACGCCAAAAATGACGGCTTTAAATGCGGCGATCCCAACAATGGTTTCCAATATTGATCGCTACGAAAAACAATTGTTTATTGATGGCGTCACCACCATATTTAACACACGCAAAACGCTAACAAAAGAAGAACTCATCTCTGCACAAAAAATGTTCATGGAACTTGCATCGCCAGCATCACGCAAGCAAAAAACTTTTGATGTGATCACCTACCAACAGTTTGAAAATTGGGGGCATATTATACAAAGCACGCTTACCTTAACCGCCCCACAGCCGCAACCAACCTTTAAAGATCTCGTCATTCTTTATCAAAGCACGCTACCCTACATAAGGCTTCCAGAAGCAGCATATGAGCGTGAACTTTTCATTTCGAATACCATGCCCGCACTTTTTACCCATCGTGGAAATGTCAAATTAGACGAAATTCAAGCACTTTCTGTTTTTTTTGACACAACTATAAAAACCCCAAATCTTCTTGCGGCAAACCAACTTCCGAGTGTTATGCTTTGGGCTCAAGAGCTGACAACCGCACAATCGATAGCAACACAAAAGAAAACTTATCTTGAAGCTCTTATCGACCAAGCGCTCGCAACTAAAAACCTAACTTCATATAGCTCAGCGCTTGCACTTTTCACGCAACATACCAATGCAAATGCTCGAAAAGCATTCATTATCGCACTCAACACACTTTTTGTTCAACGCGATACACCACCAAAAATCAACAAACAACAATTATCCAACCTATTAGAAGAAGTGGGAAGAAAAAAGCTTACAGCGTCAGCACTATTCCTAAGTCCTAACCAAAAGGTAAAACTTAATGAGTGGATTGCCACACTGGGAGCAGAAATAAAAGCTGGAAAATAAACAAGTCGACCAAAGCAAATTAGGGTTGTTCGAGCCCTAATTTGCTTTTACAATTTTCTGAGCATCTTTGAGCACCAGCTCCCGCAACTCCTGCCAATCTTTAATGCCCTCTTCGATTTGAATATGATACGCCTGATTAAGTAACTTTCCAAGCTCAGCCCCTGGTGCTATAACATCTAATAAATGTCGACCCAACAAAACAGGTTTTTCAGGCCCATTGGCAACCCGCGCTTGATCTGCCTGAGCCATAAACAACTTTATTCTACTCTCATGAGACTCAAGTTTAGCCTGAACTAAAGGGCAAGGCCCTTGATCATTTCTCCCTAGAATATCAGCCAAGCCAACCAACCCAATATGCCGTAACGTCACCTCTGGCGATAATTTACTTGCAAGGCGCTTATAAGCATTAATACCAACACCATCATGGGTTAAATATACTGGCGCACAATGATGACGCACCAATTTCTTAATGGCAGCTGGCAAAAAGTGGTTGTCTGTAATTCGCTTAATCAACCGCTCAGCCAAAGGGACCCCTGCTTCTTCATGTCCCTTGCAATGCAATTGCTCATCGGTAGTTGAAGCTTTTCCCAAATCATGCACCAACATGGTTAATATAACTAAAAACTTTTCATCTTCGGCCGTCAAATTATCAGATGCTTGATAAAAATTCTGTTGAGCGGCAGCATCAACCGTCTGCATTGTATGCTCAAATGCATCACCCTCTGGATGATAATCAGGACGTTGCGCCACGCCAACCAAGGCATGCAATTCAGGAAAGATTTCGTTCAGCCGCCCAATGTCCTTTAACCACCGAATACCCAATGATGGCCTTTTTGACTGCAAAAATAATTTTTTTATTTCTTCAAATATACGCTCTTTTGATATCGGCGAATTGCTTTGCTCATCCCATAATTTCATGGTTGAACACAAAGCGTTAAGTTGTTGTGTCGGCTGCATCTCAAATCTCCCGATAAACTGCATCACCCGAAAAAATCGCAGCGGATCCTCAAGAAACAATATTGGATCAACGGCTTGTAATTGCCGTTCTGCGATATCTTTGAGCCCACCATAATGGTCAATAATTTCAAAATCGGATGAGTTCTTTATGCAGGCCGTTCCCTCCTGCACCTCCCTTTCAACCTTGCGACAAACATCATAAAGATTGAGTGCCATTGCATTCATAGTCAAATCACGGCGTCGGCACGCAACCTCAATAGTCATATTAGGGTCAATCTCGACTACTGGCTTACGGCCCTTACTATCTTTACGCGGCAATGACCAATCAACATCAAGCCCAGCTATCCGTAACACCCCAAACTTCTTACCAACCTCTACCACCGGGCCAAAGATCTTAAGAACACTATTTAATTGTTCAACCGTTAATCCATGGACCTCAATATCGGCATCTTTAATTTCGCAGCCTAAAACAAGATCACGGACACTGCCACCAACAAGATATGCCACGCCACCAGCTTGTTTAATAGCATAAATGATCGGCGCCAGAGTACGGCATATGGAAAAAAATGAAGCCAAAAAATTCATCATTACTCCTTATTAAAAACAATTGCTTATCAAGCAACAGCTTAACACGGCAGGCATTCGGATACAAACCAACAAAAAACATAGAAATTAACCTTGCGCTTTTTGCCAACTTTGCGTACAATTTAAATATGAAATTTCGATTCTGCTTGTTTATGGGGCTATAGCTCAGTTGGTAGAGCGCTTGAATGGCATTCAAGAGGTCACCGGTTCGAATCCGGTTAGCTCCACCAGTCTTCGCTGCTACGCAGCTTCGTCTGGCTTGCGCCAGTACTTGATAATGATAGCAAAATAAATTTTGAAATAAGAAGCGAAGACTGTCCGACGTAGTTCCTTCTTAGGAACGAAGACGGACTAGTTACAAACAAATTAGGCTCTTTTTTTATTCTTTATAAAATCTATGTTTTACTACGTTTATTTAATCAAATCGATAAATTATCCGGATAAGATTTATGTTGGTTACACAACCAATGTAAAACAACGGATTGAAACACATAATTCCGGGGGTTCAATCCACACAAGAAAAGACAAGCCATGGGAATTGGTAATGTGCTCAGCATTTAAGAATATGGATTGCGCAAAACAATTCGAAAAATACTTAAAATCACAATCTGGGCGAGCTTTTGCTGCAAAGCGCTTTTGGTAAAAATTGCCCAAGCC